>NZ_JACHND010000001.1:5414521-6029042 GCF_014205275.1 Sphaerisporangium siamense
CTCACGGTGTCGGTCGTGCCCTCGGCCGAGGCCGCGATGCTCTACGTGGCCCGTGACCAGGGCTTCTTCAAGGCCGAGGGCCTGACGGTCCAGCCGACGCTGTCCGCCAACGGCCCGGCGAACGTGGCGTCGGTCGTCAGCAACAGCTCGCAGTTCGGCCACGGCGCCGACACCGTGGTGCTGCTCGGCCGCGCCAAGAGCCTGCCGCTGGTCGCGGTGGCCGCGGCCGCGGGCACCACGGCGGATCCGAAGCTGAACAACAGCCAGACCCTCGTGATGCCCAAGAGCGGGATCACCCGGTTCCGCGACCTCACCGGCAAGTCCGTGGGCGTCGTCGCGGTCAAGAACCAGCTTGAGCTGTTCATCCGGCAGCTCGTCGACCAGGACGGCGGCGACTCCGGCAAGGTCCGGTTCCTGCAACTGCCCTTCGCCGACATGCCGGACGCGCTCACCAGCGGCCGGGTCGACGCGGTGACCGAGCTGGAGCCGTTCGTGACCGAGCTGGAGTCCAAGGGCGCGGTGAGCATCGGCTCCTACTACGGGATGGTCCTCGGCGACCAGATGCCGTACAACTACTGGTTCACCAACGAGAACTACGCCAAGCAGAACCCCGCGGTCGTCGCCAAGTTCACGCGGGCGCTGGAGAAGGCGGGCCGGTACTCGGTGGACCATCCCGAGGCGGTGCGCAAGGCGCTCACCGAGTACACCGGGCTCCCGGCGGACCGGGTGGAGAAGGTCAGGCTGCCGGACTACAACGTCAAGCTCGACGCCGGCGTGCTGGAGAAGGTCGCGGGCATGCTGGACAAGTACCGGTTCGGCGCCGGCAAGGACAGCGTGAAGGGGGCCGTCTTCACCCCCGCCCAATGACCCCGGCGAAGACCGACGCCCCCGGAAGCCTCACAAGGGCTTCCGGGGGCGTCGTCGTCCGCGCGCCGGGTCAGTCGCGGCGCGGCCCGCCGGCGGCGCGGGGGACCAGCGCCATCACGCGGGCGGGGCTGCCCGTGCCGCCGACCAGGCGCAGCGGCGCCACGATCACCACGGCGCCGCGCGGCGGCAGCCTGTCGAGGTTCGTCAGCGAGGTGACGCCGTACTTGCCCGCCCCGAGCATGTAGTAGTGCACCGGGGTCGGCGGGTCGAAGGTGGGCGAGGCGCCCGCGTCGGTGCCGACCGTCTCGACGCCGACGCCGACGATCCCGGTCTCCTGGGCCAGCCACCGGGCGCACTCCGGGGCGATGCCGGGGGTGCGGGGGCGCCCGGAGGCGTTGTTGAGGAACAGCGCGACGTCGTGGGCGCGGGCGTCCCATCCGGTCCGGTAGAGCAGCCAGCCGCCGTCGGGCAGCGGCCCGTGCTCGCGCGCGAAGTCCTGCAGCTCCTCCTTGGTGAGCAGGTAGTCGGGGTCGGCCGCCGCCTCCGCGGACTTGTCGATGACGACGGCCGGGCCGACCAGGCGCCGCAGCGGCACGCCGGCGACGTCCTCCCCGCCCTGCCCGCTGACCCAGTGGATCGGGGCGTCCAGGTGCGTGCCCACGTGCTCGCCGAGCTCCAGGTCGTGCCAGCGCCAGCGCGGGCCGCGCTCGTCGTAGTGGGAGATCTCCCGCATGCGCAGGCCGCGGGTGTTGACGAAGGGCTCGGGCACGCGCATGACGGGCGTGCCCTCCGACAGCGGCTGGGTGAGGTCGACCAGGTCGACCTCACCGTCGGACAGCGCGGCGAGCAGGGAGCCGAGCGGCGTGGTGGCGGTCACTTTCAGATCTCCAGAAGGTCGGTGCCGAGCAGGATCTCGCCGTCGAACGTCTTCGCCACGAGGCGCACCCACTCGTCGTCGCCGACGAGGTCGTTGTCGGGCAGGATGTGGTTGAGCACGACGGTCCGCACGCCCGCCTCGGTCGCGATGCGCCCCACGTCCTCCGGAGAGGTGTGGTCCTCGCGGTAGTGGCGCAGCACGGCCTCGGGCGCGGCCGGGAAGGTCTGTAGCATGGCCTCGTAGTGCAGGACCTCGTGGACGAGGACGTCGGCGCCTCGGGAGAAGCCGGCGATGTCGTCCTGTCCGCCGCGGTCGCCGCTGAAGACGATGTCGCGGTCGGGCGTGCGGAAGCGGTAGGCCACCGACGGGACGAGCCCGTGGTTGACCCGGATGGCGCTGACGCTGACGCGCTCGTCGCTCATCACCACGACGGGCTCCCGCTCGATGGGCCCGCTCATCTCGAACTCGTGCGGGCGGGGGATGGGGTCGAAGGGAGGCCGGCCGGTCTCCTGTTCCCGCAGCCGGAAGTCGAATTCGTTCAGGCGCGCGTAGTCGGCCAGCAGGCCCACCAGGCGGGGCGGCCCCCAGACGTCGACGGGCGCGCGGCGGCCGGCGAACCACGTGTAGGCGAGGAAGTTCCCCAGCTCGCTGTTGTGGTCGAAGTGCTGGTGGGTGACGAAGACGTTGTCCACCTCGGTGAAGGACAGCCCCGCCCGGACGAACTGGTGCGGCGCCCCCTCGCCGCAGTCCACGAGGTAGGGCACGCCGTCGACGACCACGACGTTGGCCGGGCCGTGCCTGCTCTCGTTCTTGTGGATGGTCGGGCCGCCGCCGCTGCCGAGGAGGATCAGCCTGCTGCGGGCGGGCGCCTGCGGGCCCCCGGGGTCGGTTGACATGTGAGCGCTCCTTCAAAGCTTCGTACAGAAACATTCAACACCTAACTCCGGAAAGGTGTCTACTTAGGTCCCGTCCCGCCGTGGAGGAGCGCCCTTCTGGCCTTCGCCGAGGCGGGGAGTCCGGCGGCCCGGACCGCGCGCCTGCCGCTACGCGCGGGCGCGCAGGGCCGTGCGGAGCCGCTGGGGGCCGCCGAGGAGGTCGGCGGCGGCGGCGTACCCGCTGGCGCCGGCCAGGCCGGGGCCCGGGTGGGTGCTGGCGCCGATGTGCCACAGGCCCTTGACCGGGGTGCGGTGCGACCGGGTCGAGCCGAGGGGCCGCCACACGAGGTTCTGGTCGAGGTCGGTGGCGCCGCCGTACGGGTCCCCGTCCACCAGGTTGACGTCGCGGCGTTCCAGTTCGGCGGGCGGGAGGACGGCCATGGCCGCGATCCGCGCGCGCAGGCCGGGCGCGTGCGCCTCGATCCGGTCGAGCACGCGGCCGGTGTACCGCTCGACCAGCTCGGGGGTCCAGCCGTCCAGCGTCTCCGTACGGTCGGCCGCGTCGCCGGTCGGATGGCGGGGCACCTCCTGGAGCTGGATCCAGAGCGCCGCGCCGCCGGGCGGCACCCGGCTCGGGTCCAGGACGTACTGCTGCCCGACCACGATGGTCGGGTGCGCGGGAAGCAGCCCCGCCTCCGCCTCGGCGCAGGCCAGCGCCACCCCCGCCCCGCCGTCGCACAGGTGGACGAGGGGGACGGCGCCCAGCTCGGCCCGCCGCCAGGCGAGCGGCTCGGTCAGGGCGAGATGGATCTGCATGGCGGCCCGCCCGTGCCGGAACCGGGACGCCTCGGCACGCACCCGGGCCGGCACGGCGCCGGCGTCGGCGAGCAGGCCGCCGTAGAGGGCCCGCGGCGTCACCGACGCCAGGACCTGCCCGGCCGCGAAGAACCGGCCCGCCGCGACCACGCCGCCGACCCGCCTGCCCTTGGTCTTCACGCGGGTGACCTCCGCGCCCACCCGCACCTCGCCGCCGTGGTCCTCGATGACGCCGCGCAGCGCCTCGGCCAGGCGGCCGGCGCCGCCCTCCAGCACGGGAAGCCCGGCCCGGTGCAGGCCCGACAGCATGAGCATGCCGGCCACGCCGCCGGTCGCCCCGCCGGGGGCGAGCCCCGCGTGCAGCAGCCAGGGGGCGAGCAGCGCCTCCACGTCCCCGCCCGCGAAGCGCCGGGACGCGAACCCGTGGCCGCTGGAGAGCGCGTCTCGGACGAACTCCTTCATGCCGAACAGGCCCACGGTGCGGGCGACGCCGAGCAGCCCCCGCATGGCGGCCGGCGAGCGCGGGTCGTGGTTGAGGATCCCGCCGAGGTGGGGGGCGAGCGCCCGGATGCGGGCCAGCTCGGCCAGGTACGCCCGCCCGTCGCCGGACGGCAGGCCGGCCGCGGTGCGCTCGGGGTCGCGGTGCAGGAGCACGACGTCGCCGTCGCGGCGGACCGTGGCGGTGACGACGTCCTCGGCCGCGCGCCAGCGCAGCCCCCGCCCGCGCAGCTCGGCCGCCAGCAGCGGCCAGGCGGGGCCGCCGAGGAAGGTGCCGTGCCAGGAGCTGAAGGTGTCGTGGAGGTAGCCGGGGAGCGTCAGCGGTTCGGTGGCCACGAGCCCGCCCGGCCGCGCCTCACGCTCGAAGACGACGACCCTGCGGCCCGCCTTGGCCAGCAGCGCCCCGGCGACGAGCCCGTTGATCCCGCTGCCGATGATCGCGATGGGGCCGCCGGACGTCATCGGGCGGCCTCGCTGCGGGTCCCCATCCGTCCTCCTTCGATAGACATAGCAGAGGGTTGAGATGTTACCCTTTTGGCCGGCGCCTTCAAGCGGGCGGAGAGGGGATTCGATGAGTTCGATGAGCACGGGACGCGCGCCCCGGATCCACCCGGTGATCCACGTGGCCGGCGTCGCGCAGATGCTCGCCGAGATCGGCAAGGCCGTCGCGCACGACGTGGACGGCGTGTTCCTGATCGACCACGACGCCGACGACGCCCGCCTCTTCCGGTGCGTGGCCGCGGCGCGCGAGCGCCACCCCGGCCTGTTCCTGGGGGCCAACGTCATCAAGCGCGGCCCGCACGCCTCGCTGGCCCTCCTGCACGAGGCCTTCCCCGGCGGCGTGCCGCTCGACGCGCTCTGGACGGACCGGGCCGCGGTCGGCCTCGGCGGGCCGGAGCCGGAGTTCGAGCGGTTCGCCGCCCTGCGCGCGGGCATCGGCTGGCACGGCCTGCAGTTCGGCGGCGTGGCCTTCAAGTACCAGGACCCGGTGCCCGACGCCGTGCTGCCCGACCTCGCGCGCGCCGTCCGCGACCACGTGGACGTGCCGACGACGTCCGGCCCCGGCACCGGCCAGGCCGCCGGCCGCGCCAAACTGGAGGCGCTGAGGTCGGGGCTGGGGGACCGTCCGCTCGCGCTCGCCAGCGGTGTCACCCCGGACAACGTGCGGGTCTTCGCCGACCTGGTGGACCACATCCTCGTCTCGACCGGCGTCAACGCCCCCTCCGGGGGCATCGACGAGCGGTTGCTCGCCGCCCTCCTGCGCGCGGTGCGTGAGGAGCGCTGAGAACGGGCCCGAGAACGGGTACGGAGGCCGCCACAGGACGGCCTCCGTACGACGTTCGGACCCGGCGGGTCACGGCGTCCGGCGGATCAGGCTCTTGAGATCGGGAGCCTGCTTGATCCAGCCGTACTCCTTCATGAAGCCGCCGAGCACCTCGAAGGTCTTCTCGTCCACGTCGGTCCGGTAGTCGGCGATGGCCATCTTCGCCGCGACGTCCGGCTTGATCGCCGTGAAAGTAGGGATGATCTTCCGCACCTCGTCCGGGTGGGCCTGGGCGTACTCGTTGGCCTCCCTGAGCGCCGCGACGAAGTCGTCCACCGTCTTGGCGTGCTCCTGCACGTAGGACCTGGAGGAGAAGTACGTGGAGAAGGCCGTGCCCTTGCCGGCCAGATCGCCCTGCGGGTTGCGCAGGACCACCTCGTCGCCGGCCGCGCTCGCGCCGCTCAGGAACGGCTCGATGAGGAACGCGGCGTCGACGCGCCCGCCCTCCAGGGCCGCCCGCATGTCGGGGTAGGGGAGGGCGAGGAACTTCAGCGAGCCGGGGTCGCCGCCGGCCTTCTCCATGGCGGCGCGGAGCACCAGGTCGTTGACGCCCTGCAGCGCGTTGACCGCGACGGTCTTGCCCGCCAGGTCGCCGATCGCCTTGACGGGGCTGCCCTTCTTGACCACGATCGCCTGGCTCAGCGGGTCGCCCTGGGCGATGGCCCCGGCGATCACCGTGATGGGCAGCCCCTTCGCCTGGGCCTGGATCTCGGGCACGGGCGCCGCGAAGCCGAACTGGTACTCGCCGCTCATCACCGCCGCCGTGGCGGCGGCCCCCGTCTGGACCTCCTTCAGCTCCAGGTTCAGCCCGTGCTTGGTGAAGAAGCCCTTCTGTTTCGCGAGGTAGAGAGGGGCGACGTCGATGGTCGGGATGATCCCGACCTTGACGGTGGTGGTTCCGCCCGCCCCGGGCGCCTCGTCGGCCGTGCCGCCGCAGGCCGCGGCCGCGACGCAGATGAGAAGAACCGCGCTGGCCAGCTTGCGCATGGACCACTCCTTGCGGGTGGGAGTTCTGATGAGAAGTGCTCGGGGCGCCGGCCACCCGGAGTGGGGACAAGTTACGCACTACTTCGGCGAGGTGTCAACGATATGCCGCCGGTCTTGACGGTGGGCATCTCCGCCGATTCAATGGTCAACGCATCACCAGAGTGACGTGTTAATCGTTGGGAGCGCGTATGACCCGGCCGTTGTTGCGGGATACCGGCATGAAACTCGGCATCTTCTCGGCGAACTGCAGTAGCGGGCTGGCCGTGACCAAGGTGCCGGAGCGCTGGTCGGGAAGCTGGGAGGACAACCTGGCCATGGCGCGGCTCGCCGACGCCGCCGGCATCGACTTCCTGCTCCCCATCGCCCGCTGGATCGGCTACGGCGGCGACACGAACTTCCACGAAGGCGTCCTGGAGCCCATCGCCTGGGCCGCGGGGCTGCTGGCCAAGACCGAACGCATCACCGTCTTCTCGACGATCCACACCGCCTTCAACCACCCGCTCGTCACCGCCAAGCAGATGGCGACGCTCGACCACATCGGCCAGGGACGTGCCGGGCTGAACATCGTGGCCGGGTGGAACAAGCCCGAGTACGACGCCTTCGGCGTGGAACTGCCCGAGGGGCACGACGCGCGATACGCGCTCGGACAGGAGTGGTTCGACCTCGTCCGGCGGTTGTGGACCGAACCCGGATCCTGGGATCACCAGGGGACGTACTTCACCCTCAAGGGGGCGGCGAGCGACCCCAAGCCGTTCGCCGGGCCGCTGCCGATCTTCAACGCCGGCGCGTCCCCGCAGGGCAGGGAGTTCGCGGCGCGCAACGCCGACTTCATCTTCACGCCCTTCATCGACCTCGCCATGGCCGCGCAGGTGCGGGCCCGGGTCACCGAGGCCGCGGCGGCGCACGGCAGGACGGTCGGCATGCTCACCTCCAGCCACGTCGTCTGCCGGCCGACCCGCGAGGAGGCCAGGGAGTTCTACCGCTGGTACTCCGAGGAGAACGCCGACTGGGACGCGGTCGACAACCTGATGGCGCTGCAGAACACCCACGCGCAGTCGTTCTCCAAGGAGATGCTCGCCGGCTACCGCTGGCGCTTCGCCGCGGGGCACGGCAGCTATCCGCTGGTCGGCACCCCGGACGACGTCGCCGCCGAGCTGGAGGCGATGTACGGGGCGGGGGTCGGCGGCACGACGCTGGCCTTCTTCGACTACGTCAAGGAACTGCCGTACTTCGCCGACGAGGTCCTGCCGCGCCTGCGTAAGAAGGGCGTCCGCCTCGTGTAGGCGCGCGGCCGTCCCCACAGGACCCCGCCGGACGCTCCGTCCGGCGGGGTCCTCGCGTTCAGCGCACCGAGAACGGGTCCCGCGTGGCGCCGGTGAGCTCCACCCACACGGTCTTCAGCTCGGTGTAGTCGCGCATCGCCTCGAAGCCGTTCTCCCGGCCGATGCCGCTCAGCCCGTAGCCGCCGAACGGCGCGGCGGGGGAGTAGGCCCGGTAGGTGTTCACCCACACCGTCCCGGCCCTGAGCCGGTGCGCGACCCGGTGGGCGCGGTGCACGTCGCGGGTCCACACCCCCGCGGCCAGGCCGAAGCGGGTGCCGTTGGCCAGCTCGACCGCCTCGTCCTCGGTGGAGAACCGCATCACGGTCACGACCGGGCCGAAGACCTCCTCCTGGACGATCTCCATGTCCGGCGTCACGTCCGTCAGCACGGTCGGCGCCACGAAGAGCCCCGGGAGGCCCTCGACCGCCTCGCCGCCGCACGCCACCGTCGCGCCCTCGGCGCGCGCCTGCGCGACGCGGGCCAGGACCTGCTCGTGCTGGGCGGCGTTGACGAGCGGCCCCATCTGGGTGTCCTCGTCGGTGGGCGACCCGAGCCGGATGGCCTGGGTGCGCTCGACCACCTGGCGCAGCACCTCCTCGTACAGGGAGTCGTGCACGAGGAGCCGCGAGCCGGCGATGCACGTCTGCCCCGAGCCGATGAAGACGGCGTTCATCGCCCCGTTGACCGCCGCCTCCACGTCGGCGTCGCCGAACACGACGTTGGCGGACTTGCCGCCGAGCTCCAGCGTCAGGCGGGTCATGTTGCCGAGCGCGGCCCGTCCCACGGCGATGCCGGTCGCCGTCGAGCCGGTGAAGGCGATCTTGTGCACGCCGGGGTGCGCGGTGAGGGCCTGCCCCACGGCGGGGCCGTACCCGGTGACGACGTTGTAGGCCCCGTCGGGCAGGCCCGCCTCGGCGAGCGTCCTGCCGAGTTCGACCGCGGTGACGGGGGTGTGGTCGGACGGCTTGACCACCACCGGGCATCCGGCGGCCAGCGCGGGGGCGAGCTTCCAGGCGAGCAGCAGCAGGGGGGCGTTCCACGGGATGATCGCCCCGACGACGCCGACGGGCTCGTGGCGGGTGTAGACGAACATGTCGGCGCGGTCGGTGGGGATCGTCTCGCCCTGGAACTTGTCGGCCAGGCCGGCGAAGTAGTGGAACCACTCCGCGACGTAGCCCACCTGCGCGCGGGTGTCCTTGAGCAGGCGCCCGCTGTCCCGGGACTCCAGCACGGCCAGGTGCTCCAGGTCACGGGTGATCAGGTCACCGGCGCGGCGCAGCACGCGGGCCCGGTCGAAGCCGGTGAAGGCGCCCCAGGAGCCGTCGAGCGAGGCGGCGGCGGCGCGCACCGCGGCGTCGACGTCGGCCGCGTCGCCGTCCGCGACACGGGCCCAGACCCGGCCGCTCGCCGGGTCGACGCTGTCGAATGTGCGGCCGGAGAGCGCGGCGCGGCCCCGTCCGTTGACGAGCATCGGGAAGGTCTGCACATCGGCGGCAGGTCGGACGTCTGCGGTCATCGATGCCTCTTTCGGTGGGGGACCCCTGCAGAATAGTTAACAGATCACTGAGGTGACAAGTTTAGCATTATGCCTCCCGTCCGGCACCGGCGATATGGGGGTGGCTATCATGACCCGTGGGCAAAACGTGCCATAGGGGTTGATATGGCAAAGGAGTGGTTGATGTTCCAGGACAGTGCCCATGTGGACACCTTCGTCCTCGATCGTCTGCCGCCCCGATCCCAGTGGCCCGAGTTCGGCTACGAGCTGCCCGACCTGCGGCTCCCCGACCGGCTCAACTGCGCGCAGTGGCTGCTCGACGACCGGGTGGCCGGCGGCGCAGGGCCGCGTCCCTGCCTGATCGGTGAGGAGACGAGCTGGAGCTACGCCGAGCTCCAGGCCGCCGCGAACCGCGTGGCCGCCGTGCTGCGCGACGATCTCGGCGTGGTGCCGGGAAACCGGGTGCTGCTCCTCGGCCCCAACTCCCCGATGCTCGTGGCCTGCTGGTACGCCGTCATGAAGGCCGGCGGCGTCGCCGTCACC
Organism: Sphaerisporangium siamense; assembly: GCF_014205275.1. Lineage (NCBI taxonomy): Bacteria > Bacillati > Actinomycetota > Actinomycetes > Streptosporangiales > Streptosporangiaceae > Sphaerisporangium > Sphaerisporangium siamense. Next base: position 5,424,126 of record NZ_JACHND010000001.1, read on the forward strand.
CTCGTCCCGCACCTCAAGGCCCGGGAGCTCGCCGAAGTGGCCCGCCACGCGGCGATCGAGGTCGCGCTCTGCGACCGGCGGTCGGCGGGGGAGCTGATCGCGGCGCGAGAGTGGTCGGAGCTGTCCCGGATCGCCGCGTGGGGCGGGACGGACGGCGACGCGGCGGACCCGGGCGCCGGCCCGCTGATCGACCTCGACGCGCTCATGGAGGACCGGCCGGACGACTTCGCGACGGTGCCGACCTTCGCCGACGACCCCTGCCTGATCGCCTTCACCTCCGGCTCGACCGGCCGCCCCAAGGCCGCCGTGCACACCCACCGGGAGCTCGCCGCCATGTGCGCCTGCTTCCAGGGGGCCGCGCTCAACCCGGCGCCCGGCGACGTGTTCACCGGCAGCGCGCCCATCGCGTTCACGTTCGGACTGCTGGCGCTGGCCTGCTACCCGATCCACTGCGGCGGCTCGGTGGTCCTGCTGGAGAAGGGCGGCCCCGAGCCCCTGCTGCGGGCCGTGGAGGAGCACGCGGCCACCATCTGCTTCACGGTCCCGACCGTCTACCGCACCTGGCTGCGCGACCACGAGCCGGACCTGGCCCGGCGGGTGGCCACGCTGCGGGTGGCGGTGTCGTCCGGGGAACTGCTGCCCGCCGCGACCTGGCTGGCCTTCCATGAGGCCACCGGCATCTCCCTGGTCAACGTCCTCGGGTCCACCGAGATGCTGCACGCCTTCATGAGCACCGGCGCCGACCCGCCGCGGCCGGGCTCGGTGGGCAAGCCGGTCCGCGGGTACCGGGCCACCATCCTCGGCGCCGACGGGACGGAGCTCAAGGACGGCAGGACCGGGCTGCTCGCCGTGAAGGGCCCCACGGGCTGCCGGTACCTGGACGACGCCCGGCAGGCCGAACAGGTGCGAAACGGGTGGAACCTCACCGGGGACCTGGCCCGCCGGGACGCCGACGGGTACTACTGGCTCGAAGGGCGCTCCGACGACGTGATCGTCTCGGCCGGGTACAACATCTCCGCCATGCAGGTCGAGGAGACGCTGCTGGAGCACCCCCAGGTCAGGGAGTGCGCCGTCGTCCCGCGCCCGGACGGGCTGCGCGGGCACGTGGTCAAGGCCTACGTCGTGCCGGGGGAGGGCCTGCCGCCGGGGGAGGAGGGGGCCCGCGCGCTGCAGGTGTTCGTCACCGAGCGGATCGCGGGCTACAAATCGCCCCGCGTGATCGAGTTCCTGGACAGGCTGCCGCGCACGGCCAACGGCAAGATCGCCCGTCAGGCGTTGCGGCACCGGTCGGCCGGCAGCGGGCAGGTGCGGCTGTTCCCGGACTGAGCCGTTCCCGGCGCGCCCTAGCGCACCCCTTCGTCCGGCGTGGCCAGCAGGTCGAAGTGCCGGTGCGCCTGCTCCTTGAGCGCCGGGTAGACCACGTGGAACAGCTCGACGGACTGTTCCCGCGCCGCGCCGCCGGACGGCAGCCCGGGGTCCAGGAAGGGGAACTGCCGGAAGTTGTGCACGAGCTTGGTGCGCACCCGGAACGCCTCGCCGTCCGTCAGCTCACGGCGCCCCCGCTCCGCGCCGTAGGGCGAGAACTCGGCGAGGAACGTCTCGTAGCGCGCGGTGAGGCCGGCGAGGTCCCAGGCGCGCTCGATCAACGGCCCGAGGCCGAAGCCCGGGGAGGGCTCGCCGGTCATCAGGCTGACGAACCGGTCGATGTCCAGGTCCTTGACGAGGTTGACGACCTCGGGCTCGCGGTCGCCGAGCGAGATCCAGGTCGCGTCCTGGACCGAGCCGAAGCCCAGGAACCGCAGCCGGCGGGCCAGGCGGGCGCGTTCGAGGCGGGAGTCCTCGGGGAGGGTGTGCCACAGGACCGTCATCCGCTGCGGCGAGAGCTCCTCGCGGCCCAGCCGGAAGATCCGGTCGTCGCCTTCGGCGATGACGCGCTCGGTGCGCTCGGTCAGGCGGTAGGCGACCAGGCGTCCGTTCTTCACGCGGGAGATCAGGTCGCGGCGGGCCAGCCGCGTCAGGGCCACACGGGAGGCGCCGACGGAGAAGCCGAACTCGCCGAGCAGCCGGACCAGGCCGCCCGACCACACGCTGTCGAGCCGGTGACGGACGTTGTCGGCGAGTAACGTCACGACGAGGTCCTGAGGCTGTGGCGGCTCCAGCCACCCCGCCATGGGCACCCCGGATGCCTCGCCCGTCTCCGTGACCTTCGACGACTTGCTGTTCTTGGTCATCTGCGCCCTTTACCCCTTACCTGGCCCCGTGTCCTAGAAGGCTGTCAAGTGTCCGATTGGTGACCGGCCTCTTGACAGGCGCTCCCGCCTGGCTGAGTATACCTAACACCTCAGTGCGTTGAGCTGTTTACTGATTTAGGAGGAGCGCCATGGCGTCTCCGCGTACTCATGCACCACCGGAGGTCACCGCCGTGCTCGCCCCTCCCTTGCGCGGTCGCGGCACGACCCGTCCGGCCCCTCCCTGGGTGCTGCCCACGGCGACGGTCGTCGGCGTGCTGGTGGCGGCCGAGCTCGTGATCCGCAGCGGCGTGGTGGGCACGCACTTCCCCACCATCACCGCGACGGGCCGGGCGCTCGGACGGGAGGTGACCCAGGCGGGCTTCTGGACGGCCATGGGCGAGACGACGTACGCCTGGCTCGCCGGATTCGGCCTCGCCACGCTGATCGCCATCCCGCTCGGGCTCGGCATCGCCTCGTCCCGGTTCGCCTTCCGCAGCAGCCGGCTTCTCATCGACTTCCTGCGGCCGATCCCGCCCGTGGCGATCCTGCCGCTCGCGGTGCTGGTGCTCGGCACCGGCACCCAGATGAAGATCTGGCTCGTGGTCTTCTCCGCGCTGTGGCCGGTGCTGTTCCAGACCATCTACGGCGCCCAGGACGTCGACCCCGTGGCCCGCGACACCGCGCGCGCGTACGGGCTGAGCAGGCTGGAGCGGTACCGGTACGTCGTCGTCCCGAGCGCCGCCCCGTACATCGCCACCGGCCTGCGGCTGGCGGCGACGATCGCCCTGGTCGTCACCATCGCGACGGAGCTGATCGTCGGCTCCGCCGGGCTCGGGTACCGCATCAACCAGGTCAGGTACGCCGACGACACCCCCGCGATGTACGCCCTCATCTTCGTCGCGGGCATCCTCGGCTGGCTCATCACCGTGTGCTTCCGATACCTGGAGAAACGCCTGCTGCACTGGCACCACTCCCAGCGCGTGGAGGCCGGCCGATGAGGCGCCGCCTGCTCGGCCTCGCGGCCGAGGCCTGGCTGCCGGTGGCGATCCTGCTGGTCTGGTGGTTCGCCTCAGCATCGTCCACCTCGGCATACTTCCCGTCCCTGCGGACCATCGCGGTGTCCTTCTACGACACGTGGTTCTCCGACCGCATGATCACCGACGTGCTGCCGAGCCTCGGCCGGTTCCTCGCCGGCTTCTGCGTCGCGGCGGTCCTCGGCGTCGCCCTCGGCACGGTGCTGGGTACCGCCCCGGCCCTGCGCCGGGCGGTGGACCCGATCTTAGACTTCTTCCGCTCCCTGCCCAAGCCGGCTCTGCTGCCCATCGCCATCGTGGTGTTCGGCGTCGGCGACGGGATGAAGGTGTTCATCATCGCCTTCAGCACCCTCTGGCCCATCCTGCTCAACACCATCGACGGCGTCCGCGGCGTGGACCCGCTGCTCCTGGACATGTCCCGGGTGTACGGCATCGGCCGCGCCCAGCGCATCGGGCGCGTGGTCCTGCCCGCGGCGAGCCCGCAGATCTTCGTCGGCGCGCGGGTGTCCCTCTCGATCGGCCTGATCCTCATGGTCGTGTCCGAGATGGTCGCCTCCACCAACGGCCTCGGGTACTTCGTGCTGTTGTCCCAGCAGACCTTCGCCATCCCCGAGATGTGGGCCGGCATCATCCTGCTCGGCGTCATCGGCTACCTGACCAACTTCCTCTTCGTCCTGGCCGAGCGCCGCCTCCTCGCCTGGCACAAGGGCTGGCGGGCCACCGCCCTCGGCGAGGCCGTCGCCGCCCCCACGCCCCGGCCGGCGGGGACGGCCGCCGGCACGACACCCCCGGTCGCGTCGAGCTGACCTTCCGCGACCAGCCGATCGGAGAAGACACATGCTCGAGGTCGCAGGACTGTCCAAGTCCTACGGTGAGGGCGACGGCGCCGTGCGCGCCATCGACGACCTCACCTTCACGGTGAACCCTCACGAGTTCGTCTGCATCGTCGGGCCGTCAGGCTGCGGCAAGACGACGCTGCTGAAGTGCCTGTCCGGGCTCATGCCGCCCACCGGCGGCAGGGCCGTGCTCGACGGGACGGTGATCGACGACCCGCCCGAGACGCTCGCCCTGGTCTTCCAGGAGTACACGCGATCCCTGCTGCCCTGGATGACCGTCCTGGACAACGTCGTCCTCCCCCTGCGGGCCAAGGGGATGGGCAAGGCGGAACGGCGCCGGCTGGCGCTGGAGTCGCTGGAGGCCGTGGGCCTCGCCGAGTTCACCCACGTGTACCCGTGGCAGCTCTCCGGCGGCATGCAGCAGCGCGTCGCCATCGCCCGCGCGCTGGCCTACCGGCCCAAGGTCCTGCTGATGGACGAGCCGTTCGCCTCCGTCGACGCCCAGACGCGCGCCGAGCTGGAGGACCTCATGCTGCAGGTGCGCGACACCTTCGACGTCACCGTGGTCCTGGTCACCCACGACATCGACGAGGCGGTGTACCTCGCCGACCGCGTGGTCGTGCTGTCCAAGCGCCCGACGCGGGTCCGCGAGATCGTCGAGGTCGGCCTTCCCCGTGCCCGCGACCAGGTCACCACCAAGGAGGACCCCCGGTTCGCCCGGCTGCGCGGGCACGTCGCGCGCCTGATCGTCGGCGCCCCCGGCGACGCGGCCGCCGCCGGGGACCTCACGTCCGCGCCCGCCGAGGTGGCCTGATGCCCCTCGTCCTGGAGGCCATGGGCCAGGCCCTGCGCGACCTCGGCGTCCCGGTGATGTTCGGCCTGCCGGGCAGCGGCAACTACGAGCTGGTCCACGCCGCCCGCGCCGCCGGCGTCGCCTACTACGGCGCCAACCACGAGGCCGGCGCGGTCGGCATGGCCGACGGCTGGGCGCGGGTGACCGGGGCGACCGGCCTCGCCATGCTCTCGCAGGGCCCCGGGCTCACCAACGGGCTGACCGCGCTCACCGAGGCGGTCAAGAGCAGGACCCCGCTGGTCGTCGTCGTCATCGACACCCCCAGGCTCTCCCTCCACGGCAACCTCAACATCGACCAGACCGCGGTGGTGACCGCGCTCGGCGCCGGCGCCACCACGGTCCGCTCGGCGGCGACCGCCGTGGACGACCTGCGGCGCTCCCTGCGCCGCGCCGCGGTCGAGCGCCGTCCCGTCGTGCTGATGGTCCCGCTCGACCTGGTCCACGCCGAGGTGCCCGCGGGCGCCGCCGTCAGAGAGGGGATCGCCCCGCCCTCGGCGCCCTGGCCGGACCCCGAGGCCATCGCCGAGGCGGCGAAGCTCGTCAGGGCCGCCGCCCGGCCCGTCGTCCTCGGCGGACGCGGGGCCGTGCGGGCCGGCGCCCGTGAGGAGCTTCTCGCCCTCGCCGGCCGGATCGGCGCGCTGCTGACCGTGTCGGCGCCCGCCAAGGGCCTGTTCGCGGGCGCGGAGTTCGACCTCGGCGTCTCGGGCAGCTTCGCCTCGCCGCTGGCCGCGGGCCTGCTCGCCGAGGCGGACCTGGTGCTGGCGTTCGGCGCCGGGCTGAACGCCTGGACCACCGGCAACGACCGGATGCCGCCCCCCGGCGTGCCGGTCGTCCAGGTGGACGTCGACGCCCGCTCGATCGGCGCGCACCGTCCCGCCGCGGTGGCGATCCAGGCCGACGCCCGGGTCGCCGCCCGCGCCCTGTACGAGGAGCTCGGGCCCGGCGACCGGCCGGGCTTCAGGACCGCGGAGGTCGCCGCGCGGATCCGCGGGCACGACCCGGCGAAGGAGTTCACGCCCGCCGACGGCGGCCGGGGCCTGGACCCGCGCGTGTTCACCCTCGCCCTGGACCGGATCCTGCCCTCCGAGCGCACGGTCACCATCGACTCCGGGCACTTCATGGGCTGGCCGGCCAAGTACCTGTCGGCCCCCGACGCCGCCGGGTTCCTCTACCCGCAGGCCTTCCAGTGCGTGGGCCTCGGCCTCGGGAACGCCGTCGGCGCCGCCGTGGCCCGTCCCGACCGGATCAGCGTCCTCGCCGTCGGCGACGGCGGCATGATGCTGAGCCCGCAGGAGCTCGACACCGCCGTCCGCCACGGCCTGCCGCTGCTCGTCGTGGTGTACGACGACTCGGCCTACGGGGCCGAGGTGCACCGGTTCGAGCCGATCGGCCTGGCGGTCGACCTGGTCCGCTTCCCCGACCGCGACTTCGCCGCGATGGCACGTTCCGCCGGCGCGCGCGGCGTCACCGTCCGCGCCGTCGAGGACCTGGAGGAGCTGCGCGACTGGCTCGGCGACCCCCGCGGCCCCATGGTGCTGGACGTCAAGATCGATCCGACCGTGCTCGGCGGCTGGGTCGCCGGCAACTCCAAGGCGGCACTGGCATGACAGGACGGACAGAGGCGCCGGGCATCAAGAGCTACCCGCGGTTCGTCGCCGCCGCCGTGCAGGCCGCACCGGTCTTCCTCGACCCGGACGCGACCGTCGCCAAGGCGCGCTCGCTGATCGCCGAGGCGGCGCGCAACGGGGCCGAGCTGGTCGCCTTCCCCGAGGTGTTCGTCCCCGGCTACCCGTACTGGAACTGGACCATGACCCCGGTCCAGGGCGGCCCGTGGTTCGAGCGCCTGTACCGGGCCTCCGTGGACGTGCCGGGGCCGCACGTGGACGCGATCCGCGCCGCGGCCCGGGAGCACGGCTGCCACGTCGTCATCGGCGTCAACGAACGCGCGCGCTACGGGGCGGGCACCCTCTACAACAGCGTGCTCGTGATCGACGACAGGGGCGAGCTGCTCGGCGTTCACCGCAAGCTCGTCCCGACCTGGGCCGAGAAGCTCACCTGGGCCAACGGTGACGGCAGCTCGCTGCGCGTCCACGACACCGAGGTCGGGCCGCTCGGGGTGCTCGCCTGCGGCGAGAACACCAACACGCTGGCCAGGTTCACCCTGCTGGCGCAGGGCGAGCTCGTCCACGTCGCCAACTACATCGCCCTGCCGGTCGCGCCCGAGGACTACGACATGGTCGAGGCGATCAAGGTCCGCGCCGCCGCGCACGCCTTCGAGGGCAAGGTCTTCAACATCGTGGCCTGCTCCACCGTGTCCGAGGAGATCATCGACACGGTCGCGGGCGGGGACGAGGAGGCGCGCAAGCTGCTGAGCCGGGAGCACAGCGCGTTCTCCGGCGTGTTCGGCCCGGACGGCCGGCTCATCACCGAGCCCCTCATCGACGAGGAGGGCATCGTCTACGCCGAGATCGACCTGTCCCGCTGCATCCAGCCCAAGCAGATGCACGACATCATCGGCCACTACAACCGCTTCGACATCTTCGAGCTGCGCGTCGACACCCGGAGCCGGCGGCCGGTGGTGCTGCTGCGCGACGACCCTCCGCCCGCGAACACCGCGAGGCCGGGCGCCGAGACCACCCGGGCGCACGCCGACCAGCACCCCGTGCGCGCGCCGCGCGCCGGCGACGGCGACTGACGGCGACCGGCCCCACCTGACCCCACCTGACCACGAGACGCACCCGTCGGATGCGCACGAATGAAAGGGAAGCCATGAGAGAGGACGTCATCGGCCGTTCCCGCGTCCAGGACACCGAGGAACTCGAGCGGTACTACGCGGAACTCGGGAAGTTCGACGCCGGAGCCCTGTGGACCGTGGCGAACGAGATCGAGCCCTGGTACCCCCAGCCCCGCTCGGTCCCCATGCACTGGCGCTACCAGGACCTGCGGCCCCTGGTCCTGAAGTCGGCCTCGCTGGTCAGCGGCGACGACGCGGGACGGCGGGTGGTCATGCTCGTCAACGAGGGCCGCAGGGAGCTCAGCGCCGCGGTCGGCCTCCTCTACACCGGGCTGCAGATCATGAACCCGGGGGAGGCCATGACGGCGCACCGTCACGCCGCCGCCGCGCTGCGCTTCGTCATCGAGGGCGAGGGCGCGTGGACCATCGTCGACGGGGACCGCCTCAAGGTCGGGCCGCGCGACTTCGCCATCACCCCCAAGGGCACCTGGCACGAGCACGGCAACGACTCCGCGGAGAACCCGGTCATCTGGCAGGACGGCCTGGACATCCCCCTGATCAACGCTCTTGACGCCAACTTCTACGAGGTGCACCCGGAGCTGCACCAGGTGCCGGGCGCGGTCGTCAACACCTCGCTGCTGCGGCACGGCGCGGGCGTGCTCAAGCCGGACCGCAGGAGCTGGAGCAAGCGGTACTCCCCGCTGCTGGCCTACCCCTGGGACATGACCTACCAGGCGCTGCTCGACCAGGCCAAGGTCAGCGAGGGAACCCCCTACGACGGGGTGATCATGGAGTACGTCAACCCGGTCACCGGCGGCTCGGTCATGCCGACCATGGGCGCCCACATGCAGTTGCTGCGGCCGGGCCAGGCCACCCAGGCGCACCGGCACACCGGCTCGGTCATCTACCACGTGGCCAAGGGCCGGGGCCACTCCATCGTCGCGGGCCGCCGGTTCGACTGGAAGGAGAACGACATCTTCGCCGTCCCCTCCTGGGCCTGGCACGAGCACGCCAACGACGACGACGCCGACGACGCCTGCCTGTTCTCCTTCAACGACTTCCCCATGATCCACTCGCTGGACCTGTGGGCCGAGGAGGCGTACTCCGCCGACGGCGGCCACCAGCCCGTCCTCTGACCGCCCCCGCGGTCCCCGTCCGCGGCGACGGCCGTCCTCGCCCGGCGTTCCACCCCATCCCCAAGGAGTTCCATTGCGACTGCTCACCTTCCAGACCGCCGGCCTGGAGCCGCGCGCCGGTGCGCTCGAAGGCGAGGACGTCATCGACCTCGCCGCCCTCGGTGAGGCCGCGGGCCGGCCGCTGCCGCGCACGACCGGCGGCTACGTCGCCGACGAGACCGCGCTCGCCACGGCACGCGACCTGCTCACCGCGCACCGCGGCGCCTGGCCCGCGGGCACGGCGCACCGGCTCGGCGACGTGACCCTGCGCGCCCCCCTGCGGCCCGGGAAGATCGTGGGGGTGGGGCTGAACTACGTCGAGCACGTGGCGGAGTCGAGCCGCTCCCTGGACACCGCCAAGGAGCTCCCCACCCGGCCGGTGCTGTTCTCCAAGCCGGCGACCGCGGTCGTCGGGCCGGGCGAGCCGATCCTGCACAACGCCGCGCTCACCGAGCAGCTCGACTGGGAGTGCGAGCTGGCCGTCGTCATCGGGAGCACCGCGCGCGGCGTCAAGGCCGGGGACGCGCTCGCGCACGTGTTCGGCTACTCGATCACCAACGACATCAGCGCCCGCGACCAGCGGCGCTCGGGACAGTGGTTCTTCTCCAAGGGCCAGGATTCCTACGCGCCGCTCGGGCCGTGGATCGTGACGGCCGACGAGATCGGCGACCCGCAGGACCTCGACGTGTCCCTCCGCGTCAACGGCGAGGTGAAGCAGAAGTCCAACACCCGCCACATGCTCTTCTCCATCGCCGACCTCATCGCCGACATCACCTCCGGCATGACCCTGGAGCCGGGCGACGTCATCGCGACCGGCTCGCCGTCGGGCGTCGGGGCCGCGCAGGTCCCGCCGCAGTTCCTGCGCCCGGGGGACGTCGTCGAGCTGGAGATCGAGAACATCGGCCGGCTCGTCAACCCCGTCGTCGCCCACCCCTGAGCCGCGGCGCCCCCGACACCACCACCGAAGGAGGACCGTGATCCCCCGCCGTATCAGGATCGGCCAGATCGTTCCCAGTTCCAACATCACCATGGAGACCGAGATCCCCGCCATGTTGCGGGCCAGGGAGCGGGTCGAGCCCGAGCGCTTCACCTTCCACTCCAGCCGCATGCGGATGACGGAGGTGACCAAGGAGCAGCTGGAGGCGATGGACGACGACGCCGTGCGCTGCGCCGTCGAGCTGACCGACGCCCGCGTGGACGTCATGGGCTACGCCTGCCTCGTCGCGATCATGAGCCGTGGTCTCGGCTACCACCGCGACTCGCAGCGGCGGCTGCGGGAGAGCGCCGTCGGCGCCGGGGCCGACACACCGGTCGTCACCAGCGCGGGAGCCCTGATCGAGGGGCTGAACGCGCTCGGCGCGAAGAAGGTCGCGCTGATCGCGCCCTACATGCTCCCCCTGACCAAGGCGGTCGTGGAGTACATCGAGCACGAGGGCATCACGGTCACCGACTACATCGCGCTGGAGATCCCCGACAACCTGGAGGTCGGCGCGCGCGACCCGCGCGTCCTCACCGACATCGTCCAGGATCTCGACCACCAGGACGCCGACGCCGTCGTGCTCTCCGCGTGCGTGCAGATGCCCTCCCTGGAGGCCGTCCAGGAGGTGGAGGACGCCATCGGCAAGCCCGTCGTGTCGGCCGCGGTGTGCACCGTCTACCAGATGCTGAAGCAGCTCGGCCTCAAGACCTACGTGCCGGACGCCGGCGCGCTGCTGTCCGGACGGTACTGACCCCGTACCGGCACCGCGCTGGCCCCGCCGCGTGCGGGCGGCCGCGGCGTCCGCCCGGGATGACGAATGTCATCGCGAACGCCGGAGAAGGGGCACTGAGCACCGTCCCCGCCCCTGCCTAGGGTCGACTTCATGAACGCGATCACCTTCACGGACGTGAGCAAAACCTACGGCGAGGTGCCCGCCGTGGACGGGCTGAACCTCACCATGGAGGCCGGGCGCACGGTCGCCCTCCTGGGACCGAACGGCGCCGGCAAGTCCACGACGATCAACATGCTGCTGGGGCTCGTCCGCCCCGGCGCGGGCCGCGTCGAGATCTTCGGCCGCACCCCCGACGAGGCCGTCGCGGCCGGGATGGTCGGCGCCATGCTGCAGGACGGCGCCCTCATCCCCGAGCTGACCGTCCGCGAGACGGTCGACTTCGTCCGCCGCCTGTACCCGGCGCCGCTCCCGCTGACGGACGTCCTGGAGATGGCCGGGCTCACCGGCCTGGCCGGGCGGCGGGCGGGGGCGCTGTCGGGCGGGCAGGCGCAGCGCGTCCGGTTCGCCCTGGCCGTCGCGGGCGCCCCCGGCCTGCTGGTGCTGGACGAGCCCACCACGGCGATGGACGTCGAGTCCCGCCGGGCCTTCTGGGAGAGCATGCGCGCCTACGCGGACGAGGGCCGCACGGTGCTGTTCGCCACCCACTACCTGGAGGAGGCCGACGCGGCCGCCGACCGCGTGATCGTCATGACCCGGGGCCGGGTGGCGGCCGACGGCACGCCCGCGCAGATCAGGGCGGGCGCGGGCGGCGGCTCGGTCTCCTTCGCGCTCGGCGGGCAGTCCTGCGCGGGCCTGGACGCGCTGCCGGGCGTGAGCTCCGTCGAGATCGACGCCGCCACCGTGCGGCTGCGCACCGTCGACGTCGACGCCACGGTGGACGCGCTCTACCGTGGGACCACGCTGCGGGTGCGCGACCTGCGCGTGCGGGACGCCGCCCTGGAGGACGCGTTCCTCGCCCTCACCCGGCACGCGGAGGACTGACCATGCCGACCCCCATGCCGACCCCCATGCCGACTCCCACCCTCGTCACCGGGCGCGCCCCGAACCCGTTCCCGCGCTACGTCAGGCTCGAAGCGCTCCGCATGCTGCGCAACAAGCGCTACGCGATCTTCGTCGTGGCGTTCCCCGTCGGCCTCTACCTGCTCTACGCGAACCTGTGGGGCGGCGAGGTGGACGAGGCGTCAGGCGTGCGGGCGAGCGTCCAGCTCATGGTCTCGATGGCCGCCTACGGCGCCCTGGCCGCGTCGATCATGTCCACCGCCGTGCCGTGGTCGCAGGAACGGCAGGCCGGGTGGCTTCGCCGGCTCCAGGTCACCCCGCTGCGCGGCCGGACCGTCATCGCCACCAAGCTGGTCTCCTCGCTGCTGCTGGTGCTGCCCTCCCTGGTGCTCGTCTCGGCCGCCGCCGTGCTGACCCAGCACGTGACGCTGCCCGCCGGGCGATGGGCGGCGCTCATCGCGGTCATGTGGGCCGGGACGGTCCCGTTCGCCGCCCTCGGCCTGATCATCGGCTCGCTGGCCAGGCCGGACACCGCCCAGCCGCTGGCGATCGCGGGGATGTTCGGCCTCGCCCTGCTCGGCGGCCTGTGGTTCCCCGTCGACATGCTGCCGGACACCCTCGGCATGGTCGCCCGCGCGCTGCCGTCCTACGACTACGCCGACATCGGCCGGCGGATCGTCGCCGGCGCCGCCCCGCACGCCGGGGCCGTGGGCGGCATCCTGGTCTGGAGCTCGGCGCTCTGCGCCCTGGCGGTCCTGGCCTACCGCAGGGCGACGGCGCGGGGCTGACCGTCATGAGCCTCGGCGACCGCATCGGCGGGACGCTGAACTTCGGCGGGACCGAGCGGCCGTCCCGCTGGAGGCGTCTGCTCGGCACCTCGCTGGGCCTGGTCTACCTCTTCTACCCGATCACCGACGTCACCTCGGGCGAGATCACCGGGGCCAAGGCGGCGTGGGCGGTGGTCGCGCTGGCGGCCTTCACGGCGTCGTACGTGGCCACCGTGCTCAGCCCCGCCGACTACGGCGAGCCCGGCCGGTGGACGCCCGGGTTGCTCGCGCTGACCGTGCTCATGGCGGTGACGCTGCCGCTGGTCTTCGGCGGCGGCTGGCTGGCGCTGCCGATCTACGTCACGGTCCTGCTCAGCATGGCGCTGCCGCTGCGGCGGGCCGTCGCGGGCGTCGCCGGCATGGCGGTGGTCGTGACGGCCGAGGGGCTGGTCAAAGGGGCGGACGCCGCCACGATCGGGCTCCTGCTGCTGCAGATGACCACGCTGTCGGTGCTGTTCATGAGCGTGCGCAACACCCGGAGCCTGCTCGTCCAGCTGCACCGCGCCCAGGGCGAGGTCGCCCGGCTGGCGGCGGGGGAGGAGCGGCTGCGCATCGCCAGGGACCTGCACGACCTGCTCGGGCACACCCTGTCGCTGATCGTGCTGAAGAGCGAGCTGGCCGGGCGGCTGGCCGAGCAGGGCTCGCCGCGGACCGCGGCGGAGATCCGCGACATCGAGCAGGTGGCGCGCACGGCGCTGCGCGAGGCGCGCGAGGCGGTCACCGGCTACCGCCGGCGCGGCCTGGCCGAGGAGCTCGACGGCGCCCGCGCCGCGCTGGACGCCGCCGGGGTCGCGGTCACCGTCCGCACCGCGGGCACTCCCTTGCCCGACGAGCAGGACGGCCTGCTCGGCTGGGCCGTGCGGGAGGGCGTGACCAACGTCGTCCGGCACGCGCGGGCGCGCCGGTGCGAGATCTCCGTCGCCGTCCGGGACGGGGACGCCGTCCTGGAGGTCCGCGACGACGGCCGTCCGGGCGCGGCGTACACGCCCGGCAGCGGGCTCACCGGCCTGGCCGAGCGGGTCCGCGTCTCCGGCGGCTCGCTGGACGCCGGAGCGGCGCCGGGCGGAGGGTTCCGCCTGCGGGTCGTCGTCCCCGCGCCCGTAGACTCGCCCACCTAGAATCCCCCGCCGGCTTCCCCTCCGCGCGTGGGGCCCTTCTCCGAGGAGACCGCGATGATCAGGGTGATCCTCGCCGAGGACCAGGCCATGGTCCGGGGCGCGCTCGCGTCCCTGCTCGGGCTGGAGCCGGACATCGAGGTGGTGGGGGAGGCCGCCACCGGCGAGGAGGCCGTGGCCGTCGCCGTGGCGGCCCGCCCGGACATCGCGCTGCTCGACATCGAGATGCCCGTGCTGGACGGCATCGCGGCGGCGGGCCGGATACGCGCCGAGACGCCCGGCTGCCGCGTCATGATTTTGACGACGTTCGGCAGGCCGGGCTACCTGCGCAGGGCCATGGAGGCCGGCGCGTCGGCGTTCCTGGTCAAGGACAGCCCGGCCAAGGAGCTGGCCGCCGCGATCCGCAGGGTGCTGCGCGGCGAGCGGGTTATCGACCCGGGGCTCGCCGCGGCGGCGCTCAGCGCCGGGCCCAACCCGCTGTCGGGACGGGAGCGCGACGTGCTCAGGGCCGCCTCCGACGGCTCCACGATCATGGACATCTCCCGGCGCCTGCACCTGTCGGAGGGCACGGTCCGCAACTACCTGTCGGCGGCGATCCAGAAGACGCACGCGCGCAACCGGATCGAGGCCGTGCAGCGCGCCGAGGCCCAGGGCTGGCTCTGAGCCCGCCCATGAGCGAATCTACGATGTAAAGGCGGCGGGTCCGGTCACGGCACGCGGGCCACGCCGCCGAGGATCGCGGGCCGCGTCAGGTCGTAGTCGGCCTCCCACTCCACCTGCGGCCGCCAGGCGGCCACCGGCACGAGCCCGGGCCGCAGCAGGTCCATGCCCGCGAAGTAGGCGGCGATGTCCGCGTGCGACCGCGGTTTGGCCCCGCCGCCGGCGGTTCTCGCGTAGAGCGCCCGCACCTCCTGGTCGGTCGGGCCGCCGATGTCACCGCTGTAGCCGTGCGACAGGACCAGGTAGCTCCCGCGCGCCATCTCCGCGCGGAACCGCGTGACGATCGCGCCCGCCCGGTCGTCGTCCGGCACGAAATGCAGGACCGACGCCATCAGCACCGCGACCGGCCGTGACAGGTCAAGGTGCTCGCGGACGGCCGGGTCGCCGAGGATCCCCTGCGGCTCGGTCAGGTCGCCGGGCACGACGATGGTGTCGGCGTTGTCGGCCAGGAGCGCCCGGGCGTGCGCGAGCACGATGGGATCGTTGTCCACGTAGACGACGCGGGAGCCGGGCGCGGCGTCCCTGGCGACCTCATGCACGTTCTGCCGGGTGGGAAGGCCGGTGCCGATGTCGAGGAACTGCCTGATCCCGAGCTCCGCCAGCAGCCGCACGGCCCGGCCGAGGAAGGCGCGGTTGGCGCGGGCCATCTCGCGGATGCCCGGCACCAGCGAGATCACCTTCTCCGCCGCCGCGCGGTCGGACTCGAAGTTGTCCTTGCCGCCCAGGTAGTAGTCGTACATCCGGGCCACGCTCGGGACGGAGGGGTCGACACCCATGGGAACGTCGCCGCGTTCCGTCATGCACCTGTCTCCATAGCGCAGATCCTACGGTGGATCACCCGGATATGGATCATCCTGTCCCGCGGCACGCGCGGCCGCGGCCCGATTCTTCCGGGCGGTCCGCTACGGGGCGGCGGGGCGCAGGTCGGCGACGTGGCGGATGAGGTCGCCGACATGGACGATGCCCATGCAGCGGCCCACCTCGTCCACCACCACGAGGTCGTCGTACACGCGGGCGGAGTCCTTGCCCGCGACCTGCATCGCCGCGATGGCGGGCGTGGTCTTGGGGACGATGCGCGGCGGGTCGGCCAGGCGGTGCGCGGGCTTCTTGGCGTGCAGCGCGTGCCCGTACGGGCCCGCGATCGACAGCAGGAAGCGGCCACGCTCCACGCTCGCCCGCGGCCGCTGGTACTCGTCGACCAGGATCACGCTGGTGATCGACGGCTCGGCGGCGAGCGCGTCGGCCACCTCCTCCGCCGTGGCCTGCGTGCCGAAGGTCACCGCGGGCATGAGGAACTCCTGCACGCGCGGGCCGAGGTCGATCGCCGACGGCTCGGGCTCCGCGGGCACCGGCAGCGGGACGTGCACGCGGCCGTGCGAGGGACGCCAGTCGATCGGGGCCAGCAGCGGTCCCTGGGCCAGCCGGATGCCCCAGCGGCGCAGCATCGTGAGCTGGGCCTCCTCCCGCACCAGGGGCGCGAGCACGTGGATGCCCATGCCCTTGGCCATCTGGGCGACGGCGCGGGCGAGCGCGCCCCGCCGCGGGTCGCCGGGGATGCGGTCGACCAGCTCGGGGGACAGCACGGCCGCGTACGGCGAGGCGTCCGCGATCAGGTCCAGGGGCATGTGCGAGGCGCCGAGGCCGCCGACGGCCACCAGGTAGCCGATCGTGCGCAGGCCCTCCATGCCCACCAGCAGGCCGCGCCGGTGCTCGGGCGGGAAGTCGCCGGAGACCACGAGGACCACCTCGCGCGGGCGCCGCCGGGTGGCGCGCATCGCCTCGTGGAGAGGCGCGAGGGCGGCGGAGCCGTCGATCACCGCGCCGGAGGGGACGGTGAGCACGAGGGGCAGCCGCGCCTCCTCGCGGCCGGCGGCGTAGGCGGCGCTGACGGCGGGGGCGATGTCGCGCGAGTAGCCCGCGGGCGTGCCGCCCGCGGCGGCCTCGACGGCGATGACCCCGCCGGTGTCGAGGTCGACGATCGGCCGGAACATCGGGAGACCGCCCGGAGCCGGGTGGGCGGAGCGGGTCTCGGAGGCGGCCGCCGGGAGTGAAGCGGCCGAGGAGGTCGGACTGTGGACCGTCACATCGCGATTGTCCTGCGCTTTCAGCGGGATCTACCAGCCACAAGGGCAAATTCACCCATTTTTCGTTGTGCGTTGGAAGGAAAGTACTTCTTTACCGGAAGTCCGGAAACGGGTAACGGCGCGTGATCGTGTGCCGCCGCCGCCCTCGCCGCCGCGGGCCCGGGCCCGCCGCCCCGCGATAAGGTGTGCCGTCGGCGCGGCGCGGCGCGCGCCCGGAGCCGGAAGGGGGCATCGTGGCGTCACGTCCCGCGGCCGGCGGCGGGCGCTGGGTTTCGGTCGCCCCGGAGCGCATGGCCGGCTGGGCGCGCGGGTTCGCCGACCGGCACGGGCCCACCGAAGCCGTCGTGGAGCGCGCGGAGGGCGTGGAGAGCGTGGAGAGCACGGTCGTCGTGCTGCGCGCCGCGGACGGCGCGGTGGCCGAGTGCCACGTCCCCTTCCCACCGCTCACCCTTCCCCGGGGGCAGGCCCCGCTGGAGGCCCTGGTGGCGCACGCGATCCGGCCGCGGCGCGTCGGAGTCCTGCTGGTGCGCCTGGGCGGGCACGCGGCCGGCGTCTTCGAGGGCGAGCGCCTGGTGGACTCCAAGGTGGGCTCCCGGCAGGTCCACGGGCGCAGCGCGGCCGGGGGATGGTCCCAGCAGCGGTTCGCCCGGCGCAGGGAGAAGCAGGCCGGCGAGGCCGCGCGGGCGGCGGCCGAGGTCGCGCTGCGGGTGCTCGGCCCCCAGGTGCCCCGCCTGGAGGCGGTCGTGCTCGGCGGGGACCGGCGCGCGGTGGAGGCCGTGCGCGAGGACACGAGGCTCGCCGGGGTGTTCGCGCTGGCGGGCGGCCCGTTCCTCGACGTCCCCGACCCCCGCCTGGCGGTGCTGCGCGCGGCTCCGGGGCTGTTCCGCGCGGTGCGCGTCCGCGTCCTCGACCCGGGCGAGGGCTGAGCGTCAGCGCACCAGCGGGATCGTGAACACGAAGCACGCCCCGCCGCTCGGGGAGTCCTCCACGTGGACGCCGCCCTCGTGCGCCCGGGCGATCTCGTCGACGATCGCCAGGCCGAGCCCGCTGCCCGCGCCGTCGCGCTCGGGGTAGGCCCCGAGCCGGGTGAAGCGCTCGAAGATCCGCTGCCGGTCGGGCTCGGGGACGCCGACGCCGTCGTCGGACACCGCGAGCGTCGCGACGGCGCCGCGCCGCCCGACCTCCACGCCCACGTTCTCCCTGGCGTAGCGCTGGGCGTTGTCGAGCAGGTTGGTGAGCACGCGGGAGATCTCGGCGGGCACGGCCTCCACGGTCACGTGCGAGGTGATGGCCAGGGACACCTGGCGGTGGTCGGCCCGGTCCTTCACCTCCCGGTGGACGCGCTCGCCGAGGTCGAACCGCTCGCGGTGCCCGGCGCGCCGCACCCGCGTGCGGGCCAGCACCAGCAGGTCGGCCACCATGGCCTCCAGGCGGTCGGCGCACGGCAGCAGGCGGGCCGCGAGCGCGGTCACGTCGGTCTCGTCCGGGTGGGTGATCGCGTCCTCCAGCTCCGTGCGCAGCGCCGTGATGGGGCGGCGCAGCTCGTGGGCGACGTCGCCGGCGAAGCCGCGCTCGCGGCCGAGATGGTCCAGCGTGACGCCGAGCGCCTCCAGGAGGCCGGCGATCTCGGCGGGGTCGTTCCCGGCCGGTGCCAGGCGGCGGGCGTGCCCCTCGTTGATCTCGGTCAGGGTGGCGGCGACGGCGGCGACCCGCCGCAGCGGCCGCCGGCCGGCCGCCCGGCCCGCCAGCGCGGCCACCACGGCGAGGGCGGCCGCCGGTCCGGCGCGGCGGGCGAGGTTCCGCGGGATCACGCCGCCCCGGCCGTCCGCGCCCGGCCCGGGACGTCTGCCGGCGTCGCGCGACGGCGAGCGTGCGTGCCCGATGCCCACGAGTGCCTCCCGTGCGGACGCCCCCGGCGCCCATGTGCCCGGCCGGGCCCGCGGAAGCGACCTGCGGCCCGGCGTCGGCGGGGTCGGCGCGGGCGGTGCGCCCGCCGCGCGCCGCGGCGCCGCGAACCCCTTGGCGCCTCACAGACAACTGTACGTCGCGACGGGTCTGACCTGCGAGGACGCCCGTACGGACGTCGCCGGTCCCCGCCGCGCCCGCCGTCCGCGGCGGGGAGGGGATGGCGGGGAACCCACGCCGCTCGCGGCGGGTTTCTCCCCTCGTGGGGGGGGGGGCGGGGTGGCGGGGCGCCCGCGGCGTCCGCGGCGGGGTTCTCCCTCGTGGCGGGGCCGGTACGGGCTCTCGCGGGGACGCTGGCCGTACACTAGGCGTATGCGCACTCCCGATTGATCGGCGCACTCACGGAGGCGGGCCGAGCCGCGCGGCCGTCCCGCGCCCCCCGTCACCTTCCGACAGCACGTTCCCCGCCCGACGTTTCCCCGTTCTGGGAGTGTTCCCTCATCATGATCATCGCCTCCGACATCGAACTGCGCGCCGGTTCCCGCCTGCTCATCGAAGGGGCGTCCTTCCGCGTCAACCCGGGCGACCGCATCGGCCTGGTGGGCCGCAACGGCGCGGGCAAGACCACGCTGTGCAAGGTGCTCGCCGGGGAGGGCCTCCCCGCCGCGGGCACGGTGACCACCAGCGGGAGCGTCGGCTACCTTCCCCAGGACCCGCGCACCGGCGACCTGCACGTGCTCGCCTCCGACCGCATCCTGTCGGCCCGCGGCCTGGACGAGGTGCTGCGCGAGCTGCGCGAGGCCGAGGGCGGCATGGCCTCGGCCGACGATCGCGTCCGCGACCGCGCGGTGCGCGCGTACGGCCGCCTGGAGGACCGGCTGCACGTGCTCGGCGGGTACGCCGCCGAGGCCGAGGCCGCCTCGATCGCCTCCAGCCTGGGTCTGCCCGACCGCGTGCTCAAGCAGCCCCTGGAGACGCTGTCCGGCGGCCAGCGCCGGCGGGTCGAACTGGCCCGAATTCTGTTCAGCGGAGCGGAGACTCTCCTGCTTGACGAGCCGACAAACCACCTCGATGCAGACTCAATCGGGTGGCTTCGTGATTTTTTACGATCGCACCAGGGCGGCTTGATCATTATTAGCCACGACGTCGGGCTCCTTGAAGCGACGGTCAACCGCGTCCTGCACCTCGACGCCAACCGCTGCGTCGTCGACACCTACAACGTCGGCTGGACCGCCTATCTCGCCCAGCGCGAGACCGACGAGCGCCGCAGGAAGCGCGAGCGCGCCAACGCCGAGCGCCAGGCCTCGCAGCTCCTCGCGCAGGCCGACCGCATGCGCGCCAAGGCCACCAAGGCCAAGGCCGCGCAGGACATGGAGCGGCGGGCCCGGCGCCTGCTCGCGGGCGTCGAGGAGGAGCGCCGCAGCGACAAGGTGGCCAAGCTGCGCTTCCCCGACCCCGCCCCCTGCGGGCGCACCCCGCTGACGGCCACGGGTCTGTCGAAGTCCTACGGCTCGCTGGAGGTCTTCACCGACGTGGACGCCGCCGTCGACCGGGGCACCAGGGTCGTGGTGCTCGGCCTCAACGGCGCGGGCAAGACCACGCTGCTGCGCATGCTCGGCGGCCTGGAGAAGCCCGACAGCGGCGAGATCCGCCCTGGTCACGGCCTCAAGCTGGGCTACTACGCCCAGGAGCACGAGACCCTGGACAGCGGGCGCAGCGTGCTGGAGAACATGCGCTCGGCGGGCCCGGACGTGCCGGACGTCACACTGCGCAAGGTGCTCGGCTCGTTTCTGTTCAGCGGCGAGGACGCCGACAAGCCCGCCTCCGTGCTGTCGGGAGGGGAGAAGACCCGCCTGGCCCTGGCCACGCTCGTGCTGTCCAGCGCCAACGTCCTGCTGCTGGACGAACCCACGAACAACCTGGATCCGGTCAGCCGCGACCAAGTACTTTCAGCGTTGAGGTCCTATTCTGGGGCAATTGTCCTCGTTACGCATGATGAGGGCGCCGTGGAGGCCCTGCAACCAGATAGGGTGATCTTGCTACCGGACGGAGTGGAAGACGCGTGGAGCGATGAATTTTCCGATCTTGTGGCACTTGCCTGATCTTAATTTGAGCGGGTACGGATCTTTTCCCGTGGAGTAGGTAGCCGATCCGGCAGAAATGACTGATCATGGCGTGAGTAACGCTGCGGAAGTCTGGCACTACAGGAGGTACTCGTGGCCGAGACTCTGAAGAAGGGCACCCGGGTGACCGGAGCCGACCGTGAAAAACTGGCCGCCGATCTCAAGAAGCGCTACGCCGCGGGTGAGAGCATCCGCGCGCTGGCCGCTTCCACCGGCAGGTCGTACGGGTTCATCCACCGCATCCTCAGCGAGTCGGGCGTGACTCTGCGCGGGCGCGGCGGGGCCACCCGGGGTAAGTCGAAGCGCTAGACGCGGCCGCCTCGAACGCGCGACCGCACCGCTCGCAGGTTCGGCCCGCGGCCGTCCCCGACACGCCGATAGAATCTCATTCTGGAGACTCGGGCGTGGCGGGACCGCGACTGCAGGAACGGAGCGAGCGATGCCGGAAGCGACGGTTGGGGGGAGTGCGGCGAAGATCTCGGCGGGCGAGGGCGCCGGACCGGGCACGAGAGGAACGCGGACGCGTTCCGCGGGGGTGCGCGGCGAGGCTGACAGGGCCCTCGGCAGCGAGGAGCTCGCGGAGATCGGCATGCGCTTCGAGGTGGACGGCGAGATCGCGACGATCACGCTGGACCGGCCGGACAAGCGGAACGCACAGACGTTCGCGACCTGGTCGGCCCTGGCCCGGATCGGCAACACGTTGCCCGGGCAGGTGCGCGTCGTCGTGGTCAGAGGCGAGGGGCCGTCCTTCTCAGCGGGCATAGACCTGCGAATGTTCACTCCGGAGGGCGTACCGGGGCAGGGCTCGTTCGCGTCCGTGGCCGCGCTCGACGCCGATGTGTCCGGCGAGCGGATCAGGCAGGCCCAGCAGGGGTTCCTGTGGCTGAGACGTCCGGACATCGTGTCGATCGCGGTGGTTCAGGGACACGCGATCGGGGCCGGATTCCAACTGGCCCTGTCCTGCGACCTGCGGATTCTCGGCGAAGACGCCAAATTCTGTATGAAGGAGCCCGCTCTCGGGCTCGTCCCCGACCTGACCGGGACCAAGCCGCTGGTCGAGCTCGTCGGCGTGTCCAGGGCCCTGGAGATCTGCCTGACGGCCCGCGTGGTGGAGGCCGCGGAGGCGCTGAGGATCGGGCTCGCCGAACAGGTGGTGCCCGTGGGCGAGCTGGAGGCGGCCACCGCGAGGCTCGCGTCCGCCCTCCTGACGACCGACAGGGCGGCCGCGGCGGCGACCAAGCGCCTGCTGCGGGGCGCGCAGGGCCGCTCGCTGGAGGAGCAGAGCGCGGCCGAGCGCGCGGAGCAGGTGATGCGCATCCAGACCATGTTCGGCGGCCACGGCGGCCCGGGCAACGACGAGCGCACGAAGAACGCGCGAACCGTGCGGGACCAGCCGGAGAACGGCCCCGGCGGCCGGGCGCCGTCCGCGGGGTGATCGTTCGCCGAGAGCTGATCGGGGAATGCCGCGACCGGCCGGCGCGCTGCGCCCGAAGAAGATGACGGGCATCCCGGGCTTATAAGACACGGGGAGAAGATCGGCGAAGGGCGACGATGTCGATGCTGGGCGGGGGAATGGGCGGCGGATACGGCCCCCAGGTGATGCGGTCCCTGCGGCGGGACAGCTCCGTGACCAAGGAGCGGCTGACACCGGGCACCGTCCCGCGCATCGCCCGCTACGCCAGGCCCTACCGATGGCACATCGCCGCGTTCCTCGCGCTCGTCGTCCTGGACGCGGCCATCGTGATCGCCAACCCCCTGCTGCTGAAGGCGATCATCGACCACGGCATCATCCCGCGCCGCACCGACATCGTGATCAACATCTCCCTCGTGATCGCGGGCCTGGCCGTGCTGGACGCCGGGCTCGGGCTCGTGCAGCGCTGGTACTCCTCGCGCATCGGCGAGGGCCTGATCTACGACCTGCGCACCGAGGTCTTCGACCACGTGCAGCGCATGCCGGTCGCCTTCTTCATGCGCGCCCAGACCGGCGCGCTGGTCTCCCGGCTGAACAGCGACGTCATCGGCGCCCAGCGCGCGCTGACCAGCACCCTGTCGGCCGTGGTGTCCAACGTCGTGAGCCTGATCATGGTGCTCGGCGCGATGCTGCTGCTGTCCTGGCAGGTGACGCTGGTCGCGCTGGTGCTGCTGCCCGTCTTCGTCCTGCCCGCCCGCTGGGTCGGCCGGCGCATGTCCGGCCTCACACGCGAGCAGATGCAGCTCGACGCCGAGATGAGCTCGATGATGACCGAGCGCTTCAACGTGGCCGGCGCCATGGTCGCCAAGCTCTACGGCCGCCCCGAGGACGAGGCGCTCCAGTTCGGCCGGCGCGCCGGGCGGGTACGCGACGTCGGCATCACCGTCGGCATGTACGCCACGGTCTTCCGCGTCGCGCTCGGCCTGGTCGCCGCGCTGGCCACCGCCCTGGTGTACGGCGTGGGCGGCGTGCTGGTCGTCGACGGCGCCTTCGCCATCGGCACGCTGGTCGCGCTCGCCGCCATGCTCATGCGCCTGTACGGGCCGCTGACCAGCCTGTCCAACGTGCACGTGGACGTGATGACCGCGCTGGTCAGCTTCGACCGGGTCTTCGAGGTGCTGGACCTGAAGCCCATGGTGGCCGAACGCCCGGACGCCAGGCCCCTGCCGAGCGGGCCGGTCACCATCGAGTTCGACGACGTGAGCTTCCAGTACCCCTCGGCCGAGGAGGTCTCCCTGGCCTCGCTGGAGTCGGTGGCCCGCCCTGACACCGGGCCCGGCCAGGAGGTCCTGAAGGGCGTCGACTTCACCGCCGATCCCGGGCGGCTGGTCGCGCTGGTCGGCCCGTCGGGCGCGGGCAAGACCACGATCACCTCGCTGGTCTCCCGGCTGTACGACGTCACCGGCGGCACGGTGCGGATCAACGGCGTGGACGTGCGCGACGCGACGCTGGCCTCCCTGCGCGACACCATCGGCGTCGTGACCCAGGACGCCCACCTGTTCCACGACACCATGGGCGCCAACCTGCGGTACGCGCGGCCGGAGGCGAGCGACGAGGAGATCTGGGACGCGCTGCGGGCCGCCCAGATCGCCGACCTGGTCGAGGCGCTGCCCGAGGGCCTGGAGACGGTCGTCGGCGACCGCGGCTACCGGCTGTCCGGCGGCGAGAAGCAGCGGGTGGCGCTGGCCCGGCTCCTGCTCAAGGCTCCGCGGGTGGTCGTGCTCGACGAGGCCACCGCGCACCTGGACTCGGAGTCGGAGGCGGCGGTGCAGCGGGCGCTGAAGACCGCGCTGGCCGGCAGGACGTCCCTGGTGATCGCGCACCGCCTGTCCACGATCCGCGAGGCCGACATGATCCTGGTCGTCCAGGACGGCCGGATCGCCGAGCGCGGCCGGCACGACGACCTGCTCGCCCGGGGCGGCGCCTACGCCGAGCTGTACCGCACCCAGTTCGAGCACCAGCGGTGAGCCACGCGGACCCCCGGCCGTCTCACAGGTAGCCGAGCCGCCCCAGCTCGTCCTTGGCGATCTTCTCCACCAGCGCGGCCTGCTCGGGGCGCAGCCCGGAGCGCCACACCCCGACCCGGGGGGCCGCCGCGCCGTACAGGCCGACCGTGGCGACCCGGGCCTCCAGGAAGGCCGAGACCGACGCGAGCGTCTCGGCCGGTGAGGCGGCCATGTCCTCGTAGCGGACGGTCAGGAGCTGCTCGCGCGGCATCTCCTGGCGCAGCGCGGCGCTCAGGCGCACGGCGCTGCGCCAGCGCAGGGCGCACTTGCCCGCCGGGTCCATGCGCGACCACTTGTCGCGGTGCTCGCCCGCGTTGACCCCGAGGAACGGGTTGGGGAACTCGGTCTCGTCGCTGAGCAGGCCCGGCCTGGCCCAGGTCATGGCGGCCCGGTCGGCCAGCATGTCGGCGGCGACGTCCCTGCCGTCGCGGATGAACTGCACCAGCCGGGCGTCGGGGAACGCCTGCAGCAGGATCGGCGCGCTGTAGAGCAGGTCGGGGTTGGCGTCGCCGAACCGGACGACGGCGCCGGCGGACGCGCACGGGCCGCCGCCGCCGACCGCGCCGGCCTCCCGGCACACCGCCGGGCAGTCGGCGCAGGCCCCGGGGACGATCTGCCAGGCCTCGGCGAGCGCGTCGCGCAGCACCCGCACCGCGCCGCCGCCCTTCCTGCGCATGATCGACGGCCGCCGCGCGAAGGCGTACACCACGTGGGCGACCGCGGCGCGGCCGATGGTGACGTGGAAGCCCGGGGAGCGTTTCAGCGCACGGGCGAGGAGGTTCGCGCCGGAGTGCGGGGCGCCGAGCACGAACACCGGTCGACGGACCTTGATGCCGTTGACCACGAGAATGTGGGGCGGGGGTCGCATAAGTGAGGACAGTCTGACACCCTTTGCGAGGTGAACGAACCGGCTACGCCCCGCCTCTCGGTGGTGCATGGCGTCACCTGGGTAAGAGTACTCACCATGGCGGAAGTTTCACCCGATTCGCGGGGCATCGCCGCCATTGATGCCGCGGGCCTCGTCCCCGCGCCGTGCCCTGTCTCCGTGTCATCTGTCTCTTCTGTCCCATCGGTCCCGGGAGCGGTCCGGTGAGCGGCCGGCGCCTGTGGGTGCCCTCGCGCCTGCGGCCGGGCGACCGGGTGGCGATCGTCGCCCCCTCCGGCCCCGTCGACCCGGTCCGCCTCGCGCACGGCCGCCAGGTGCTCACCGAGGCGGGCCTTGAGGTCGAGGTCATGCCGCGGGTCATGCACCGGCGCGGCTACCTGGCGGGATCGGACGCGGGCCGGGCGGCCGACCTGCAGGAGGCCTGGTGCGACCCCGCCTACCGCGCGGTGGTGTGCGCCCGCGGCGGGTACGGCGCCACCCGGCTGCTGGAGCTGTTCGACTGGCCCGCCATGGAGGCGGCCCGCCCCAAGATCCTGCTCGGGTCGAGCGACATCACCGCCCTGCACCAGGCGTTCGCCGCCCGTCTCGGCGTCGCGAGCTGCTTCGGGCCGATGCCGGCCTGCCGGACGCTGGGCGACCTTGAGGGGCCGGAGCCGGCCACCCTCGCCCACCTGCGCGCCTCGCTGTTCGAGACCGAGGCGCCCGGCCCGATCACCGGGGACCGCGTCATCGTGCCCGGCCGCGCCGAGGGCCCGCTGACCGGCGGCAACCTGGCGCTGCTCGCCGCCCTGTGCGGCACGCCGTACGCCCTGCGCGGGCGCGGGCGCCTGGTCCTGCTGGAGGACGTCGGCGAGGAGCCCTACCGCGTCGACCGCATGCTCACCCAGCTCCTTCAGGCCGGATGCCTGGACGGGGTGGCGGGCATCGTGCTCGGCTCCTGGGTGGACTGCGGCGACCCGATGGCGGTGCTGATCGAGCGGCTGGCCCCGCTGGGCGTCCCCATGATCGCGGGGCTGCCGGTCGGGCACGGCTCACCACAGTTCACCGCCTGGATGGGGGCGGACGCGGTTATTGATACGGAATCGTGCTCTTTGACTTGCCTGTTCCGCGACCCTGCGACGGCAATGTAGGCGTCGGTCCGGGGGAAGACAGCGGTAGTTGGGAGCCTCGTGTGGGCTTGTTCAGGCGGCGCCGCGACCGGCGGGCCGGCGCGCGGCGCGCGATCGAGGACGTCGACCTCGACTCGCTGCTCGCGCTGGTCGCCGACGATCTGGGGTACTCGTGGGAGTTCACCCCCGACGGCGCCACGCTCGTGCTGTCCGGCCCCCGGCGGGTCGCCGTCGCGCTCACGGGCCTGCGCCGCGAGGTCGCGCGCCGTCCCCGCGAGGACTGGCCGACGCTGGCCGCCGGCCATCTGACCCGCGCGGTCGAACGGGGCGACCACCTGCCCGACGTGTGCGACCTGGCCCGCGTGCGTCCCCTCCTGCGCACCCGCCTCGTGCGCGCCGACGACCTGCGGGAGGACCCCTCCCGGCTGATCGGCCGCCACCTCGGCTCCGACCTGGTCGAGATCCTCACCGTCTACGGCAGGCCGGTGCGCCCGGAGGAGGCGTTCTGCTGGCCCGTCACCCCCGCCGAGGCCCTGGACCTGGCGGCGGCCAACGTGCTGGCCGACGAGCGGCTCACCTCCGAGCGCGCCGACCTGGACGGCACGCCCGTCTGGATCATGTCCGGCTCGGACTCCGGCGCCGCGGTGCACCTGCGCCGCATCGAGGACTACCTGCTGGTGTCGCCCGACGGCGTCATGGTCGCGATGCCGCACCCCGGCGAGATGATCGTCCACCCGATCGGCGGGCTGTCGGTGATGCGCGCCATCGAGCGCCTGTGGCTGCACGCCCGCCGCGAGTACCGCGCCCGCGACGACGGCCTCAGCCCGCACGTCTACTGGTGGAAGGACGGCACGCTGACCAAGATCCAGGCCGACCTGGTGGTCCAGGACGGCCAGCGCCGCCTGGTCGTCGCCCCGCCACCCGAGTTCGCCCGCATGCTCGCCGACCTGGCCCGGGGCCGCTAGCCCAGCAGGCCGGCGTGGCGGTGCGGGGCGCCCTCGGGCAGGGAGAGGGTGTGGGCGGCGTGGATCAGCGGGACGTGGCTGAACGCCTGCGGGAAGTTGCCGACCAGCCGGCCGTAGCGCGGGTCGTACTCTTCGGCCAGCAGCCCGACGTCGTTGCGCAGGGACAGCAGCTTCTCGAACAGCTCGACCGCCTCGTCCCGCCTGCCGATCATGGCCCGTGCCTCGGCCAGCCAGAAGCTGCACGCCAGGAACGCGCCCTCACCGCCGGAGATGCCGTCGACGGCGTTGCGCTGGGCGAGGGGGTAGCGCAGCACGAAGCCGTCCGACATCAGCTCGCGCTCGACGGCCTCGACGGTGCCGATCACGCGGGGGT
Organism: Sphaerisporangium siamense; assembly: GCF_014205275.1. NCBI lineage: Bacteria > Bacillati > Actinomycetota > Actinomycetes > Streptosporangiales > Streptosporangiaceae > Sphaerisporangium > Sphaerisporangium siamense. The sequence goes on from NZ_JACHND010000001.1 coordinate 5,451,344, forward strand.
CGTGGGGCGGCAGGAAGCCCGTCTGGGGGATCAGCAGCAGCGCCGCGTCCAGCTCCTCCGAGCCGTAGGACTGGGTGAAGGTGTTCCGCTCCGCGTCGAACCCCTTGGCCATGACCTCGGCGTGGATGCGCTCGCGCAGCGCGCGCCACCGGTCGGCGGGCCCGCTCTGGCCGAACCGCTCGACCTGCCGTATCGAGCGGTCGGCGGCCACCCACGCCATGACCTTGGAGTGGACGAAGTGGCGCCGCGGCCCGCGCACCTCCCACAGGCCCTCGTCGGGCTCGTCCCAGTGCGACTCCAGAAAGTCCATCAGCGAGCGCTGGATCGCCCAGGTGCGCGACTGGGCGGGCAGCCCGGAGGCCCGTGAGACGTACAGGCAGTTGATCACCTCGCCGTAGACGTCGAGCTGGAGCTGGTCGACGGCGGCGTTGCCGATGCGCACGGGCCGGGAGTCCTCGTAGCCGTCCAGCCAGGACAGCTCCATCTCCGGCAGGCGCCGCTCGCCCGCGACGCCGTACATGATCTGCAGGTCCTGGGGGCGGCCGGCGATGGCGCGCAGCAGCCACTCGCGCCAGTCGCGGGCCTCCTCGACGTAGCCGGCGCCGATCAGCGCGTCGAGCGTCATGGTCGCGTCGCGCAGCCAGCAGTAGCGGTAGTCCCAGTTGCGCACGCCGCCGAGGTCCTCGGGCAGGGAGGTGGTGGGGGCGGCCACGATGCCGCCGGTCGGGGCGAAGGTGAGGGCCTTCAGGGTGATCAGCGAGCGGGACACCGCGTCGTGCCAGCGCGCCGCGCCGCGCGGCTCCCACTGGTCGGACCATTCGGTCCAGATGGCCTCGGTCTCGGCCAGCTCCGCGATCGGGTCGATGTCGTGCGGCTTGGGGGAGTGGGAGGGGTGCCAGGTGAACACGAACGGCAGCCGGTCGCCCGCACTCATGCGGAACGTGGCGCGGTGGGCGTAGTCGCCGCCCTGCAGCGGGACCGGCGAGTGCAGCCAGACCGAGTCGGGGCCGCCGATGGCCTGCAGGACGCCGTCGCTGCGGCGCACCCAGGGCACGATGCGGCCGTAGTCGAAGCGGATGCGGATCTGCGTGGCCATCTCGACGGTGCCGGCCAGGCACTCGACGACCCGCACCAGGTCGGGGTTGGCCTGGCGGGGCGGCATGAAGTCGGTGACGCGGACGGTGCCCTCGGGGGTGTCCCACTCGGTTTCGAGGATCAGCGTGCCGGGGCGGTAGCGGCGGCGCGTGCTGAGGCGGCGGCCGGGGCCGGCCGGGCCGATCCACCAGCTTCCGTTGCGCTCGCCGCCGAGCAGGGACGCGAAGACGGCGGGGGAGTCGAACCGGGGCAGGCAGAGCCAGTCGATCGAGCCGTCCCGCCCGACGAGCGCGGCCGACTGCATGTCCCCGATGATGGCATAGTCCTCGATCCGCATGCCGTCACGCTAGTACCCCGTGGCGGGATGTGGGTCACGATCCCTGCGGCGGGACGTCCCCCGGCGCCGGTCGCGGGCGGGGGCGCATCCGGGGCATGAAGAACTGGGTCAGCGGGCCGATGGTCAGCGCGAAGACCACGGTGCCCACGCCGACCGTGCCGCCGAGCAGCCATCCGGCCGCGAGGACGGTGAGCTCCACGAGCGTGCGCGCGGCGCGGATGGACAGGCCGAGCCGGTGCAGGCCGGTCATCAGCCCGTCGCGGGGGCCGGGGCCGAGCCCGGCGCCGATGTAGAGGCCGGTGGCGGCGGCGACGAAGACCACGCCCGACAGCAGGTAGGCCCAGCGCAGTACGAGGTTCTCCGGGGTGGGGGCCAGCCAGAGGGTCAGGTCGGCGAACAGGCCGAGGAAGACGATGTTGCTGACCGTCCCGACGCCGGGCCGCTGCCGGAGCGGGATCCAGAAGACCATCACGACCAGCCCCACCAGGATGATCCATGTCCCGATGGACAGCCCGGTGCGGACCGACAGGCCCTGGTGGAACACGTCCCAGGGGCCGTTGCCGAGGTGCGACTCGACCTGCAGCGCCGCGCCGGCGCCGTAGAGGGCGAGCCCGGTGTACAGGCGCAGGAGCCGCTGGGGGAGAGATCCCAGGTACGGGAGGGAGAGTTCGCTCATAATGCTGGTAATGGTGTGATCTGATTGGCTTGCCCATAAAGGGCCAATCCTAGAAAGTGGCCTTATGGAGCGCTATCTGAGCGGGCCGCAGCTCGCCAGGCTCGTCGAGATCCCCGCCGGCGCACGCCCCTACTACCGGGCCCTGGCCCGGTCGGTGCGCACGCTCGTGCTCGACGGCCGCCTGCCCACGCGGGTGCGCATGCCCGCCGAACGCCACCTGGCCGAGGCCCTCGGCGTCAGCCGCACCACCGTCACCGCCGCCTACGACCGGCTGCGCGAGCAGGGCTACCTGGAGAGCCGCCAGGGCGCGGGAAGCTGGACGGCGCTGCCCGCGCCCGGCGCGCTCGGCACCGAGAACCCCTGGACGTTCGCCGACGGCGACGACGGCCGGCTCCCGCTGCACTCCGCCGCGCCGCCCGCGACGGCGCTGCTCCCCGAGGCCCTGGCCGGTGCCGCCGAGGACTACCCCCGCTACGGGCTCGGCACCGGCTACGACCCGGTGGGCATCCGGCCGCTGCGAGAGGCCATCGCCGCCCGGTACGTCGCCAGGGGCCTGCCCACCCGGCCCGACCAGATCCTGGTCACGCTCGGCGCCCAGCACGGCACCCACCTGCTGATGTCCCTGCTCGCCGGGCCGGGCGACCCCGTGCTCGTCGAGTCGCCCACCTATCCGCACGCGCTGGACGCGGCGCGGGCCCGTGGCGCGCGGCTGGTGCCCGTCGGCGTGCAGGAGGACGGGCCGCCCATGGACCTGGTGCGCTCCGCCCTGCGCCAGTCGGCCGCCCGGCTCGCCTACGTCATCCCCGACTTCCAGAACCCGACGGGGGTGCTGATGCCCGACGCCGTCCGCGCGGCCCTGACCGAGGCGGCGCGCCGGCACGACACGACGCTGATCGTGGACGAGAGCTGGGCCGAGATGGCGACCGACGAGGTGCCCCCGGTCTCCCCGCTCGCGGCCTTCGACACCGACGGCCGGGTGATCAGCGTCGGGTCGGCGTCCAAGCTGTGGTGGGGCGGCCTGCGCATCGGGTGGATCCGCGCCACGGCCGCGCTGGTGCGGCGCCTGGTCGCGGTGCGCGCCTCGGTCGACATCGCCGCGCCGCTGTTCGAGCAGCTCGTGGTGACCCGCCTGTTCGCGCGGGTCGAGGAGGTCAGGGCCGAGCGCCGCCGCACGATCACCGCCTCGCGGACGGCGCTGGTGGAGTCGCTGCGCGAGCGGATCCCCGAGTGGCGGTTCACCCTGCCCCGCGGCGGCGCCTCGCTGTGGGTGTGCCTGGACGCCCCGGTCGCCACGCCCCTGGCCGACGCGGCCGCCGCCTGCGGCGTGCGGCTGGCCCCGGGCCCGTGGTTCGGCGTGGACGGCACGCTGGAGCGGTACCTGCGCCTGCCCTACACGATGTCCCCGGTGGCGCTCACCGAGGCGGTCCGCCGCCTGGACGTGGCCCGCACGCTCGGCCCCGGCGCCGTCCCCTGCCGTCCCGGCGCGCCGCTGACGCCCACGCTGTGAGGCGGGCCTAGGCCGGCACCTCGCCCATCAGCACGCGCAGCCGCCGCGAGAAGCCCAGCAGCACCGCCGCGGCGGCCACGGCGATCACGGCCAGCGTGGCGAAGTAGGCGGGCTCGGACATGTGCCCGAGCAGCCGCGCGGTCTGGCCGCCGATCGCGTCGCCGACGGCGAACGACAGGAACCACACCCCGAGCATCTGGCTCCGGAACGCGCGCGGGGCCAGCTCGGTGGTCACCGACAGGCCCACCGGGCTGAGCGACAGCTCCCCGAACACCTGGATCAGGTACACCAGGAACAGCCACCACACCGAGATCCTGCCGGACTGGGCCAGGTGGGCCGCGTAGGCCATCACCAGGAAGCTCGCGCCGACCAGGAACAGCCCGGCGGAGAACTTCTGCGCGGCCCCCACCCGGGCGCCGAGCCGCACCCACAGGGCCGCGAACACCGGCACGAAGATCAGGATCAGCAGCGGGTTGAACGACTGGGTGGTCGCGGCGGTGATGGAGTGCCCGAAGAGCCGCAGGTCGGTCTTCTCGGCCGCGAAGTCGTTGAGCACGGTGGGGGCCAGGTCGTAGATCATCCAGAACACGGCGGCGGCGGCGAACAGCCAGACGTACGCCTTCATCTTCGTCCGCTCGCCGGAGGTCAGGTTGTGGCTGCCGAGCAGGATGTAGGCGAAGTAGGCGATCGGCACCAGGATCGTGACCACGGTGAGCGCGACCGTGAACCTGTCGATGGTGAGCGTGCCCGACAGCGCCCACAGGCCGAGGGCGAGCGCCGTGGTCGCGAGCCCGGCGACCGCCATGCTGCCGAAGCGGCGGCCCTCCTCCGGCGTGAGGCGGTGGCCCGGCTCGTCGCCGGCCCCGCGCAGGTGCCGTCCGCCGAGGGCGTACTGGGTCAGGCCGATGGCCATGCCGACGGCGGCGGCGCCGAAGCCGAGGTGCCACCTGCCGTCCTTGGCCAGGTTGCTGACGACGTAGGGGGCGGCGAAGGCGCCGAGGTTGATGCCCAGGTAGAAGATGGAGAATCCGGCGTCGCGCCGCGCGTTGTCGCCCTCGGGGTACAACCGGCCGACCATGGTCGAGATGTTCGGCTTGAGCAGGCCGGTGCCGGCCACGATCAGCCCCAGGCCCAGCCACACCAGCGTGGCCCCCTCGATCGGGACGGCCATGCAGATGTGCCCGAGCATGATCACGCAGCCACCGGCGAGCACCGCCTTGCGCGCGCCGAGCACCCGGTCGGCCAGCCATCCGCCGGGCAGCGCCAGCAGGTAGACCAGCGCGCCGTAGACGCCGACGACCGCGGTCGCGGTGGTCTTGGGCAGGCCGAGCCCGCCGCCGGACACCGTGGCGACCAGGAAGAAGAACAGGATGGCGCGCAGCCCGTAGAAGCTGAAGCGCTCCCACATCTCGGTCATGAAAAGCGTGACGATGCCGCGCGGATGACCGAAGATCGTTCTCTCCCGCGCGCGCTGGCCGGCCTCTACGGACATGCCGGTACGCCCCCGTTTCGCTCAGGTGCCGCGATCTCCCCCGAGACCGCGTGATCGCCTCCGGACGGGCGTCAGGCACGCTCCGACCAGATGGGCCGATTGTCCTGAATATCCGAAAAAGTGCTCACTGTACAAATATGGGCGCTCGCTGTCCGTCTACCTGATCACGCCGCGTGGCCGTCCGGACACCCCCCGGGGCCGCCGGGAGGAGGGGCGTCCCTTCTCACCCGCGAGGTCTTGTCTGCCATGAACGCCTGTGGTGCGATGCATGCCACCTGTGCACGCGGGATCACCAGGAGGCGCGACATGGCCGACCCCCGGGTCATTGCGGAACGTTCCGAGATCGAGGCCGAGATCGCCGGCCGCACCATCTGCGATCAGCTCAAGCTCACGGCCGAGCGCTTCCCCGACGCCCCAGCCTACTCCGACCCCGCGCCCGAAGGCGGCTGGACCACCCTGACCTACGCCGAGGCCCGCCGCCGCGTCCTCGCGATCGCCGCGGGCTTCGCCGCGCTCGGCCTCGGCCCCGGCGAGGCCGTCGCGCTCATGATGGTGAACCGCAGCGAGCACGTCCTGGCCGACCTCGGCGCCGTCCACGCCGGCGGCGTGGCCTGCTCGATCTACTCGACCTTCGCCCCCGACCAGGTCGCCTTCGTCGCCGGGGACGTCGGCGCCCGCATCGCGGTGCTCGGCGGCCCCGACGACCTCGACCGCTGGCGGCAGGTCCTGGCGGGGCCCGGCGGCCCGCGCAAGGTCATCGTGCTGTCCGGCGCCCCCGAGGGCGAGCGGTTCATGAGCTGGGACGACTTCCTCGCGCTCGGCGAGCGCGAGCTGGCGCGCGACCCGGCGGCCGTGGAGGCCCGCGCCGCCGCCGTCACCGCGGGCGACGTGCTCAGCGTGCTGTACACCTCCGGCACCACCGGCGACCCCAAGGGCGTGCCGCTCACCCACGCCGGCATCTTCTACGAGGTCGTGGGCACCGACCGCCTGACCCGGCTGCCCGAGCGCGGCCCGCAGATCTCCTACCTGACCTACGCCCACATCGCCGAGCGCGTGCTCAGCCTGTACCTGCCGCTGTTCAAGGTCTCCCACATCCACTTCTGCACCGACATGGCCCAGCTCGGCGCCGTCCTCGGCCAGGTCAAGCCCGTGCTCTTCTTCGGCGTGCCGCGCGTCTGGGAGAAGATGATGGCCCGCCTGCAGGCGCTGCTCAGCACCCAGCCGGAGGAACAGCAGGACCAGGTGCGCGCCGCCATGGCCGCCGGCCTCGCGTACGTGGAGGCGCTGCAGTACGGCCGCACGCCGTCCCCCGAGGTCACCGCGGCCTACGACCGCGCCGACGCGGCCCTGCTGGCGATCATCCGGTCCATGATCGGCTTCGAGAACGCCCGCTGGCTGGCCACGGCGGCGGCGCCCATGCCGCTGGAGGTGCAGCGCTTCTTCGCCGGCCTCGGCATGAAGGTCCTGGACGTGTACGGCATGACCGAGACCAGCGGGGCGTTCACCGCCAACAGCGACGGCGAGTTCAAGCTCGGCACGGTCGGGCGGCCCGGCCCCGGCGTCGAGGTTCGCATCGCCGAGGACGGCGAGATCATCACCCGCAGCCCGGCCAACACCCCGGGCTACCTGCACCGCCCCGAGGCCACCGCCGAGCTCATCGACGAGGACGGCTGGCTGCGCACCGGCGACGTCGGCTCGATCGACGAGGACGGCTTCGTCAGCATCCTCGACCGCAAGAAAGAACTGATCATCACCGCGGGCGGCGAGAACATCTCCCCGGCCAACACCGAGAACTACCTCAAGGAGCACCCGCTCATCGGCCAGGCCCTCGCCTACGGCGACCGCAGGCCCTACGTCGTGGCGGTCCTCACCCTGGACGGCGAGGTCGCCCCGGTGTGGGCGCGCGGGCACGGCATCGAGTTCACCACCCTCGCCGAGCTGGCCGCGCACCCCGACGTGCTCAAGGAGGTCGAGGCCGCCGTCGCCGCCGCCAACGGCAAGCTCGCCCGCGTCCAGCAGGTCAAGAAGTGGCGCCTGCTGCCGGACGAGTGGACCGCCGAGACGTTCGAGCTCACCCCGAGCCTCAAGCTCAAGCGGCGCGTCATCCACACCAGGTACGCCGAGGTGATCGACGCCATGTACGAGGGCTGACCGGCGGCCCCCTCCGTCCCGGCGGTCCTGTCCCCGTCTGTGTCCCGGCGTCGTCCCGGCGTCGTCCCGTCGGCCGGTGTTTTACCCGAGGGGGCGCGTGTCGGGCTCCGGGGGTTTACCGGCCGGTGCCTAGCCTCCACCGCATGACCATGAGACGTCTGCTCACGTCCTCGGTGGCCGGGCTGGTGGGGCTCGCGGTCCTGGCGGAGGCGCCGGCGGCGCCCGCCGCGGCGCCCCCGCCCTCGTCCCGGGGGACTCCGGCGGCGGGGCCCGCGCGGGCTCCCGAGCGGCCGGCCATCCGGTCGGTGCGGATCCGCCCGAGGAGCCCGGTGGCCCGGCCCCGTGGCGTGGTCCGCCTGGTCGTCGAGGTGGTGGCCCGGGGCGCCTCCGGCAGGAACGGGGTCACCCTGCGCGTCGAACCGGCACGCCGCCGCGCCGTGAAGCGCCCCCGGGCGCACGTGAAGCGCTCACCGGCGCAGGTGAAGCGCTCCCCGCGGAAGCGCCCCCCGGCCCGTGGGAGGCCCGCCACGCGGCCCGCGGTCGCGGCGCGGCCCTCCCTGGCCGCCCGCTCGGGCGCCGCCGTGGCCGGCCTCGCGGGGCCGGGCTGGGAGCTGTGGCGGTTCGATCCGCCGGTCGGGCTCACCCGCTGGTACCCGGCGGGCCGGTGGCGGGTGGTCGCGACCGCGAGGAACGCCGGGGGAGCGCGCTCGACGGCCTCCTCGACGTTCCTGTTCCGCAAGGCCACGATGTTCAGCGGGGTCCGCGTGACCCCGGTGCGCGGGCGCGCGTGGCGGGTGCGCGTCTCCGGCACCCTCATGCGGGTCGATCCCACGGGCAGGTATGACTACTGGTCCTTCCCCGGTCAGCGGGTCACGGTGCAGTTCAGGAAGCACGGGGGCCGGAAGTGGCGGAGCGTCGCCAAGGCCCGCACCGACGGGGAGGGCCGGTTCGCACGGCAGGTGAGACGGGCACATGGGACATGGCGCGTGATATATCCAGGAAACTCGCATTATTCTCGAAGTGCTACCTCACGCCGACATGTAGCTAGGAAATAGGACAAATAGGCATACGTCCTGCCGTAACCTGTGTGGCGGAGTGTCCATTTTGTAATAATCAGTGGGGCGATTCCCGGCAACTTTCCCCGTCCTGAGAGCGTCTATGACGTAGGCACACCCCCGCTTGGGATGCCTTTCTCTACGGGGAGAGGAAAGTCCGCATGATGAAACGCATCGCCACCGCTCTGGTGGCGGCCGCCATGGGCGCCTCGGTGCTCACGGTGGCGGCTCCGGCGCTGGCCGACCCGGCGCCGGACGACCCGGTGAGCATCGAATCCGTCAAGGTGACCCCCGACCCGGTGGTCATCCGCGGGTCCGATGACGTCACGGTCACGGCCACGGTCCACACCGTGAACGCCACGGACGTCAAGATCGGCTTCGGGCCGACGGGGCAGGGCGGCGCGCGTGACTGCAACCCGTGCCCCGGCGCCGCGAAGGCGTCCGCCGGTGGCGCGGAGTGGAAGACCTGGACCCGGAGCGTCGTCCTGGACCGCCACGACCCGGACGGCAAGTGGGTCGTGTACGTCGAGGCGACCGGACGCGACGGCAAGGTCGTCAAGGCCGAGTCCTCCTTCCACGTCCGGCACGTGACCGTGCACAAGCCGTACCGCGGCCCCCGCGCGACGCGGATCGAAGGGTTCGACGCGAGCCCCGAGCCGGTCAGGAAGGGCCGCAAGCTGACGCTCGAAGGCAGGCTCACCGCCGCCAGGTGCCGTGGCAACTGGTGGTGGAACGGCGACGTCTTCGTCGTCGGCGACGGCCGCTGCCGCGACGACCACCGCTGGAGCAGCTGGCGCCAGGTCGGCTGGCAGGACGTCAAGGTGTACTTCCACCCCGCGCGCGGCGGCCGGTGGCAGTACGTTGACACGATCGGGACCAACCCGGACGGGACCTTCTACACGAGGATCCCGGCCTACTGGTCCGGCACGTGGAAGGTCGTCTTCGAGGGCGCGCGCGGCCTGTACGGGTCGTCGGCGACCGACTACGTGAAGGTCGTCGGCTGACGGGCCGATGAGCGAACGGCGGAACGCCCGGTCCCCACGCGGGGCCGGGCGTTCCGTCGTCTCCGGACGGTCTACGGCTCCCGCGCGAGCTCCAGGGCGGTCAGGTCCAGAGCGCTCAGCGTGAGGATGTTCGCGATCTGGTCGACCGGCATCCCGGCGTCGCCGAGCTGGGTGATGGTGACCGCCGCGCGCAGGAACACCCGGCCGATCACCACCTCGTCCACGTCCGGCATGTCCCTGCGGAAGAAGTCCGCCAGCTGCTGCCCCACCTCGCGGTCGGCGTGCACGCGCGGGTGGTTCAGCTCGGGGCTGGACAGGATGTCGGCCAGGTCCCTGCGCTCGTCGTCGGTGAGCTTGCTCAAAGGTGGTCGCCTCCCGCAGCGGTGTCCGTCACAGGGAGACTATGCGGTGGCGATCTCCGGGAGAACGCCACCCCGCCGGTGATCGGCGGGGCCGTGCCGGACAGTGCGCCGAACCCTGGGCCGGCCGTGCCGCACGCTCAGCGGGTGACCGCTTCGACGAGCTTGCGCCGCTGCTGCGCGCCGAGGCCGCCGACGCGCCGCTTCTCGTCCACGCCGGCCCGCTCCATCAGCGCGGCGGCCTTGGTGGGGCCGATCCCGGACAGGGCGCGCAGGGCCTGCGACACCTTGATCTTCTTGGCCGTGTCGTCTTCGCGGTCGAACAACTGGGCCAGCGTCAGCTCCCCGGTCTTCAAGCGCGCGAGGAGCGCCGCGCGCGCCTGCCGGGCCTCGGTCGCCTTGACGAGAGCGGCCTGGCGCTGCTCGGGGGTGAGGACAGGGAGGGCCATCAAGTACTCCTTGGATGGTTCGATGTCGTGGGGCGTATGACCGCTTCGTTGCGGTCGGGGGTGTGTTACCCCCACGTCGGGCGTTAATCATGGGTTCTCCAGGCCAGGGCCTGTTCCGGGCCGCTGCCCATCTCCCTCGACATGTCACATAAATCGTAAAATTTGGGTCTTCAAAGTTCGGACTCACGGCCTGACTCTCAGTGAAGGCGCGTGGCGAAACCCCCGAGCGCGCGCCTGAGGGAGGAACACGTGAGACGACGTCTGTACGTCGCGTTCGCCGTCCTGGCACTGCTGCTGACCAGCGGCGTCACCGCGGTGGGCGCCGCCGCCGAGCCGCCGGGCAACTACCAGTACCTGGTCCAGGGGCCGAGCACGGCCCAGGAGCGGACCGCCGTGGTGCGGACCGGCGCCGCGATCGACGAGGTGGCCGCCGCCTCGGTCGTGGTCACCGCCAGCGAGGCCGAGGTCGCCGCCATCAAGGACCTCGGGTACACGGTCAAACGGCTGCCGCGGCCGCTCGCCCCGTCGCTGCCGCGCCCGCAGGACTTCCCCTCCGCGGACTCCGGTTACCACAACTACGCCGAGATGACCGCCGAGATCAACCAGCTCGTCGCCCGGTACCCGAACCTGCTCAGGAAGACGAGCTACGGCACCTCCTACGGCGGCCGCGACCTGATCGCCGTCAAGGTGAGCGACAACGCCGGCGTGGACGAGGACGAGCCCGAGGTGCTGTTCACCCACCACCAGCACGCCCGTGAGCACCTGACCGTCGAGATGGCGCTCTACCTGCTCAACCTGTTCACCAGCTCCTACGGGACCGACACCAGGATCACCAACCTGATCAACACCCGGGAGATCTGGATCCTGCCCGACCTCAACCCCGACGGCGGCGAGTACGACATCGCCACCGGCTCCTACCGGTCCTGGCGCAAGAACCGGCAGCCGAACTCCGGCTCGTCCTATGTCGGCACCGACCTGAACCGCAACTGGGCCTACAAGTGGGGCTGCTGCGGCGGGTCCTCCGGCTCGACCTCCAGCGAGACCTACCGCGGCCCGTCGGCCGAGTCCGCGACCGAGGTGCGCGCGGCGGCGAACTTCGTGCGAGGGCGGGTCGTGGGCGGCGTCCAGCAGATCAAGGCCCACATCGACTGGCACACCTACTCGGAGCTGGTGCTGTGGCCGTACGGCTACACCTACAACGACACCGCGCCCGGCCTGACCGCCGACGACGCGAGCGCGTTCGCCACGCTCGGCCGCAACATGGCGAGCACCAACGGCTACACCCCCGAGCAGTCCAGCGACCTGTACATCACCGACGGCAGCGTCAACGACTGGATGTGGTTCAACCACAAGATCTTCAGCTACACCTTCGAGATGTACCCGCGCGGCAGCTCGCCGGGGTTCTACCCGCCCGATGAGCAGATCGTCCCGCAGACCACGCGCAACAAGGAGGCGGTGCTGCGCTTCCTGGAGTACGCCGACTGCGTCTACCGCATCATCGGCAAGCAGTCGCAGTACTGCGCGTAGCGTCCCCGCCGCTCCCGGACCCGCGTACCACGGCGACGGGAGATGACGGGCCTGTCCCAGGGGTCCCGCGGATTCGCTTCTTTCTCAGCAGTCACCAGGTAATGCGAATTTTCGGGACCTTTCGCTTTTTGCGGGCAGACGTGACTCTCAGTACAGACACCTGCAAATCTCCTGACCAGGCGTCGGGAAGCGACCAGGTGCGACGGCGTCCGCCGACCCGGCCGGGATTCGTGGCCCCCCGGGAACGCGGCGCCGTCCGTCGCCGCGCCGGTGTCCCGGGACGCCGGCGCGGCCGTCGCCCCGGCCGTGACCCCGTCCGGAATCGGGGGTGGGATCACGGCCGGACCGGCGGCGCGGACACCCGCCCGGATCCGCGGGACGTCGTGCGGCGATACGGGCCCCCGGCGGTCTGAAGTAAGCTTTCCTGTCCCGTAGGCATCAAAGGACCGCTCCCACCACAGGGAGCGCGGCCTGGCGCGTCCGGGGGCGCCATCCCGGGTCGGCCGAAGCCGCCGGTGCGGGCCCCCGGCGGACGGTGGGCGTGCCGCGGGTTGGAACCATAGCACCTGGTAGGGGAGCACCCCTGCGCGTCCGCCCTGGAACGAGGAGCCCGATCATGACCCCCGACGTCACCGAGGACACCATGGCCTTCGCCGACCTCGGGCTGCGGCCCGAGCTCCTGCGCGCGCTGCTGGCCCTGGGGTACGAGGAGCCGACGCCGATCCAGCGCGAGGCGATCCCGCCGCTGCTGGCCGGCCACGACCTGCTCGGCCAGGCGGCCACCGGCACCGGGAAGACCGCGGCCTTCGCCCTGCCGATCCTGCAGCGCATGCCGCGGGAGGAGCGCGAGGGCGGCGCCCCGACGGCGCTGGTGCTCGTGCCGACCCGCGAGCTGGCCGTCCAGGTGTCGGAGGCGATCCACCGCTACGGCCGCGAACTCGGCGCCCGCGTGCTGCCGATCTACGGCGGCCAGCCGATCGGGCGCCAGCTCAGGGAGCTGCAGCGGGGCGTGGACGTCGTCGTCGCCACCCCCGGCCGCGCGCTGGACCACATGGGCCGCAAGACGCTGCGCATGGAATCGCTCAAACTGGTCGTGCTCGACGAGGCCGACGAGATGCTCGACATGGGCTTCGCCGACGACATCGAGGCCATCCTCACGGAGACCCCCGAGGACCGCCAGACCGTGCTGTTCTCGGCCACGATGCCCCCGCGCATCGACTCGATCGCCCGCGCCCACCTGAAGGAGCCGGTGCGCATCCAGATCGAGCGCGAGTCCACCGCCCCCGGCGAGGCGCCCCGCGTCCGCCAGAGCGCCTACGTCGTCTCCCGCGCGCACAAGCCCGCCGCGCTCGGCCGGGTGCTGGACGTCGAGGCCCCCGAGGCCACGATCGTGTTCTGCCGCACCCGCGAAGAGGTCGACCAGCTCACCGAGACGATGAACGGCCGCGGCTACCGCGCCGAGGCCCTGCACGGCGGCATGGGGCAGGAGCAGCGCGACCGGGTGATGGCGCGGCTGCGCGCCGGCACCGCCGACCTGCTGGTGGCCACCGACGTCGCCGCGCGCGGCCTGGACATCGAGCAGCTCACCCACGTCGTCAACTACAACGTCCCCTCCGCGCCGGAGTCCTACGTCCACCGCATCGGCCGGGTCGGCAGGGCGGGGCGCGAGGGCGTGGCGATCACGCTGGCCGAGCCGCGCGAGCACCGCATGCTCAAGACCATCGAGCGGGTCACCAAGAGCCGCATCGTGGTCGAGAAGGTCCCGACGGTCGCCGACCTGCGCGCCCGCCGCCTGGAGCTGACCCGCTCGGCCCTGGAGGCCAGCATCCTGGAGGACGACCTGGAGCACTTCCGGGTCGTGGTGGACACCCTGGCCGACGAGTTCGACGTCATGGAGATCGCCATGGCGGCGGTCAAGCTGGCGCACGAGGCCAGCGGCGCCGCCGCCGACGAGGAGGAGATCCCGGACCTTCCCCTGCGGCCGGAGCGCGAGGGCCGCGGGCGCCGCGAGCAGGGCGGGCGCGAGGAGCGGCGCGGCCGCGCGTCCTCCAGCGGCATGACCCGCATCTTCGTGGGCGCCGGGCGCAGCGCCGGGGTGCGCCCGCAGGACCTGGTGGGCGCGATCGCCAACGAGTCGCGCCTGAGCGGGCGCGACATCGGCGCGATCGAGATCGCCGACCGGTTCTCGCTGGTGGAGGTCCCGCAGCAGGCGGCGGACGACGTCATCGCCTCGCTGCGCCAGAGCACCATCAAGGGCAGGAAGGTCACCGTACGCCGCGAGCGCTTCTCTCCCCGCTGACCCCGGCTCAGGCCAGCGCGTTGACGGCGGCGGCGAACACGGCGGGCAGCCGGCGCGCCGCCGGGACCACCAGCCGCGCCGTGCCGGGGCGCCGCCGCGCGGCCAGCAGCGCCTCGGTGAGCAGCCGGTGGCGCAGCGACAGGCGCCGCCACGCCCCCTCGTACGCCTCGGGCCGCCCGGCCCGCAGGCAGGCGACCAGCGCGCGGGCCGAGGTCAGGCCGAGCGACACCCCCTCGCCGGTCAGGGCGTCCACGTACCCGGCGGCGTCGCCGACCAGCAGCACCCGCCCGGCCACGCGGGCGCGCACCCGGCGCCTGAGCGGCCCGGCGCCGCGCACCGGCGTCGCGGCGGGGCCGTCCAGCCGGGCCAGCAGGTGGGGGAACGCCGCCAGGTGCTCGTCGTAGCGGCGGCGCTCGCCGCTCAGCACGGCCACGCCCACAAGGTCGTCGGCCACGGGCGTCACGTACGCCTCGCCGCCCCGGGCCCAGTGCACCTCGACGAAGTCGGTCCAGGGGGCCAGGCGGTAGTGCCGGCGCTGCCCGTACCGGCGCGGCGCGCGGGCCGGCAGCTCCAGCCCGAGCAGGGCGCGCAGCGGCGAGTGCAGGCCGTCGGCCGCCACCAGCCAGCGCGCCCGCATCCCCACCGCCTCCACGTGGTCCTCGTACTGGCGCAGCCCCTCCACCCGCCCGGGGACGAGCTTCACCCCGACCTCGGCCGCGCGCCCGGCCAGGGCCGCGTGCAAGGTCGTGCGGCGCACGCCGAGGCCCGGGCCGTGCCGGAACTCCGCGCCCACCCGGTGGCGCTCGTCGGCGTAGAGGATGCCGCGCAACGGGCGCCCGGGCGCGGTGACGCCGAGGGCGCGCAGGGCGGCGGCGCCGGTGGGCATCAGGCCCTCGCCGCACGCCTTGTCGACGGGCGTGGCCCGGGGCTCCACCACCACGGCCTCCATACCGGCGAGCGCCGCGTGGATGGCGGTGGCCAGGCCCGCGGGCCCGCCCCCGGCGACCAGCACGTCGATCACGCGGCCGCCTCGCCGGGCGCGCGGGCCGGCGCGAGCGTGGTGAGCGCCGCCGCCTCGCAGCGGACGCGCACGACCATCAGCACCGCGTTGAGCACGGTGAAGACCGCCGCGGTCGCCCAGGCCCCGTGCACCAGCGGCAGCGCGGCGCCCTCCACGGCGACGGCCACATAGTTGGGGTGGCGCAGCCAGGACAGCCGGTAGGGGCCGCGCGTCACGCGGGGCAGGCCGGGCACGACGATGACCTCGGTGTTCCACTGGCGGCCGAGCGCGGTGATGCACCACCAGCGCAAGCCCTGGGCGGCGGCCACCAGGACGAGCATGGGCACGCCGAGGGCGGGGACGAAGGGGCGGTGCGCCAGGCCGGTCTCCAGCAGGCAGCTCGCGAGCAGGCCGGTGTGCAGGGCGACCATCCACGGGTAGTGGCCACGGCCGAACACCTCGCCGCCCCGGGCGAGGCTCCAGCGGGCGTTCCGGCGTGCCACGACGAGCTCGGCGACGCGCTCGGCGCCGACGAGGAGCACCAGAAGGACGTACCAGGGTGACATGGCGCCGAATGATAGGGGGTCGATGATCTGCGCGAGGGCCTGCGGCGACATCCGCGCCCTACCAGCGCAGCAGGACGAGCTCGGAGCAGAAGCCCGGCCCCATGGCCATCAGCACCCCCGGCGTGCCCGGCGGGGGAGGACGCAGCGCGAGCGTGTCGCGCAGCACGTGCAGCACCGACGCCGAGGACAGGTTGCCGGTGTCCGCCAGCGACCGCCAGGTCAGCTCCAGCGCGCCCTCGGGCAGCGCCAGGCTCTCGGCGACCGCGTGCAGCACCTTCGGGCCGCCCGGATGGCAGACCCACGCCGCCACGTCCCGCGCGGTGAGGCCGTGCGCGGCCAGCAGCGCGTCCACGTCGGCGGGCAGGTAGGCCCGCACGACGTCCGGGACGCCGGTGTCCAGGACCACCCGGAAACCGGTGTCGGAGACGTCCCACCCCATCACGCCCTCCGAGCCGGGGTACAGGTGCGCGCGGGTGCCGACGACCTCGGGCCCGGCGGCCGGCCTGTCGTCCCCGCAGGCCACCACGGCCGCCGCGCCGTCGCCGAACAGGCCGCTCGCCACGAGGTTGACCGGGGAGGCGTCGCCGCGCTGCAAGGTGAGCGAGCACAGCTCGACCGACAGCAGCACGGCCACGTGCCCCGGCCACCCGCGCAGGTAGTCGTGCAGGCGGGCGATCCCCGCCGCGCCGGCGACGCAGCCGAGCCCGAAGACCGGCACCCGCTTGACGTCCGGGCGGAACCCGAGCCGTCCGGCCAGCCGGGCGTCCACCGAGGGGGCGGCGATGCCGGTGACGGACGTGAACATGATCATGTCGACGTCGGCGGGGGCCAGCCCGGCGGCCTCCAGGGCGGACGACACCGCCTCGGCGCCGAGGTCGACGGCCACCTCGATGAACTTCTCGTTGGCCGCGCCGAAGCCGTCCAGCTTGCCGTACTCCTCCAGTGGCAGGGCCAGGTGGCGGTGCCGGACCTGGGCGGCGGTGTGCACACGGTCCAGCAGGCGCCGGCTCGCCCCTGGGGGCAGGCAGATGCGCGCGAACGCGTCCGTGATCTCGGCCTGGGGATAACGATGGGGGGGAAGGGCACCGCGGACCGCCGCGATTCGCGTCATAGGAATGTTCCCGCTTCGCCGACAGTGGGGGACATCTCTGTCTTGCCCACCCCGCCCGCGCGCATACCCCGGCCGCGGCGGTGAGACGATCAGCCGGGCACGCGCACCCCGGCGAGCTGGGTGGCGTGCGCGACCAGGCGGCCCTTGTCGTCCCAGGCGTGGGCGGTCTCGTCGAGGCGCTCGCCGGTCAGGTCCAGGGCCCGCATGCTCACCCGCAGCGGCCCCGGCGCGGGCAGCCTGCGGATGTAGGCGGTGAACTGCACGGTCGGCGCCCAGCCGGGGACTCCGAGGTCGTAGGAGACCGGCGGCACCGGGTCCAGGGCGACCAGCAGCGACAGCGGATCCCAGGCGGAGCCGTCGGCCAGGCGCTGCCAGCCGGAGATGACGCCGCGCCGGGCCGGGATGCCCAGGGCGAAGCCGAGGCCGGCGGGGTCGAGCCGCTGCTCGACGACCTCCATGAGCGGGACGGGGAAGCCCGCGCCCGGGGCCTCCGGGGGCGTGAGGAGGCACTCCTGCTCGGCGGGGAGCGCGACCGGCTCCGCGTCCGACCACCACGCGTCCTCGCCGGTGAGCGTCCCGAGCGTGAGCAGCGCCTCGACGCGGGGCCTGCCGTCCTGGAGCAGGCGGGCGCGGGCGTGGGTGAGGCTGCGGCCCTCGCGCAGCGGCTCGACCCGCACGGTGACGGCGCCGAAGGCGGGCGGTTCGAGGAAGGACGCGCTGATCGAGGTGAGGTGGGGGTGCGCCTCGCCCGCGCTCGCCGCCGCGGCCCGGCCGAGGACGGCGAGCAGGTAGCCGCCGTGCGGCCGGCCGCCGACGCTCCACTGCGGGTCCACGGCGGCCTCGTACTCGTCTCCGCCCGGCGTCGCGCGCCGGGCGGAGACCGCGGTCGCCTCCGCGAAATACGCCATATCTGCCCCTTTCATATTTGGTCAGGGTGACATCCTCACCTGACGGCGTCACGCGGCGCGCGCTCTGGCGCGCGGCCCGCGCGGGGAGGACGATGAGGCGATGGAGCCGTCCCCCACGGCCGGGCCGCCGGAGCCGTTCCTGGTCGCCGCCGAGGAACTGCTGGCCGTGCCGTCCACCGCCGACCGCCCCGCCGACCTGCGCAGAGCCCTGGACCTGGTGCTGGAGTTCGTCGGCCCCGGCTTCACGGTGGAGCGCTTCGAGTCCGGCGGCAAGCCGAGCGCCCTGCTCCACACCGGCGCGCGCACCCGGTTCCGGGTCGTCCTCAACGCCCACCTCGACGTCGTCCCCGCCGAGCCGCACCAGTTCCGCCCCCGCCGCGAGGGGACCCGGCTGTACGCCAGGGGCGCCCAGGACATGAAGGTGTCGGCGCTGGTGCAGGCCCAGGTGTTCCGCGAGCGGGCGGCCCTGCTGCCGTACCCGATCGCGCTGCAGCTCGTCACCGACGAGGAGACCGGCGGCCGCGACGGCACGCTGCACCAGCTTGAGCAGGGCGTGCGCGGCGACTTCGTGGTGATCGGCGAGCAGAGCGGCCTGCGGATCGTCACCGACTCCAAGGGAATGGTCACCGCCGACCTGCGCGCCACCGGCCGCGGCGCGCACAGCGCCTACCCCTGGCTGGGCGACAGCGCCGTGCTCAAGCTGACGCGCACGCTGGAGGCCCTGCTGGCCCGGTACCCCACGCCCGCGGAGGAGGTGTGGCGCACCACCGTCAACGTCGCGAGGATCGCCGCCCCCGGCACGGCGCGCAACCAGGTGCCGGCCCTCGCCGAGGCGTGGCTCGACATCCGCTACCCGCCCGAGGACGCCGACTTCGCCGGCAGGACCGCCGAGGAGGTCGCCGAGCACCTGCGGTCGTTCTGCGAGCCGGGCGTCACGCCGGTCATCGGCCACCTCGACCCGCCCCACCACGCCGACCGCGACCGCCCCGAGGTGCGCGCCCTGTGGCGCGCCGTGCGCGAGCAGGGCCACGATCCCGCCTTCCTGCGCAAGCACGGCGCCGCCGACGGGCGCTTCTACCACGCGCGCGGCATCGACGCCGTCATCTTCGGCATCGGCGGCGACGGCCAGCACGGCCCCCACGAGTACGCCGACCTCACCACGGTCGTGCCGTACCACCGCGCGCTGACGCGCTTCCTCTCCTGAGCGCGGGCCCCGAGGAGGGCCGCCGGCGACACGGCCGGGCGCGGCGCGGCAATCGAAAGCGCGGGCGCCCGGCGTTCGGAATGGCAATTCGACGTGGTGTGCCGATGTGACGTAGTGCGGACCACGACATTGGATAGTGCGCCATTCACAAGTCGCTTTCATATGCGCCGCGATCTACGGCGGATAGCGTGTTCCGAGGCTGAACGCCGCGTGCGGGCGTGGTCCCTGACGGGGGTGCACGAGGCTCGGGACCTGGCCGGACGCCCCCTCCTACCGCGAGCGAGACCCCGCACCAGAAGAGAGGCAGGAGAACATGGCCGCCAGCAGACCCGCCCGTGTGGCGATCCTTGAGCAGTTCAGGGCCGACGGCGTCACGCATATATTCGGAAACCCGGGAACGGTGGAGCAGGGTTTTCTCGACGAGTTGCGCGGCTTTCCCGATATCGAGTACGTGCTGACCCTTCACGAGGCCGCCGCGGTGGGCATCGCCGACGGGTACGCCCGCTCCACCCGCAGGCCGGCGCTGGTCCAACTCCACTACGGCGTGGGCCTCGGCAACGGCGTCGGCATGCTGTACGAGGCGCTGCGCGGCCAGACGCCGATGGTCGTGGTGGCGGGCGAGGCCGGCGTGGCCTACGACGGCATGGACTCCCAGGGCTCGGCCGACCTGGTGGGGATGGCCAAGCTGGTCACCAAGTGGTCCACCCGCGTGGTCAACCCGGCCTCCACGCTGCGCATGCTGCGCCGCGCTTTCAAGATCGCCGCCACGCCGCCGTACGGCCCCGTGCTGGTGGTCCTGCCCGCCGACGTCATGGACGCCGTGATCGAGGAGGAGGTCGTGCCGACCTCGTTCCTGGACGCCGCGGCGAGGCCGTCCCAGGACGCCGTCGAACGGGCCGCCCGGCTGCTGTCCGGCGCGCGGCGCCCGATCATCATCGCCGGGG
This sequence comes from Sphaerisporangium siamense, assembly GCF_014205275.1. Lineage (NCBI taxonomy): Bacteria > Bacillati > Actinomycetota > Actinomycetes > Streptosporangiales > Streptosporangiaceae > Sphaerisporangium > Sphaerisporangium siamense. The sequence goes on from NZ_JACHND010000001.1 coordinate 5,471,028, forward strand.
ACGGCGTCCACTTCTCCGGCGCCCAGGACGAGCTGGCCAGGGTCGCCGAGACGTGGGGCGCCGAGGTGTGGGGAGCGGACTGGTCGGAGGTGAACCTGCCCGCCGACCACCCCCTGTGCCGGGGCGAGATCGGGCGCATGTTCGGCACCTCCAGCCACAGGATCACCGCCGCCGCGGACGCCGTGCTGGTCTGCGGCACCTACGTCATGCCCGAGGTCTTCCCCGCGATGGAGGGCGTCTTCGCGCCGGGGGCGAAAGTCGTGCACATCGACCTGGACGGCGAGGCCATCGCCAAGAACTTCCCCGTGGACCTCGGCCTGGTGGCCGACCCCCGGCACACGCTCGGCCTGCTCGCCGAGGCCCTGGAGCGCCAGATGACCCCCGAGGCCCGCACCGCCGCGGGCGAGCGCCTGCGCGCCTCCGCCGAGGAGAAGGCCGAGACCCGCGACCGGGCGCGCGCCCGTGACCTGGAGGACGCCGAGAGCCTGCCCCTGTCCACGGCCGTGTTCGCCCACGAGCTGGCCCGGAGCCTGCCCGAGGACGCCATGGTCTTCGACGAGGCGCTGTCGTCCTCGCCGGCGATCTCGCGCTACCTGCGCGCCAACCTGCCCGGGCACTGGCACAAGAGCCGCGGCAGGACCCTCGGCGTCGGCCTGCCCGGCGCGGTCGGCATGAAGATCGCCAACCCGGACCGCACCGTCATCGGCTTCAGCGGCGACGGCGGCGCCATGTACACCTTCCAGGCGCTGTGGACCGCCGCCCGCTACGACGTCGCGGCCAAGTTCGTGATCTGCAACAACGGCCGCTACCGCACGCTGGACGACAACGTCGTCCACTACTGGGGCACCCAGGGCATCGCCGAGCACGAACTGCCCGGCATGTTCGACATCAGCCACCCCGCGCTCGGGTTCACCAAGCTCGCCGAGTCCCTCGGGGTGCGCGCCGTGCGGGTGGAGAAGCCGCAGCAGGTCGCCGACGCGATCACCCAGGCCCTGGAGCACCAGGGGCCGTTCCTCATCGACCTGGTCATCGGCCGCGACTCCTGACCTCCCGCGACGGCCCCGGCCGGCCGGGGCGCGGTCCGCCGGACGCCGTGCCCGGGCCGCGCCCGGTCTTCGTCACGGCGGCCGGTGACCGGGGAAACCCGCCGCCTTCGTCCGCGACCTGAGGGAGAAACGCGAAATCGCCCGCGGCCGCCCTCCTCTACCTGCTCGGCCGGCGCTGAACGCCATTCTGTCCTCGCGCCCGACCCTCCGGGGTAACCCCGCCGATATGCCGGCCCCGGCGTAATTTGGTTGCGGGGAATGTGGGGCTTCTGGCGTTATTGATCCTGTCAGACGGCCGACGCGGAAGGAGGCGACGCGCGAATGGTGTACAAGAAGGTGACCGGCGCGCGGGCGCCCATCCGCATGTGGGCGGACCCCGGCGAGGTCGAGCCGCAGGCGATGCAGCAGCTCCGTAACGTCGCGAACCTTCCGTGGACGCATGGTGTCGCCGTGATGCCCGACGTGCATTACGGCATGGGGGCCACCGTGGGCTCGGTCATCGCGATGCGCGACGCCGTGTCGCCCGCGGCGGTCGGCGTGGACATCGGCTGCGGCATGAGCGCGGTCCGCACCTCGCTCACCGTCCACGACCTGCCCGACAACCTGCCCTACCTGCGCTCGCGCCTGGAGCAGGCGATCCCGGTCGGGTTCCACGCCCACAAGCGCCCGGTGAACCCCGCCGCGCTGCACGGCTTCCCCACGGGAGACTGGGCGGGGTTCTGGAAGGGCTTCGACGAGCTGGCCCCCGCGGTGCGGGGCCGCCGCGACAGGGCCGAGGTCCAGATGGGCACGCTCGGCGGCGGCAACCACTTCCTTGAGGTGTGCGCCGACGACGAGGGCACGGTGTGGGTCGTCCTGCACTCCGGCTCGCGCAACATCGGCAAGGAGCTCGCCGAGCACCACATCGAGCAGGCGCGCAAGCTGCCCCACAACCAGGACCTCCCCGACCGTGACCTGGCCGTCTTCGTCGGCGGGACGGTCAAGATGGACGCCTACCGCCGCGACCTGTTCTGGGCGCAGGACTACGCCCGGCGCAACCGCGCCATCATGATGGCGCTGGTCTGCGGCGTGCTGCGCAAGCACTTCGCGGGCATCTCCTTCGACCGTCCCATCTCCTGCCACCACAACTACGTGGCGGAGGAGACCTACGACGGCGTGGACCTGCTGGTCACCCGCAAGGGCGCGATCCGGGCGGGCGAGGGGGACCTCGGCATCATCCCCGGGTCGATGGCGACCGGCACCTACATCGTCAGGGGCCTCGGGAACGCCCAGGCGTTCAACTCCGCCTCCCACGGCGCGGGCCGCAGGATGAGCAGGGCCAAGGCGAAGAAGACCTTCACGCTGGGCGACCTGCAGGCGCAGACCGGCGGGGTGGAGTGCCGCAAGGACGCCGGGGTGCTGGACGAGATCCCGGGCGCCTACAAGGACATCGAGTCGGTCATGGCGGCCCAGTCCGACCTGGTCGAGGTGGTCGCCCACCTGCGCCAGATCATCTGCGTCAAGGGCTGAGCGTCTCCCGGCCCGCCGCCGGGAATCGTCCGGCGGGCATTCCGGGCGATTCCCCGTTCGGCGCGCCGGACGCCGGCCCGGCCGTTCCGGGCGGACCTCGGGGGCGCGCGGCGCGGGCGCGGTCCACCGTCTAGTGTGAAATGTACTGTGGAACATCGTTCACATCGGCGGTGCGGCTGCCGGGGGCGCGTCCCGCGCGGTCGTGGACGCACGCGACGTGAGGAGGGCCTTCCCGGTGCTCGTTGACTCGTTCGGGCGAGTGGCGACCGACCTGAGGGTCTCGCTCACCGACAGGTGCAACCTCCGCTGCTCCTACTGCATGCCCCCCGAGGGCCTGGACTGGCTGCCCAAGCCGGACCTGCTCACCGCCGACGAGATCTGCAGGCTCGTCGCCGTCGGCGTGGAGCGCCTCGGCATCACCGAGGTCCGCTTCACCGGCGGCGAGCCCCTGCTGCGCCGGGAACTGCCCGAGATCGTCGCGCGGACGGCGCCGCTGCGGCCCCGGCCCCGCCTGTCGATCACCTCCAACGGCATCGGGCTCGCCCGCCTGGCCGCGCCGCTGGCCGCCGCGGGCCTCGACCGCGTCAACGTCTCCCTCGACACCCTCGACAGGGACACCTTCGTCCGGCTCGCCCACCGCGACCGGCTCGCCGACGTCCTGGCCGGGCTCGCCGCCGCCGCGGAGGCCGGGCTGCGCCCGGTGAAGGTCAACGCGGTGCTGATGCGCGGCGTCAACGACCACGAGGCCGTGCCGCTGCTGCGCCACTGCCTGGAGCACGGCTACGAGCTGCGGTTCATCGAGCAGATGCCGCTGGACGCCCAGCACGGCTGGCGCCGCGAGGGCATGGTGACCGCCGACGAGATCCTCGCCGGGCTCGGCCGCGCCTTCTCGCTCACCCCCGACGACCCCGAGGCCCGCGGCAGCGCGCCCGCCGAGATCTTCCTCGTGGACGGCGGCCCGGCCAGGGTCGGGGTCATCGGCTCGGTCACCCGCCCGTTCTGCGGGGCCTGCGACCGGGTGCGGCTGACCGCCGACGGCCAGATCCGCACCTGCCTGTTCGCCACCGAGGAGTCCGACCTGCGCGGCGCGATGCGCGCGGGCGCCTCCGACGACGAGCTCGCCGAGCGCTGGGCCACCGCCGTCCGCGGCAAGCGCGCCGGGCACGGCATCGACGACCCCGGCTTCCTGCAGCCGGCGCGGCCCATGTCGGCCATCGGCGGCTGACCGTGCCTCCCGCGGCCCCCAGCGCCCCGTACGGCGGCCGGGAGCGCCCCGCGAGGGATCACGACGCGGTCATGCCCTCCGAGGCGCTCAACGAGCCCTACGACGCCGTGGTGCTCGCCGGGGGAGAGGCGCGCCGGCTCGGCGGACGGGACAAGCCGGGCGTCACCGTGGGCGGGCTGCCGTTGATCGCGCGGGTCGCCGCCGCGGTGCCGGACGCCGCGCGCCTGATCGTCGCCGGGCCCGCCCGCCCCGGGCTGCCGCCGCGCGCCGAGTTCGTCCGCGAGGACCCGCCCGGCGGCGGGCCGGTCCCCGCCGTCCGCGCGGGGCTGGCGAGGGCGTCCGCGCCGTGGACGGCCCTGCTGGCCGCCGACCTCCCCTTCCTGCTCCCCGGGCACGTCCTGGCGCTGCGCGCGGCCGCCGCCGGCGGCGCGGGCGCCGTCCTGGTGGACGAGGAGGGCCGCGAGCAGTGGCTGACCGGCGTCTGGCGCACCGGGACGCTCGCCCGCGCCCTCGCCGCCTACACCGGCCGTTCGCTGCGCGGCGTGCTCGGCCCGCTGGAACCGGCGCGGCTCGGCCTGCCGGTCGGCGACGGAGGGCGGGTTCCGTGGTTCGATTGCGACACGATCGACGATGTGAAAGACGCGAGAAGGCGGCTCGCTCCCGGCGCGTCGTGAATCACCGGCGGACGCGCGGGAAAAGCCGTTTCCGGTCCGTACGAATATCTCCGGAGGAAAGAGACGCCATGAATGTGCTGGCCGAGTGGACGGCGCTGGTCTGCAAGGAACTCGGCATCGACCCCGAGCGAATCGATCGTGACGCGGTTCTGGACCTGACCAGAGACGTGGCCCACGGCGTGGCGCGCCCGGCCGCCCCGCTCACGGCGTACCTGCTCGGGCTGGCCCAGGGTGCGGGCACCGCGGCGCCGGACGCCCTGGAAACGCTCTCGACGCTGGCCCGCAACTGGGGGCAGGCGACGGCCGAGACTTTGGGCGATCATTAGGGCGTCCACGGGACGTTGTGGACATCACGAAAACCGTATTACGGGAGTTTTCCCGGGAAATGGACGACGCCGGGTGGTTACGGGGGCAAACCACCCGGCGTCGCATCATCGGCGTTCCGACGGGGGCCCGGAACGCCGGCACGAGCGCTCCGACGGGGGACCAGAGCGCTTGTCTAAAGCGTACACCTACAACCCATGGGGTGCGTCAAGAGTTTGTCACGACCCGATCTCGCGTCGGTGGAGTGGTATCTCGGTTTGGTTAGGTGCTTCATGCTCAAAGGCCGAGCTCACGCCGCGGCTCGGCTGGTTGGCGCCGATCACCGCGATGTACGGCAGGAAGATCGCTCCGGCCACGAACAGGGCCCTGACCGGCCACGGCACGTTCAGCACGACCGCCAGGACAAGGCATACCAATCGGATCCCCATCTGGACGAAATACCGCTTCTCGCGGCGGCCGATGTCCGCGGACAGCGATGGCTGGGCGTCGGTGACCTGATGAACGACCGGGCGTCGATGCCATACCTTCACAGCTTCCACCGTAGACCCAGGACCGGCGGGGTGTTCCGGCGGCCGCCGGTCCGCGGGCGTCATACGATCAGGGGCGACCGTGAGGAGAATGCAGGATGACCGACCGTACCTACCGCGTGACCGAGATCGTCGGCACGTCCCCCGAGAGCGTCGACCAGGCGATACGCAACGGGATACGCCGCGCGGCCGAGACTTTGCGCCACCTGGACTGGTTCGAGGTCACCGAGGTCCGCGGCCACATCCAGGACGGCGAGGTCGGCCACTTCCAGGTCGGCATGAAGGTCGGCTTCCGCCTGGAGGACTCCTGACCCGCCGCGTGACGCCGACAGGGCCCGGCCGCCGGGAGACTCCCGGCGGCCGGGACCACGCTCGCGCCGGCCCGCGCGGACCGGCCCGCCTCAGCTGGCCTGGCTGACCGTCGACATGTTGAAGTCGGGCACGCGTACAGCCGGCATGACCGCCCGGGTGAAGTAGTCGCTCCACTCGCGCGGCAGCGTGTGCTCCTCGCGTCCGACCTCGGTCATCCTGTCCAGCAGGCCGACCGGGCTCTCGTTGAAGCGGAAGTTGTTGACCTCGCCGACCACCTCGCCCTTCTCGACGAGGTACACGCCGTCCCGGGTGAGCCCGGTCAGCAGCAGCGTCTGCGGGTCCACCTCGCGGATGTACCACAAGCAGGTCAGCAGCAGGCCGCGCTCGGTGGAGGCGACCATCTCGTCCAGCGACCGCCCGCCGTCCGGGCCCGTCATGATCAGGTTGTCGATCGCCGGGGTCGTGGCCAGGCCCGTCAACTCGGCGGAGTGGCGGGTCTGCAGCAGCGCCGCCAGCGAGCCGTCGTGGATCCAGTCGGTGGACGACAGCGGCAGGCCGTTGTCGAACACCGACCGCTGCCGGCCGCCCGCGTGCGCGATCACGAACGGGGCGCACTGGATGCCCGCGGCCGCGGGGTCGCTGGACAGCCGCACCGGCGAGCCGGACAGGGACTCGCCCACGCGGGTGCCGCCGCCCGGCTTGGAGAACACGGTGCGCCCGTCGGCCGCGTCCCTCGCGCCCGCCGACCAGTACAGATAGATCATCAGGTCGGCGACCGACGACGGCGGGATCAGCGTCTCGTACCGGCCCGGGGGCAGGTCGAGGCGGCGCTTGGCCCAGTCCAGGCGGCGCGCCAGCCCGGCGTCCAGCGCCGCGACGTCGACGTCGGAGAAGTCCCGCGTCGCCACGCCGGTCCAGGCCGAACGGGTCATGTCCGGCGACTTGGCGTTCAGCTCCAGGCGGCCGGTCGGCTGGTCGTGGCGCAGGCGCAGACCCGAGGACGAGCCCAGGAACGTCGTGGTGAGCACGTGCTCGGCGAAGCCGTACAGCTTGCGGTTGGCCGTCTCGGCCACGGCGAACGCCTCGCCGAGGGCCGGGGCGAACGCCGAGAACACCCCGATCGAGGTCGGCTCGGCCGGGACGTCCCAGTCGGGCGACACCGCGGGGCCGACCAGCGGGCGGGCGTCCTCGGCCGGAGGGGCCTCGCGCGAGGCGAGGTCCGCCGCGGCCACCACGTCGGCGAGCTGGTCGGGACGCACGGCCGACCGCGAGACCACGCCGACGCCCTGCCCGGTCACCGAGATCACGGTGAGCCGTGAGGACCGGGTGACCCCGTTGGTGGTGAGCGTGTTGCCGGCGTAGCGGAGGTTCGCCGTGGACCCCTCGTCGACGATCACGACGCAGTCGTCGGCCTTGCTGAGGGCAAGGGCGCGCTCGACGGTCTCCTGAGGAGTCACTTTCCACCCTCCTGAACGGTGTTGAGAATCTTGACCCCGCGGAACAGGGCGGACGGGCACCCGTGGCTCACCGGAGCCACCTGCCCCGGCTGGCCCTTGCCGCAGTTCATCGCGCCGCCCAGCACGTAGGTCTGCGGGCCGCCGACCGCCTCCATGGACCGCCAGAAGTCGGTGGTCGTCGCCTGGTAGGCGACGTCGCGCACCTGGCCGGTGACCCGGCCGTTCTCGATGAGGTAGAAGCGCTGGCCCGTGAACTGGAAGTTGTAGCGCTGCATGTCGATGGACCAGCTCTTGTCGCCCAGGATGAACAGGCCGCGCTCCACGCGCGAGATCAGCTCCTCGGTCGAGGGGCCCTCGCTCGCGGGCAGCAGCGAGACGTTGGCCATGCGCTGGATGGGCACGTGCCCGGGGGAGTCGGCGAACGCGCACCCGTTGGAGGGCCCGAGGCCCTTCAGCAGCGCCATGCGCCGGTCGAGCTGGTAGCCCACCAGCCGCCCGTCGCGCACGATGTCGAAGCGCCGCGTCGCCACGCCCTCGTCGTCGTAGCCGATCGTGGCCAGCCCGTGCTCGGCGGTGCGGTCGCCGGTGACGTTCATGATCGGCGAGCCGTACTGCAGCGTGCCGAGCTTGTCGAAGGTCGCGAAGCTCGTCCCCGCGTACGCCGCCTCGTAGCCGAGCGCCCGGTCGAGCTCGGTGGCGTGCCCGATGGACTCGTGGATGGTCAGCCACAGGTTGGACGGGTGGATGACCAGGTCGTACGGCCCGGCCTCGACCGAGGGGGCCTTGAGCTTCTCCTCCAGCAGCTCGGGCAGCAGCGCGACCTCCGAGGGGAAGTCCCACCCGGTGCCGGTGAGGTACTCGTAGCCGCGCCCCGCGGGCGGGGCCAGCGTGCGCATGTCGTCGAAGCGGCCCTCGGCCGCCCGCATCGCGGTGAGGACCGGGTGGGTCCTGACCCGCTGCTGCGTGGTGTCGGTGCCGGCGGTGTCGGCGTAGAACTTCTGCTCCTTGACCTGCATGAGAGAGGCGGCGACGTGGTCGACGCGCGGATCTTTCAGCAGGCCGGCCGACCAGTCGGCCAGCAGCGCCACCTTCTCCTTCAACGGCACGGAGAAGGGGTCGACCTCGTAGGACGACACCCAGGTGACGCCGGCGTGGACCGGCTCCGGCGCGAGCTCGACCGGCTCGCGGTTCACGGCGGCGGCGACCCTGGCCACCTCGACGGCCTGCTCGGCCACCGCCGCGGCCGCCTCCGGAGTCAGCTCGATGCCGGCGGCGAAGCCCCACGTGCCGTCGCGGATCACCCGCACGGCGTAGCCGAGGTCGTCGGCGTCCATGGAGCCCTCTAGCCGGGCGTCGAAAAGGTTCAGGGTTTCGCCACGCACCCGCTCCAGCCGGAAGTCGGCGTGCTCGGCGCCCAGGTCGCGGGCACGCTGCAGGGCCGCGTCCGCCAATTGCCGCAGAGGCAGGGCGAGAAAGTCGGGATCGATCTGGCGCATGTCCACGATCCTAACCCTGTGATCTTGTGCGGCGCGGATAAGCGTTTACCTGCGAGTAGGCGATAGCGTCATGGCCATGGCTCGATCAGTACTCGTAACCGGCGGCAACCGCGGCATCGGCCTCTCGATCGCCCGCGAGCTGGCCGCCGCCGGTGACGCCGTCGCCGTCACCTACCGCTCGGGAGAGCCTCCCGAGGGGCTGTTCGGCGTGCGGTGCGACGTCACCAGCGCGGAGGATGTGGACACGGCCTTCTCCAAGGCGGAGGCCGAGCACGGGCCCGTCGAGGTCGTCGTCGCCAACGCCGGCGTCACCAAGGACACCCTCCTTCCTCTCATGAAGGAGGACGACTTCACCGGCGTCCTCGACACCAACCTGACCGGCGCCTTCCGCGTCGCCAAGCGCGCCACCCGCGGCATGCTCAGGATGCGGCGCGGCCGCATCATCCTGCTCTCCTCGGTGGTCGCGCTGCTCGGGTCGGCCGGACAGACCAACTACGCCGCCTCCAAGGCCGGCCTCGTCGGCTTCGGCCGGTCGCTGGCCCGCGAGCTCGGCTCGCGCGGCATCACCGTCAACGTCGTCGCCCCCGGGTTCGTCGAGACCGACATGACGGCCGCGCTGGAGCCCGCGCAGCAAGAGGCCATCCTCAGGAACGTCCCGCTCGGCCGCGCCGCCACCCCCGCGGACGTCGCCCGGGTGGTCAAGTTCCTGGCGAGCGACGACGCCGCCTACATCACCGGGGCCGTGATCCCCGTGGACGGCGGCATGGGAATGGGGCACTGACATGGGAATCCTCGACGGCAAACGTCTCCTTGTGACCGGCGTGCTCACCGACGCCTCGATCGCCTTCTCCGTGGCGCGGCTCGCCCAGGAGCAGGGGGCCCGCATCGTCCTCACCGGCTTCGGGCGCATGAGCCTGGTCGAGCGCATCGCCAAGCGCCTGCCCGAGCCGCCGCCGGTCATCGAGCTGGACGTCCAGAACGCCGAACACCTCGACACGCTGGCCGACCGCGTCGGCGAACACCTGGACGGCCTCGACGGCGTCATGCACTCCATCGCCTTCGCCCCGCAGACCGCGCTCGGCGGCAACTTCCTCAACACCACGTGGGAGGACGTCGCCACCGCCGTCCAGGTCTCCACCTTCTCCTTCAAGTCGCTGGCCGTCGCGTGCCTGCCCCTGATGAAGGAGGGGGGCTCGGTCGTCGGCCTCGACTTCGACGCCTCCAAGGCCTGGCCGGTCTACGACTGGATGGGCGTGGCGAAGGCCGGCCTGGAGTCCTGCTCGCGGTACCTGGCGCGCGACCTGGCCAAGCACGGCATCCGGGTGAACCTGGTGGCGGCGGGCCCGCTGCGCACCATGGCCGCCAAGAGCATCCCCGGCTTCAAGGAGTTCGAGGACAGCTGGCCCGCCAAGGCGCCCCTTGGATGGGACCTGACCGACACCGAGCCCACCGCCAAGGCGTGCGTCGCCCTGCTGTCGGACTGGTTCCCCGCCACCACCGGCGAGATCGTCCACGTCGACGGCGGCGTCCACGCCGTCGGCGGCTGACCCTCCGGCACGGACCCGCGCGGGGCACGGCTCCTGGTCTCAGGCCAGGCGGCCGTGCCCCGCGTCCGTCATTCCGAGGCCCTCCAGGGGGATCGTGCGCGGCCGGCCGCCGCGCCCGCGCGCCTGCGCGACGCGCGCGGCCAGGATCGCCGAGGCCAGCAGCACCGCGGTCAGGATCGTGCCCGCGCCGTCCTGTGGCGGCCTGCCGGGCATGACCGGGTGTCCGCCGCGCGACAGTACGGGCAGGGGCTGCCCCGGCCACAGGGGCATGATCGGCGGTTCCTCCACGTCGGCGGCCGGGCCGGTGGAACGCCTGACCGGCGGCATCACCACGACGCCGCGCCGAGGCCCCGCGCCGGGAGACCGCGAGGGGACGGCGGCGTCCCACGCCGGGCGCCGCGGCCGCTCGGCCCCCGGCCCCGCCGGGGCGGGCGGTATCGACGCGGGCACCGGCGTGGAACGGTCCCGGCCGGCGGGCGGTGGCGCGGGGGAGGGCTCCGCCGCGCACTCGGCGGGGGCGAGCAGCGGCGGGCAGGAGGTCTCGACGGGCAGCTCCAGCACGTCCAGGTCACCGGCCGGCGCGTCCCAGCCGGCCGACGGGCTCGGCGAGGGCTCCGGGGCGGGGGTGGCGGGGGTGGCGGGCGGAGGACGGTCCAGGCTCTGCGGGCCGTCCAGCAGCTGCTCGGCCGTGTCCGCGAGCTGGCGGGTCACCCGGTCCAGCGCGCCGCTGAGGTGACCGACCGCGCCCCCCGCGCCCCCCACGTCGTCCGGGTCTCCGGCCGCCTCGCCGATGTTGCCGGCCCCTTCTCCGGGCGTACGCCCGGCCGCTCCTCCAGGCGTAACGCTGGCCGCTTCTCCAGGCGTACCGCCGGCCGCTCCTCCGGGCGTAACGCCGGCCGCCTCGGCGGTCGTGTCGCCGCTCGTCGCACCGGTCGTATCGCCGGTCTCGGCGCCGGGCGGGCCGCACGGGTCGCCGCCGTGGCCGGAGGCCGGAGGGCCGCCGTCGCAGGCGGGCGGACGCGCCGCCGCCGCGGCCGCCGCGGGCGCCGCCAGCAGCGCCGCCACCCCGCTCAGCGCCAGCGTCAGCGCCCCCGCCGACACCGCGGCCGTGCCCTTGCGCATTGTTCGCCCTCCATCGTCATCGCGTCCGCGGGGCACGCCCGGGCCCCGCGACACCCCGACAATCGTGTAACGTCACGCCGGTCATTCCAGTAAAAGGGGTGATTCGGTACCGACTAGTGATACGCGAACCCGGCTCCCGTTCACCGCGCCGGCCGACGCCCGATGACGCCGGCCTACGCCGCACCACGCTAGGCGCCGCCGGACGACACGGCACCCTTCTTCAGCCAGAACCGAGACCTTCGGCGGGAACCGACACCCCTGCGGGCGCTGAGACCTCTGTGGCAGATGAGACCTCTGCCGGTGACCGGGACCTCTGCCGGGGCCGGGACGTCTGGTCGGGGCCGGGACGTCTAGTCGGAGGCCGAGACGTCGTCCAGGGCCTCGCGTATCTCCACGGGCAGCGTGAGCGCCTCCCCCTGCAGGATGCCCTTGAGCTGGGCGTGCGTGCGCGCCCCCACGATCGCGGCCGCCACCCCCGGCTGGTCGCGCACCCAGGCCAGCGCCACGGCCAGCGGCGAGACCCCGAGCCCGTCCGCCGCGGTGGTCACCGACTCCACGACCCGGCGGCACCGCTCGTCCAGATACGGCTGGACGAAGTCGGCGAAGTGCGGGGTCGCGGCCCGGGAGTCGGCCGGGATGCCCACGCGGTACTTGCCGGTCAGCACCCCGCGCCCGAGCGGTGACCAGGCCAGCACGCCCGCGCCCACGTGCTCGGCCGCGGGCAGGACCTCGCGCTCGGCGTCCCTGGCCAGCAGCGAGTACTCGCTCTGCACCGAGACGATCGGCGCCCGCGTCGCGGCGGAACGCTGCCAGACCCCCGCCGCCGCGACCTGCCATCCCGTGTAGTTGCACACCCCGGCGTAGACCGTGCGGCCGGAGGAGACGGCGGTGTCCACCGCGGCCAGCGTCTCCTCCAGCGGGACCTCGGGGTCGAAGGCGTGCAACTGCCACAGGTCGACCTCGTCCACGCCGAGACGGTCCAGCGACGCGTCCAGCGCCGCGATGAGGTTCTTGCGGGAGGCGTCACGCGACCGCGGCCCGTGCGGGGTCAGCACGGCCTTGGTGGCGACGACCATGTCCGAGCGCGGCACCGAGGTGCGCAGCAGGCGGCCGAGCAGGCGCTCGGCGTCGCCGCCCGCGTAGACGTCCGCGGTGTCGACCAGCGTGCCCCCCGCCTCGGCGAACGCGACGAGCTGCGCGGCGGCCTCCTCGGCTCCGGTGTCCCGCGCCCAGGTCATCGTGCCGAGCCCCACGCTCGACACGTTCAGACCGCTGCGCCCGACCAATCGCTGCTCCATGATCCGGCCAGGGTACCGCGCCCGGTTCCGCGACCGGCGGCGAAGCCCCAGGAAGCGCGGCCGGAGCCCTCGCCGCGCCGCGATTCCTTCACCGTCTCATCGCCGGGTTCTCACCGCGCGCGGCGCGCCTCGGACGCCGCGCTGCCCTAGGCTTGCGCGCACTATGGACGCACTGCAAGCGATCGTGCTGGGCGTCGTGCAGGGCCTCACCGAGTTCCTGCCGATCTCGAGCTCCGCGCACCTGCTCATCGTTCCCCGGCTGTTCGGCTGGTCGGACCCGGGCGCCGCCTTCACCGCGGTGATCCAGCTCGGCACCATGCTCGCCGTGGTCATCTACTTCTGGCGCGACATCACGCGCATCTTCTGGACGTGGCTGCGCAGCCTGTGGACGCCGGAGCTGCGCGGCGAGATGGACGCGCGAATGGGCTGGTACATCGGCCTTGGGACGATCCCGCTCGGCCTGCTCGGGGTGGTGTTCAAGGACGCGATCGAGGGCCCGGCGCGCAACCTGTGGCTCAACGCCACCGTGCTGATCGTCTTCGGCCTGCTGCTCCTGCTGGCCGAGCAGGTCGGCCGCCAGCGCAGCGCGATCGAGTCACTCACCCTGCGGGACGGGCTGATCATCGGCGGCTTCCAGGCGCTGGCCCTGATGCCCGGCGCGTCCCGCTCGGGGTCCACGATCACCGGTGGGCTGTTCCTGGGCTTCACCCGCGAGGCGGCGGCGCGGTACTCGTTCCTGCTGTCGATCCCGGCCGTGGTGCTGTCGGGGCTGTTCGAGATGCGCGACATCGGCGCGGGCGGCGGCCCGGACCTGGTGCCGACCCTGATCGCCACCGTGGTGTCCTTCGCGGTCGGGTACGCCTCCATCGCCTGGCTGCTGCGCTACATCACCCGCCACTCCATGATGATCTTCGTCACGTATCGCGTCTTCATCGGCGCGTTCCTGCTGACGCTCCTGTCCCTAGGTGTGATCACGGCCCAATAAGCTTGGTTTTGTGACCACTTTGCTTCTGGTGCGGCACGGCCTCACGGACATGACCGGACCCGTGCTCGCCGGCTGGACGCCGGGGGTCCACCTGAGCGAGCGTGGCCGCGCCCAGGCCGAGGCCCTGGCCGCGCGGCTCGCGTCCCTGCCGCTGGACGCCGTCGTGTCCAGCCCGCTGGAGCGCTGCCAGGAGACCGCCGCCGCGATCCTCCGGGGACGTGACGGAGTCAAGATCGATAGCGACGAGCGTTTCGGCGAGTGCGGGTACGGCGACTGGACCGGCCGGCCGTTGCAGGAGCTGGCGAAGGAACCCCTGTGGCGGGTGGTCCAGCAGCATCCGAGCGCGGCCGTGTTCCCCGGCGGGGAGTCGCTCGCGGGCGTGCAGCGCCGCGCGGTCGCCGCCGTGCGGCACTGGAACGCCAAGCTCGGGGACGACGCCGTCTACCTGGTGTGCAGCCACGGCGACGTGATCAAGGCGATCGTCGCCGACGCGATGGGCGTCCACCTGGACCAGTTCCAGCGCGTCACCGCCGACCCCGCCTCCCTCACGGCGATCCGCTATACCGCTTTGCGGCCATTCGTTCTACGAGTGAATGATGTGGGCGGCGGAGTGGAGAACCTCATCCCGCCACCGCCGCGGCCCGAGGGTTCGGAGCAGGAAGACGGGGGAGAAAATCCCACCGAGAGCGACGCCGCTGTCGGCGGCGGAGCCGGAACCACGTAAGGTCGGGCTATGCCGGTCTTCGACTACGATCCGCCAGAGAGGTTCGTGGCCGGTGCCGTTGGGCAACCGGGAGCACGCGCCTTCTTTCTGCAAGCCCGTGGTCAGGGGCGCGTCACCACCGTGGGGCTGGAGAAGTTCCAGGTCGCCGTCCTCGCCGATCGGCTCGACGAGCTGCTCGACGAGGTGCTGCGCCGCAGCGGCGGCACCGCCCCCGTGCCCGCGATGGCGCCGGTCGAACTCGCCGACAAGGCCCCCCTCGACCTGCCCATCGAGGAGGACTTCCGGGTGGGCACCATGGCCCTCGCGTGGGACCCGGACACCGCCCAGGTCGTCATCGAAGCCCAGGAGGCATCCGCCGACGACGAGGAGGAGGAGCAGGGTGAGGACGCCCTGGACCATCCCGCGTCCGCGGTCCTGCGGGTCCACATCAGCGCCGCCGCCGCCCGCGCCTTCACCCAGCGGGCCCTCGAGATCGTCGCCGCCGGCCGGCCGCCCTGCCCCCTGTGCGGGCAGCCGCTCGACGCCGAAGGTCACATCTGCGTCCGTCTGAACGGCCACCGAGGGGACCGTACGTGAGCGCGGAGAGCGACCCCCGGCTCAGCAGCCTCCCGGGTACGTCCGGGCTCGACGACGCCACCGCGCTGCGCCTGCTGCGCGAGGGGGTCATCGAGGTCGCCGGCCGCCTGGTCGAGGCCACGAACATGACGCTCTACTGCACGATCCGCCTGGACGGCGTCGCCGCCGAATGCGTGTACAAGCCCGTGCGCGGCGAGCGCCCGCTGTGGGACTTCCCCGACGGCACCCTCGCCGCCCGCGAGGTCGCCGCCTTCGAGGTCTCCGCCGCCACCGGCTGGCAGATCGTCCCCCCCAGCGTCTACCGCGACGGGCCCTTCGGCCCCGGCATGTGCCAGCTCTGGATCGACACCGACCCCGAGGCCGACCTGATGGCGCTGATCCGCAGCCGCAACCCCGCGCTGCGCCGCATGGCCATCTTCGACGCGGTCGTCAACAACGCCGACCGCAAGGGCGGCCACCTGCTGCCGCTGCCCGACGGGCACATCTACGGCGTCGACCACGGCGTCTGCTTCTCCGAGGAGGACAAGCTCCGCACCGTCCTGTGGCAGTGGCGGGGCAAGCCCCTTCCCCGCGAGGCGGTGAACGTCCTGGCCCGGCTGGAGCGCGAGATCGAGCGCGGCAGGCTCGGCAGACGGCTGCGCGAGCTGCTCACCCTCCCCGAGGTCGAGGCCACCTGGGAGCGTGTCCGCCGCCTCCTCAGCACCGGCATCCACCCCTACCCCTCCGACGACTGGCCCGCCATCCCCTGGCCCCCCATCTAACCCACCCACCACCGCGAACCACCCACGCGCCGTTCCGGGCTGAGGCCCGTCGCACCCATACGGGCATGGCCCTCCCTGCCGTCGCAAGCCGTCTACTCACCGCGGGCTAGCTCCGTCGCACCCGTACGGTCACGGCCCTTCCCGCCGCCGGGAACGCCTGGGGCGTTTGGGAGGACCGCTATTTCCGGCTTTCCGGACATCGGCGTACGCTGCCAAGGTCTGTCCATCTCTACCGGCCTTGGAGGGAACGGGCATGTGCACGGTCGTCATCTCCTTTCTGCCCGACGCGGATACCCCCGTGGTCCTCGCGGGCGTGCGGGACGAAGTCCTCACGCGGCCCTGGGAGGCGCCCGCGGCCCACTGGCCCGGCTTTCCCGGGCTGTACGGCGGCCGTGACCTGGAGGCCGGTGGCACCTGGCTCGCCGCCGACCCGGCCGCGCCCCGCGTCGCCGCGCTGCTGAACGGCCGTGGCGCCCTTGCCGCGCCCGAGCGGCGCAGGAGCCGCGGCGGGCTTCCCCTGCGCGCCGCCGCCTCCGGGGCGCTCCCCGACGTTGATCTCTCCCACTACGACCCCTTTCACCTGCTCGTGGCCGAGCCGGCGGGCGTGCGCATGTGGAGCTGGGACGGCGCGGCCCTGACCGAGGACAAGCTCCCCGAGGGCACGCACGTCATCGTCAACGCAGGAAGGGAGCCGGGGGAGGGCGGCCCGCGCGCCGCCTACTTCCGCCCCCGCTTCGCCGCCGCGCCCCGCCCGTCCGCCCGTGACGCCTCCGGCGACTCCTGGGAGGGGTGGCGGACGCTGGCCGCGGGGGCGGGCCTACCCGTCACGGATCCCCGGGCCCTGGTCGTCCGCCAGGAACTACCCGGCGGGCGGATGTGGGGCACGACCTCGGTCACGCTCGTGGCGCTCGCGCCCGACGCCTTGCGCTACGAGTTCCTGCCCTGGCCGGACGGACGTCCCGGCGCCCCCACCGCCCGTGGCACCTGGTCGCCCGTGCCGGTCACCGCCTGATCAACACCGCCTGATCGGCAAAGCGTGATCAGTACGGCACCTCATCATCACGACCCTCTTCTGAGCAGTACGGCTTCCCCTGATCAGCACTGCGTTCCGCCCCAGGTGATCGTCACGGTCTTGGCGCCACCGTTGGAGGTGAACCGGATCCGCGAGGTGCTGCAGTACGGCGTGCCGTAGGCGGTGATCGTGGCCGAGCGGCCGGCGCGGATCGTGCCCTGCGTCGAGCTGAGCACCCCGCCCTCGCTCATCGAGGCCCGCCAGCGCACGGTGCCCCCGGGCGCGCGCAGCCGGATGTTCACGTAGACGATGTAGTCCGAGGTGACCCGGTACTTGGTCGGGCTGACCAGCAGGACGGGCCTCGGGGCGGGCGGGCTGGTGCGCGGGGGAGTGGGGCTCGGCGTCGGCGTGGGGCTCGGCTTGGGCGGCGAGGGCACCGGGGTCGGGTCGGTGGCCGACGGGTCGCCCGCCGACGGCCCCGGCATCAGAGTGGGCGGAGGGCCGAACGCGCCGGGCACCTCCAGCCCGCCGGGCCGTCCGGGCGCGAGGATCACGGCCACGACGGCGGCCAGCGCCAGCCCTCCGGCGAGGACCACGGCCACGCTCAGCACGCGCCGCCTCCGCCGGCCCCGAACCCCGCCCCGCCCGCCGGTGGACGACGGCGTCCCTCCCGTGCCCTCCCCGTGCGCGGGAGGCAGGGCATGCCGACTCGATCCCGCACCCCTGCGCCCCACCCTCGCCGCCCCGGTCCCCGGCATGTTCGCCTGTCCCGCCGGCACGCCCGCTGTGATGGCGGGTGAGAGGCCGGGCCCGGTGGCCGGATCCTGTTCCAGGGGGGTCGTGGAGCCGGTGATGGCGGTCGATCCCTGCGGGTGCCCGTGTGGGACGTCCCCAGGGGAAGTGGGAGGGGCCGCCGACGCGGTGCCGGTGATCACATGGAGAGGAGGCCGGGACGCGCCGAGGTGTGAGGGGATCGGGCCCTCGTGCGCGGGCGCGGCGTCGAGGGGCGTGACGTTCGGCGGCGTGACGTTCGGCGGCGTGACGTTGTGGGGCGTGACGTTGTGGGGCGTGACGTTGGGGGGACTGACCGTTGAGGGCGTGATGGTCGGAGGTGTGACGTTTGAGGGCGCGGTGGTGGGGGGTGTGGGGTTTCGGGGTGCGGTCGGAAGGTGTCCCCAGACGGCCGTCCCGCCTGTTCCCGGGGAGGTGGCCGCCCTCGGGAAGGGGGAGGTTCCGGGGTGCGTGGTCGCTGAGAACGGGGTGGTGCTTCCGGGGGTGGTTCCTGGAGGTACGGCCGTTTCTCGATACGCGGCCGTTTCTGGGGGTGCGGCGGTTCCAGGCAGCGGGCCGGGTCCTGGGAACGGGTCGGCTGATGGGGGCAGGGCCGATCCTGGGGGCGGTGGGGGCATGTAGAGGGGGGAGACGGAGTTCCAGGAGGTGAGGTGTGGGGTGCGTAGACGTCCGAGGAGTTCGCGGGCGGTCGGGCGGCGGGCGGGGATCTTGTCCAGGCAGGCCGTGAGCGCCTCCGACAGCGCTCCTCGCAGCATCGACAGGTCCGGCGGGCCGCTCAGCACCCGGTCGGCCACGCCGGACACCGCGCCGGCGCCGAAGGGCGCCCGCCCGGTCGCGGCGTAGACCAGCGTGCACGCCCAGGCGAACATGTCGGCCTCAGGCCCGAGCGGCGCGCCCGCCAGCCGCTCGGGCGCGGTGAAGGCGGAGGCCGGGGACGGGACGGCGCCGACGGGCCGCACGGTGTCCAGGGCACGGCCGACGCCGACGTCGATCACGCGGGGGCCGTCCGGGCCCATGAGCACGGAGCCGGGGCCGAAGCCGCCGTGCGCGGTGCCCGCCTCGTGGACGTCGGCCAGGGCGCCCAGGGTCGCGATCGCCAGTCGTTCCAGCTCCGCGCCGTCGCGCGGCCCGTACCGTTCCACGACCTCGGCCAGCGACGGCCCCTCGACGTACTCGACGGCGTGGTAGAGGCGGCCGTCGTGGATGCCGTAGGACAGGACCCGCGCGACGTGGATGCCCGGCACGCGCTGCGCCCGCCGCAGCTCCGTGCCGAAGGCCCGCCGCACGCCCTCGTCCTCGGACAGGCGCCGGTACAGGAGTTTGACCGCCACCCGCGCGCCCGACCCGGTCTCGGCGGCGTACACGACGCCGTGGGCGCCCTCGCCGACGCGGCCCGTGAGCCGGTAGGAGGCGACCCGCGGTGGATCGGACGGATCCAAAGACCTCAAAGCCGGCAAGTGAGCTCTCCCTGGCAGCGAACCTCAAGCCGCCGAGCCCCCCATACCCGTGGCGGCAAGATTCTGCCACGTCCTGCACCATCCGGTATGGGTTTGCCCCTCGACGATTCCGCCGGGCGAGCCACCCCTAGTCTGGCGAAACGGACACCCCAGGGTGATCCCACCAGAGCGTGCCATGGATAGGCTCAGCACATGCGATCGTGGCCTGCTCCCGAGATAGCTCCTCTGCCCGGCGCCGGCCTTCCGCTCCGGCTCTACGACACCTCCTCCCGCGAGGTGCGGCCGACCTCTCCCGGTCCCACGGCCCGCATGTACGTGTGCGGCATCACCCCCTACGACGCCACCCACCTGGGGCACGCCAACACCTACCTGGCGTTCGACCTGGTCAACCGCGTGTGGCGGGACGCGGGCCACGAGGTCCACTACACGCAGAACGCCACCGACGTGGACGACCCCCTGCTGGAGCGCGCCGAGCGCGACGGGCTCGACTGGCGGGAGCTGGCCGGGCGCGAGATCGACCTGTTCCGCGCCGACATGGAGGCGCTGCGGGTGCTGCCGCCCCGCGAGTACGTCGGCGTCACCGAGGTCGTCGGCCAGGTCGCCGAGCTGATCGAGCGGCTGAAGGACAAGGGCGCCACCTACGAGATCGACGGCGACGTCTACTTCTCCTCCGCCGCGGCCCCCAAGTTCGGCGCGGTCTCCGGGTACACCGAGCACCAGATGCTGGAGCTGTTCGCCGAGCGCGGCGGCGACCCGGATCGCGAGGGCAAGCGCCACCCGCTGGACTGGCTGCTGTGGCGCGCCGAGCGCCCCGGGGAGCCCTCCTGGCCCTCGGCGTTCGGCCCGGGCAGGCCCGGCTGGCACGTCGAGTGCACCGCGATCGCCCTGACCCGCCTCGGCACCGGCTTCGACGTGTCGGGCGGCGGCTCGGACCTGATCTTCCCCCACCACGAGATGGGCGCGAGCGAGGGCCATATCGCCACCGGCGAGTGGCCGTTCGCCCGGGCCTACGTCCACGCGGGCATGGTGGGCCTGGACGGCGAGAAGATGTCCAAGTCCCGCGGCAACCTGGTCTTCGTGTCCCGGCTGCGCGCCGGGCACGACCCGATGGCCGTGCGCCTGGCCCTGCTCTCCCACCACTACCGCTCCGACTGGGAGTGGACCGACGGCCAGATCGCCGAGGCGATCGAGCGGCTGGCGCGCTGGCGGACGGCCGTGAACCTCGCCGCCGGCCCGGACGCGGCGCCGGTCCTGCGGGAGGTCAGGGAGCGTCTGGCCGACGACCTGGACGCGCCGGGCGCCGTGGCCGCCGTGGACGACTGGGTGGCCCGCGCCGCCGCCGGGGAGGGCGCGGACACCTCGGCGCCGGGGCTGGTGCGCGCCGTGGCGGACTCCCTGCTGGGCGTCCGGCTGTAGGAGAGTTCTAGCGGTCGGTCGGCAGCAGGGTGCCGAGCGGGCCGAGGTCGAGGTTCAGGTCCGACGGCGAGACGCCGAACCGTTCGCACAGCTCGGTCATGGCCTCCTCCAGCCGCATCAGCGTCACCCCGAGCGCCTCGACCTGCTCGTCCGACAGGTCGCCCTGGTCCATGCGCCGCACGCACTGGCGCTCCACGAGCTGGCGCACCAGCTCGACCAGGGTGAGGACCAGCCGGGTCAGGTCGCGCTCGACCGTCTCGGGGTCGGCCTTCAGGTGCCAGCGCCCCGCCGACACCGGCGCGTCGTCGCCGGGAGGCCGCTGCGCGGGCTCAGTACCGCTCGACGTCATAGGGCATCCCCGTCTCCAGAGGCTCCGCGCCGCGCACCGACATGATCAGCGCCCGCAGCGAGATGCGGACCAGCTCGATGTCGGCGATGGACAGCACCAGGTCGCCGGTGACCACCACGCCGCCCGCGAGCAGCCGGTCCAGCAGGTCCACCAGCGTGACCCGCTCGGGCGGCAGCCGTCCCTCTGCGGCCGGCGCGGCCCCGCGCGGCGCCATCGGGGCCTCACGCTCCCGCAGGGTCACGGGTTCCGCCGCCGCGGCCCCGGTATCACCCCGCATCGCGGCCCCCGGACCCGGCGAACTCCAGCGCGGTGAACGAGTACGGCGCCCACGGGCCGGTCAGCTCCACCTCGATGCCCGGCTCCCGCAGCCCGTCGACCGCCGCCGCGAACTCCTCGCGCCGCGCGTCGTCCACCAGGTAGGCGCCGTTGAGCAGCATCCAGTCGTCCCTGCCGGACAGCTGCGGATCCTGTGGCCGGTGCCGCGCGCCGGCCACCGCGATGTGCGTCAGCGACTCGTGGATGTGCTCGGCCCGCTCGGCGGCCTGCCGCCACGCCTCGTCACGGCCGCGCAGGCTCGCCTTGCGCCGCCGCAGGTACGCCGTCCCGGGCCGGGTCTCCGTCCCCGCCGGGACGCTCTCCTCGGCGGCGGGCGCCGCGGGGCGCGCGTACACCTTGACCCCCCACTCGCGGCGCCCGGCGACCCGCGCGAGCACCGCGGCGAAGTCGTCGTGCCGCCGCTCCAGCATGTCGCGCACCTGGTCGTCGCCGCCGTACACCGTGACGAGCCGCACCGGGGCGGTGGCGGCGCCCGCGCCCACGGCCTCCACGACCTGGTGGTGGGCGCGGGCCGTCTCGCCGACCCACTCCAGGTCCTCCAGCGACCGCCGCAACGGCTCCTCGCCGAACTCCTCCAGCGGCACGGTGCTCACGTAGGCGACCAGGCCGCCGTGCGTCACCGTGCGGACCGGCGCCCCGGCCACGCCCGCCAGGCCGGGCGGCGGCACGGCCGAGCCCCGGTCCCCCTCACGGCTGATCGCGTACAGGTACGTTCCGCTGCCGGGCACCGTCTTCCTCCTCCCGGTCGGCGGGAGACGGGCGGACGTCAGCCGCGCCGCTCCCGGCCCCCCTGAGTCCGCCGTTCCCCTTCGTCGTAGCCCCGCGGCTCCCGCCGTTCGCGCTCCTCGTACGACCGGAGCTCCCGGTCGTCGAAGGCCTGCTCCCGGCGCGGCCCCTCGATGGTCGGCCGCCCCCGCGCGGCGTCCTCTTCCTCGATGGTGGCGAGCCTGCGGCGCAGCCTGCGGTTCTCCTCGATCAGGTCGCGGTCCTTGGAGCTGAGCCACGGGTCGTGCTCCCACCAGTCGATGCCGAGCTCGCGCGCGGTGTCCACCGAGGCGATCAGCAGCCGCAGCTTGATGGTGAGCAACTCGATGTCGAGCAGGTTGACGCGGATGTCGCCCACGATCACCACACCCCGGTCGAGCACGCGCTCCAGGATGTCGCCGAGGTTGCCCCCGGAGTCGCGCGCGGCGGGCGCCCGCCTGCCGTACGGTGACATCACGCCGGACGTCGGGTCGGACATCTCACCCCACCCCACCCGTGTCGCCCCGGGCGCGCTTGTAGGTGCGCACCCGGCGGTAGGACCTCAGCTCGCCCTGGGGATCCAGGTCGACCGCGTAGATCCCGAGCGTGTCGCCCGAGGAGGGGACGCGATGGTCCTCGACGACCTCGACCTCCACCGTCCAGCCGTCCTCCGACGGCCGCACCAGCGTGACGCCCTCGACGTCCTTGCCGGTCAGCTCGGCGATCTGCCGCAGCGCCACGCTGCCCGCCGACACGGCCGTCAGGCGCCGCCGCCCCACACCCTCGTCGCGGCGGGGCCGTCCGGCGTCCTCGTCGTAGTCGTCCTCGTCGTAGGAGTCGTCGGGCGCGTATCCGCGTGTTTCGCCCCCGCTCCGGCGTCCCCGATTCACCGGCACGACCCCACCTCCTCTCGGTACCCCCGCCCCGGGCGGCCCCGCACGGTCAGCCGATCATCTGGCCGAGGATCTCCTCCTGCGCCCGCGCCTCGTCCTCCGCCGTGATCAGGCCCTGCTCGCGCAGCCGCTCGACCTCCTCCAGCCGCCGCCGCACCGCGGCCGGGTCGCGACGCTGCGTCTCGACCTGCTCCTCGATCAGCTCGCCCAGCTTGATGAGGCCCTTGACCGGGGCGAGCGGCAGGCCGAAGATCATGCCTAGCAGGCCCATGTCAGCCGTCCCCCTCCTTGGCCGCCACGAAGTCGTAGGCCGCCTGCGGGCCGAGCAGGCGCAGGGTGACGCGGCCCTCCCAGCGGGCGGCGAACTCCTCCAGCGCCTCCTCGAACTCCTGCTGCCGGTCGGAGTCCACCAGGCAGGCGAGGTGCGCCGCGTCCTCCTCGTGGGTCGGGTCCCTGATCACGACCGCGGCGCAGTGCGGGGCCAGCCCTTCGGCCAGGGCGCGGCTGTCGGCCTCCCGCTTCGCCTCCACGGCCTCGTTGATGATCTCCCCGAGCCTGATCCTGGCGTCCCAGGTCGCGTCCTCGGGCAGGCCGCGGATCTCCTCGCGCAGCCGCGCCGCCTCCGGCTGCTCCTGGAGGACCTCCCGCAGCAGGGCGCCCTCTTCGTACCGGGCCTTGACGACGAACTGGGCGTGCCCCTCCAGCCGTTCGAGGGCGGCGCGGAACTCGTCCAGATGCGGGGCCAGCAGTTCCCGGGCCACCGCCTCCCGGTTCTCCATGACCGCGCCGAAGCGCAGCGGCAGCACGGGCACCTCGGCGGCGACGTCGTCCAGGAGCCGCTGGTGCGCCATCAGGTCGGCGGGCCTGCCGAGCGGCCCGGTCGGGTGCAGGTCGCTGACCAGGGCCGCGATGTCCTCGTGCCGCACCAGGCCGATCTTGCCGGGCGGATCGCCCACTCCGCGCTCCTCCGGGTCGAACTCGACGTCCGCCGGCAGGATGCCGTACACGTAGGACGCCGTCGCGGTCGCCGCCTCGGTCTCGGGACGCCCCGCGGCGGCGCCCCGCTCGCGCGAGGCGGCGTTCGGCGTGGAAGGGGCCATGTCAGTCCTCCTGTCGGCCGCGCCTGCGGCGCGCGGGTTGCTCGGCGTACTCTCCGGCGAACTCGCGCAGCTTGTCGCCCGCCGCCTCCAGCGCGCCCTGCGCGATGCCCTTGGTCTTCGACTTGGCCACGCCTTGGGTCATGTCCTGCATCAGCTCCGGCAGCCCCTTCTGGCCCTCGGTGAGGTCCAGCCGGTTCACCGCCTGGGCGAAGCGCAGGTAGGTGTCCACGCTGGCGACCACGACGCGCGCGTTGATGGTCAGCAGCTCGATGCCCACGAGCGCCACGCTGACGTACGCGTCGATGACCAGACCCTTGTCCAGAATCGTGTCGATGACGTCGGCCAATCCGCCGCCCGACGAGGACGGCCTGCCGGCCGCCCCGCCCCCTGAGGGCTGCACGATCGTCATTCGCCCTGCTCCTTCTCCTCGTTACCGTGGTGTCTCGTTGCCGTCGTCGTTGTCGTCGTCGCGGTGGTCACGGCCGTCGCCGTCGCTTCGTCGGCGCCCGCCCCTCGTGGTCCTTGCGGACGTCGCCGGGGCGCGGGCGCGATGGTTCACCGGCCTTCCTCGCCTCTGCGCCGGGAGCCGCGCGGGGGCGGCTCCTCCGCCTCGGCGCGCCGGCGCCGGACGGGCCGCTCCTCGCCCTCGGCGCGCCGCCGCCGCGCGGGCGGCCGCTCCTCGGACGCCGGGGACCCGCGCCGCGAGGAACGCCGCTCCTCGTGCTCCTCGGCCTCTCCGCGTCCGCTGTGCCTTCCGGGCTCTCTCGGCTCCTCCCGGGGCCGGCGGGGCTCCTCGCCCCTGCGGCCGCGCCGGGCCGGAGGGCCCTCCTCCTCGGCCGGGCGGGACCTCGGGCCGCGCTCCCCGCGCCTGCCCCAGGCCAGCCGCCGCCGTGCCCGGCCGCGCTCCTCCTCGGGCTCCTCTTCGCCCTCAGGCTCTTCGCCTTCCTCGCCCTCTTCGGCCTCTTCGCCTTCTTCGAGCTCTTCTTCGGGCTCCTCTTCCTCGCCCTCTTCGGCCGCGCGGGTCTCCTCTTCGGGCTCCTCCTCCCGCTCGGCCCGCTCGCGCTCCTCTTCCTCCTCGCGCACGGCGGTCTCGTGGTCCTTGACGACCTCGCCCTCGTGGATCACGCCCCGCCAGCCCTGGATGTCACTGGGGTCGGGCAGCACGTGCACCATGATGTGGCGCCGGATGTGCTTGAACTCCAGGCGGACGCGGCGGCCCGGGGCCCGCCACCAGTTGCCGATGTGCTCGATCAAGCCCTTGGGGTGGTATTCCAGCGACATCAGCACCCGGGTCATGGCCGGGGCGAGCGCGTGGAAGGTCACCGATCCGTCCACGTACCCCTTGGCGCCCTTGGAGCTCCAGACGATCTTCTCGTCCGGCACCTGCTCGGTGATCGTGGCCTCCCAGGTCCGGCGCGGCAGGAAGACCTGCACCTGCCAGGTGATCTTCTCGTCGCTGTCCTGGGTGACCTTCTCGATCTTCTTGGTGAAGGTCGGCCAGTCCGTGAACTGCGTCCAGACGTTGTAGACCAGGTCGACGGGCGCGCCGATGTCGACGCTCTCCACGATGTTGGCGAACTTGAGCTTGCGCTTGCCGAAGCCGAGCCGCCGTTTCAGCCCGCCCCAGGCCATCTTGGCCAGGCCCTTGACGCGCCCGCCGCCGCCCTCGGCCCCGGCGAGCTGGCCCAGGGTGCGGAAGCCGTCGCCGTCGGCGAAGCTGGTGAGCTGCTTGGTGGTACGTTCCACCTTGCGCCGCAGCGCCGACAGCGCGAGCTTGCCCGCGACGCCGGCCAGGCCGCGAATCTGCTGCTTGAGCGGGTTCGTCAGTCCGCCCTTGCCGTCGTCGGCCATCGGTCACTCCCTCCGGCGGACCGGCCGGGACCGCGGCGGCGCCTGCTCGCGCACGACGCGCCCGCGCGGCGCCGGTTCCTCGTCCTCTTCCGGCTCTTCCTCCTCCTCGTACTCCCGGTCCTCCTCGTCGTAGTCCCGGTCGGTCTCGCGCCGCGCACGGGAGGGGCCGCGCCGCCGCGGCTCCTCGTATTCCTCTTCTTCCTCCTCGCCGTAATCGGCGTAGCGGTCCTCGTAGCCCTCTTCCTCTTCTTCTTCCTCACGGCGCGGGCGCACCCGGGCCCTGGCGCCTCTGAGGCCGCTCGCCGCGCGGTCCCTGAGGCCGGAGACGCCGCCCCGCGCCGCCCTGGTGGCTCCGGTGGCGGTCCTGGTGGCCTCCGCCGCCGCCTCGCCGGCGGCCTCCTCGGCCCCGGCCGCGACGCCCGCCGCGTGTTGCAGTGCCTCCGCGCGCTCCTGCAGCTTGGAACTGAGCGCGGTGACCTGCCGGGACGCGGCGGCCTTGGCGGCGGCCTTGCCCGCCTCGAACAGTTCGCCGCGGACGCTCTGGAGGATCTTCTCCAGTTCCGGGGAGGCGCTGGCCAGCTTCATCCCCTGTTCCAGCAGGTTGCCGCGGGCTCCGCCGAGCTTGCCGGTCGCGCCCGCCACGGCCAGGGCGATCGCCAGCTTGAACTTGCGATGCCTGCCGAGGAAGTAGCCGAGGGCGACCGCCGCGGCCACCTTGAGTCCGCTTACCACGACTGCCTCCTTCTCCGGCTGAGGGATCGACGGTTGCTGCCCTACCCGCCCACATCAGCACAGAACGCGCTTAACCGGAAAAAATGGACATAGCGCGCGGAGAAGATGGAGGTGCCCGCCCCGGCTTGGCCAGGCCTTATGCCAGCGCGGCGAAGAAGCGCTCCCGCTCGTCCTCGGGCAGGTGATCGCTGAACAGCACGCCGTCCAGGTGGTCGGCCTCGTGCTGCAGCACCCGGGCCAGCATGCCGAGCGCCCGGACGGTGACCGGCTTGCCGAACATGTCACGCCCCTTGGCGACCACCGAGTACGACCGCTCCAGCGGCCACCACACGCCCGGCGCCGACAGGCACGCCTCGTCGGCGACGATCCTGCGCTCGGACACCTCCAGGCGAGGGTTCACCAGATGCCCCGCGCGGCCGTCCAGCTCGAACACGAGCACCCGCAGCGGCACGCCGATCTGCGGCGCGGCCAGCCCCGCCCGTCCCGCCCCGGCGCGGATGGTCACCTGCAGGGACTTGACCAGCTCACGCAGGGAGCGGTCGAAGGCCGTGACCGGCGCTGCCACGGTGCGCAACACCGGGTCGGCGAAGAGCCTGATCGGCTGGACGCTGGTCATGCGCGCTCCCGGGGGTGTCGGCGGACGGCTGGACGCCTCCGAGGGATTCCCGGATCGGCGCGAAGGCAACCGTCGCCGAAGATAAGGCCGCCCGGCGCCGTCCGCGAATCGGACGCCCCCGGGCGCCGTCCGGATGTAGCACAGAGGTAACAGGAGGGACCCAGCGGCGAAACGGCCGGAAAGCACCATCGGAACCATGCCGATCTCACACTCCCCGCAGGCGCCTGTGATGCCGACCGCGCGGCCCGCCGGTCCCGGCACGCCGGCCCTCGTCCCCCGCCCCTCCGGCGGAGGTGAGCACGGGACGACCGCCACACCGGCGGACGAGCTCCCGGCTCCGGCCCTCCGTTCACGGACCGCGCCGGACGCGCTGGCCGGCTTCAGCATCGGGGTCACCGCCGCCCGGGGCGGCGAGGAGCTCACCGCCCTCCTCGAACGCCGGGGCGCCCGCGTCGTGCGCGCCCCCGCCATCCGCCTCGTCCCGATCCCCGACGACGCGCCCCTGCTCGCCGCCACTCTCGCGTGCCTGGACGCCCCCGTCCACGACGTCGTCGTCACCACGGGCGCGGGCTTTCGCGGCTGGATGGCCGCCGCCGACGGCTGGGGGCTCGGCGCCGAGCTGACCGCCCGCCTCTCCCAGGCCCGCCTGCTGTGCCGCGGGCCCAAATCCCGCGGCGCCGTGCGCGCCGCCGGGCTCGCGGAGCACGGGAGCCCGCCCGCCGACTTCCTGGAGGACATCGAACGGCACCTGCTGGACCAGGACCTGCGCGGACGCCGCGTCGTCCTGCAACCGCCCGGCGAGCCGCTCGCCGGGCTCGCCGCCGCCCTGCGCGCCGCGGGGGCCACCGTGATCGAGGCCCCCGTCTACAACTGGACGCCCAGCCCGGACCCCGCGCCGCTGCGCCGCCTCATCCTCAGGACCATCGCGGGCTCGATCGACGCCATCGCCTTCACCAGCGCGCCCGCCGTGCGCGCCACGCTCGACGCCGCCCGCGCCGAGCACCTGGAGGACCCACTGCTCGCGGCGCTCGCCGGTTCGGCCGTGGCCGCCTGCGTCGGCCCCGTCACCGCCGCGCCGCTGCTCGCCAAAGGCGTGCCGGTGGTCCAGCCCTGCGGTTCACGGCTCGGCGCGCTCGCCCACGCCCTGGCCGGACACCTGCCCGAGCACGGCGTCACCCGGCTCACCGCGGGCGCCCACCGCCTGGAGATCCGCGGGCACGCCGTCGCCGTCGACGGCGAGCTGCAACCCCTGCCGCCCGCCCCCATGGCCGTCCTCAAACGGCTGGCCGAGCGCCCCGGGCATGTGGTCACCCGCGCCGAGCTGCGCGTCGTGCTGCCCGGCGGCCCCGAGCGCGACTCCGCCGAGCACGCCGTCGAGATGGCCGTCACCCGGCTGCGCCGCGCCCTCGGCCGCTCCGGCATCGTCGAGACCGTGGTCAAACGCGGCTACCGCCTGGCCTGCGACCGCCGGGCGGCCGGAGCGGTCAGGACAGCGCGGCCGAAGGGGAACTGACCGCCTCCAGCCGCAGCTCCCGCACGATCTCGGCCGCGCAGTCGTCCCGCGACAGGCCCGAGCCCGCCCCGATGAACGCCTCGTAGTAGGCGTGCCGGAAGCAGCCCGCGAGCAGCAACCGGGCGCTCGCCTCCGGCGTCACGTCCGGAGCCACCCGGCCGAGGCTCCGCTCCCTCGCCAGGTACTCGGCCAGCGCGGCGATCTCGGCGGCGGGGCCGAGATCGCTCTCGCGCAGGGCCTCGCGGAAGCGCACGGTCATCGACGGCGAGATGAACGCGGGCATCGCCGCGGCCTGCACCTCGGCGTAGTAGTCGATGCCCGCCCTCACCACCGGCAGCAGGTTGTCGTTCACCCGGCCCTTGCCGGCCTTCTGCAGCAGAGCGTCCAGCGTGCGCAGCCAGACGGGCAGGCGGTCCTGCAGCAGGACCAGGAACAGGTCCACCGCCTGGGCGGGCGTCGCGCCGCGGAGCTGCGGGTACGCGGCGCCGTCCGACGGACGCGCCGCGTCCCGGACGTCCTGTTTCATATATGCGGCCATTTCGAGGACGCGTCGCCGCGTCTCCTGTGCCTTCTTGTGCGGGTCAGGGTATTGAGTCGTCGCCATGGGGATCCCAGGGTGCGCAGTATGTAAAGGTTCAGCACGCGGGTGGCGTTGCGGCCGGGGGGTGCGCGGAGCCGGAGGACTGTCTCCGTTGTCGAATCGTCGCCGCGTGTGAGGTGCCGCCCGGACGTGCGGGTGCGGAACGACGCAGCGGCCAATTATTACCCGAGATCGGCGGCCCGCGCCGAGAATAACGAGAACTGCGCGCGCCGCGGCCCGTCACCGCCCGTCACCAAGCCGCCCGCCCCGCGGTACGGACGCGGGCCGCTCAGAGCCGCTCAGCCGTCGCTGTCGCGGTCCCGCCGGCGCAGGTAACGCTCGAACTCCGCCGCGATGGCGTCACCGCTGGCCTCCGGCAGGTCGGCGGCGTCCTTGCGCTCCTCCAGCTCGCGGACGTACTCGGCGACCTCGGAGTCCTGCGCGGCCAGCTCGTCCACCCCGTGCTCCCACGCCCGGGCCTCCTCGGGCAGCTCGCCGAGCGGCATGGGGATCTCCAGGATCTCCTCCATACGGCTCAGCAGCGCGAGCGTGGCCTTCGGGTTCGGAGGCTGGGCCACATAGTGCGGCACCGACGCCCACAGCGAGATCGTCTTGGTGCCCGCCGCGCCCAGGGAGTGCTGGAGCACGCCGACGATGCCCGTGGGGCCCTCGTACCGGGTCAGGTCCAGGTTCAGGGAGCGGGCCAGGCCCGGATCGCTCACGCTGCCCACGATGGGCACGGGCCGGGTGTGCGGGGAGTCGTTCAGCAGCGCGCCGAGCAGCACCGCCGTCTCCACGCCCAGCTCCAGGGAGATGCCGACGATCTCGGAGCAGAAGGTGCGCCAGCGCATGTTCGGCTCGATGCCGCGCAGCAGCACGACGTCACGCTCACTGCCCGGGGGCCGCGCCACCAGCAGGCGCGTCGTCGGCCACACGATCGAACGGGCGACGCCGTCGCCGAGCTCGACGACGGGGCGGGTCACCTGGAAGTCGTAGTAGTCCTCGGGGTCGAGCTCGACCAGCGGGGTGGCCTTCCACGCCGTCTCAAGATGCGCCAGAGCGCCGCTCGACGCCTCGCCCGCGTCGTTCCAGCCTTCGAACGCGGCGATCAGCACCGGGTCGACGAGCTCGGGAAGCCCTTCGAGCTCGATCACGCGCCGCCTCCTCCTGGCCTGGCTGAGGGCGTTCGCGGGATGAATCGCCCTCTCGGCCGCCGGCGGCGGCCTTATACCTAACCAAGCCTATTCGTTGAGGGGCGGTCAGTGTCACCGAGAGGGGGATAGCCGTACGCGAGACCGTCCCAATTGGACGCGCGTGCAACGGCGTCGGGTTCCGTTTTCCCCCGGCCGCTAGTCTTGGGCGCATGAACCGTGAAGCCTCCTCCTTCAGGCGTGAGCTCTCCCAGCGCGTCCTGGTGGCCGATGGTGCGATG
This sequence comes from Sphaerisporangium siamense, assembly GCF_014205275.1. Classification (NCBI taxonomy): domain Bacteria; kingdom Bacillati; phylum Actinomycetota; class Actinomycetes; order Streptosporangiales; family Streptosporangiaceae; genus Sphaerisporangium; species Sphaerisporangium siamense. The sequence continues at coordinate 5,501,434 of NZ_JACHND010000001.1, forward strand.
GGCACCATGTTGCAGGCCTATGACCCCTCGCTGGATGACTTCGATGGTCATGAGGGGTGTAACGAGGTGTTGAACGTCACGCGTCCGGACATCGTGCGTGGGGTGCATGAGGCCTACTTCGCGGTGGGTGTGGATTGTGTGGAGACCAATACCTTCGGGGCGAATCTGGCGGCGCTGGGGGAGTACGGGATCGCCGATCGGGTGTTCGAGTTGTCGCGGGCGGGGGCGGCGCTGGCGCGGGAGGTGGCGGATGGGTTCTCCTCGGTGGAGCGGCCGCGGTTCGTTTTGGGGTCGATGGGGCCGGGGACGAAGCTGCCGACGTTGGGGCATGTGGCGTTCGGGGCGTTGCGGGATGCGTATGAGGCGAACGCGGCGGGGTTGATCGCGGGTGGGGCTGATGCGTTGATCGTGGAGACGTGTCAGGATTTGTTGCAGGTCAAGGCGGCGGTGGTGGGGGCGCGTCGGGCGGTTGCGGCGGCGGGGCGTGATGTGCCGGTGATCGCGCAGGTGACGATCGAGACCAACGGGGCGATGCTTTTGGGGTCGGAGATCGGGGCGGCGCTGTCGGCGATCGAGCCGCTGGGTGTGGATGTGCTGGGGTTGAACTGCGCGACCGGTCCGGCCGAGATGAGCGAGCATCTGCGCTATCTGGCCCGTCATGCCCGGCTGCCGTTGTCGTGCATGCCCAATGCGGGGTTGCCGGAGCTGACCGCCGACGGGGCGCGGTATCCGCTGTCGCCGCAGGAGTTGGCGGCGGCTCATGTGCAGTTCACCGGCGAGTACGGCCTGGGCCTGGTCGGCGGCTGCTGCGGCACCACGCCGGAGCATCTGCGTCAGGTGGTGGAGGCGGTCGGCGGCCACCAGCCGGTGGAGCGCCGTCCGCGTCCGGAGCCGGGCGCGGCGTCGTTGTACCAGCATGTGCCGTTCCGGCAGGACACCTCGTATCTGGCGATCGGGGAGCGCACCAATGCCAACGGTTCCAAGGCCTTCCGTGAGGCGATGCTCGCCGAGAACTGGGACGAGTGCGTGGAGATCGCCCGGGGTCAGGTGCGTGACGGGGCGCACATGCTGGACTTGTGTGTGGATTATGTCGGCCGGGACGGGGTGGCCGACATGCGGGAGCTGGCGTTCCGGTTCGCCACCGCCTCCACGTTGCCGATCGTGCTGGACTCCACTGAGCCTGCGGTGTTGCGGGCCGGGTTGGAGATGCTGGGCGGGCGGGCGATCATCAACTCGGTGAACTACGAGGACGGCGACGGCCCGGATTCCCGGTTCACCAAGATCATGCACTTGGTCAAGGAGCACGGCGCGGCCGTGGTGGCTTTGACCATCGATGAGGAGGGGCAGGCGCGCACCGCCGACTGGAAGGTGCGGGTGGCCTCCCGCCTCATCGAGGACCTGACCGGTAATTGGGGTATGCGGGTCGAGGACATCATCATCGATTCCCTCACCTTCCCGATCGCCACCGGTCAGGAGGAGACCCGCCGGGACGGCATCGAGACCATCGAGGCGATCCGCGAGATCAAGCGCCTTTACCCTCAGGTGCAGACCACCCTCGGCCTGTCGAACATCTCGTTCGGATTGAATCCGGCGGCACGGATCGTGTTGAACTCGGTGTTCCTCAACGAGTGTGTCAACGCGGGGCTGGACTCGGCGATCGTGCACGCCTCCAAGATCGTGCCGATGGCGCGTATCCCCGATGAGCAGCGCCAGGTGGCGTTGGACATGGTGTATGACCGGCGGCGTGAGGGTTATGACCCGCTGGCCCGGTTCATGCAGTTGTTCGAGGGAGTCGACGCGGCGGCGGTGCGCGCCGACCGGGCGGCGGAGCTGGCGGCGATGCCGCTGACCGAGCGGCTCAAGGCCCGCATCGTGGACGGGGAGCGCAAGGGCCTGGAAGCGGACCTGGAGGAGGCGCTGGTCACCCGGCCCGCTCTGGAGATCATCAATGAGGTGTTGCTGGAGGGCATGAAGACGGTCGGGGAGCTGTTCGGCTCGGGCCAGATGCAGTTGCCGTTCGTGTTGCAGTCGGCCGAGGTGATGAAGGCGGCGGTGGCGTATCTGGAGCCGCACATGGACCGGGTGGAGGGCCGGTCCAAGGGCCGGATCGTGCTGGCCACCGTCAAGGGCGATGTGCACGACATCGGTAAGAACCTGGTGGACATCATCTTGTCCAACAACGGCTATGAGGTCATCAACCTGGGCATCAAGCAGCCGGTGTCGGCCATCTTGGAGGCCGCGGTGGAAAAGGACGCCGACGTGATCGGCATGTCCGGCCTGCTGGTCAAATCCACCGTCATCATGAAGGAGAACCTGCAGGAGATGAACTCCCGCGGCATCTCCACCCGCTTCCCCGTCCTGCTCGGCGGCGCCGCTTTGACCCGGGCGTTCGTGGAACAGGACCTGGCCGACACCTTCCAGGGCGAGGTCCGCTACGCCCGCGACGCCTTTGAGGGGCTGCGGCTGATGGACGCCTTCATGGCCGTCAAACACGGCACCCCCGGCGCCGCCCTGCCGCCGCTTCGGGAACGCCGCGTCAAGACCGGCGCCACCTTGACCCGCACTCCTGAGCAGGCCCTGCCCGCCCGCTCTGATGTGGCCGCCGACAACCCGCTGCCGGTCGCGCCGTTCTCCGGGGACCGGCTGGTCAAGGGGATCGCGCTGGCCGACTACGCCGCGTTCCTGGACGAGCGGGCCACGTTCATGGGCCAGTGGGGCCTCAAACCCGCCCGCGGCGGCACCGGCACGGGCGGTTCGGGGCCCTCGTATGAGGAGCTGGTCGAGGTTGAGGGGCGGCCCAGGTTGCGGATGTGGCTGGAGCGGTTGCAGACCGAGAACCTGCTGCAGGCCGCGGTGGTGTACGGGTACTTCCCGTGCGTGTCGGCCGGCGAGGACCTGATCATCCTGGACGAGGCGGGGCGGGAGCGGACCCGGTTCTCCTTCCCGCGTCAGCGCCGGGACCGGCATCTGTGCCTGTCGGACTTCTTCCGCCCGGCCGGCTCCGGTGAGGTGGACGTGGTGGCCTTCCAGGTGGTCACCATGGGCGAGCGGATCTCCCAGGCCACCGCCGAGCTGTTCGCCAAGGACGCCTACCGCGACTACCTGGAACTGCACGGGTTGTCGGTGCAGCTGACCGAGGCGCTGGCCGAGTACTGGCACGCCCGGGTCCGCGCCGAGCTGGGCATCGGCGGCGGGGAGACGCTGGAGGACATGCTGAAGGTCAACTTCACCGGCTGCCGGTACTCGTTCGGCTATCCGGCGTGCCCGAACCTGGAGGACCAGCGGCAGTTGTTCCAGCTGCTGGACCCGCAGCGGATCGGGGTGTCGCTGTCGGAGGAGTTCCAGCTGCACCCCGAACAGGCGACCTCCGCGATGATCGTTCACCACCCCGAAGCCAAATACTTCAACGTCTGACCCCTGTCGGCCAGACGGTACGGTCAGGGTGTACCTAAAGCCGACAGGAGGGTTCTAAGTGGACGCGGTCTTCTTCGACATGGACGGGCTTCTCGTGGACACCGAGAAGCTCTGGTTTCAGGTCGAGTCCGACGTCATGCGACGTCTGGGGGCCGCGTGGACCCAGGCCGACCAGGAGAACCTGGTCGGCGGTTCCATGCCGGCGACGGTGGCGTACATGCTGAGGGTCGCCGGGTCGGACCGTGATCCCGCCGAGATCGAGGCGTGGATGCTCGACGGCGTGCTCGCCCTGCTGGCGGAGGGCTTCGACGTGATGCCCGGCGCGCTGGAGCTGCTGGGCGAGATCCGCGCGGCGGGGGTGCCCACGGGGCTGGTCACCTCCTCCGCCCGGCTGATGGCGGACGCGGTGCTGAACGGCGTCGGCCGCGAGCACTTCGACATCGTCGTCACCGGGGACGACGTGCGGAACTTCAAGCCCGCTCCCGAGCCGTACCTGCTGGCGGCGGAGCGGGTGGGCGTGCCGCCGGCGCGGTGCGTGGCGCTGGAGGACTCCCCGAACGGCGTCGCCGCCGCCACCGCCGCGGGGTGCGCGGTCGTGGCGGTCCCGAGCGTCGTGCCCGTCCCGCCCGCTCCGAGGCGCCTGGTCGTCGAGTCGCTGAAGCAGGTGGACGTGGCGGCGCTGCGCGCGCTCGCCGCCTCCTGAGCCCTCCGCGCGCGTCCCGGAGGAGCTTCCTCCTCCTCCCTTAGGGGGTGGCCCATCCTTGGGGATGAGGGGGCGGGGCGCGTCCGCGTGCCAGGATGGAACGGAAAGCCGTGAACAAGGGGGCGAACCTTTATGTCGTTCGACCAGATCGCCTGGCTTCCGCTGTGCGGGGGACTGACCGCCGTCGGCCTGGTGCTCAGCTTTCTGGCGTTCCGCAGGCGGGGGGCGGCGTCCGGCCTGCGCCTGGCCGCGTGGTCGCTGATCCCGATCGCCGCCTACCTGACCGGCGCGCTGGCCACGTTGTGGAAGATGGGCACGGCCGCGGTGGGCTTCGTCACGGGGCTGGTGTTCTCGCCGACGGTGTGGGCGGGCGTGGCCGTGACGGGGCTGGCCGTCGTGCTGTACCTGGTGTCCGGCGTCATGCTGGGCCGGGGCGCCGCACGGCAGCGCTCCGGGAAGAAGGCCGCTCCCGAGCCCGTCCCTGACGCCGCGGGGGCCCCGGCGGTGAGCGCGGGCGCGCCGACGCAGCCGAACCGGCCGCCGCTGCCCCGCCGCCGTCCCGCCGCCGCGGCGGCGCCCGCCGACGACGACCTGTCGGACATCGAAGAGATCCTCAAGCGCCGCGGCATCAGCTAGCGCGCTTCGCGGGTCCGGCGAGGGCGAGGATGCCGTGCGGTGGACGGTGGCGTTCCCTCCACCGCACGGGTGCGGCCGGCGCGGCCGGATCCGCCGCGGCCGCGGTCTCGCGTTGGGCTGACAGGGGCCGGCGGCGAGTGCCGCCGCGCGCGGGCGGAGGCACGTACGGCATGCCCCCGTCCGGGCGGCGACGACCAAGACATACCCCACATCGCGGGCGAGCGCACCCCGGTGCCGAAGATCTGTGATATGCGCGCCCATCCCTGTACCGGACGATCGTGGCGCGCCCGTGCATCCGGCGTCCTCTGAGCCCTCGCCCGGCATGCGGATCAGGCCGCTCGACGACGGTGGCATCACGTTTCCATAACGGTATGGTGCCGCCTGTGCGCCTCCAGATGGGCCGGGGCACCCCTCGGTAAGATCGGCAATCCTTGATCACGCCCCGGATCCCTGCGGTCGTGCGCGCCGCCGGGTCCGCGCCGGGGTGTCACGAGGGTGCGCGCCGCCGGGTTTCCGCGTGCCGTGTCACGGTTCTGAGACACAACCCGGACAGCTCCCGAATATTCGGTCCAAGATCGATACGAATGAATTTCGCAAGAATCACAGTTGAGCCACATAGCGTGCGAAGGTACTGGTCATCGCAGCTCAGCACGTAGATTCTGCGTCCGGGGCCTATACACGGCCCTGCATGCAACATGGGGCGACGCCCGCCCGCCACCACCGGACGGGCGGCCGCGCCAGACGGACAACATCGTCTGGGATCCAGGGAGCCGACACTTATGACCGCACCGCTCGACGCCTCCAGCAAGGAGCTGGAGGCCTCGCCGGAGGCCGTGCTGGACGGGCCGGCCAAGGCGATCCAGGGCCGGTCGCTCGGACAGATCGCATGGATGCGGCTCAAGCGCGACCGCATCGCCGTGGTCGGCGGAGTGGTGATCGTTCTACTGATCCTCATCGCGATCTTCGCGCCGCTGCTGGTGTCGTGGCTGGGACACCCGCCCGCGGAGTGGCACCGAGAGAAGATCGACCCCGCCATCCAGGCTCCCATCGGCTCCTTCGGCGGCATGAGCTGGGACTTCCTGTTCGGCGTCGAGCCGACCACCGGCCGTGACCTGTTCAGCCGGGTCCTCTACGGCGCGCGCATCTCGCTGCTGATCGCGTTCTTCGCCACCCTGCTGTGCGTGATGCTCGGCACGCTGCTCGGGATGATCGCGGGCTTCTTCGGCGGCTGGGTCGACATGATCATCAGCCGGCTGATGGACATCTTCCTCGCCTTCCCGCTGCTGGTGTTCGCGCTGGCGCTGGCGGGGGTGATCCCCGACAAGGCGTTCGGCCTCTCGGGGGACACGCTGAGGATCACGCTGCTCGTGTTCATCATCGGCTTCTTCAACTGGCCCTACATAGGCCGGATCATCCGGGGCCAGACGCTGTCCCTGCGGGAACGTGAGTTCGTCGACGCCTCCAGGAGCCTGGGCGCGCGCAGCCACACGATCCTGTTCAAGGAGATCCTCCCCAACCTGCTGGCGCCGATCCTCGTCTACGCGACGCTGCTGATCCCGACGAACATCCTGTTCGAGGCCGCGCTGTCGTTCCTCGGGGTCGGCGTCCGGCCGCCCACCCCGACCTGGGGAGGCATGCTGGCCGACGCGGTGCACAACTATCAGGTGGCGCCCAACTACATGATCTTCCCCGGTCTCGCGATCTTCATCACCGTGCTGTCGTTCAACCTGCTCGGTGACGGCCTGAGGGACGCCTTCGATCCCAAGGCCCGATGAGCGCGTGAGTGTTTCGCAATTTCGGTACTCCTAGCTTCAAGGGGTGTGTCAGGTCCATGAACCTCAAATCCAAGGCGTCGGCGGTGGTGGCCACCGCGGGCCTCGCCCTGGTGGTGGCCGCCTGCGGTGGTGGCGGCGGCGGTGCCAAGAGCGGCTCCAGCGGCGGCGGTGACGCGGCTCCCTCCAGCAAGTTCAACGCCGGAGTCGAGCAGATCGTGAACCCCTCGGAGAAGACGGGCGGCACGCTCCGCATGGGCATGCCGGGCGACTTCGACTCCGTCGACCCGGGCGACATGTACTACGGCTACGCGTGGAACTTCGCGCGTCTCTACAGCCGCGCGCTCACCATGTTCAAGCCGGTGCCGGGACAGGAGGGCCTCCAGCTCGTCCCCGACCTCGCCGAAGAGCTCGGCAAGCCGAGCGACGGCGGCAAGACCTGGACGTACAAGCTCCGCGCGGGCGTGAAGTTCGAGGACGGCACCCCGATCACGTCCAAGGACGTGAAGTACGCCGTCGCCCGCTCCCTCGACAAGGACATCCTCCCGAGCGGCCCCACCTACTTCAACGACTGGATCGACGCCGGCGACTACAAGGGCCCGTACAAGGACAAGGGCAAGATCGACGGCTGGAAGGGCATCGAGACCCCCGACGACCGGACCATCGTCTTCCACCTGAAGAAGGCGTACGGCGGTTTCGACTACTTCGCGATGCTCCCGCAGACGGCTCCCGTGCCGGCGGCCAAGGACACCGGCTCCAAGTACAAGGAGCACCCGGTCGCCAGCGGCCCCTACATGTTCAAGTCGCACGAGCTGGGCAAGCGGATCGAACTGGTCAAGAACACCAACTGGGACCCGGCCAGCGACCCCAACCGCAAGCAGCTCAACGACTCCATCGAGGTGCTGCTGGGCCAGAACGAGGACGACCTCGACCAGCGCCTGCTCTCCGGCAAGATCGACGTCAAGGTGAACAGCACCGGCGTCGGCGCCAACGCGCGCAAGAGCGTCCTGACCGACGACAAGCGCAAGCAGTACTCCGACTCCGCGCCGATCGCGCGCACCTGGTTCACCAACATCAACGGTGACGTGCCGCCGTTCGACAACGTCCACTGCCGCAAGGCCGTGATGTACGCCGCGGACCGCTCGGCCATCCAGGGCGTCTACGGCGGCCCCGACGCCGGTGGCGACGTCGCCCTCAGCCTCATGCCGTCCACGATGACCGGTTACAAGAAGATCGACCCCTACGGCGTCGAGGCCCACCCCACCGGTGACATCGACAAGGCCAAGCAGGAACTGACGGCCTGCGGCCAGCCCAACGGCTTCAGCACCAGCATCTCCTTCCGCAACGAGCGGGCCGCCGAGAAGCAGACCGCCGAGGCGCTGCAGCAGTCGCTCGGCAAGATCGGCATCAAGCTGGAGCTCAAGGGTTACCCCCAGGGCGACTACTTCAAGCTGTACGCCGGCAAGCCCGAATTCGCCACGAAGAACAACCTGGGCCTCATGGTCTACGGCTGGGGCGCCGACTACCCCGAGGGCTTCGGCTTCTTCCAGCAGATCGTCGACAGCCGGGTCATCCGTCCCGCGGGCAACACCAACCTCACGGTGAAGGACCCGGAGATCGACAAGCTCATCGACCAGGCGGCCGGCGAGACCGACGCGGCCAAGCGCAACGACGTCTGGGCGCAGGTCGACGCGAAGGTCATGGACGACGCGTTCATCCTTCCGTACGTGTGGGCGCACGGCCTGTTCTACCGGCCGCCCACGCTGAAGAACGTCTTCGTCAGCCAGAACTGGGGCACCTACGAGTACCTCACGCTGAGCACCCAGTAAACCGGTCCGGGAGAACCCCGGGAACGCTCGTCGAAAGCAGGTGAAGGCTTCGGCGGCCGGGTCCCACCGGACCCGGCCGCCATGGCCGAGATCAGTGGTCACATACATCGTCAGACGGTTGATAGCGGCCGTCATGCTGCTCTTCGTGGTGAGCATCGCGACGTTCGCCATCTTCTTTCTCGTGCCTCGGCTCGCGGGGATGTCTGCTGACGACCTCGCTTCCCGGTACGTGGGCAAGGCGGCCAACGCCCAGGTCATCCACGACACGGCCATCAGGCTGGGCTTCTACGACCCGCTGGCCGTGCAGTACGGGCGGTTCGTGAAGGGCATCTTCGTGGGGATCGAGAGGAACTACGGCCCCGGTGTGGAGCACTGCCCCGCCCCCTGCTTCGGCTACTCCTACGTCACCCAGAACCCCGTGCTGCCGGACCTGCTCGACCGCATCCCGATCACGCTCTCGCTGGCCCTCGGGGCCGCGGTCGTCTGGGTGGTGTTCGGCGTGGCGACGGGAGTGGTGTCGGCCCTCCGGCGCGGCAGCTTCTTCGACCGCCTGTCCATGGGCATCGCGCTGGCCGGGGTCTCGCTGCCCATCTTCTTCACCGGCATCGTCTCCCTGGCGATCTTCCGCGACCAGCTCGGGCTGGTGGGCGACGTCGCCGACTGGGTGCCGTTCTCCGAATCGCCGGCCATCTGGGCGCAGAACCTCATCCTGCCGTGGGTGACGCTCGCGTTCCTGTACGCCGCCGGTTATGCGCGGCTCACCAGGGCGGGCATGCTGGAGACCATGTCGGAGGACTACATCCGCACGGCCCGGGCGAAGGGGCTTCCCGAGCGGGTCGTGGTGGTCAAGCACGGTCTGCGCGCCACCCTGACCCCCGTGCTCACCATGTTCGGCCTCGACCTCGGCCTGCTGCTCGGCGGCGCCGTGCTCACCGAGAGCACCTTCTCGCTGCCCGGCATGGGCAAGTACGCCGTGGACGCCATCAGCAACAACGACCTTCCCCAGGTGATGGGGGTGACGCTGCTCGCCGCCGCGTTCATCATCGTGGCCAACCTAGTAGTCGACCTGCTCTACGCGGTCGTGGACCCGAGGGTGAGGCTTGCGTGACAGGGACCGCGTTTCTCGACGTCGAGAACCTGAGCATCCACTTCCCGACCGACGACGGCCTGGTCAAGTCCGTGGACGGGCTGTCCTTCAAGCTGGAGCGCGGGAAGACCCTCGGCATCGTCGGGGAGTCCGGCTCGGGCAAGAGCGTGACGAGCCTCGGCATCCTCGGCCTGCACAAGGGCGGGCGCGCGAAGATCTCGGGCGAGATCTGGCTGGACGGCGAGGAGCTCGTCGCCGCCTCCCCCGAGCACGTGCGCACGCTGCGCGGCAAGAAGATGGCGATGATCTTCCAGGATCCGCTGTCGGCCATGCACCCCTACTACACGGTCGGCGCGCAGATCATCGAGGCGTACCGCATCCACCACAAGGTGAGCAAGGCCGTCGCGCGCAAGCACGCCATCGACATGCTCGGCCGCGTCGGCATCCCGCAGCCGGACCGGCGCGTGGACAGCTATCCGCACGAGTTCTCCGGCGGCATGCGCCAGCGGGCGATGATCGCCATGGCGCTGTCGTGCGACCCCGAACTGCTGATCGCCGACGAGCCGACGACCGCGCTGGACGTCACCGTGCAGGCCCAGATCCTGGACCTCATGCGCGACCTGCAGCAGGAGTTCAACTCCGCGCTGATAATCATCACCCACGACCTCGGCGTCGTGGCCGAGCTGTCGGACGACATCCTGGTGATGTACGCCGGCAAGTGCATCGAGTACGGCGCGGCCGAGGACATCTTCGAGCGGCCCGAGCACCCCTACACCTGGGGGCTGCTGGGCTCGATGCCCCGGCTCGACCGCGAGCGCGCCGACCGCCTGCTCCCGATCAAGGGCACTCCGCCCTCCCTGATCAACGTGCCGTCCGGCTGCGCCTTCCACCCCCGCTGCGCGTTCGAGCCGCGCACCGGCGGCCGAGGGAAGACCGAGGTGCCCCAGCTCCTGGAGACCGAGGGAGGCCACCTGGTGCGCTGCCACATGTCGCGCGAGGAACGCCGCGCCGCCTGGGAGAACGAGATCAAGCCGACCCTGGAGTCCGTGTGAGCCGCCCGTCGGAGCCCCTGCTGTCCGTGCGGGGCCTGGAGAAGCACTTCCCGATCACCAAGGGCCTGGTCAAGCGTCAGGTCGGCGCGGTCAAGGCGGTGGACGGCCTGGACTTCCAGGTCCGCAAGGGCGAGACGCTCGGCCTGGTGGGGGAGTCGGGCTGCGGCAAGACCACCACCGGGCGCCTGATCACCCGGCTGCTGGAGCCCACCGGCGGCGAGATCGTCTTCGAGGGGCGCGACATCACCCACATGTCGCAGGGCGGGCTGCGCCCGCTGCGCCGCGACATGCAGATGATCTTCCAGGACCCCTACAGCTCGCTCAACCCGCGCCACACCGTCGGCGCCATCGTGGGCGCGCCGTTCCGCATCCAGGGCGTGAAGCCCCAGAACGGCGTCAAGAAGGCCGTCCAGGACATCCTCGAACTGGTCGGCCTCAACCCCGAGCACTACAACCGCTACCCGCACGAGTTCTCCGGCGGCCAGCGGCAGCGCATCGGCATCGCCCGCACGCTGGCGCTCAAGCCCAAGCTCATCATCGCCGACGAGCCGGTGTCGGCACTGGACGTCTCCATCCAGGCCCAGGTCGTCAACCTGCTGGAGGACCTGCAGAACGAGCTCGAACTGACCTACGTCGTCATCGCCCACGACCTGTCGGTCGTCCGGCACATCAGCGACCGGGTCGCGGTCATGTACCTCGGCAAGATCGTCGAGATCGGCGCCAGCAAGAGCCTGTACGAGGCGCCGATGCACCCGTACACCAACGCCCTGCTGTCGGCCGTGCCGGTGCCCGACGTCAAGCTGCGGGGCGGGCGCGAGCGCATCCGCCTTCAGGGGGACGTGCCGAGCCCGCTCAACCCGCCGCCCGCGTGCCGCTTCCACACCCGCTGCTGGAAGGCGCAGGAGATCTGCAGGACCCAGGAGCCGCCGCTCGTCGAGCGGGCCGCCGACCACCAGGTCGCCTGCCACTTCCCGGAGAACGTCCCCGCCGAGGCCGTGCCCGGCGACGCGGGGGCGCAGGTGCCCGCCTGACACGCCGTGCCGGGCCGCACGTGCCCGGCACGTGCCCCGGGACGGTCAGGGGATCGTGCCCGGGGTGATCAGGCCGGTCTCGTAGGCCAGCACCACGGCCTGCACCCGGTCGCGCAGCGCCAGCTTGGTCAGCACGTTGCCGACGTGCGTCTTCACGGTCGTCTCGCTGACGACCAGCTCGGCGGCGATCTCGGCGTTGGACATGCCCCTGGCGATCAGGCGCAGCACCTCCAGCTCGCGCTCGGTGAGCCGGTTGACGCGCGCCGGCGTGGCCTGCTGCTGGGCCGAGGGCAGGCGGGTGGCGAACTTGTCCAGCAGGCGCCGGGTCACGCTCGGCGCCACGATCGCGTCTCCGGCCGCCACGACCCGGATCGCCTGCACCAGCTCGTCGGGCGGGACGTCCTTGAGCAGGAAGCCGCTCGCGCCCGCCCGCAGGGCCTCCACGATGTACTCGTCCAGGTCGAAGGTGGTCAGCACCAGGACGCGGGGCACGTGGGCGCCGGGGGCGGCGTCGCGCACGATGCGCCGGGTCGCGTCGATGCCGTCCACGCCCGGCATGCGGATGTCCATCAGCACCACGTCGGGCAGCAGCGCCCGCGACTGGTCCTGGGCGGTGGCCCCGTTGCCGGCCTCGCCCACCACCGTGATGTCCGGCTCGGCCTCCAGGATCAGGCGGAAGCCCGTGCGCAGAAGGGGCTGGTCGTCGACCAGCAGCACGCGGATCGTCATGTGTCAGTCCTTGAGGGGGAATCGGGCCCGTACCTCGAATCCGCCCCCCTGTCGTGGGCCGATCCGCAGAACTCCACCATAAAGGGCGACGCGCTCGCGTATGCCGACCAATCCGTGCCCGGGACGGTCGCCCGGGCCGCGCTGCGGGGTCTCCACGCCGCCGTGCCCGTCGTCCTCGACGTGGACCAGGAGCTCCCCCTCCTCGTGCCGCACGGTGACCCACGCCCGGGCCGCCGGGCCCGCGTGGCGCAGGCTGTTGGTCAGGGCCTCCTGGACGAGGCGGTAGGCGGCCAGGTCGATGCCGGGGGGGATCACCGGCCGTTCGCCCTCGATCCAGAGCTGGGCGCGCAGCCCGGCCTCGCGCATCTGGTCCACCAGGCCGGGCAGGTCCACCATGCCCGGCTGCGGGGCCAGCTCGCCGCTCTCGCCGTCGGTGCGCAGCACGCCGACGATGCCGCGCATCTCGCGCATCGCGGTCCTGCCCAGCTCCTCGATGGCCACCAGCGCCTCCCTGGCGGCCTCCGGGCGGGTCTCCAGCACCTTGCGGGCCGCGGCGGCCTGGACGGTCATCACGCTCACGTGGTGGGCCACCACGTCGTGCAGCTCGCGGGCGATGCGCGAGCGCTCCTCGGCGCGCGCGGCCCGGGTGTCGGCCTCCCTGGCCCGCTCCAGGCGCTCGGCGCGGTCGACCAGCTCGGCGAAGTAGGCGCGGCGCAGCCGCACGGACCTGCCGCCCACCCAGACCGTCATCGTCACCACCACGACGATCGTGTGCTGCGTCCACCCGCCGGCGTCGAAGGCGATCACGGCGCTCACGGCGTAGCCGGCGAGCGTGACGGCCGCCGCGACCATGCTGAGGGCCAGCCCGCGGTAGGCGGCGACGGTGTAGAGCAGGATCAGCGTGACCAGGCCGACGAGCCCGCCCTCGTACCGCAGCACCGCCAGCGCGATCTGGGGGAGCTGGGCCAGGCACAGCAGGACGAACGGCCACCGCCTGCGCAGCGCCGTCAGCAGGCAGGTGCCGATGACCAGGACGGCGGCGGCGACGTTGAAGGTGTACGCCGGGGGCCGCCCCGAAGCGGAGTCCTGGCCGGAGGCCAGCCCGGCGAAGGCGAGCGAGACCGCCGCCAGCAGGACCGCGAGGACCGAGTCGCCGAAAAGGGGATGGCTTCTGAGCCAGGCTCGCGGACTTGCGGGGGTGGTGCGCACCCTCTCAATTTAGGACGACTTCCCGGCAGGCCACCCCTCTGAGGTCGGATATCCCCCTCATCCCGCGGAAGGATCCGCCGGGGACCCTCGCGGCCGGCGCGAGGTCTTCCCCACGGGTCTCAGCGGACGTGGCGGCCTGGGTGGTCTCGGCCGTCGTGACTCCGCGCGTTCTCGGCGCTCTGCGCGGGTGCGGCGGGCAGGCAGAGCAGGAAGGCGACGCCGGAGCCCCCGGAGTCCTCGTTCTTCCCTTCGCCGGGCCGGCCGCGCACCCACAGCGTCCCCTCGTGGGCGAGGGCACGGGCCAGGGCCAGCGCGAGACCGGCGCCCTCGCTCTGCGGCAGCCCGGCGGCGTCCAGCCGGGCGAACCGCCGGAACGGGCCCCGCGGGTCCGGCCCGCCGCCGACGGTCAGCCGGGCGGTGACGCCGTCGCGGGACGCCTCGACGCGGACGACGCCGTCGTGGCGCGCCGCGAGGTCCAGCAGGATGCCGACGACCTGCGCGAGCCGGGGGCGCACGGCGTCCACCAGGATCCCCGCCGTGCCCGACACCCGCACCCCGGCTCGGCGGGCGGCCTGCTCCCCGGCCAGCGTGAGCAGGTCGGTGGGTTCGGGGGCGGCCGGCTCGCCGGGGCGGGGGTCGTCGAGCGCGGCCAGGTCGCTGATGATCGCCTCCAGGCGGTCCACGCCGGCCAGCGCGCGGGCGGCGAGGTCGCCCGGGTCGGTCTCGCCGGGGTGCAGCCGCGCCTCCTCCAGTTCGGCGCGGATCGCGGCCACCGACGTCCGCAGCGCATGCGCGACGTCGGCGTCGAACCGGTGCCCCTCCTCGGCCGCCGCCCTGGGCCCCTTCTCGGCCGCCGCCTCGGCGGCGGGGACGGGCCACCGGGCGGAGGCACGCCGTCCGAAAGGCCCGCCCGCCGCCGCGGGCCGCATGTCCTCCGCCGCGCAGGGGCACCCCCACGGCGTGGTCACGGACATGTTTCCGGGCACGGCTCCCGGCGCGCGGAGCGGCCGCGCGTGGGCGGGGTCGCACCGCCCGCGCGTGCGGGTGATCTGCTCCATCAGGGCCTCGCCTCCTGGTCGCCGGCGGCCGGCGCCGTCGCGCCCGGCCGGTCCCTCTTTCAGGGAAACACGGGAGAACGAGGCTGGAGCGGCCCCCAACTGGCCCCTGCTGGACAGGGACCACCAGGGCCACCCTCCAGCCTTGACAAAAGGGACATACTGGGCATATGGCCTCCGTGGAAAGGGAGGAAGGCGCGCTCGGCGGGTTCCTGCGGTCCCGCCGCGCCCGGCTCTGCCCCAAGGATGTCGGCATCGACGCCGACCCGGGCAGGCGCCGGGTCCCCGGCCTGCGCCGCGAGGAGCTAGCCCGCCTCGCCGGCGTCAGCGTCGAGTACTACACCCGCCTGGAACAGGGCCGCAGCCGCAACGCCTCCCACGAGGTGCTCGACGCGATCGCGGACGCGCTGCGCCTCGGCGAGACCGAGCGCGCGTACATGCGTCACCTGTCCTGCCCGGCGCGCGCCCGGCGCCCCGGACGCCCGGCCCCGCCGCAGCGGGTGCCCCCCACCGCCGTCAGGCTCCTGGAGGTGCTGGAGGCCGCCGGTGCTCCTGCCACCGTCATGGGCCGCCGCACCGACATCCTGGCCGCCAACCGGCTCACCCGGGCACTGATCGCCGACTTCGACCGCGTCCCGGCCCGCGACCGCAACGTGGCCAGGTTCGTCTTCCTGGACCCGCGTGCCCCCGGCCTGTACGGCGACTGGTGGGGCGTGGCCCGGCACGTCGCCGCGCTCCTGCACTTCGACGCCGGACGCCACCCGGAGGACCCGCTGACGCGGGCGCTGGTCCGCGAGCTGCTGGACAGGAGCGAGGACTTCCGCCGGGCGTGGGCCGCCCACGACGTCCACGAGCGGGTGTGCGGCGTCATGAGCTACCGCAATCGGATCGTGGGCGACATCCAGCTCACCTACCAGGCGCTCTCGCTGCCCGAGGACCCCGACCAGCGCATCTTCGTCTACACCGCCGAGCCGGGCTCCCCCTCCGAGGCGGCCATGCGCGCGCTCGCCAAGTGGGTGGAGGACGGCGGGCTCACCGGCGGCGCCCCGGACTGACGCGGCGCGGGCTCACGGCCCGCCGGTCGCCGAGCGGTACGGGGCTCAGAGCTCGCCGGGGAGCGGCGCGGCGTTCACAGCTCGTCGGTCGCCGAGCGGCGCGAACCCCGGATCGTGTCGCCGGGACGGCGATCCGGCACTGGCGGGGGAGTGCCGCCCCACTCCGGGCAGAGGGCCTGGTAATCACACCAGTCGCAGAGCCGGCTGCGCCGCGCGCGCCACTCGCGGGTGGTGAGCGCGCGCTCGATGGCCTCCCACAGGGCCTGCACCTTGCGCTCGGTGGCCAGCAGGTCGGCCTCGTCGGGCGCGTAGCGCAGCACCTCGCCGTTGCCGAGGTACATGAGCTGGAGCACGCGGGGCACCGTGCCGCGCAGCCGCCACAGCACCAGCGCGTAGAACTTCATCTGGAACAGGGCCTTGGCCTCGAAGTCGGGGCCGGGCGCGCTGCCGGTCTTGTAGTCGACGACGCGCAGGTCGCCGGTGGGGGCGACGTCGAGCCTGTCGATGTAGCCGCGCAGCATGAGCCCGCTGTCGAGCACGGCCTCCACGTACAGCTCCCGCTGGGCCGGCTCCAGCAGCCGTGGGTCCTCCAGGGCGAAGTAGCGCTCCAGCATCTGGCGGGCCTGCGCCAGCCACCGGTCGCGCTCGGCCTCGTCGCCGAACAGCGCCGAATACTCAGGGGTCCGGCCGAGCAGGCGCGCCCACTGCGGGTCCAGCAGGGCCTGCGCCGCGGCGACCGTGCGCTCGGCCGCCGGCAGGTCGTACAGGCGTTCCAGCACGGCGTGCACGAGCGTGCCGCGCACGGCGGCGGGGGAGGGCCGCTCGGGGAGCTGGTCGATCACCCGGAAGCGGTAGAGCAGCGGACATGTCATGAAGTCGCCCGCCCGCGAGGGAGACAGGCTGCCGATGACCGCGGGCGGCTCCGTGATGCTCATGGAGGGAACTGTAGGTCAGCCCGCCGACACTTCGGGCGCGGGCGGCCCACATGATCGGCCTACGGCCTCCGGGAGGCGCGTAGCATCAAGGCACAAGGAGGGAAGACGACGAACATGAGCACCCAGACCCCGCAACGGCCCGAGTCGCCGGGGCTGCGCATGGGGCGCCCCTTCGGCATCCCCGTCTACGTCTCGCCGACCTGGCTGATCGTCGCGGCGTTCATCACTTACACTTTCCAGCCCCAGGTCGCCGACGGCCTGCCCGGCAGGGGCGCCGTCGTCACCTACCTCGTGGCCTTCGTGTTCGCCGTCTTCCTGTACCTCTCGGTGCTGCTGCACGAGCTGGCGCACTGCGTCGTGGCCCGCTACTTCGGCCTGCCGGTGCGCCGCATCACGCTCTACCTGCTCGGCGGCGTCTCCGAGATCGAGCGCGAACCCGAGACCCCGACGCGCGAGTTCCTGGTCGCCTTCGCCGGCCCGCTGCTGTCCCTCGGGCTGGCCGGGGTGGGCTTCGTCGTGAGCGAGTTCATCCCCCAGGGCACCATCCCCCACGTCCTGGTGTTCCAGCTCTGGGTCTCCAACCTGATCGTCGGCGTCTTCAACCTGCTGCCCGGCCTCCCGCTGGACGGCGGCCGCATGCTCCGCGCCGGTGTGTGGAAGATCACTCGCAACTCGGGCACGGGCACCATCGCCGCCGCCTGGTTCGGCCGGGCCCTCGCCGTGGCGCTGGTCGCGGTGCCGGTGCTGTCCTCGCTGGTGACCGGTCAGGAGCCCCCGGGCCTGTGGCTGATGCTCTGGTCGGTGCTGCTGGCCTCGTTCATCTGGATCGGCGCATCCCAGGCGCTGCGCGTGGCCAAGGTCCGCGCCCGCCTGCCGCGGGTCCAGGCCCGCGCGCTGGCCCGCCGGGCGATCGCGGTCACCGCCGAGGTGCCGCTGGCCGAGGCCATGCGCAGGGCCACTCAGGCCGAGGCCGGGGCCATGGTCGTCGTCGACCACGACGGGCACCCGATCGCCATCGTCAACGAGTCGGCGGTCGCGGCCACGCCCGAGCAGCGCCGCCCCTGGGTGACGGTCGGCTCGCTGGCGCGCAGCCTGGAGCCCTCGCTGGTGCTGCCGGCCGACCTGGCGGGGGAGTCCCTGCTCGACGCCATGCGCGGCGCGCCCTCCGGCGAGTACCTGCTGGTGGAGCGCGGCGGCGACGTCTACGGCGTGCTGGTGACCGCCGACGTGAACCGCGTCTTCTCCGGCGTCTGACCTGACACCCGACCCGCGGCCGGCCGGTTTGGTTCGCCGCCCCAGGTGCAGGAAGGAATTCTGCGGTGGTTTTTGCTACGGTCCGGTGCCATTGGATATGTGTTCTGCCTCGTCCCGCCCGTCGCGCCCCGGACGCACGCTCGTCCCGGCGACGGCCGGCGGCCGACGGTCTGACGCGGGTGCCGTTCGTCCGGTCGTGAAGTCCGGGGAGGAGAGTTTCTGTGACGGAGCAAGGCGTGGGGGTGGTGCGTCCGCTCCCCGGCGACGGGCTGATCGCCCACATGGGCGGCCTGCTGCTGGTGTGCGACGCGGCCGACGCCGTCGCCGAGGAGCTGGTGACGGCGCTGCGGGACACCGCGGCGGCGGGAGGTGACGGCCGCGCGCTCGCCCGGCGCGTCGCCCAGGTCCTCGCGCGCGCGATGACGGCCGAGCCGGTCGCCTGCGCGGTCGCCGGGCGCGCGGGCGGCGGCATCGCGGTGCTGGTCAGCGGCGACGCCCAGGCGTCCATCACCGGGCCGGGCACCGACGTCCGCCTGGACGGCAAGGACGCCCTCACCTGGACCGACCGCCTGGTCACCACGCAGGTGAGCACGGTGGAACTGCGGCTGCCGGGCGCGGGCCGCCCGATCAGGCAGGCCCGGCTGGACGCCGGCGTGGTCCCCGGCGGCGGCCTGGTCTCCGACCTCGCCGAGGCGGACGGCGGGCTTCCCGCGCCGCGCCCCGAGCCCTCGTCCCGCCCGGCGGCCCACGACCCGCTCCCCGCCGCCGAGCCCGCGCGTCCCGAGCCGGCGCCCGCCGCGTTCGGCGTCGAGGCGCCGCCGCCGATCTCCTCCCCGCCCGCCGTGAGCGCGCCCCCGCCGCCCGCCGACGTGCCCGGCCCGCTCCGCGAGTACGAGCAGCCGTCCGTCCCCGCAGGCCCCGAGCCGGCCCGGCAGGCCCCCGGCGGCGGCCATACCGGAGCGCAGGAGTTCGACCCGTTCCCTCCCGCCGGTCCTCCCGCGGGCGAGCCCGACCACGCCTCAGGGCCGCTCCTGGAGCCCACCGAGATGGGGCCCACGCCCGAGCCGCCGAGCCGTCCCATGGTGTACGGGGTGGACTGCCAGAACGACCACTTCAACGACCCGCGGGTGCCCTACTGCGCGGTGTGCGGGGTGGCCCTGGTGCAGCGCAACCTCGTGCCCTACAAGGGGGAGCGGCCCTCGCTCGGGGTGCTCGCCCTCGACGACGGCATGACGCTGGCCCTCGACGCCGACCACCTGCTCGGCCGCGACCCCGAGCGCGCGCCCGAGGTCACCTCCGGCGAGGCGCGCCCGGCCCGGGTGACCAGCCCCGACGGCTCGGTCTCCCGCCGCCACCTGCGGGTGCGGCTGGACGGCTGGGACGTCAACCTGGTGGATCTCGGGTCGGTCAACGGCACCCAGGTGCAGCCGCCGGGGGACCCGAACTTCTACGACATCCCGCCGAACGAGCCGGTGCCGATCCTGCCGGGCACGACCGTGCGCATCGGCGTCTCGCGCACCATGCGCTACGACGGGCACCGGCAGGGCTGACCCGCCGTGCCTCCCCGCCCCGGGCGCCTACCGGCCGGCCGGCGGGGAGGCGCCGCGCGGTCCCTGGGCGGCGCGGCCGATCACGGCCGCCAGTTCCTCCTCGGTGAGCACGCGCGGCTCGCCGATCGCCTTGGCCTGTACGTAGACCGCGCACAGCCACTCCAGCAGCCGCGCACCCTCCAGGGCGCGGTGGAGGTCGGCGCCGACGGCCACGGCCCCGTGGTTCTGCATCAGGGCCGCCTGCCTGCCCTCCAGCGCCGCGCGGACGTGGGCGGCCAGCTCGGGGGTGCCGTAGGTCGCGTAGGGGGCCACGCGGACGGTGCCGCCGAGCAGCAGGGTGTTGTAGTGGATCGGCGGCAGCTCGCGCAGCGTCGTGGAGACCACCACCGCGTAGGTGGAGTGGGTGTGCACGATCGCCGCCGTGCCCGTGCTCTCGTAGATCGCCAGGTGCATGGGCACCTCGGAGGACGGGTCGCGCGCCCCCTCCACCACCTCGCCGGACAGGTCGAGCACCGGGCAGTCCCCGGGCGTGAGCGCGTCCAGGGCCACCCCGCCGGGCGTGACCGCGACCAGGTCGCCGCGCCGCACGCTGACGTTGCCGGAGGTGCCGAGCACCAGGCCGTCCCCGACCATGCGCCGGCCGGTCTCGCACAGCAGCGCGCGCTCCTCCGCCAGCCTCACGACGCCCCGCCGAGGCGGTCCAGCTCGGCGCTCATCAGCCGCCGCAGGGTCTCGGGGGAGAGGCGGTCGGGGTAGAGGAGCCGGTGGAGGCTGAGCCCGTCCACCAGCGCGAGCAGCCGCTCGGCGGCGTCGTCCAGATCCTGTCCCGGGGCGATCTCCCCGGCCCCGGCGGCGGCGTCGAGCAGGGCGCGCACCAGGTGGCGCAGCTCGGCGGCCTCCTCGCGCTGGACCTCCCGCAGCGTCCCCTCGGTCAGGCTCCTGCTCCAGAAGCCGACCTCCAGCGCGGTCTCGCGGGCCCGCTCCTCGTCCAGCGGCAGGTTGTCCAGCAGCAGCTCGCGCAGGGCCGCCATGCCGGTGAGCCCGGCCAGCTTGGCGCGCAGCCGCTCCACGATGCGGCGGTGCGAGGAGCGCAGCGCCGACAGCAGGATGTCGTCCTTGTCGGCGAAGTAGTGGGTGAGCACGCCGTTGGAGTAGCCCGCCTCCTTGGCGATGGCGCGGGTGGTGGCCGCGTCGATCCCCTCGCGCAGGATGACCCGGCGGGCGGCGTCCACCACCTCCTCGCGGCGCGCGTCGTGATCGACGATCTTCGGCATCCTCTTCTCCTCGATCCGGCTTGACATTTTAGTCGGACGCCCGTCTATCATCCCGGAATCCGCATCCAAGAAGGTACCGACATGACCGTCCTCACGCTCGGTGTCCACATCGTCGACGTGCTCGCCAGACCCGTGGAGTCCATCCCGCGCGGGCAGGACACCCACCTGCTGGATCAGATCCGCGTCACCGCCGCCGGGGCCGCGGCGGGCACGGCGGTCGCCCTGGCCGAGCTCGGCGTGCCGGTCGCCTCGGCGGGCGCGGTCGGCGGGGACGACCTCGGCGACCTGCTCCTGATGATCATGTCGAGGCACGGCGTCGACGTGGGCGGCGTGGTCCGCAAGCCGGGGGAGCAGACCGCCGCCTCGATCCTGCCGATCCGCCCGGACGGAGGCCGCCCCTCCTTCCACGTCCCCGGCGCCAACCTCGCCTACTCCCTGGCCGACCTGGACCCCGGCGCGCTCGCCCGCGCCCGGGTGATCCACCTCGGCGGCGTGGACGTGACCTTCGGCCTGCAGGACCCCGCGTTCCTCGCGCTGCTCGCCTCCGCCCGCGAGGCCGGCGCGGTGGTCACCATGGACCTGCTGTCCAACATGCCCGATCTCATGCCCGGCGCCCGCGCCTTCCTGCCGTACGTCGACTACTTCCTGCCCAACGAGGAGCAGGCGCTGCTGATCAGCGGCGCCTCCGGCGTGGAGGAGGCCGCCCGGCTGCTGCTGGACGACGGCCCCGCCGGGGTGCTGGTCACGCGCGGCGCCGAGGGCAGCCTGGTCGCCACCTTCGACGGCCTCGTGCGCGTGCCCGCCCTCCCCGTGCCCGTCGTGGACACCACCGGCTGCGGCGACGCCTACTGCGCGGGCTTCATCGCCGGCCTGCTGGAGGGCCGGGACGTCACCGCCGCCGCCCATCTCGGCGCCGCCGTGGCCGCCCGCGTCGCCGGAGGGCTCGGCTCGGACGCCGGGCTGGACGGGGTGACGGTCCGCGACCTCACCGAGCGCGTCCTTCCCGGTATCGAAGGGATCTGACATGTCACACACCACCTCCGGACGGGACGCGTCCCTGCGCGAGCGGGCAGCCAAGGTCGTCCCCGGCGGCATGTACGGCCACCTCAACGCCGCGATCTTCACCACGGCCTACCCGCAGTTCTTCGCCAGGGGCGAGGGCTGCCGCCAGTGGGACGCCGACGGGCGCGAGTACGTCGACCTCATGTGCAGCTGGGGCCCGGTGATCCTCGGCCACCGGCACCCGGCCGTCGAGGAGGCCGCCGCCGCCCAGCGCGCCCAGGGCGACTGCCTCAACGGGCCGGGCCCGGTCATGGTCGAGCTGGCCGAGCTCATGGTGGACACCATCCCCTCGGCCGACTGGGTCATGTTCTCCAAGAACGGCACCGACGCCACCACCCAGGCCCTCATGGTCGCCCGCGCCGCCACCGGCCGCGACAAGGTGCTCGTCGCGCACGGCGCCTACCACGGCGCCGACCCCTGGTGCACGCCGAGCACGGCGGGCACCACCGCCGCCGAGCGCGCCGACCTCGTCGAGTACCCCTACAACGACCTGGCGGGCGCCGAGGCCGCCGCCGGGTACGCCGACGGCGAGGTGGCCGCCATCATCGCCACCCCGTTCAAGCACGACTCCTTCGAGGATCAGGAGCCCGTGGACCCCGCCTTCGCCCGCGGCCTGCGCGCCCTCGCCGACCGGATCGGCGCCGCCCTGGTCCTCGACGACGTCCGCGCCGGGTTCCGGCTGGACCCGCGCGGCTCCTGGGAGCCGCTCGGCGTGCGCCCCGACCTGACGGCCTGGAGCAAGGCCATGGGCAACGGGTACGCCATCGCCGCCGTCACCGGCGCCGACGCCCTGCGCGGCGCCGCCCAGACGCTCTACTCCACCGGCTCGTTCTGGTTCTCGGCGGTGCCGATGGCCGCCGCCAAGGCGACGATCGAGACACTCCGCGACATCGGCGGCGTCGCGCTCATGGAACGCGCGGGCGCCCGCCTGCGCGAGGGCCTGGCCGCGCAGGCGGCTTCGCACGGCTTCACGGTGCGCCAGACCGGCCCTGTGCAGATCCCCTGGCTGTCCTTCGAGGGCGACGCGACCCTGGAGAAGGGGATGCACTGGGCCTCCGCCTGCCTGGAGGAGGGCGTCTACCTGCACCCGTGGCACAACTGGTTCCTGTCGGCCGCGCACACCGACGCCGACATCGACCGCGCCCTGGCCGGCACCGACGCCGCCTTCGCCAAGCTGCGGGCGAGGTACGGCGCCGACTGAGCGCCCCCGGGCCCGCTCGGGCCCGTGGCGTCAGCCGCGCAGCCGCACCCACTGGACGTCGTCGTGGCGTCCGCCGCCGGGGGCGGGCAGCAGCTCCTTGATCAGGGCCTCCCGGGTGAACCCCGCGCGCTCCAGCACCCGCTGGGAGGCGGTGTTGTGCACGGCCGTGCCGGCCACCAGGCGGTGCAGCGGCGTGGCCGCGTACGCCCAGTCGGCCAGCAGGCGCACCGCCCGCGTCATGAACCCCCGGCCGCGGAACCGGTTGTGCAGGCCGTAGCCGATCATGCCCTGTGCCAGGGGCGGCACGATGTTCATGAGCTGGATGTGCCCCGCGAACGCGCCCGAGGCGGCGTCCCTGACGCTCAGCTCGGCCCGCTCGCCCGCCACCAGGTGGCGGTGTACCGGCAGCGGTGCTCGGTGTGCTCGCGCGGCGGGGGCTCGGGCGGCACGCTGTGAACGTAGGAGTCGGGCTCGGCGGCCATCTCCTGGTAGGCGTCCACGTCGTCCATGGTCAGCGGTGCCAGCCGCACGACGCCGTCGGTCAACTCGCCGCCGGGCAGATCCGGCAGGTAGGAGCGCTGCGGCTCGCCGGGGTCGCCGGCCAGCCGGGCGAAGGCCACCAGGTCGGCGTACCGGCCGTCCCTGAGCGGCGAGGCGTCCTTCAGGAGCCCCTCGTGCCGGAACCCCGCCGCCATCGCCACCCGCTGGCTCGCCGGGTTCTCCACCTCGGCGAAGATCGACACGCGGTGGAGGCCCTGGGCGAACGCCCACTCGGCCAGCGCCCGCACCGCCGCCGACGCCACGCCCCGCCCGCGCGCCCACGGGGCGACCAGGTAGCCGATCTCGGCGCCGCGGGAGTCCGGCGGCTTCAGCGAGCAGTCGCCGAGCCAGGCGCCGCTCGCCGCGTCGGCGATGGCGAACGAGGCGCCGCCGCCGCTCCAGAAGCCCGGCGCCGTCTCGGTGATGTGGGCCGGCGCGTCCTCCCGGGTGTACGGCGCGGGGATCCGGGGTCTGAACCGCACGATCAGGGGGTCGGCGCAGGCGCGGACGCGGGCCTCGGCGTCCTCGGGGACCGGCTCGCGGAGTACGATCGGCCCTGCGGGGATGGTGGCGCGGGGGAGCATGCCCCAGTGCTACCAGTACCGGGCGCGAAGGTCGAACGGCTTTCCCGCCGGTTCCGGTCCCCCTATCCGGGTTCGCCGGGCTTCACCGGCGGGCCGTGGTCGCATATAGCCTTACGGGCATGGGTTTTCGCAGGCACGGGCCGTTCCAGCCCGGCGATCAGGTTCAGCTCACCGATCCCAAGGACAAGCGGCATACGGTGACGCTGCGTGAGGGTGCTCAGTTCCACACGCACAAGGGTTCGATCCCTCATGACGACCTGATCGGCATGCCCGAGGGCTCGGTGGTCCGCTCCTCCGGCGGCACCTCCTACCTGGCCTTCCGTCACCTGCTGCAGGACTACACCGTCTCCATGCCGCGCGGCGCGGCCGTCATCTACCCCAAGGACTGCGGCCAGATCGTCGCCATGGCGGACGTCTTCCCCGGCGCCCGGGTGGTAGAGGCCGGCGTCGGGTCGGGCGCGCTCACCTGCTTCCTGCTCAGGGCGGTGGGCGAGTCCGGCAGCGTCACCTCCTACGAGCGCCGCCAGGACTTCGCCGACATCGCGCGCAAGAACGTCGAGAAGTTCTACGGCGGCCCCATGGAGCAGTGGCGGCTGGTGGTGGGCGATCTGGTGGCCTCGCTGGACGAGACCGACGTCGACCGCGTGATCCTGGACATGCTCGCCCCCTGGGAATGCGTGGACGCGGCGGCCAAGGCACTGACGCCCGGGGGCGTGATCTGCTGTTATGTGGCCACGACCACCCAGCTTTCGCGCACCGTCGAAACCCTGCGCGATCACGGAAGTTTCACCGAGCCGCATTCGTGGGAAACCTTGGTCCGCGACTGGCATGTCGAGGGGCTCGCGGTCCGGCCCGACCACCGCATGGTGGGGCACACGGGCTTTCTCATCACGGCTCGTCGCATGGCGGACGGCGTCACGCCCCCGCCGAGGCGCCGCCGCCCCGCCAAGGGCGCGTATGGGGAGGAGACGGCCATATGACCTCTGGCATCGGCGTGTGGCGATTCGGTAAACAATCATGGTTGGGGTCGGCGCTTGGGAACAGAACCGATTGAGTAGCTGCTTACTAGCAATGAGCCGCTAATAGGGCCCTAAACGCTGAACACTGGATGTAATGACACGAACACTCCCCGGCCAGGTTACGGATGCCCCCGAGATAGGTAGGGTCTTGAGTAGTCGCCCTCGACTGGGAAGGAGGTGACTGTGGCAGCTCGCGAGGACGCTGAGGCCAGAGCCGCCCAGCGCGAACGGGAGGTCGCCGACCTCACAACTCAGGTCTCCTTCCTCCAGGAGGAGATCACCGCGTTGCGCCGGAAGCTGGCCGAGTCCCCCCGGCAAGCCAGGGTCCTGGAGGAACGTCTCCATGAGGTGCAGGCCAATCTCGCGGCCGTCACCGGTCAGAACGAAAGGCTGGTGGCCACCCTCAAAGAGGCCAGAGACCAGATCGTCGCCCTGAAGGAGGAGGTCGACCGGCTGGCGCAGCCGCCGTCCGGGTTCGGCGTCTTCCTGGAGGCCCGTGAGGACGGCACCGTGGAGGTGTTCACCGGCGGGCGCAAGCTCCGGGTGAACCTCAGCCCCGCGGTCGACGTCACGTCTCTCAAGCGCGGCCAGGAGGTCATGCTCAACGAGGCGCTCAACGTCGTCGAGGCCCTCGGCTACGAGACGGTCGGCGAGATCGTCATGCTGAAGGAGCTCCTCGAGGACGGGCAGCGCGCGCTCGTCATCTCGCACGCCGACGAGGAGCGCGTCGTGCGCCTGGCCGAGTCCCTGCTCGACCAGCCCATCCGCGCCGGCGACTCCCTCCTGCTCGAACCCCGCTCGGGCCACGTCTACGAGCGCATCCCCAAGTCCGAGGTCGAAGAGCTGGTGCTGGAGGAGGTCCCCGACATCTCCTACGAGGAGATCGGCGGCCTCTCGCGGCAGATCGAGCAGATCAGGGACGCCATCGAGCTGCCCTACCTGCACGCCGACCTGTTCCGCGAGCACCACCTGCGTCCCCCCAAGGGCGTGCTGCTCTACGGCCCCCCCGGCTGCGGCAAGACCCTCATCGCCAAGGCGGTCGCCAACTCCCTGGCCAAGCAGGTCGCCGAGAAGACCGGGCAGTCCGGCAAGAGCTTCTTCCTCAACATCAAGGGCCCCGAGCTCCTCAACAAGTACGTCGGCGAGACCGAGCGGCACATCCGCCTGGTCTTCCAGCGGGCCCGCGAGAAGGCCTCCGAGGGCACCCCCGTGATCGTGTTCTTCGACGAGATGGACTCGATCTTCCGCACCCGGGGCTCCGGCGTCTCCTCCGACGTCGAGAACACCATCGTCCCCCAGCTCCTGTCCGAGATCGACGGCGTCGAGGGCCTGGAGAACGTCATCGTCATCGGCGCCTCCAACCGCGAGGACATGATCGATCCCGCGATCCTGCGGCCGGGCCGCCTGGACGTGAAGATCAAGATCGAGCGGCCGGACGCCGAGGCGGCCAAGGACATCTTCTCGAAGTACATCACCACGGGCCTGCCCCTCCACGCCGACGACGTGACCGAGCACAGCGGCTCGCGCGAGGCCACCGTCGGCGGCATGATCCAGCGGGTCGTGGAGCGCATGTACACCGAGAGCGAGGAGAACCGCTTCCTCGAGGTGACCTACGCCAACGGTGACAAGGAGGTCCTGTACTTCAAGGACTTCAACTCCGGTGCCATGATCCAGAACATCGTGGACCGGGGCAAGAAGATGGCCATCAAGGCCTTCCTGGAGACCGGGCAGAAGGGTCTGCGCATCGCCCACCTCATGGCCGCCTGCGTGGACGAGTTCAGCGAGAACGAGGATCTCCCCAACACCACCAACCCCGACGACTGGGCCCGCATCTCCGGCAAGAAGGGCGAGCGGATCGTCTACATCCGCACGCTCGTCTCCGGCAAACAGGGCACCGAGGCCGGACGGTCCATCGACACGGTCGCCAACACCGGCCAGTACCTCTGATTGAGACCGGAAATGCGACGGCGTGGTTCCCCGGCGGGCCGCGCCGTCGCCGTTTACGGAGAGGTCGCGACGTGGGGCGCGCGGGCGGCGGACCGGGCGGTCCCCCCGGCCGCGCGACGGTCTAGGCTCGTGGTTACGGGTCGCGCGACAGCGGCGGTCCGGGTGCGAGGGAGCACAGACGAAGGGCTGGCAGCGTGACGGTACGGCGGGTGATGGGCATCGAGACCGAGTACGGCATTTCCGTACCCGGTCAGCCGGGCGCGAACGCGATGGTGACCTCCTCACAGGTGGTCAACGCCTACCTGGCGGCCTCGGCCGCGCGGGCGCGGCGCGCCCGATGGGACTTCGAGGAGGAGAATCCGCTTCGCGACGCCCGGGGCTTCGACCTGGCCCGCGAGATCGCCGACCCCACCCAGCTCACCGACGAGGATCTCGGGCTCGCCAACGTCATCCTGACCAACGGCGCGCGGCTGTACGTCGACCACGCCCACCCCGAATACTCCACCCCCGAGTGCACCAACCCCCGCGCGGCGGTCATCTGGGACAAGGCGGGCGAGCGGGTCATGCACGACGCCGCGGTCCGCGCGTCCGCCATGCCGGGGAACGCCCCCATCCAGCTCTACAAGAACAACACCGACAACAAGGGCGCGTCCTACGGCTGCCACGAGAACTACCTCATGCGCCGGGCCACGCCCTTCGCCGACATCGTCAGGCACCTGACGCCGTTCTTCGTCTCCCGCCAGGTCGTGTGCGGGGCCGGCCGCGTCGGCATCGGGCAGGACTCCCGGGGCGACGGCTTCCAGATCAGCCAGCGCGCCGACTTCTTCGAGGTCGAGGTCGGCCTGGAGACCACGCTCAAGCGTCCCATCATCAACACCCGCGACGAGCCGCACGCCGACCCCGAGAAGTACCGCCGGCTGCACGTCATCATCGGCGACGCCAACATGTCGGAGATCTCCACCTATCTCAAGCTGGGGTCCACCGCGCTGGTGCTCGCCATGATCGAGGACGGCTTCCTCACCGGCGACCTGTCGGTCGAGAGCCCCGTGGCCGCGCTGCGCGCCGTCTCCCACGACCCCACCTGCAAGCACGAGGTCACTTTGCGCGACGGCCGCAGGATGACCGCCGTGCAGCTCCAGATGGAGTACCTGGAGCAGGCCCGCAAGTACGTCGAGGACCGTTTCGGCTCCGCCGTGGACGACATGACCAAGGACGTGCTGAACCGCTGGGAGTCGGTGCTCACCCGCCTCGCCGAGGACCCCATGCAGCTCTCCCGCGAGCTGGACTGGGTGGCCAAGCTGGAGCTGCTGGAGGGCTACCGCACCCGCGACGGCCTCGCCTGGGGCCACCCGCGCCTGCAGCTCGTGGACCTGCAGTACAGCGACATCCGCCCCGACCGCGGCCTGTACAACCGCCTGGTCGCCCGCGACCGCATGCAGCGCCTGGTCACCGAGGAGGACGTCCAGCGCGCGATCGAGCTGCCGCCGAGCGACACCCGCGCCTACTTCCGCGGCCGGTGCCTGCGGCAGTACAGCGAGTCGGTCGCCGCCGCCTCCTGGGACTCGGTCATCTTCGACATCCCCGGCCGCGAGTCGCTGCAGCGCGTGCCGACCTTGGAGCCGCTGCGCGGCACCAAGGCCCACGTCGGCGAGCTGCTCGACCGCTGCCGTACCGCCGCCGAGCTGGTCGCCGCCCTCACGGGATCTACATCGTAAAGGCGCCCGGCGGGAACAGGCCGCTGCCGGTGAGGCGCATCGGCGGCACCGCGATGCCCTCCTTGCGCAGGATGTCCGACAGCAGCACGGCGGCCTGGTCGCTGGTGAGCCGCTCGGCCGGGTCCGCGTGCAGCAGGCCCTCCAGCAGGCCGCGCAGGGCCCCGGCGCGGTGGGAGGGCCGTGCCTCGTCCGGGGTGTCGGTCAGGATGTCGCCGCCGGTGACGGGCGGCCTGCCCTCCACCGAGAAGTAGAGCGTCGCCCCGAACGACCACAGGTCGGCCGCCTGGGTGGCCGGGTGGCCGCGCATGCGCTCGGGGGCGATGTACCCGGGGGAGCCGACGATCGGCATCGTGTTGTGGTGGGTCGGCTCGCCCTGCAGCACCGCGATCCCGAAGTCGCTGAGCACCACCCGCTCCCCGGTGAGCAGGACGTTGCCGGGCTTGATGTCCCGGTGCAGCACCCCGGCCGCGTGGGCGTGACGCAGGCCGCTGAGCAGGTGGAAGCCGATCCAGGCGGTCCAGTGGACGGGCAGGCGCCCGAGGTGCCAGGCCGTGGCCTGGAGGGTCAGCGCCTCCACCAGCTCCATGACGATCCAGAGCCGGCCGTCCTCCTCCAGCAGGTCGTGCACGGTGACGATCGCGGGATGGCTGAGCCGGGCGGCCGACCGCGCCTCCCGCAACGCGTGCCGCCTGGCCGTCCGGACGTCGAACTCCTCGTCCTGCCGGGCGGGGCGCAGCTCCTTGATCGCGACGTCGCGGGCGAGCCGGCGGTCGTGCGCCCGCCAGACGATGCCCATGCCCCCCTGTCCCAGCGGCGAGATCAGCCGGTATCGATCTCCGAGCAGCTGCGCGTGGTCCGCTCTCATGTCACCCGTTCACTCGGCGTCCTGCTCTGCCCCATAGCCGCTCCATTTTTCCGTCTGGAGGGGGATGGTCACTCGCGGATCACCGGTAAATGCCGAAAGGGTCAGATAACGATCTGATCTACAGGAGACCGAATCCCAAGATCAGCGTACCCGCCGCGAGGCCGGCCCCGCCGAGGCCGGTGAGCCAGATCAGCTTGTTGGGCTTGGTGTCGGACGGCCGCACGACCGACAGGAAGAAGCCGAGCGGCATGAGGATCGGGGCCGCGACGATCAGCCAGCGCACGAGCGTCTTGAGGCCGTCGCCGAAGCCGGTGTGGTCGACGTAGAGCATCGCCACCAGGGCGAGGATCACCAGGACGCCCGCGTGGGCGTGTCCCGCGCGCCACAGCCCGCGGCGCACCGGGTTGTCGAGGTAGCCGGGGGTGCGCCGGCCGATGAACGTCAGCAGGGAGGCGCCGCCGATCGCGACGGCCGTGACGGTGATGAGCACCACTCCTGCGGTGGTGAGGGATGCCGGGGACATCGTTGCTCCTCCTGAGGGGATGGCGGGGTCGCCCGCCCGGACGCCGGGCGCCCGTTGGACAGTGCCCCTATCTAACCATTGGATAGGGGCACTGTCTAGTTGGCTGAATTGAGCGCAATTATGCGGATTTGCCGGGCCCAGTACCGGGGAGGCTGTCAGACAGAACGGCCTCCTCCAGCCGGTCACGCGCAGATCAACGGACGATCCGCGCGAATTGTCGTCCGGTTCGGGGAAGATATGAGTCAGATGCGTCCCCCAAGCGGAGGTACCACATGGCGACGAAGGACACCGGCGGCCAGAAGCACACGAGTCGGCAGGAGTCCGAGGTCGAGGAGACCGAGGCCCAGTCGTCTTCCGACGTTCAGGAGCGTCAGGAGAAGCTCACCGACGACGTCGACGCGATCCTCGACGAGATCGACGAGGTCCTTGAGGAGAACGCCGAAGAGTTCGTGCGCAGCTACGTGCAGAAGGGTGGCCAGTAGGCCCGCGCGGCGGGCGTCCGGTGAGCGTGCCGGCGCCCGGCGGAACCGCTCCGCCCCCGATGACGCGCTTCGCTCCGCTCCGGCGGGCGTGGCGAACCACGCGGGCGGAGCGGCAGGTGACCCGGTCGCGCAGGCGACTGCGGGTGACCTTGACGGTGTGATCAGCGAAGTACGAGCGGAACCTGACCTCTGAACGCGACCGCCCTCGGGAGGTGACGGCGGACCACCACCCCCGCCGTCACCCGAGGCGCGCGCCGCGCCCACATATGAACCCCAAGACCAGCACGCCCCGCCCACGCGGTCAGCGGACGTGGACCGTGGCGATCTCGAACGGCCTCAGGGGCAGGCGCAGCACGCCCTCGGTCACCTCCAGCGGCTCCAGCCCGTTGCCCAGGGTGTCCGCGAGCCGCGCGGTGGTGAACGGGCCACGCAGCACCGCCTCCGTGGGCACGGACCGCAGCGCCGCCAGACGCGCCTCCAGCCATTCCCCGCGCCTCCGCAGCGCACCCAGCACGACCCCATCCCCACCCAACTCCAACGGCCCCGCCTCGCCCCGCGCCTCCGCTTCGCCGCCTCGCGCCGGTGCCTCTCCGGTCGGCCGCTCCCTCTCCCGCCTGGTGATCGCCGTCTCGTGAGCCAGGGCGTCCCCCCTTGCCCCAGCCGGATTCCGTGTGGCGGCCCCGGGGACGGCGAGCAGGTCGTGGTGGTACTCCTCGGCCAGGCGCGCGAGCCCCGCCCGGTCCCAGTCCTCCTCGTGGACCAGGACGGCGAAGCGCGTCGTGATCGGGCCCGGGCACTGCGCGCCCGGCGTGGCGACCTGCGGCCCGGCGGGCTCGTCCCGGAGGGGGTTGCCGTTGCGCGACAGATACCCCACCGCCCGCAGCAACGTCACGGCCAACTCGGTGGCAGGGGCGGTGGGCGTCGTGTTCAGCGGGGGGTGGAGCAGTTCGTACTCGACGGTGTGGCCGGGGAGGACGGCGAGCCCGCCCGCGGAGACGAAGCCGGAGGCGGGGAACGTCGGCAGGGGCTCCTCGCCGCCCCCGCCCTCGGCCGAGGCCCCGCGCCGCACCACCGCGTACTGCCCGCCGGCGAACGACTCGGCGGCCGGGCGGGGCGTGGGCGCGTGCCAGCGCACCCGGTGGTCACGGCAGGCGTTGTCGAACGTGACCGCGAGCCGCAGGTACGGCTCCCCGGCCCGCAGCTCGGCCCGGGTGGTCACGGTGACGTCCGCGACCCGCGCCGCCCGTCCCTCGCCCTCCGCGCCGACCGGCCAGGCGTACGCCCGGGCGATCTCCAGCACCGAGACCAGGGGGCCGGAGCACACCAGGCGCACCTCGACCCGGCCGGGTGCCGTGACGAGCCGGTCGGCGGCGGGCGGCGCGTGGTTGTAGGTGTCGCCGACGTCGCCCCCGTCGACGATCCGCCCCACGCCCCGCGCGGTGAGCCCGGAGCGCGCGGTGAGCGTCAGCGTCCCGTCCGTCTCGGCCGCCACCCGCAGCAGCCCGTTGTCCAGCACACCGTCCTCCGGCACCCGAACGGCCGCGGGGAGGAACGGCGGCGCGTCCGGCACCAGGCGAGCGGTCAGAGGCGGGGTGGTGGTGAGGAACGTGCGGCCGAGCGGGGGGATCTGGACCAGGGCCGCCACGGTGACGACGGGCTCGGCGACCGTGCGCACGAGCCAGGGGCCCGGGTGGCGCGCCGCCGCTTCGGCGATGGCGGTCTTCAGATCGGCGTACCGGTAGCCGCCGGTGGGGTGGCGGCCGACGACCACCGTGAAGACGTCTCCCTCGGCGGACCAGGACACGATCTCCTGGCCGAACAGCTCCCGCTCGTGGACGCGGCCGAGCAACCGGGTCAGGTCCGCCATGCGGGTCTCGTCCAGCAGCGTCGGCGCGTGGTCCAGCACCTGGACGGGCACCGCGGACCCGTCCTCGGCGGCGAGCCCGGCCAGGTCGCCGGGCAGGCCGGCGAGCACGAGCCCGGTCCTGCCGACGGGCGAGGGGTTGACCACGGCGAGCCGCCCCCGCCCCGCGGCCTCGGCCAGCGAGGCGCTCACGAGGTCGGTCACGGCCTGCCCGATCTGCTCCGCCTCGGCGATGCGCGCCGCGACCTGCCCGGCGGTCTCGTCGGCGCCGCACCCGGTGATCGAGTCGTGCCCGCTGCAGGCGATCACCTGACGCCAGGCCAGCTCGATCAGCCGCCCGGCCGCCGCCCGCTCGCCGCCGCCGAGCCACAGCGCCGCCAGCGGCTCGGCGTAGCGGGTGAGGACCCGCTCGGCGCGGCCCATGGCGTGCTTCAGCGGCACGCGGGCCGACAGGACGCCGGGCAGGATGTTGGCCCGCGCGTGCGAGCGCAGCTCGCCCGCCACGACCGGCGCGTCCTCCGGGACGGCGAGCCCGCCGGGCAGGGCCAGGTACTCGCCCAGGGTGGCCAGGCGCAGCCCGGAGCCGGTGATCCCGCGCGCGGGCGCCGAGTGGTCGGCGCCGTACATGGCCAGCAGCGGGCCGTCCGCCTGCCAGGGGCGCATGGTCTCGGTGAAGGCGGCCACCCGGTCGGGCAGGCCCTCCTGCGGGCCGGAGAACAGCGCGACCGCGTTGCCGTACCCGCCCGGCAGGTACTTGACGGGGAGCACCGTCCCGTCGGCGCCCTCCCAGGCGAAGGTGTCGCGCCGGACCGCGGCCGGCACCCCGCGCCACAGGCAGGCCACCCGCAGCCCCGCCAGGGCGAGGATCTGCGGCATCTGCGCGCAGTGCCCGAACTGGTCGGGCAGGTAGCCCACCTCCATGGCCCCGCCCAGCTCGCGCGCGCCACGCAGGCCGTACTCCAGGTTGCGGATCAAGGTCTCGCCCGAGCAGAGGAACTCGTCGGCGAGGATCATCCACGGGCCCGCCGCGAACCGGCCCTCGGCGGTCAGCCGCGCCAGCGCGGCGCGGCGCTCCGGGCGGATCTCCAGGTAGTCGTGGACGGCGGCGAGCTGCCCGTCCATGGTGAACCGGTAGGCGGGGTCGGCGTCCATGGCGTCCAGCACCTCGTCCAGCATGCGCACCAGCCCCATGCGGAACCGCTGGAACGGCAGATACCACTCCCGGTCCCAGTGCGTGTGCGGCACCACGACGACGCGCGCGGCCTCGCCTGCGGGGGAGGGCACCGGGCTGAGAGGGGTCACCGGTGTGGATGCGGTCACGACAGGGCCTCCAGGCTCACATAGGGCCGACAGGGATGTAAGGGACGGGAATGCCTGGGCGGGGGAGCCGGGCGGGTTCCCGCCACTGCCGTCATGGACGTGGATCGCGCGCAGGGATGTACGGGTGGGATCGCCGGGGCAGGGCCGTCGACGGGTCACGTGCACAGGGCCATGACCTCGTTGCGGGGGGTCTCCAGGCGGTGGGGGCCGGGGTGGGCGGGCAGGTGGACGCGGTCGTCGCGGATCAGCGTGCGCAGGTCCGGCCCCCACAGCACGAGCCCGGCGGCGTCCAGGATGAGGAACTCATCGCCGTGCCGCAGCAGCAGCGGCCCGTCCGGACCGGCGGAGACGGCCGTACGTCCGGCCCGGACGGCCGCCACGACCGCGCCTGCGCTGGACGAACCTCCCCGGCTGTACGGATCTCGCGGGGGATATGGATCTCCTCCCGCGCTGTGCGAGTCTCCTGCGGCGTCTGGTCCGAGGGAGGAGGTTGGACCTCCCGTGTCGGGGATGTCCGTGGCCAGGGGCGTGTCAGCTGCGTGCCGCGGATCCTCGGGGCCGGCGAGTACCCAGGTGCAGGGTGTGCCGGGAAGGTGGCCTTCCGCGGGGTGGTGGTAGTCGCCGCCGCCCACGTACACGAGGGAGGGGCCGAAGGTCTGCGCCCAGGCGAGCGGCGCCCCCCAGGTGCGGTCCCGCCAGCCCGAATGCCAGACCTCCGCCGTGCGCGGGCGCTCGGCGAGGGGGTGGCGCCACGCGCAGTCGGCGCCGAGGGGGTGGTTCAGCGACAGCAGCCCGCCCCGCCCGGTCACGGCCCGCAGCCAGGCGTCGGCGGGCTCGCGGAAGTCGATCCAGCCGATGGGGCCGAAGGCGTTGGCGTGGCCGAGGTCGGTGGTGATCTCCTGGCCGGGCACCAGCGTGATCCCGGCCGCGACGGCGGCCACGGGCAGCTCGGCGTGGTGGCTGACGGTGTTGTGGTCGGTCACCGCGAGGAAGTCCAGGCCCTGCCCGGCGGCCAGCGCGGCCAGCTCCCACACGGTGAGCGACCCGTCGGAGTGGACGGTGTGGGCGTGCAGGTCCCCGGCCAGCCACCGCATGCCGGACATCTCCGGCAGACCGCGCCGGGTGCCCGCCGGGACGCGTGCCTCCGGCCGAAATCCGGCGGGCGGGACGGACGGGGCGGGCGGCGGCGGGGGAGTGGCGTGCGGCGTCACGGTGATCTCGTACGGCAGGCCCTCCAGCGGCACGCGGTGCAGGCCCGCCAGCACCGACCACACGCCTTCCTCGGGCTCGCCGGGCAGGTAGCCGGGCGTCGCCCACGTGGGCGCGATCGTGAAGCGGTCCCGCGCGCCCCCCGACCAGCCGCGGAACCCGGCCGGGCCCGCGCAGCCGAGGTCCAGCACGCCCGCGCCCCGGTCGTAGGCCAGCTCGACCGTGAACGCCCGTGTGCCCGGCGGCAGCTCCACGCGCAGCTCACGCACCGGGCGGTCGAGCCGCTGGCCGAGCGTCCACCGGCCGCCCAGCCGGATCGGCCCCCTCACGGCGACACCAGGACGTCATCGCGGTACACCAGGGCCCGCGCGTGGCGGGGAACGGCCCAGACCCGGTCCCCGAGAGACGGCTCGCCCCCTTCCGGCACCACGGCCTGCACCAGCGTCCCGCCCTCGCCCCGCGTCACCTCCGGCGTCCCGCCCTCGCCCTGCGCCACTTCGGGCGTTTCGCCCGCGCTTCGCGCCACTTCCGGTGTCGCTCCTGTGCTCCGCGTCACCTCCAGCGTCACGAGGGAGGACGTGCCCATGTTCTCCACCACCGAGACCTCTCCCGCGAAGGCGTCCACGCGGGGCGAGCCCGCCAGGTCCATGTACTCCGGGCGCACCCCGTACACGATCTCCGCGCCGTCCGGGACCCCCGGCGGGGACGGCAGCACGGCCCCGGCCGCGCGCAGGGCGCCGCCCGCCGCCACGCCCGGCAGCAGGTTCATCGGCGTGGACCCGATGAAGGAGGCCACGAACGTGGTGGCCGGCCGGTGGAACACCTCCGACGGGGTGCCGACCTGGGCGATCCGCCCGGCGGTCATCACCGCGATCCTGTCGGCCATCGCCAGCGCCTCGGCCTGGTCGTGGGTGACGAACACCGTCGTCACCGCCAGCTCCCGCTGCAGCCGTTTGAGGAAGGTGCGCGCCTCCAGCCGCATCCGCGCGTCCAGGTTGGACAGCGGCTCGTCGAACAGGAACGCCGACGGGCGGCAGGCGATGGCCCGGGCCAGCGCCACCCGCTGCTGCTGGCCGCCGGACAGCTGTCCGGGCCGCCGCGCGAGCAGCTCCGCCAGGCCCAGCCGGGCCGCGGTCTCCGCCGCCGTGGCCTCCCGTGCGGCGCGCGGCGTCTTCTTGATCCGCAACGGGTAGGCGATGTTGGCGGTGACGTCCATGTGCGGGAACAGCGCGTAGTCCTGGAAGACCATCGCCACGTCCCGCCTGCCCGGGGGAAGGGCGGTCACGTCGGACGTCCCGATGACGATCCGCCCCGCGGTGGGCGTCTCCAGGCCGGCGATCGTGCGCAGCAGGGTGGTCTTGCCGCACCCCGAAGGGCCGAGCAGCGCGAAGAACTCTCCGGCGGCGATCTCCAGGTCCAGGCCGTCCACCGCGCGGACGCCGCCGGGGAACTCCTTGGTCAGGCCGTGAAGGGCGATCACCGTTTGATCCCTCCGTGGAAGCGGAAGCCGTACCTGCGGCTCACGAAGACGTACATGAGGACGACAGGGAGGGAGTAGAGCAGCGAGAACGTGGAGATCAGCTCCAGGCGGGGCGAGCCGCCCTCGGTGTACAGGGTGTAGAGGATCACCGCCCCGGGGGCCTTGTCCGGGTCGCGCAGCAGGATGAACGGCGTCAGGAAGCTTCCCCACACCGAGGCGACCGTCCAGACGGCGATCGTGGCCAGGCCCGGCCTGATCACCGGTACCACGATGTGCCGCAGGATCTGCGACGGGCTCGCGCCGAACACCCGGGCCGACTCCTCGTAGGAGGCGGGCGTGCCGTCCATGAAGTCCTTCAGGATGAAGATCGCCGCGGGGAGCAGGCCGCCCGAGAGCGTGAGCACGACGCCGAGGTGGGTGTCGACGAGGTTCAGGCGGGTGGCCAGCTCGAAGACCGGCACCATGGCGGCGGTCCCCGTCACCACCGACGACAGCAGCAGGAGCAGGTAGAGCAGGACGTCCCGGCCCGGCACCCGCACCCGCGACAGCGCGTACGCGGCCAGGGCCGCGAGCACCACCACCAGCACCGTGCTGCCCGCCGCCTGCAGCACCGAGTTGCCGAGCGAGCGCAACGCGTACGGGTGGGCCAGCAGCTCGCGGAAGCCCGCCAGCGTGAACTCCGGGAGCGACACCGTGATCGTGGGGTGGGCGTCGAACGGGGCGGTGGCCAGCCACAGCATCGGCAGGGCGAAGAACCCCGCGACCACCGCCAGGAACGTCGCCCGCCCGATCGCCGCCGCCGCGTGCCGCGCCCGCGCCGCCGCCTCCCGCCCTCTCACGCCGCCACCCCGCCGCGGGAGCGCGCCGTGCGCAGGTACAGCAGGGCCGCCACCAGGTTGACCAGCAGGACGAGGAACGACACGGCCGCGCCGAAGCCGAGCCGCCCGCCGCGCAGCGCGACGTCGTAGATGTAGACCGGGACGATCTCCGAGCGTCCTTCGGGGCCGCCCGCCGTGATCTGGAAGCTCGTGAAGTCGTTGAACGTCCACAGGCTGATCAGCAGCATGTTGGTCAGCACGTGCCCGCGGATCCGCGGCAACACCACGTCCCTGATCTGCTGGAACGTCGAGGCGCCCGCCAGGCGCGCGGTCTCCAGGTGGGACGGCGGCACGTTCTCCAGCGCCGCGCCGTACAACATCATCGAGAACGCCGTGCCGCGCCACACGTTGAACACGATGATCGAGGCCATCGGGTGGTCGAGCAGCCAGGCCGCGCCCGGGGTGTGCAGCAGCGCGTTCAGCGTGCCCGCGTCGCGGTCCAGCAGGGCGATCCACAGGAACGCCACCACCGAGGACGGCAGGATCCAGGCGAGCAGGATCAGCCCCTCCACGACCCTCTTCACCGGGCCCGGACGGTCGCGCAGCACCCACGCGACCGCGAACCCCAGCCCGGCCTGCCCGATCACCGCCGATCCCGCGACGTACTGCGCCGTCAGCCACAGCGAGGCGTGGAACCGCTCGTCCCCGAGCGCCTCGGCGTAGTTGTCCACCCCCACCGTCCGCGGATCCGCGGCCGAGATCCCCGTCAGCGCGAAGTCCGTGACCCCCAGATAGATCGTCCACAGCGCCGGAAACACCAGGAAAACCCCGACCACCACCACCGCCGGCACCACGAACCCGACCGCTCGCCGTATGCCCAACCCCGCCGCGTCTGCGTTAATGGGGCTCGCTCCGCTCGCCCGGGTGCGGGCGCTCTTGAGCCGGTGGTCTTCCGTCGTCGGGCCGAAGGGCTCGTTCCTCACCCTTCGGCCCTCCTTTTCCAGACCACCGGCGCGCCCGCACCGTGTTCACGGTTCATTGCGCTCCCTTCGGTCGCGCGGTGGATGGGCGCTCACCCGCACGGCACGGGATCCTTTGGGTGGGTCAGCGGGAGATCGCTGAGGGGCCTACCAGGGATTGGAGTTGTCTGTCGTAGGCGGTGGCGGCCTCGTCCACGGGGGTGCCGGTGGTGACGGCGGCGGTGGCCTGTTGGAGGGCCGTGGAGATCTGGGGGTAGACGGCGAGGCCGGGGCGGTAGGCGGTGAGGGGGAGGACGCGGTCGGAGACGAAGGAGAGCATGGGGTCGTCTTTCAGGACCTCGTCGTTGACGTCGGTGCGCGAGGTGATCCTGGCCTCTCCGGCGAGGCCCGCCTTGGTGGCCTCGGCCGAGTGCATGAAGGCCAGCAGCTCCCACGCCAGGGCGGCGTTCTCGGAGCGGGGGTTCAGGACCCGCACCGCGCCGCCGGACATGCTCACGAAGTCCTGCCCGCGCACGCCCGCGCCCGGCCGTTCGGCGGGGATCAGCGCGTAGCCGACGGCCCGGTCGCGGTCCTTCATCGGCGCGACGCCCGCCGTGGGCTCGATGACCGACCGCCAGAAGTAGTCGCCCTCGGCCAGGACGCCGATCCTGCCGTCGGCGAACTCCTGGAAGGACTTGTCGCGGCCCTTGGCCTCCTGCTGCAGCCGGGGGTCGCCGAGGCCGGTGGTGTAGATCCGGCGATAGAGGTCGAGCACGTCCTTGAGCGCCTGGGAGGCGCCCGTCCACTTGCCGTTCGCGTAGATCTCCGCGCCGGCGCCCGCGAGCAGGGGCAGCGCGCCCTGCATGGAGGTGGCCTCGCCCATCGCCGTGCCCGCGTTGATCTGCAGCGGCGTGGGCACCCCCGCCTTCTTCAGGGCCGCGCCCGCGTCGAGGAGGTCCTGCCAGCTTCGCGGCTGCCAGGCGGCGGGCAGCCCGGCCCGCGCGAACAGGGTCTTGTTGTAGAACAGCACGCGGCCGTCGGTGCCCTGCGGCAGCCCGTACGTGCGGCCCTCGAAGACGCCGAGGCCCCGCACCGCCCGCGGGATGCGCGTCCAGCCCTCCCACCGGTCGACGGCGGGGCCGGCGGTGCCGGACAGCGGCTCGATGTACCCGGCCTGGGCGAACTCGCCGACCCAGATGCCGTCGAGGTCGATGACGTCGGCGCCGGTCCCGGACCTCAGGTCCAGGGCGATCTTGGTCTTGTACTCCTCGTCGTCCACGCCGTTGGGCTGGAACACCACCCGGACGTCGCGGCCCGCGGCCTTCTGGGCCTGTTCGAACCTGGGGATCAGCCACTTGGCCGTCCAGTCGGCGGTCGCGGAGTTCTTGCCGCCGGAGATCGCGTTGGCGGTGACGGTGAGGGTGGTGCCGTCCGTCACGGGGGATGCGCCGGAGCCGCAGGCGGCGAGCAGGACGGTCAAGGAGACGGTGACCGCGGCCGGCAGGGGGAGCGTACGCGCTGATGTCACGGAGGACCTCCCACGTTGGAGGCGTGCGTGTTTTCATGTCACGACAACTCGACAATCGCATGCCTGGTCTGAGGCGTAAAGACGATTTTTGTGGAACATGAGGCCCGATGGGCGGAAGCGGTTCGCGTTGAGCTGATCGTGGGAAGTGCAACGAGCACAGCACCACGAGTAGGGTCGGCGTTGTAGCCGGAAGGTCCTTTGGAGGGAGTGGCGTGGCAGCACAGCCGGGCTGGATGGGCAATCTGTTCCTGGACACTGGGTCGACATCGTTCACCGAGTTCGTCGGGTCGTACGCTCCAGGGTTGCTTCCGGGGCGGCTTCAGACGGCGGCGGGCGCGGCGGGCGAGACCATTCCGCACGCGACCACGATCGTGGCCGCGACGTTCGCGGGCGGTGTGGTGATGGCGGGCGACCGGCGGGCCACCGCGGGCAACTACATCTCCCAGAAGGACATGGAGAAGGTCTTCCGCACCGACGACTATTCGTGCATGGGCATCGCCGGCGCGGCCAGCACCGGCATCGAGCTGGCCCGGCTCTACTGCGTCGAGCTGGAGCACTACGAGAAGCGCGAGGGCCGCACGCTGTCGGTCGTCGGCAAGGCCAACCGGCTGGCCACCATGATCCGCGGCAACCTGCCGATGGCCATGCAGGGCCTGGTGGTGGTGCCGCTGTTCGCGGCCTACGACGAGGAGCGCGACGCCGGCCGCATCTTCAGCTACGACGTCGGCGGCGGCCCCTACGAGCAGACCAACTACGCCTCGATCGGCTCCGGCTCCATCTTCGCGCGCGGTTCCCTGAAGAAGCTGTACCGCGAGGGCGCCTCCGCCGAGGACGTCGTCGCCGTCACCCTGAACGCCCTGTACGACGCCGCCGACGACGACTCGGCCACCGGCGGCCCCGACGTCGCCCGCAAGATCTGGCCCATGGTGGCCGTGATCGACGACGAGGGGTTCCGGCGCCTGCCCGACGAGGAGGTCGAGCGGCACGTCCGCCAGATCCTCGACGTCCGCATGGCCGACCCCGACGGCCCCACGGCCCCGCTGCGCTAATCACAACCCACGGCCACGAGAGGATCACCACCGGTGTCCATGCCCTTTGGATATGTGTCCCCAGAACAGGAGATGCGGGACAAGGCCGATTTCGCGCGGAAGGGCATCGCGCGCGGCCGCAGCGTCGTGGTGCTGCAGTACGAGAAAGGCATTCTTTTCGTCGCCCCCAACGCCTCCCGGGCGCTCCACAAGATCAGTGAGATCTACGACCGCATCGGCTTCGCGGCGGTCGGCAAGTACAACGAGTTCGAGGCCCTGCGCCTCGGCGGCATCCGCTACGCCGACATCAACGGCTACACCTACGACCGCGGCGACGTCACGGCCCGGGGCCTGGCCAACCTGTACGCGCAGTCGCTCGGCATGGTGTTCACCGAGTCGCGCAAGCCGTACGAGGTCGAGCTCGTCGTGGCCGAGGTGGGCGACGCCCCCGAGGACGACCAGATCTACCGCCTCACCTTCGACGGCTCGGTCGCCGACGAGCACGGCTTCGTGGTGATGGGCGGCGTGGCCGACGCCGTCGCCGCCCGCCTGAAGGACCGCTTCCGCCCCGGCCTCTCGCTCACCGAGGCGCTGGACGCGGCGGTGGCCGCGCTCACCGAGCCGGGGGGCGAGCGCCCGCCGGTCTCCCAGCTCGAGGTCGCGGTCCTGGACCGCACCAGGGAGCACCGCAAGTTCCAGCGGCTGACCGGCCCCCGCCTGGAGCGCCTGCTGGGCTCCTCCGCCGCGGAGGAGACCCCGCCGCAGGAGACGCCGCCGCAGGGCCCCGCGCCCGAGACCCCCTCCGTGGAGGGGGACTCCCCGGCGACCGCCCCCGAGGGGGAGATCGACACCGGCTCGGGCGACTAGCGGTCCGCTCCGGTATCACGATCCGGTCTCACGTCCCGGTCTCCGCCCGCGCGGGGTCCGGGACGCGCCGTTTCGGGGTACAGATGCGGGTGAGGGCCGCCGGCCCTCGCGAGGCGGGACCGCCGGAGCGTCAAGGGGGTGGAGATCCATGCGCCGCAGAGAAGATCCAGCGTCGCCTTCGCGTGCGGGTGCGGGGTCCTCCCCCCGAAACCCCGGAAAGATCCCTCCCCTCGCGGGCTCGGAGAACATAGTGTGATGTGATGGATCGTCGCATCTTCGGCTTGGAGAACGAATACGGCGTCACCTGCACGTTCAGGGGCCAGCGCAGGCTGTCCCCGGACGAGGTGGCGCGGTACCTGTTCCGCAGAGTCGTGTCCTGGGGCCGATCGAGCAACGTGTTCCTGCGAAACGGCGCCCGCCTCTACCTCGACGTCGGCAGCCACCCCGAATACGCCACCCCCGAATGTGACAACGTCGTGGAGCTCGTCACCCACGACAAGGCCGGCGAGCGCATCCTCGAAGGTCTGCTCGTGGACGCCGAGAAGCGTCTGCGCGAGGAGGGCATCGCCGGGGACATCTACCTATTCAAGAACAACACCGACTCGGCCGGGAACTCCTACGGCTGTCATGAGAACTATCTGGTCGGCAGGCACGGCGAGTTCGGCCGCCTGGCCGACGTCCTGATCCCCTTCCTGGTGACCCGGCAGATCATCTGCGGGGCGGGCAAGGTGCTCCAGACGCCGCGCGGCGCGGTCTACTGCGTCTCCCAGCGCGCCGAGCACATCTGGGAGGGGGTGTCGAGCGCGACGACCCGCTCACGCCCGATCATCAACACCCGGGACGAGCCGCACGCCGACGCCGAGCGCTTCCGGCGGCTGCACGTCATCGTCGGCGACTCCAACATGAGCGAGACCACGATGCTGCTCAAGGTCGGCGCCACCGACCTGGTGCTGCGCATGGTGGAGGCCGGCACGGTCATGCGCGACCTCAGCCTGGAGAACCCGATCCGGGCGATCCGCGAGGTCTCCCACGACATGACCGGCCGCAGGCGCGTGCGGCTGGCCAACGGCCGCGAGGCGTCGTCGCTGGAGATCCAGCAGGAGTACCTGACCAAGGCGCGCGACTTCGTCGAGCGCCGGGGCGGCGACGCGACCACGCGACGGGTGCTGGAGCTGTGGGAGCGCACGTTGCGGGCCGTGGAGACCGGCGACCTCGACCTGGTCTCGCGCGAGATCGACTGGGTCACCAAGTACCAGCTCATCGAGCGCTACCGCAGCAAGTACGACCTGCCGCTGTCCTCGCCGAGGGTCGCCCAGCTCGACCTGGCCTACCACGACGTCCACCGCAAGCGGGGCCTGTTCTACCTGCTGCAGCGGCGCGGCGCCGTGGAGCGCGTCGCCTCGGACCTGAAGATCTTCGAGGCCAAGTCGGTCCCGCCGCAGACCACCCGGGCCAGGCTGCGCGGGGAGTTCATCCGCAAGGCGCAGGAGAAGCGCCGCGACTTCACCGTCGACTGGGTGCACCTCAAGCTCAACGACCAGGCCCAGCGCACGGTCCTCTGCAAGGACCCGTTCCGCAGCGTGGACGAGCGGGTCGACAAGCTGATCGCCGGCATGTGAGCCGGCGCTGCCGGGCCCGTCCCCGCCGGGGCGCGGGACGGGTCCGCGGGCGGCTTTCACGGCCCTGAGCAGGGTTCCTCGAAGGAAAGGTCACGCTTCGGCAAGATCGAGGCGGATGATCCGGGCGCCACCGGGCTTCGGGTAGTGTTACGCGAACGTGACGTCTCTCCGAGGGAAACCCATGCGCCGACTGGCCCTGCTCGCCGCCCTTCCGCTGTTGTTCGCCGCCGCCTGCGGCACCGACGGCGACGTCACCGCCAAGACCGACGGCGCGGCGCCCGCCGAGGTCAAGGTGACCGGTGAGGTCGGCAAGAAGCCCCAGGTCGCCTTCCCCTCGGGCAAGCCTCCCGTGACCTCCTCGTCCAAGACCATCACCCCGGGTCAGGGCGCGCAGCTCAAGGAAGGCGACTCGGTCGTCGCCAACCTCACGGCCTACAACTGGGACGGCAAGGCCAACGCGATGTCCGGCTCCACCTACGACGAGGGGGCGCCGCAGCTCATCAAGGTCGACTCCAAGCTGCCCACCGTCGTGCACAAGGCGTTCCAGGCCAACAAGGTCGGCGGCCGGTTCCTCGCCGTCGTCGCCAAGGACAGCCTGACCCCCGAGCAGATGGAGCAGGCCAAGTCGCAGGGCGCGGACACCTCGATCGCGAGCGTCTACGTCGTGGACGTGCTCGGCGTGCCCACCGTCAAGGCCGCCCAGGGCGACGCCAAGGACGCCGACGTCAAGGGCGTCAAGCTGGAGAACCCCGAGGGAGAGCAGGCGCCCAAGCTGACCACCAAGACCGGTGAGTCCGCGCCCAAGGGCCTGGTCAGCAAGACCGTGATCAAGGGTAGCGGGCCGGAGGTCAAGGCCGGGCAGAACCTGCTCGTGCAGTACACG
The DNA here is from genome assembly GCF_014205275.1 of Sphaerisporangium siamense. Classification (NCBI taxonomy): domain Bacteria; kingdom Bacillati; phylum Actinomycetota; class Actinomycetes; order Streptosporangiales; family Streptosporangiaceae; genus Sphaerisporangium; species Sphaerisporangium siamense. The sequence goes on from NZ_JACHND010000001.1 coordinate 5,545,532, forward strand.
GGCAAGATCTGGGGCACCGACACCGAGTTCGACAGCAGCTGGAGCCGGGGCGAGCCGGTCATGTTCCAGATCGGCACCGGCAAGGTCATCAAGGGCTGGGACCAGGGCCTGGTCGGCGTGCCGGTGGGCAGCCGCGTGCTGCTGGCCATCCCGCCGGACCTGGGCTACGGCAAGAACGGCCAGGGGGACAAGATCAAGGGCACGGACACGCTCGTCTTCGTGGTGGACGTGCTCGGCGCGTATTAATGGCGCTCTCTGCGTTTGATGGCGCTCTCTTCGTTCGCGCGGGGCTGGGCGCCTTTTAGCCGGCGGTCTTCCACCCGCGGGCGCAAGGGATCGTTCCTCACCCTTGCGCCCGCGGGCTCCAGACCGCCGGCGCGCCCAGCCCGTCATGACTTTTGATCTCGGTTATGGGTTTTTGATCTACGTTGTAAAGCCGTTGGGGTTGTGTTGATCTGGGTGGCTTCGTGTCCGGAGGGGGATGTGGGGGCGGCCTATGCTCGTCTGGTGAGCGGTGATGACGCTGGTACGCCGGATCCTTTGGGGGCGGTCGGCGCGCTGCGCGACCCGGTGCGGCGGGCGCTGTACGACTACGTGGCCGGTCGGGGCCACGAGGTGGGGCGGGACGAGGCCGCGAGCGGGGCGGGGGTGGGGCGCACGCTGGCGGCCTTTCACCTGGACAAGCTCGTCGAGGCCGGGCTGCTGGAGGCGGGCTTTCGCCGGCTGACCGGGCGCACCGGGCCGGGGAGCGGGCGCCCGGCCAAGGTCTACCGCCGCTCGCGGCGTGAGCACCAGGTGAGCGTGCCGCCGCGTGACTACCGCACGCTGGCCCTCGTGCTGGCCGAGGCCGTGGAGGAGCTCGGCGGCGAGGAGGCCGCCGAGGCCGCGGCGCGGCGGGCGGGGGAGCGGGTCAAGGCGTCCGAGCTGCGCGAGGCCCTGCGGGAGCGCGGCTACGAGCCGTATGACGCCGAGGGGGCGATCCGCCTGCGCAACTGCCCCTTCCACGTGATCGCCGAGGACCGCCCGGTGCTGGTCTGCGCGATGAACCTGGCGCTGTGCGAGGGCTTGGTGGCCGCGGTGGGCGAGGAGGGCGTCACGCCGCGGCTCGATCCCCGGCCGGGGGAGTGCTGCGTCGCCTTCTCTAAAAACAATGAGGATTGACTAAAGAATGATCGCCGTGGTGTCCTAGGGCCATGCACCTGGCTCAGCTCAACGTCGCCCACCTGCGTGCCCCCGCCCGTTCCCCCGAGATCGCCGAGTTCATCGCGGCGCTCGGCCCGATCAACGAGATCTCCGACGCGGCCCCCGGCTTCGTCTGGCGGCTCAAGGAGAGCAACGATCCCACCGAGACCGTCAGCCACCCGTACGGCGACCTGCTACTGATCAACTTCTCGGTGTGGGAGACCCGCGAGTCGCTGTGGAACTTCGTCTACCGCAGCCCGCACCTGGAGTACCTGCGCCGCCGCCGCGAGTGGTTCACCCGCGCCGCCGAGCCGTACAGCGTCATGTGGTGGATCCCCGAGGGCCACATCCCCTCCCTGGAGGACGGCATGGCCCGCCTGGACCTGCTGCGCGCCAAGGGACCCGGCCCGGAGGCGTTCACCTTCAAGGACTTCCACGAGCCGGCCTGAGGAGCCCCCCGGCCGCTAGAGGTCAGGAAGAGGGGTCAGCCCAGGAGCGTGGCGGTGTGGCGGCCCGCGGCGGCGGAGGCGAGGAAGGCGGGGAGGTCCTCGTCCAGGCCCCGGCCCATCGTGGACAGCCGCACCGGGCTGCCCTTGAGCAGCTCCTCAAGACCGTCCACGGGCACGGTGACCAGCTCATGGCGATCGGCGAGCCCGGCCGCCTGCGCCGCCACCCGCGCGCCGAAGTCGCCGGGCAGCCCGGGCACCACGACCTGGGCGCGGGCCAGCGCCACCCGGCCGTAGGCGGTCAGCGAGTGGTGGGACACCCCGACGTGCCGCTCGCGCAGGTCGCCCTGGCTGACCCGCAGCGCGGCCACCGGGCGCCCGCCCAGCACGGCCGCCGCGTTGACCGCCTCGCCCGCCGAGACCCCGGAGAATCCCCACCGCGTGCCCGTGCCGAGGTTGCCGGGCCCTTGGGCGACGATCGCCGCGTCGGCCCCGAGCACGTGCCGGGCCGCGAGCAGGCCGGTGTGGACGGTCACGGCCTCCACGTCGCCGCCGAACGCCTGCCCGGTCGTCACCACCCCGCACAGCCAGCCGGTCTCGCGCAGCCGGGCGGCCGCCATCGAGAACCAGCCCGGCAGCGCGCCGCCGTCCAGCATGACGTAGGCGACCTTGGCCGAGGGACGCGTGCCGTACAGGCCGCACAGGATCGCGGGCAGCGCCGAGTGCAGGTCGGCGACCACGACCGGCATGCCGTCCAGCGAATCGGCCTCGCGCAGGACCTCGTGGTGGGGGGAGTCCTGCTCGTCGGCGCCGAGCACGGTGGCCTGCAGCGGCGTGTACCGGGCCTTGACCAGGTGGCCCGGACCGTCGGGATCTTCGGGCAAACGGTCCGGTACGGCCACTACCATGGCGTAGCCTCCCGTACCGAGACCCATGGCGAGCGCGGTCGTGTTGAGCAGCACCGTGTCGCCTGGTTCGGGACGGCCTACCAGCGGGGGGTAGGCCAGCGCCCGGCAATCCCCCTCGGGGAGGCTCACCTGAAGTTCGACCGCCCCCGGCCATTCGCGCCGGACCGACAGCACCTCACCCTTGCGCCACCTGATCACCCGGCAAGGGTAGCGTCATCGTGAGAAGGGAGGCCCCATGTCCCGGCGGAAGACCGAGCGGCTGCTGAACCTGGTCATCTGCTTGCTCTCCACCCGGCGCCCGCTCAGCGCGGAGCAGATCCGCCACGCCGTGCCCGGCTACGACGCCGCCAACGACGAGGCCTTCCAGCGCATGTTCGAGCGCGACAAGACCGAGCTGCGCGAGATCGGCATCCCGGTCCAGGTCCACAAGGACCCCTGGGAGGACGAGCCCGGCTACCGCATCGAGCGCGAGGCCTACGAGCTGCCCGAGATCACCCTGGAGGCCGACGAGGCCGCCGTGCTCGGCCTGGCCGCCCAGGTGTGGCAGCGCGCCACGCTGGCCGAGGCCGCGAGCGGCGCCCTGCTCAAGCTCCGCGCGGGCGGCGTGCAGACCGACGAGTCCTCCGCGGGGCCGCTGGAGCTGCGCGTGGACACCCGCGACCCGGCCTTCCCGGGCCTGTGGGAGGCCGTGCGCGACCGCAGGGTCGTCCGCTTCGACTACCGCGCCGCCGGCAGCGGGGTCACCCTCACCCGCACCGTGGAGCCCTGGGGCGTGGTCAGCCGCCGCGGCCGCTGGTACCTGGTCGGCCACGACCGCGAGCGGAACGCGCCCCGCGTCTTCCGCCTCAGCCGCGTCAGCGGACCGGTCACGCCGGTCGGCCGCCCGGGCGCGGTCACCGTGCCCGCCGGCGTCGACATCCGCTCCATGGTCGGCCACCGCGACAGCCTGGTGCCCGAGCGCGTGGCCACCGTCCGCGTCCGCGAGGGCACCTGCCAGTGGCTGCGCCAGACCGGCGAGGTGACCCCCGGCGACGACGGCTGGGACCTGGTCGCCCTCGACTTCGCCGACCCGGAGTGGATCGCCGGGTCGATCGTCGGGTTCGCCGCCGACGCCGAGGTCCTCGATCCGCCCGATCTCCGCGACGCGGTCATCCGCAGGCTGAAGGGAGCGCTGGCGTGAGCACCGCCGACCGCCTGCCCCGGCTCCTCGCCCTCGTCCCCTACCTGATGTCCCACCCGGGCGCCCAGGTCCCCGAGGTGGCGAGGCTGTTCGGGCTCACCGAGAAGCAGCTCATCGACGACCTGCAGCTCGTGTGGATGTGCGGGCTGCCCGGGCACACCCCCGGCGACCTCATCGACGTCTCCTGGGACGGCGGCGAGATCCTCATCGACAACGCCGAGACCATCGCCCGGCCGCTGCGCCTGGGCGTGGACGAGGCCAGCGCGCTGCTGGTGGCGCTGCGCATGCTCGCCGAGCTGCCCGAGTTCGAGGACAGCGAGGCGCTGGCCCGCGTGGTCGCCAAGCTCGAGAGCGCGGCGGGCGAGGGGGCCGCGCAGGTCAGCAGCCAGGTCGCCTTCGAGCTGGACGCCGCGCCCGACGCCATGGCCACCGTGACCGACGCGCTGCGCAGGCGGCGCAGGCTGTCGCTGCGCTACTACGTGCCGGGCCGCGACGAGATCACCCCGCGCGAGGTGGACCCGACGCGGCTGGTCATGGTGGACGGCCGCTCCTACCTGGAGGGCTGGTGCTACCGCGCGGACGGCATGCGCCTGTTCCGCCTGGACCGCATGGTCGGCGTGGAGGTGCTGGACGTCCCCGCCGAGCCCCCGGCCGAGGCCGAGCCCATCGACATCACCGAGGGGGTGTTCCGGCCCTCGCCCTCCGACGAGCTGGTGGAGCTGGAGCTCACCCCCTCCGGCCGCTGGGTCGCCGAGCACTACCCCTGCGAGGAGGTCACCGAGCTGGGGGAGGGCCGCCTGCGGGTCACGCTGCGGGCCCGCGACCAGGGCTGGGTCGTGCGGCTGGCGCTGCGCCTCGGCGACGGCGGCCGGGTGCTGGCCCCGGAGTCGCTGGCGCGGCGGGTCCACGAGGTGGCGTCCCGCACCCTCGCCCTGTACGAGTCGGCGCGCTGACCGGGCACCGAACACCCCGAAAAGGGGCAACCCCGATATTTCGGCCTCTCGCTTTCGGTAAAGTTCGGCGTCATGACGTGGATCTACCTCGCGGTCGGCCTCGCGGTCGCCGGCCTGGTGCCGGTCGCGCTGCTGACCGCGCGGGTGCTGGTGGCCGTACGGGGTCTGACGCGTGAAATCGAACGGACCACGCGGCGTCTGGAATCGGTCAGGCCCGCGGCCACCGCCTCCGCGGGACGTATTGAAGGTCCCGGAGGGGTGAAGTAACCGACCGGGGCAGCGTACGATCGTGCTTAGATTGCACGTCTGTCTGCTTTAAGGATGTGACATGGGTGGATTGGGTGCGCCCGAACTGATCATCATCGGGCTGGTCCTGGTGCTGCTCTTCGGCGCCAAGAAGCTTCCCGACACCGCAAGGGCGCTCGGCCAGTCCCTGCGGCTGTTCAAGAAGGAGACCACCAAGCTCCACGAGGAGGACGACGCCAGGGCCGCGCAGGCCAACACGACCGCCCAGCCCGTGGTCGTCCAGCCGCAGCCCCTGCCGGCCTCGACCCCGTCGGTCGAGGAGCGGCTGCGCCTCCTGGAGGAGGAGAACGCCAAGCTGCGGACCACCTCGCAGGCCCGTCCCACCGACGCGACGGTCAGCGGAGTCCAGAAGGACCAGGGTCACGCCTGAGCCAGGCTCCCGACCCGACCGCTAACCTGACCGCCCGCGAAGACAGGGACGCCGGATGGCACTGCTGAAACGGTCGAGCCCGGCCGGCAAGAGCCAGGCCGAGCCCGATCCCGAGGGGCGCATGCCGCTCATGGACCACCTCCGTGAGCTGCGCAACCGCCTGGTGAAGGCGATGGCCGGCCTGGTCATCGGCACGATCGTCGGTTTCGTGTTCTTCGACCGGCTGTGGGTCTTCATGACCGGGCCCTACTGCCGGCTGCCCCAGGCCCACGAGCTCAAGAACGAGTGCACGCTCGTGGTCCAGGGCGTCTTCGAGGGCTTCATGGTCAACCTGCAGGTCGCCCTCATGTTCGGCGCCGTGGTCTCCGCGCCGATCTGGCTCTACCAGGTCTGGGCCTTCGTCACGCCGGGCCTGTACCGCAACGAGCGGCGTTACTCGATCACGTTCCTCGGGCTGGCCGTGCCGCTGTTCGTGGCGGGAGCCGGCCTCGCCTACATCACGATGGACAAGGGCCTGGCCCTGCTGCTGGGCTTCGCGCCCAACAACGTGATCCCGATGATCACCATGAGCGAGTACGTCGGGTACCTGATGGCCATGCTGGTCATCTTCGGGCTGTCCTTCGAGCTGCCGCTGCTCATGGTCTTCCTGAACCTCATCGGCGTGCTGCGCTTCCACATGGTGCGCAAGCACCAGCGCATGGTCGTGTTCCTGATGTTCCTGTTCGCCGCCGTGGCGACCCCGAGCCAGGACCCGATCACCATGCTGGCGCTCGCGGTGCCCATGGTCGGCATGTTCATGATCGCCGAGGTGTTCATGTACTTCAACGACCGCAAGAGGGAACAGCAGGAGGCCCAGCGTCAGCGCGAGCTCGCCGAGGAGCTCGACGGTCCCGGAGCGAGCGTGGACACCCTGGACTGACCTCTAGATCAACGGGCCATGTCCGGATAGGTTCCGGTAATGGCTGGTGAGCTGGTCCTGCTCGTGAACCCCGCGGCCCGTGGCGGCCGTACCTTGCGCCTGCTCGACTCCGTGGTGCGCCGCCTGCGGGCCGGCGGCCGCCCGGTGTCGGTCGTCGTGGGCGCCGACGCCGGAGACGCCCGCGAACGCGCCCGCGCGGCGGTCGCCGCGGGGCCGGAGGCCCTGGTCGCCTTCGGCGGCGACGGTCTGGTCCACCTGGCCGTCCAGGCGGTCGCCGGCACCGGCGTCCCGCTCGGGGTGATCCCCGCGGGCACCGGCAACGACATCGCCGCCGCCTTCGGCATCCCCCGGGGCGACCTGCTCGCGGCGGCGGACGTCGTCGCGGGCGGCGTGGTCCGGGTGGCCGACCTGGCGCGCACCGACGGCGGTGAATGGTTCGCCGGGGTGATGGCCTGCGGCTTCGACTCCAAGGTCAACGAGCGGGCCAACCGGATGACCGGGCGGCCCGGCGCCGCCCGCTACCTGCTGGCCATGCTGCGCGAGCTGCGCTCCTTCGCGCCCATCCCCTTCACGGTCACCCTCGACGGCGAGACCTCCGCGGGGGAGGCGACGCTGGTCGCCGTCGCCAACACCGGCTCCTACGGCGCCGGCATGCGCGTCTGCCCCCAGGCCGAGCCCGACGACGGCCTGCTCGACGTCCTCACCGTGGGCCCGATGCCCGCGGCGGCGTTCCTGCGCGTCTTCCCCCGCGTCTACCGGGGCACCCACCTCGGCCACCCGGCGATCACCGCCCGCCGCGCCCGCCGCGTCACGCTCGACGCCCCCGGCGTGGTCGCCTACGCCGACGGCGAGCGCCTCGGCCCCCTCCCGCTGACCTGCGAGATCGTCCCCGGCGCCCTGCGCGTTCTCGTCCCGCCCCCGGCCTGAGCGGTGCTGGGCCGGTCCGGACTCGGTCGGGCCGGAAACGTGCTGTCGGTAGGCTGAAGACCATGACGACCCCAGCGGAACGCTACGCCGCCTTCCGTGACAAGCACGCCACCAGCGGTCCCGCCTTCACGTCCTTCCAAGGCCTCTACGACTTCCTGCTCGACGAGTTCCAGATCGACGCCTGCCGGGCGCTGGAGGCGGGGGACGGCGTGCTGGTGGCGGCGCCGACGGGGTCCGGCAAGACCGTCGTGGGGGAGTTCGCCGTCCACCTCGCCCTCGAACAGGGCAGCAAGTGCTTCTACACCACGCCGATCAAGGCGCTGTCCAACCAGAAGTACAACGACCTGGCGCGCCGCTACGGCGCCGCCAAGGTCGGCCTGCTCACCGGCGACAACAGCGTCAACGGCGACGCCCCCATCGTGGTCATGACCACCGAGGTCCTGCGCAACATGCTCTACGCGGGCTCCAGCACGCTCGCCGGGCTCAGCCACGTGGTCATGGACGAGGTCCACTACCTCGCCGACCGGTTCCGCGGCGCCGTCTGGGAAGAGGTGATCATCCACCTCCCCGAGTCGGTGCGGGTCGTGGCCCTGTCGGCGACGGTCAGCAACGCCGAGGAGTTCGGCGAGTGGCTGGGCGAGGTGCGCGGCGACACCACGGTGATCGTCGACGAGCACCGTCCGGTGCCGCTCTGGCAGCACATGCTGGTCGGCGACCGCCTGTACGACCTGTTCGTGGACGAGGACAACCGGCCCCGCATCAACCCCTCGCTGATGCGCATCTCGCGCGACGAGCAGCGCCTGGCCCAGGCCCGCGGCCGGCGCGGGTACACCCGGCCGCGCCGCGGCGCCGGCATGGTCAGCCGGTCCGACGCGATCGAGAAGCTCGACTCCGAGGGCCTGCTGCCCGCGATCACCTTCATCTTCTCCCGCGCCGGGTGCGACGCCGCCGTCCTGCAGTGCCTGCACGCCGGGATCCGCCTCACCACCGACGGCGAGCGCCACGAGATCCGCCAGATCGTGGACGAGCGCACCGCCCACCTGCCCGACGAGGACCTCGCCGTGCTCGGGTACCTGGAGTGGCGCGACTGCCTGGAGCGCGGCCTGGCCGCCCACCACGCGGGCATGCTCCCCGCCTTCAAGGAGGTCGTCGAGGAGCTGTTCACCCGCGGCCTGGTGAAGGCGGTGTTCGCCACCGAGACCCTCGCCCTCGGCATCAACATGCCCGCGCGCTCGGTGGTGATCGAGAAGCTCGACAAGTGGAACGGCGAGACCCACGCCGACCTCACCCCGGGCGAGTACACCCAGCTCACCGGGCGTGCCGGGCGGCGCGGCATCGACGTCGAGGGCCACGCCGTGGTGGCCTGGCAGCCGGGCATCGACCCGGTGGCCGTGGCGGGCCTGGCCAGCACCCGCACCTACCCGCTGCGCTCCAGCTTCCGCCCGTCCTACAACATGGCGGTCAACCTGGTCGGCCAGGTCGGCAGGGAGCGGGCCCGCACCCTGCTGGAGGCGTCCTTCGCCCAGTTCCAGGCCGACCGCGCCGTGGTCGGCATCGCCAAGCAGCTCCGGCGCGCCGAAGAGGCCCTGGAGGGCTACGCCGAGGCGATGACCTGCCACCTGGGCGACTTCCAGGAGTACGCGGGCATGCGCAGGGAGCTGTCGGACCGCGAGAGCGACCTGTCGCGCCAGCGCGGCACGGCGCGGCGCGCCCAGGCCGTCCGCTCGCTGGAGGCGCTGAAGCCCGGCGACGTGATCCGCGTCCCCGGCGGGCGGCGGGCCGGGCTGGCCGTCATCCTGGACCCGGGCCTGACCATGCGCACCGAGGGGCCCTCGCCGCTGGTGCTGACCATCGGCAAGCAGGTCAAGCGGCTGTCGGCGGCCGACTTCCCCGTGCCCGTCGAGCCGGTGGAACGGCTGCGCATCCCCAAGGGGTTCAACCCGCGGGCGCCCAAGGACCGCGCCAACCTGGTCGCCACCCTGCACGCCAAGATCGGCGACCGCGACCTCGGCCGCCCCGTGCGGGTCCGCGACCACGAGGCCGACACCGCCGCCCGCGGCGCCACCCCCGGCACCCCCGAGTGGGAGATCGCCGAGCTGCGCCGCAAACTGCGCGCCCACCCCTGCCACGGCTGCGCCGAGCGCGAGGACCACGCCCGCTGGGCCGAGCGCTACCACAAGCTGCTGCGCGAGACCGACGGGCTGCGGCGGCGCGTGGAGAGCCGCTCCCACGTGATCGCGCGCACCTTCGACCGGGTGTGCGGGGTGCTCGACCAGCTCGGCTACCTGGACGGCGAGACCGTCACCATCGAGGGCCGCCGCCTGGCCCAGCTCTACACCGAGCTGGACCTGCTCACCGCCGAGTGCCTGCGCGCCGGCATCTGGGAGGAGCTGCCCCCCGCGGAGCTGGCCGCGTGCGTGTCCTCGCTGGTGTTCGAGTCGCGGCAGGCCGACGACGCGCGCCCGCCCAAGATCCCCGCCGGGGCCGCCAAGGAGTCGCTGGCCGCGATGGTCCGCATCTTCGCCGAGCTGGAGGACATCGAGCGCGACCACGGCCTGTCGTTCGTCCGCGAGCCCGACCTGGGGTTCGCCTGGGCGGCGTTCCGCTGGGCCAAGGGCCACAGCCTCGACGCCGTGCTCACCGACGGCGAGCTGGCCGCCGGAGACTTCGTGCGCTGGGTCAAGCAGCTCATCGACCTGCTCGACCAGATCAGCAAGGCCGCCCCCAAGAGCGGCAAGGTGCGGCAGAACGCCTCCAAGGCCATCGACGCGCTGCGCCGCGGCGTCGTCGCCTACTCCTCGGTGGCCTGACCCCCGGGGCCGGCGGTTCGCGGCGCCGCCGGTCACGCCACGGTGAAGCGGACCTCCCGGGTCGCCACGTCGGCCCGGGTGAGCCGCGCCTCCACCCGCGCGCCGAGACGCAGCCCGTCGCCGTCGCACCGGGCGACCACCGCCGGGTCGGCCACCTGCACCAGGCCCCCCGGCCTGTCCTCCTCGACGTCCACCACGACCGCGCCGAAGGTCTGCCCGACCCGGTCGCGCAGCACGAACGCCTCCACCAGGTCCACGCACGCCCGGTCCGCGGCGGCGGCGCGCCGCCCGCCGCCCGCCATGAGCGCGGGCAGCTCGGCCAGCGCCTCCTGAACCGGCTCGGGCACCGGCACGCCCGCCGCGACCGCCAGGCACACCTCGGTGGCGTACCGGTCGGCCAGGCGGCGCAGCGGCGCGGTGACGTGCGCGTACGGCGCGGCCACCGCGGCGTGCGCGGCGTCCTTCGGCGGCTCGCCGTTGAAGGCGGTGTAGGCGGCGCCGCGCAGCAGCACGGTGGACTCGTGCAGGAACGCGGCGTTGCGGGGCACCGAGGGGTCCAGCCCGTGGACGACCTCGCCGAAGGAGGCCGAGGCCGGCCAGGGCACGCCGAGCGCCTCGGCGATCCTGCGCACCCGGGCGACCGTGTCGGGCGGGGCGGCCGGCAGCGTGCGCAGCACGCCGATCTCGGCGTCCAGCATCATGGACGCCGCCGCCATGCCCGTCATCAGGGAGATCTGCGCGTTCCACGCCTCGGCGGGCAGCGGGCAGCGGAACTCCAGGCGGTAGCCGTCCCCGTGCGGGACGACCTCCTGCTCGGGGGTGGGCAGCGTGACCCCGCCGCGGGCCCGTTCCAGCTCCAGGCGCAGCGAGCCGACCACGGGCAGCAGCCGCAGCGTGCCGTCGGCGGTGCCGGTGTCCACGGCGGCCTGCGCGTAGTCGTAGTCCAGCCGCTCCCGGCTGCGCACCAGCGCCCTGCTCACGTCCGCGCCCACCACGGCGCCGCCGGAGTCGAGGTCCAGGCACCACAGGGCCGCGGGCCGCGTCACGCCCGGCAGCAGGCTGGCGGCCCCCTCCGACAGCACGGCCGGGTGCAGGGGGACGCGCCCGTCCGGCAGGTAGACGGTCTCGACGCGCCGCCGGGCCTCGGCGTCGATCACGCCGCCCGGCGGCACGAACGCGGCGACGTCGGCGATGGCGTACCACACCCGGTAGCCCTCTCCGCGCTGCTCCAGGCACAGCGCCTGGTCCAGGTCCATGGAGCCCGGCGGGTCGATGGTCAGCAGCGGCAGGTCGGTGCGGTCGGCGGGCTCGGGCGCCTCGGCCAGGCCGCGCCGCGCGCCAGGGTCGGTGTGCGCGGTGTACGGGGCCGCGCCGGCGACACGGCGGGCCTCCTCCACCACCGGCCCGGGGAACGCGTCCGGCAGCTCCATCTCGGCGCGGATGCGGTCGAAGCCCTCGGCGAGCTTCGGCGCGCCGGACACGTGAATCGCTTTGGGAGGCACATCCGGATCCTAGGGGGAGCGGGCGCGCGGGTCGTCAGCGGGCGAGCGCGGCCAGCAGGCGGTTCAGCGGCCCGTTCAGGTCGTAGCGGTCGGCGAGGGCCACCAGCGCCTCCGGGTCGCGCGGCTTCTCCGGCAGGGTCATGTCCACCGGGGGCAGCGGCGCGTCGTGGGCCACCTTGACCACGGCCGGCGCCACGTCCAGGTAGTCGCGCGCCTTGATGAGCTTGGCGCGGCTGCCGGCGGGGAAGCCGTCGGTGACGCCCTCGTCCAGCGCGGCCAGCAGGTCCTCCAGGGACCCGAACCGGGTGATCAGCGCGGACGCCGTCTTGTCGCCCACGCCCGGCACGCCCGGCAGGCCGTCGCTGGGGTCCCCGCGCAGGGTGGCGAAGTCGGCGTAGGCGCGGCCGGGGATGCCGTACTTGGCGGTGACCTCGGCCTCGTCGACGGTCTGCAGGTTGCGGATGCCCTTGACCGTGTAGAGCACCCGGCAGGGGCGCGCGTCGTCCACGAGCTGGAACAGATCGCGGTCGCCGGTGACGATGTCGACCGCGCCGGCGGCGCCGGCGGCGTAGGTGCCGATGACGTCGTCGGCCTCGTAGCCGGGCACGCCGACGCGGGCGACGCCGACCGCGTCCAGCACCGCCTCGATGACCGGGACCTGCGGGGCCAGCGTGTCCGGCACCTGCTCCTCGTCGCCCTCGGCGACCCGGTGCGCCTTGTAGGACGGGATGGCGGCGACCCGGAACGCCGGTCGCCAGTCGGCGTCCATGCACGCCACCAGCTCGCCGGGGGAATGGCCGCGCACCAGGGTGGCGATCATGTCGATCAGCCCGCGCACGGCGTTGACCGGCATGCCGTCCGGCGCGGTCATCGACTCCGGGACTCCGTAGAACGCGCGGAAGTACAACGACGGGGTGTCGAGAAGCATCAGCCCAGGCATGGGCCCATCCTCCCAGCAGCACCGCCCGGCCCGGGCCGCCGTCCCCGGCGGGTGCGGACAGAGAGATCGGTGTGGCATAGATTGGGTGCCGTGACAACGACGTCCTCAGATGACCTTTTCCCGGTGTCCCGTCTCGCGGCCGTGCGCGAGGCCGCCGGGACGGCCGGGGTCGGCGCCCTGCTGCTCACCCCCGGACCTGACCTGCGCTACGTCACCGGATACGACGCGCTGCCGCTGGAGCGGCTCACCTGCCTGGTGGTGCCCGCGGACGGCGAGGCGTTCCTCGTGGTGCCGCGGCTGGAGCTGCCCGCCGCCGAGCACTCCCCGGCCGCGCGCCTTGGGCTTGAGTTCGTCGCCTGGGACGAGACCGACGACCCGTACGCGCTGGTCGCCCGCCGCCTCGGCTCCCCGTCCGTCGTCGCCCTCGCCGACCGCATGTGGGCCATGCAGTCCCTGCGGTTCCGCGCGGCCCTGCCGGGCGCCGAGCAGGTGCTCGCCGGGTCGGTGCTCGGGCGGCTGCGCGTGCGCAAGAGCCCCGCCGAGGTCGCGGCCCTGCGCGAGGCGGGCGCCGCCATCGACGCCGTCCACGCGCAGGTGCCCGGGTTCCTGCGGGCCGGGCGCACCGAGCGCGAGGTCGGCAGGGACATCGCCGAGGCGATCCTCGCCGCCGGCCACTCCACCGTCGACTTCGTCATCGTCGGCTCCGGCCCCAACGGCGCCAGCCCGCACCACGAGCTGTCCGACCGGGTGATTCAGCCCGGCGACCCCGTGGTGGTGGACATCGGCGGGCAGATGCCGAGCGGGTACTGCTCGGACTCCACCCGCGTCTACTGCGTGGGCGAGCCGCCCGCCGGGTTCGCCGAGTACTACGAGGTGCTGCGCCGCGCCCAGGACGCCGCGTGCGCCGCCGTGCGCCCCGGCGTGCCGTGCGAGTCCGTCGACGCCGCCGCGCGCGAGATCATCGCCGAGGCCGGCCACGGCGAGCACTTCATCCACCGCACCGGCCACGGCATCGGCCTGGAGACCCACGAGGACCCCTACATCGTCAGCGGCAACACCGCGCCGCTGGCCCCCGGGTTCGCCTTCTCGGTCGAGCCCGGCATCTACCTGCCCTCCCGGCACGGCGCCCGCATCGAGGACATCGTCGTGTGCACCGAAACCGGCGGCGAGCGTCTCAACGACCGGCCGCGCGAGCTCGTCGTAGTCTGATCCCATGGCCGTGCGCGCCACGCGGGGCGATCCCTTCGCGCGGCGCGTCCCCGGCCACCACCCCCCAGGCCAGACCTCTGCGATCCGGAGTGACTAGATGGCGGTCGACCGCGCCCTGCCCACCCCCGAGGCCCACGATCTGCTCGACCTGGTGCGAGACCTCATCGCCAAGGAGGTCGCCCCGCGGGCGGCCGGTGACGAGGCCGAGGGCCGCTTCCCCCGCGAGGTGTTCGCCACGCTCGGCCGCAGCGGCCTGCTCGGCCTGCCCTACCCCGAGGAGTACGGCGGCGCCGCCCAGCCCCAGGAGGTCTACCTCCAGGTCGTCGAGGAACTGGCCGCGGCCTTCCTCGCCGTCGGCCTCGGCCTGTCGGTGCACACCCTGTCGTGCTTCCCCGTGGCCTCCTACGCCCGCGAGGAGGTCAGGGCCGCCCTGCTGCCCGGCATGCTCGGCGGCGAGCTGCTCGGCGCGTACTGCCTGTCGGAGCCGCAGTCGGGCTCGGACGCCGCCGCGCTCGCCACCCGGGCCGGCCGCGCGCCCGAGGGCGGCTACGAGCTGAACGGCGTCAAGGCGTGGACCACCCACGGCGGCGCGGCCGACTTCTACACCCTGATGGCCCGCACCTCCGACGGCGGGGCGCGCGGCATCTCCTGCTTCCACGTGCCCGCCACCGCGCCGGGGCTGTCGTTCGGCCGCCCGGAGCGCAAGATGGGCATGCGCTCCTCGCCGACCGCGCAGGTCCGCCTGGACGGGGTGCGGCTGGGCGAGGACGCGCTGATCGGCGCCGAGGGGGAGGGCTTCCGCATCGCCATGGCCGCCCTGGACGGCGGCCGGCTCGGCATCGCCGCCTGCGCGGTCGGCGTCGCCCAGGCCGCCCTGGACGCCGCCTCCTCCTACGCCCGCGAGCGCCGCCAGTTCGGCTCGCGCATCGCCGACTTCCAGGGCGTCGGCTTCATGCTCGCCGACATGGCCACCCAGGTCGCCGCCGCCCGCTCCCTGTACCTCGACGCCGCGCGGCTGCGCGACGCCGGGCGCCCGTACGGCCCGCGGGCCGCGATGGCCAAGCTCTTCGCCACCGACGCCGCCATGAAGGTCACCACCGACGCGGTGCAGATCTTCGGCGGGTACGGCTACGTCGAGGACTTCCCGGTCGAGCGGTACATGCGCGAGGCGAAGGTCCTGCAGATCGTCGAGGGCACCAACCAGATCCAGCGCCTGGTGATCAGCCGCGCCCTCGGCAAGGGCGAACCGGTGTGACGCGGTCGGGCGCGGCTGGCTAGCCGTTGAGCAGCTTCTCCAGGCGCTTGATCACCGGGCGCCACGTGACGGGGAGGGTGTAGCGGACCACGCTCTTGCCGTGGTAGGTGAGCGTGTACTTGTACAGGTCGGCCCCCGGCGGCTGGGTCTGGGAGCGTCCCAGCTTGAGCCGCTTCAGGTCGGCGCGGAGCTTGCGCAGGTCCGTCCCGGTCAGGCAGCGCTTGACGGCCGGGGCGGACCGGTGGGTGAGCCGGGTGCAGCCGTCGGTGTAGACGACCACCAGGTCGTCCACGCCGATGAAGCCGCCCTGCCGCCGCAGCTTCACCAGGGTCTTCACCCGCGGCTTGACCAGGGACGCGGCGGTCGCGGCGGACGTCGTCGTGGACGCGGACGCCGTGGACCGAGTGGACACAGGGGACGCGGGGAGCGCCGCGGTCGCGGAGGCGGCCGTGGGCGTCCCGCCGGGCGGGGTCTCCGCCAGGGACGGGGTCGCGCCCGTGACCGCCACCGGGACGAGCGCCGAGATCAACGCGATACGCCAGATTCTCATGACCCTTTTAACGTACTCCGGGCCCGGACGGCTCACCGGTGTTTCGCGCGACCCGTCCGGGGACGGACACCGGACGGGCGCCGGGGCGCGGGGGAGACCGGTGGGTAGGGTGGGGGCGTAGCGTGAGATGCCCAGGCGACGGAGGTACGGCGATGGGTGACAGGCCGGTCAGGATTCCCGGGCCCGACCACCCGATCACGGTCGAGCGGAACCCCGCCCGCGTCGTGGTGACGCTCGGCGGGCGCGTGCTCGCCGACACCAAGGACGCGCTGACGCTGCGCGAGGCGAGCTACCCGCCCGTGCAGTACATCCCGCGCAAGGACGTCGACATGGGGCGGCTCGAACCCACCGACCACCACACGTACTGCCCCTACAAGGGCGACGCCTCCTACTTCAGCCTTCCCGAGGGCGGCGAGCGCGGGGCCAACGCCGTCTGGAGCTACCAGACGCCGTACGAGGCGGTCGGCGAGATCGAGGGGCACCTCGCCTTCTACCCCGACCGCGTGGACGCGATCGAGGAACGGGACGCCCCTCCGGCATAGTTCCCGGCGAACCCCGGCCCCAAGGCGCGCGGGCTCCAGTCGCGGGGGACGAAGGCGCGGTCCCGAGATGAGCGGTTCCGGGGGGTGCGCGCTCTCTTCCTGGGCCTACGGGTCCGTGGCGCACGGTCTCTGGGATGCCGGGACCCGCGGTGGTCAGTGGACGGCCTCCAGGATGGTCGCGTTGGCCAGGCCGCCGGCCTCGCACATCGTCTGCAGGCCGTAGCGGGCGCCGCGGCGGCGCATGGCGTGGACCAGCGTGGTCATGATGCGCGCGCCGCTGGCGCCGAGCGGGTGGCCGAGGGCGATCGCGCCGCCGTCGGCGTTGACCTTCGCCGGGTCGGCGCCGGTCTCCTGCTCCCAGGCCAGCACGACCGAGGCGAAGGCCTCGTTGACCTCGAACAGGTCGATGTCGCCGAGCCGCAGCCCGGCCCGGCGCAGGACCTTCTCGGTGGCCGGGATCACGCCGGTCAGCATCAGCAGCGGGTCGGAGCCGGTGACGGCGAAGGAGTGCAGGCGCGCCAGCGGGCGCAGCCCGAGGCGGGCGGCGGTGTCGGTGGTCGTGATCAGCAGGGCGGCGGCGCCGTCGTTGATCGGGCTGCTGTTGCCCGCGGTCACCGACCACTCGATCTGCGGGAACCGCTCGGCGTATCCGGGCTCGGCGAAGGCGGGCCGCAGCGCGGCCAGGGCCGCCATGCCGGTGCCGGGCCGCACCGACTCGTCGCCGCGCACGCCGCCGATCGGCGCGATCTCCTCGTCGAAGAGCCCGGCCGCGTGCGCGGCGGCGGCCCGGGTGTGCGATTCGAGCGCGAAGGCGTCCATGCGCTCGCGGCTCAGCGACCACTTGGCGGCGATCAGCTCGGCGCTGACTCCCTGCGGGACCAGGCCGTCGGGGAAGCGCGCGGCCACGCCGGGGCCGAACGGGTCGGAGCCCGGCGGGACGTTGGACCACATGGGCACCCGGCTCATCGACTCCACCCCGCACGCCACGACCAGGTCGTAGGCGCCGGAGATCACGCCCTGGGCGGCGAAGTGGACGGCCTGCTGGGAGGACCCGCACTGGCGGTCCACGGTGACGGCGGGCACCGTGTCGGGGAACCCGGCGGAGAGCCAGGCGTACCGGGTGGTGTTCATGGCCTGCTCGGCGACCTGGTCGACGCAGCCGCCGATCACGTCGTCGATCAGGGCGGGGTCGACGCCCGCGCGGTCGATCAGGGCCTTGAGGGTGTGGGCGAGCAGGTCGACGGGGTGGATCCCGGCGAGCGCGCCGCCGGGCTTGCCCTTGCCGATGGGGGTGCGCACGGCCTGCACGATCACGGCGTCACGCATCGCGGCCTCCACTAGGTTGGAAAACTGGACCCACTGTAACCCTGGTAAGTTGGATATTCCAACCCACTAGGGGAGGTGTGACCGTGCCCACACCCGCGCCGTCCCGGCCGCCGGACGGCCCGCGGCCCGCCGTCCGGGCCGACTCGCGCCCCTGCTCGATCGCCGACGCCCTGAGCGTGGTCGGCGAGAAGTACTCCCTGCTCGTGCTGCGCGAGGTGTTCCTCGGCGTGCGCCGCTTCGACGCCATCGCGCGCAACGTCGGCGCCCCGCGCGACGTCCTGGCCGCCCGCCTGCGCCGCCTCACCGAGGGCGGCGTGCTGAAGAAGGTCCTCTACAGCGAGCGCCCCGCGCGCCACGAGTACCGCCTCACCGCGGCGGGCCGCGAGCTGGAACCGGTCCTGCTGCTGCTGCGCCAGTGGGGCGACCGGCACCTGACCGACCGCCCCCCGGTGGTCGTGGAGCACTCCTGCGGCGCCGACCTGGACCCCGTCGTGCTCTGCCGCGTGTGCGGCGCCGCCGCGGCCGGTTCCTCGCGCGTGCATGTCACGATCCCCGGCTGGACCGTCACCGGCCCGGTGGAGGAGCCGCCGGCGGGCTGACCCGGCCCGGAAGGCCCGCCGCCGCGCCGGCGACGGGCCTCGGTCGTCAGTCGGCGTCGCCGATCTCGATCATCACCTGGTCCAGGGACTTGCGGGTCAGGTCGGGCACCTCGCAGTCGGGGGCGGGGTAGCCGACCGGGATGACGGCGAAGGCCTTCTCGTTGACCGGGCGCTCCAGGAGCTCTCCGAGGAAGCGCATCGGGCTCGGGGTGTGGATCAGGGCCGCCAGGCCCGACAGGTGCAGCGCGGTCAGCAGCATGCCCACCGCGATGCCGACCGACTCGTTGACGTAGTAGTGCTTGCGGGTCGAGCCGTCGGGGGCCAGGTAGTAGCGCTGCTGGAACACCACGATCAGGTGGGGGGCCTCGGTGAGGTGGGTCTTGACCTCGTCGGTGCCGAGCGGGCGCAGGGCCTCCAGCCACTCGTCGCCGAGCCGCCCCGCGTAGGCCTCGCGCTCCTCCTCCTCGGCGGCCTCCCGGATGCGCCGGCGCGCATCCGGGTCGGTGACGTGCACGAACGTCCAGGGCTGCTGGTGGGCGCCGGACGGCGCGGTGGCGGCGACGGCGATGGCGTCGCGCACCGCCTGCGCGGGCACGGGGTCGGGGGAGAACTGGCGGACGGTGCGCCGCTCCTCCATGCGGCGGCGCAGCGTGGCGGCGGTGGTCAGCGTCTCCTGCTCGGGCAGCCGGGGTGGCCGGTAGCCGACGGAGCGGTAGGGCTTGCCATGGATGGGTTCCCAGGCCGTCGTAGTCATACGGTGATCGTAAGGACGCCGGTCGGCAGATCGCCAGATATGCCCATACAGCGGAAAATCGGGCCTTGGACGCGCGGTGCGGCCCCCCATGCGGACGGCGGGCGCGGCGGCCGGACGGGCGGCGCCGGCCGCGACCATGCCGTGACCGCGGGGGCGTGACGAAACCGCCGGAAAGGGCGCTACCGTTTACGGAGTGGAGGACATCGATCGCCGGATCGTGACGCTGCTGGCCCGGGACGGCCGCATGAGCTTCACCGATCTCGCCAGAGAGACCGGCCTGTCGGTCTCGGCCGTTCACCAGCGGGTGCGCAGGCTCGAGAAGCGCGGCGTGATCAGGAGCTACGCGGCGCTGATCGATCACGACGCGGTCGGTCTCCCGCTCACGGCGTTCGTCTCGATCAAGCCGATCGACCCCTCGGCCCCCGACGACGCCCCCGAGCGGCTGGAGCACCTCACCGCGATCGAGGCCTGCCACAGCGTCGCGGGGGACGAGAGCTACATCCTGAAGGTGCGGGTGCCCTCGCCGAACGCGCTCGAACTGCTGCTCCAGCAGATCCGCGCCGCGGCCAACGTGGCCACCCGCACCACGATCGTGCTCAGCACCCCGTACGAGTACCGCACCCCGGACCTCACGGGGGACGCCTCCTAGAAGGCGCCCCCCGGGGCGTCAGCGGCCCGCTACGAGACCGGCGCGGGCTCGGCGAAGCCCTCCCGCAGCCGTGCCGCCGCGCCCGGCTCTGCGCCGAGGCGTTCCAGGCCGAGCAGCGCGGCGCCCACGATCGGCGGCAGGTCGGTCACCAGCAGCCTCGCCGCCGGGGCCTGCGCGGCGTACCGCTCCTCGATCATCCCGTGCAACAGCGGGTGGCGGGCGGTGAGCACGCCGCCGCCGAGCACGACCTCGCAGGGCCGCTCCAGCAGGCCGAGCCTGCGCATCGCGACCACGCCCAGGACCGCGACCTCGTCGGCCTGCCGCTCCACCACCGCACGGGCGACGGCGTCCCCCGTGGCGGCCTCCAGCAGCGGCGGCACCAGGCCGTGCAGCACCTCGTGAGCGAGCTCGCCGAAGTGGATGGCCAGCACGACCTCCTCGGCCCGCCGCACCCCGAAGTGCCCGCGGACCGTCTCCAGCAGCAGCGTGGCGGGCCCGCGGCCGTCCTCGGCGCGCACCGCGTGCCACAGCGCCTCCTCGCCGAGGCCGTACCCGCCGCCCCAGTCGCCGCTGAGCCGGCCGAGCGCGGGGAAGCGGGCGATCTCGCCGCCGGGCGACACCCCGACCGCGTTGATCCCCGCGCCGCACACCACCGCCACGCCCCACGGCCGCGTGGCCCCGGCGCGCAGCAGCGCGAAGGTGTCGTTGCCCACCACGACGTCGGCGCCGTACCCGCGCGAGGAGATCTCCTCGCGCAGCGACTCCTCCTCGACGGGCAGGTCGGCCCCGGCCACGTACGCCGACACCAGGTCGGCGTACGGCGTCGCGGCATCCTCGCCCAGAATGCGCCGCGCGGTGTCGCCGAGCACGTCGATGGCCGCGGGCACGCCCGAGCTCTGCGGGGTGAACCCGGCGCCCCTGCCGCGGGCCAGGACCGTGCCGTCCTCCGCCACCAGCGCGACGTCGGTCTTGCTGTTGCCGCCGTCGACCGCGAGAACGGTCCTCACGCGCGCACCGCCCAGGGCAGGAAGGCGCGGTTGGCCGCGACCAGCTGTTCGGCCAGGTCCCGCGACACCGACGCCTGGCCGATCAGCGGGTGGGCCAGCAGCGCGTCGGCGACCCGGTCGGCGCCGCCGTGCAGCGCGGCCTCCAGGGCCAGCGCCTCGTAGGCGGTGACGTGGGCGATCAGCCCGGCGTACAGCGGCTCCACCGGGTCGACCGGCAGGGCCGTGGCCCCGCCCGCGCCGATGCGCGCGGGCACCTCGATCACCGCGTCGTCGGCCAGGAACGGCAGCGTGCCGTCGTTGCGCAGGTTGACGACCTGCGTGTCGCCCCGGTCGTTGACCAGCGAGGAGATCAGCGCGACCGCCGACTCCGAGTAGAAGGCGCCGCCGCGCTTCTCCAGCAGCTCGGGCTTGGTGTCCACGGCCGGGTCGGCGTACAGGGCGAGCAGCCGCTCCTCCATCGCGGCGACCTCGGCGGCCCGCGACGGTTTGGTGCGCTGCTCGGCCACCACCGCGTCGTGCTCGTAGAAGTACCGCAGGTAGTACGACGGCACGACGCCGAGCCTGCGGATCAGCTCCACGGGCAGGCCGACCGAGGTAGCGATCTCCTCGCCGTGGTCGGCGAGCAGCCGCGGCAGCACGTCGGCCCCGTCCACGCGCACGGAACGTTCCCAGCTGAGGTGGTTGAGGCCGACGTGGCCGAGCGAGACCCGCTCGGGGGTGACGCCGAGGGCGGCGGCGAAGCGCCGCTGGAAGCCGATGGCCACGTTGCACAGGCCGATCGCCCGGTGCCCGGCCTGGAGCAGCGCCCGGGTGACGATGCCGACCGGGTTGGTGAAGTCGACGATCCACGCCTCGGGGGCGGCCTTGGCCACCCGCTCGGCGATGTCCAGCACCACTGGGACGGTGCGCAGGGCCTTGGCCAGGCCCCCCGCCCCGGTGGTCTCCTGCCCGACGCAGCCGCACTCCAGCGGCAGCGTCTCGTCCACGTTGCGCGCGGCCTGCCCGCCGATCCGCAACTGGATGAGGACGGCCTGGGCTCCCGCCACGCCCTCCTCCACGGTGGTGGCCGTGCTCACGGTGGCCGGGTGTCCGGCCCGCGCGAGCATCCGCGACGCCATCCCCGACACCGGGGCGAGCCGCCGCTCGTCGGGATCGACGAGCACGATCTCCGACAGCGGCAGCTCCTCACGCAACCGGGCGAACCCGTCGATGAGTTCTGGTGTGTAGGTGGAGCCGCCCCCGACAACGGCCAGTTTCATTACTTGACTCCCGTCAGCTTGACGCCTTCGATGAACGCCTTCTGGGCGAAGAAGAACACTATGATCACCGGGGCCATGGCGAGAAGGGTGGCCGCCATGGTCAGGTTCCACTGGACGCGGTGCACGGCTCTGAAGGATGCCAGGCCGATCGACAGCGTCCAGTGGGAGGTGTCGGTCCCCGCGTACAGCAGCGGGCCGTAGTAGTCGTTCCAGCAGTAGAAGAACTGGAACAGGGCGACGGCCGCGATCGCGGGCCGCGCCATGGGCAGGATGACCCGGACCAGCGTGCCGAACTCCCCGTACCCGTCCACGCGGGCCGCGTCGGAGTACTCCTTGGGGATCGTCACCAGGAACTGCCGCAGCAGGAAGATGGAGAAGGCGTCCCCGAGCAGCATGGGCAGGATCAGCGGCCACAGCGTGCCGGTCAGGTGGAACCGCGCCCACAGGATGTAGACGGGCACGGCGACGACCTGCGGCGGCAGCATCATCGTGGTGATGACCAGCAGGGTCGCCACCTTGCGCCCGGGGAAGCGGAACCGCGCCAGCGCGTACGCCACCGGGATCGAGGAGACGAGCATGAACACGGTGGCCAGCACCGCGTACATGAGCGTGTTGAGTATCCAGGTGAGCAGCGGGGCCTTCTGAAAGATCTCGGCGAAGTTGCCCCACTCCCAGTGCTCGGGCCACAGCCGCGAGGTGAGCGCCTGGTGGTCGGTCATGACGGCGGTCAGCGCGATGAACGCCAGTGGCGCGAGGAACATGATGGCCAGGGCCAGCGCGAGCGCGTGGGTGGCGATCCAGGTCAGCGCGGCGCGCCTGCGGTGCCCGCGCGCCCGGCCGGCCGCGCGGCGGGAGGCGGGCGCCAGGGTGAGGGTCATGCGTCCTCCTCGGCCAGGCCGCGGAACTGCCGCAGCAGGAACAGGGTGAACACCATCGACACCGCGAACAGGATGAGCGCGAGAACGCAGGCGTAACCCATGGCGAAGTCCCGGAATCCCTGGTGGAACAGCCATTCGGGGAACGTCAGCGTGGACTGGGCGGGGTAGCCGGGGGTGAACACCGAGCCGGCGGAGTCGGTGGAGCCGGAGGCCACGCGCGCGGCCACCATGGCCTGCGTGAAGTACTGCAGGGTCTGGATGACGCCGGTGACGGCGGCGAACATCAGCACCGGGCGGATCACCGGCAGGGTGACGTGGAAGAACTGCTGCCAGGGGCCGGCGCCGTCCAGGGCGGCGGCCTCGTAGAGCTGCTTCGGCACGTCCAGCAGCGCGGCCAGGAAGATCACCATCAGGTCGCCGACGGACCACAGCCCGAGCAGGGTGAGCCCGGGTTTGGCCCAGCCGGGGTCGCCGAACCAGTCCGGCGAGGGCAGGCCGACCGCCGAAAGGATCGTCGGGACCGGGCCGGTGCCGGGGTTGAGCAGGTAGACGAAGCCGAGCGTCCCGGCGACCAGCGGCACCAGGGACGGCAGGTAGAACACCGTCCGGTAGAACCCGGCGCCGGCCTTGAGCTTGGTGACGAGCTGGGCGACGCCGAGCCCGAACAGCAGCCGCGCCGGCACCATCACCACGACCAGCCACAGCGTGTTGCGGATGGCGGTCCAGGCGGCCTCGTCCTGGAGGAAGTACCGGTAGTTGAGCAGGCCGACCGGCTCCAGCGTGAACAGGTCGTAGCGCTGGAAGGAGAAGTAGACGGTGGCGATCAGCGGATAGGCGAAGAAGACGGAGAACCCGGCCAGCCACGGGGACAGGTAGAGCAGCGCCCTGAGGGCGGGGCGGTGCCGGCCGCCGACCGGCACCGCCCTCCCGCGACGCCCGAGCGTCGTCGTGGCCACGCGGATCAGCCGCCCGCCGTCAGCTTGAGCTTGTCGTTGATCTTCTTGTCGACGCCGGCGAGCAGGGCGTCCAGGTCGGTGGCGCGGCCCGACTCCCAGGCCTCCTGGGCCTCCTGCAGCGTCTGCTGGTTGAACGCCGAGTTGATGTGGGCGGGCAGCGTCGTGCTGGCGGGGTTGGCGAAGATGTCGAGGAAGGTCTGGAAGTTCGGGTCCTTGTCCAGCTTCGGCGACTGGAGGGCGGGCAGGGTGCTCGGCACGTTGCGGATCGCGTTGGACAGCGTCACCAGCGCGTCGGTGTCGGTGGTGAGGTACTTCACGAGCTCCCAGGCGGCCGTGTTGTGCTGGGCGCCGCGCGGGATGCCGATCACGGTGCCGGCGATGAAGCCGCCGCCGTAGAGCTGGGGCTTGTCGTCGGCCACCGGCAGCGGCGCGGTGCCGTACTCCAGGCCGGGGGCGTCGGCGGCGAGCATGGCGTTGCGCCACTCGCCGTCGATCGCCATGGCGACCCTCCCCTTCATGAAGGGGTTGTCGGCGGAGAACTCGTCGCCGAAGGTCTTGCGGAACTTCTCCAGGTTGTCGTAGCCGAACCAGTCGACCAGGTCCTTCTGCCAGGTCATGAACTGCTTCCACGCCGGGTCGCCGCCGATGGCGGAGGTGCCGTCGGGGTTGGTCCACTTGGCGCCGGTCATGGGAGCGGTGTGGATCGGGACGTTCTCGTACATCTGCGCGCTGGGGTTGAAGCCGGCGACCTTGATGGCGCCGTCCTTGTCGCGGACGGTGAGCTTCTTGGCCAGGTCGGCCAGCTCCGACAGGGTCTTGGGCGGCGGGGCGCCCTTCATCAGCTTCTTGTTGTAGTAGAGGCCGTAGGTGTCGGCGAGCAT
The DNA here is from genome assembly GCF_014205275.1 of Sphaerisporangium siamense. Taxonomy (NCBI): domain Bacteria; kingdom Bacillati; phylum Actinomycetota; class Actinomycetes; order Streptosporangiales; family Streptosporangiaceae; genus Sphaerisporangium; species Sphaerisporangium siamense. The sequence continues at coordinate 5,569,840 of NZ_JACHND010000001.1, forward strand.
GGGCATCACGCACCGTTTGCCCTGGTACTCGGTGTAGTCGGCGATCACCTTCGGGAAGATGGCGGTGTCGATCCTGCTCCCGGACAGGTAGGGCGCGAGGTCCTGGAACAGGCCGGTCTTGCAGAAGGTCGCCACGCTGTCGGTGGTGAACGACAGCGCCACGTCCGGCGGGTTCCCGCCGCGCACGGACTGGATGATCTGGTCGTCCTGGACGGCCTTGGTGGTCTTGACGGTGATCCACGGGTACTTGGCCCGGAACCCGGCCAGCGCGTCGTCGAAGGCCTTGAGCTCGTTGTCGGCGGAGAATCCGTGCCACATGGTGATGGTCACGGGCTCGCGGTTCGGGGTGCTCCCCGCCGACGGCACGCCAGGGGCGGTCTCGTTCCCCGCGGTGCAGGCGGCGGACGCCAGCACGGCGAGGCCCGCCGCCGCGGCGAGCAGCAGAGATGATCTCACGGAATTCCTCCTACGGAAGGTCGGGGGGTCAGGAGGGACGTACGGGGGGTGGGAGCCGTGCGGGGCGGCTCACGCGGGGACCGTCGAGCCGAAGACCTCGTCGCGGGCCAGGGACAGGGCGAGCCTGGTCGCGCCGGTGAGCACGGGGTTGCCCTCGACGCTGGAGACCCGGACCGGCGGGCGGGGGAAGGTGAGGGTGTGCAGTTCCTCCTCCACCAGCTCGGCCAGGACGTCGCCGCCGGCGAGCAGCACGCCGCCGGTCAGCACGACGATCTCGGGGTCCACGACCGCGGTGATGGGCGCGAGGCCCATGGCCAGGCGGGCGGCGACCTCACGCAGCGCCCCCTTGGCCCGCTCGGCGCGGCTCCCGCCCACGGCGGCGTCGCGCACGGCGTTGCGGACGGCCTGCGCGGGGTCGCCGCCGCGCACGCCGTGCGAGCGCAGCAGCCGCAGCACGGCGGGGCCGCCGGCCAGGGCCTGGAAGCCGTGGTCGCCGCGCTTGCCGGTCTCGCGTGCGGTCGGCGCGCCGACGGTCGGCATGTACCCGACCTCGCCGGCGCCGCCGGTGGCGCCGCGGTGCAGCCGGCCGCCGAGCACGAGGGCCGCGCCGATGCCCGAGTCGACCCACAGGAGCACGAAGTCGGAGTGGCCGCGGGCGATGCCGTGGGCCTGCTCGGCGAGCGCGACGAGGTTGACGTCGTTCTCGACGCCGACGGGGACGCCGAGCGCCCGGTGGAAGGTGCCGACCAGGTCGGGCAGGTGCCAGCCGGGGATGTGGGCGGCGTAGCCGAGGCGGGCGGTGGCGGGGTTGACGGCCCCCTGGATGCCGATGACGACGCGGCGCAGCGTCGCGCGGTCGAAGCCGGCCCGCTCACGGGCGGTCTCGACGGCGTCGCGCACCCGGCCCACGACGTCGCCCGCGCTCCTGCCGGGCGTGGCCACGCGGTGCTCCGCCAGCACGGCGCCGGACAGGTCGGCGGCGCGGACCTCGATCCTGGCCGGGGTCACGTCCAGCGCGACGACGTGGGCGGCGGCGGGGTTGATCCGGTACATCTCGGCCGTGCGCCCGGGCAGGCCCTCGCGGACGCCGTCCAGCACGACCAGGCCGGCGTCCTGGAGCCGGGCGAGGAGCTGGGAGGCGGTGGGCTTGGACAGTCCGGTGAGGGCGCCGAGCTGGGGCCGGCTGAGCGGGCCCCGCTCCAGCAGGACGCGCAGGGCGGCCCGGTCGTTGATCGCGCGCAGCAGGCTGGGCGTCCCGGGCTGCGAGTTCGTCTCCATGCCGCCCATTGCTCCTCGTCGCGCGGGCCGTCCTGTCGGAGTTAGGAAAGGTTCCTAACTCAGTAGGGACGGTACCCTCACGCACCCGAGCAGGGTCAATAGGCTCTACCAAGCTGTGACCCGGAGGGAGTCGGGGATCACCGCGCGTGACGGGCGGCCGCGGCCGCCCCCGGAAACGCGAAAGCCGTCGCGGACGGCGACGGCGACGGGCATGCGAAGGGCGATCTGCTATCCTGAGCCCTTGTCATCACATACAGCCCAAATGGCAAAGCAGGCGCGGAGTTTCACATTACTATCAATGATAACGAAGCCCCAACAGTCCGTCAAACCGAACTCGCCAAGGAGCAGCGGTACGTCGCGGGCCTGTACGAACGCCTCGACGTGCTCCGGGCGCGCACCCGCGCGCAGCTCGACAAGGTCCTGGCCCAGGGCGGCGGGGGCACCCACCAGAACCGCTCCGAGCGCGACTCCTTCGCCGGCATGTACGCCGAGCGCCTGGCGCGCCTGTGGGCGGTGGAGAACGGCCTGTGCTTCGGGCGGCTCGACCTGGCGGAGGAGAAGCCGCTGTACATAGGCCGGCTCGGCATCTCCGACGACGACCAGCGGCGCCTGCTCATCGACTGGCGCGCCCCGGTCGCCCAGCCCTTCTACCGGGCGACGCCCGCCGCGCCCATGGGGGTGACCCGGCGTCGCCACCTGCAGACCCGGGGGCGCCGCGTCATCGGCGTCGACGACGACCTGTTCGACCTCGACCGGCTCAGCGACGAGGACCGCGCCACCCTCAACGGCGAGGCCGCCCTGCTGGCCTCCCTCGGCGAGAAGCGCACCGGGCGCATGCGCGACATCGTCGCCACGATCCAGGCCGAGCAGGACCGCGTCATCCGCTCCGACCTGAACGGCGTGCTGGTGGTGCAGGGCGGCCCCGGCACCGGCAAGACCGTCGTCGCCCTGCACCGCGCGGCCTACCTGCTCTACACCCACCGCGAGCGGCTGGCCCGCCGCGGCGTGCTCATCGTCGGGCCGAACCTGACCTTCCTGCGCTACATCGAGCAGGTCCTGCCCTCCCTCGGCGAGACCGACGTGCTGCTGTCCACGGTCGGGGAGCTCTACCCGGGGGTCACCGCCTCGGCCGCCGAGCCGGACGCGATCGCCGCCGTCAAGGGCGACGCCCGCATGGTGCAGGTGATCGCCCGCGCCGTCCAGGGCCACCAGCGGATGCCGCGGCGGCCCCTCGACATCGACCTCGGCCGGTACACCCTGCGCCTGGACCAGCGCACGCTGGAGGCCGCGCGCGCCCGCGCGCTCCGCAGCAGGCGCCCGCACAACCAGGCCAGGTCCGTCTTCGTGCGGCACATCCTGAACGTCCTGGCCAAGCAGGCGGCCAAGGCGCTCGGCCGCGGCATGCTGGACGAGGGCGACCTCGCCGACCTGCGCGAGGACCTGCGCACCGAGCCCGCCGTCAAGACCGCGCTCAACCGGCTGTGGCCCTACCTCACCCCCCAGCGGCTCCTGCACGGCCTGTACGGCTCCCACGAGCGCATGGAGTACGCGGGCCTGGCCGGGCCCGAGCGCGAGCTGCTGTTCCGCACGCCGCCGCGCGGCGGGCGCGACCAGTGGACCGAGGCCGACGTCCCCCTGCTGGACGAGGCCGCCGAGCTGCTCGGCGACATCGACCCGCAGGTCCTGCGCGCCGCCGCCCTGCACGCCGAGGAGGAGCTGGCCGCGGCGCGCCGCGCCGAGGAGGCCGAGCGCGCCGCCGAGCTGACCTACGCCCGCGAGGTGCTGGAACTGACCGGCATGTCCGACATCTTGGACGCCGAGCGGTTCGCCGCCCGGCACCGCGACGACGACGTCCACCTGACCACCGCCGAACGCGCCGCCGCCGACCGCACCTGGGCCTACGGGCACATCATCGTGGACGAGGCCCAGGAGCTGTCGGCCATGGCCTGGCGCATGCTGATGCGCCGCAGCCCCAACCGCTCCATGACCATCGTCGGCGACATCGCCCAGACCGGCGCGGCCGCGGGCGCCGCCTCCTGGAAGCAGGTCCTCGACCCCTACGTCGCCGGCCGGTGGCGCGAGGAGACGCTGACCGTCAACTACCGCACGCCCGTCGAGCTGATGGCCGTCGCGGCCGACGTGCTCACCCTCGTCGGGCCGTCCCTGCGCGCCCCGGAGTCGGTCCGCGAGACCGGCACCCGGCCGTGGTCGCGCCAGATCGACGGCCACGGCGAGCTCGGCCCGGTCATCACGGGGGAGATCGTCGAGGGCGGGCGGCTGGCCGTCATCGTCCCGGCGGGCGGGGCCGCCGAGCTCGGCGCGGCCATCACCTCGGCGGTGCCCGGCGCGGTCGCGGGGCAGGGCGCCGACGCGCTGGAGGCCCCGGTCGCCGTGCTCACCGTGGCCCAGGCCAAGGGCCTGGAGTTCGACGCGGTGATCGTCGTGGAACCCGCCCGGATCCTCGCCGAGTCCCGGCGTGGCGCGGGCGACCTGTACGTGGCGCTCACCCGCGCCACCCAGCGGCTCGGCGTGCTGCACAGCGGCGAGTTGCCCGCGGTCCTGTCCCGCTGCGCGCCCCTATGACGGCATTGGCGGCACTCACGTCTCCTGTCCTAGCTGCGAAAACTTGGTGTTTCCCCTGATCGGGACACGGTTGACATCTGAGCTGAGGTCGGTAGTTTGCTGGACAGTCCAGCACGGGACTGCCGGTTGGCCGTCTTCAGGCGTCGCCGGACTCTGCGTCATGACGGAGCACGGCTCCGTTAGCCCAGCCAGGCGCAGATCCGGCGCCAGGTCGAGTCGGGGCACCCCAGCCGGATGGGGGGTTGGACCCGGGAGGGGCCCGGACACCCAGTAGACAACGGAACTCCGCGCTCGCCGCCGACGGGACGGGTCCGGTCCGAAGGGTCGTCCGGGCCCCCTTTCCTTCCCGTGACGCGACGCGCCGTGGTTCCCGGATTCGGCTCGCGGGCCCGGGAATCACCCGCCTCACGCCGTCTGTTGTTGGACCCGCGCCCGGCGGGCGGTAGCGTTCGGAGGTCACGAACCCTCCGCGAGAAGAGACGCGCATCCGTGGCCCAGCGAACGGCCGAGAAGAACGACAGCGACGAGCGGGCGCCCGGCCTCCCCGGCCGCCCGCCCGCCGCGCGCGCCCTGCCGCGGGCCGTCGCCTGCGTCGCCGGGGGCGTCCTCCTTTACCTGGCCTTTCCCCCCGTCGGCCTGTGGTTCCTCGCGCCGGTGGGCGTCGCGGCGCTCACCCTGGCCGTCCACCGCCTCCCGGCGCGCCGCGCCGCCTGGGGCGGCTACCTCGGGGGCCTGGCCTTCCTGCTGCCGGCGCTGGCGTGGGTGCGGCCCATCGGTGAGGACGCCTGGCTGGCCCTGGTCGCCATCGAGAGCCTGTACTTCGCCGTCATGGCCGTCGGCACCGGCCTGGTGACGCGGCTGCGCGGCTGGCCGGTGTGGGCCGCCGCCCTGTGGGTCGTCCAGGAATGGGCGCGCGGCGCGTTCCCCTTCGGCGGCTTCCCCTGGGTGCGCCTGGCCTTCAGCCAGGGGCACACCCTCTTCACCCCCTACGCCGCGTTCGGCGGCGCCCCGCTGGTCACCTTCGCGGTCGCGCTGTGCGGCACGCTCCTGGCCGCCCTCGCCCTCCGCCTGGCCGGCCGGCGCGTGCTCCCGCCCGCCGCCCCGCTGCTCGCCGGGGTGCTGGCCGTGCCCCTGCTCGCCTACGCCGTGCCCGGTCCCGGCGGGGCGGCGGCGGGTACCGTGCGGGTCGGGGTGATCCAGGGCGACGTGCCCGGCGAGGGCATGGGCTTCCTCGGCGACGAGCCCGCCGTCGTGCTCCGCAACCACGCCGACAAGACCCACGACCTGGCCCGCGCGGTGCGCGCCGGCCGGGTGGCGCGGCCCGACATCGTGGTCTGGCCGGAGAACTCCACCGACATCGACCCCTACAACAGCTCCTACGCCTACGGGGTCATCGACGCGGCCGTGCGCGACATCGGCGTCCCCGTGCTGGTCGGCGCCGTCGTCCGCGCCCCCGACGGGCGGCACCGCTACACCCGCGGCCTCGTCTGGGACCCGCGCACCGGCCCCGGCGCCTACTACGACAAGCAGAAGCTCGTGCCGTTCGGCGAGTTCGTGCCCTACCGCGAGATCCTCGCCAAGATCGTGCCCCGCGTCGGCCTCGTCGGCCTGCAGTCGCTGCCCGGCACCCGCGACGGCGCCCTGAGGATGGGCCCGGTCACGGTGGGCGCGGTCTCGTGCTATGAGGTCGCCTTCGACGGTGTCGTCCGCGCCACCGTGCGCGCCGGCGGCGACCCGCTCGTCGTGCAGACCAACAACGCCACCTACTCCCTGACCGGCCAGCCGCCCCAGCAGCTCGCCATGTCCCAGCTGCGGGCCGTCGAGCACGGCCGCGCGGTGATCACCGCGGCCACCACCGGCATCTCCGCCTCCATCGACCCCTCCGGCGAGATCCGCTGGCGCGCGCCCGAGCGCGTCGCGGACATGGCCGTGGTCACCGTCCCGCTGCGCACGGGGCAGACGCTCGCCACCCGCGCGGGCGGCCTTCCCGAGCTCGGCCTCTGCCTCGCCGGCCTGGCCGCCGTCGCCCTGGCCCTCGCCGGCCGGCGGCGCCGCGGTCCCGCGCAGGAGGAGCCGGACGGGAACCAACCGGGCTGATCCCCGCGTTGTACCAGCCGAGGTGAGGGAGGGGTAATGCTGCGTGTCGCGCTGTTCGTCGCGTTCCTGGTCGTCCCGGTGCTGGAGATCTGGGCGCTCATCCAGGTCGGCCAGGTCATCGGCGGCTGGCAGACCGTCGGCCTGCTCATCCTCGACAGCCTGATCGGCGCCTGGCTGGTCCGGCGCGAGGGCCGCCGCGCGTGGCGGGCGCTGAGCGAGGCCCTGCAGTCCGGGCGCATGCCCGACCGCGAGCTCGCCGACGGAGCCCTGGTGGTCGCGGGCGGCACGTTGCTGCTCACGCCGGGCTTCCTCACCGACGTGTTCGGCTTCGCCCTGATCCTGCCGTTCACCCGGCCGTTCGCGCGCCGCGCGCTGTCCTGGTTCCTCGGCCGCCGGGTGCGGGCCATGGCCGCCCGGTCGCCCTACGGCGTGATGTTCGGCGCCCAGGGCCCCGGCGGGCCGGGCGCGCCCGGATCGTCGAGGGTCGTCCCCGGTCAGGTCGTCGAGGACGAGGCGCCCCGCGAGCCGGGGCCGCCGCGCGCGGGAGGCGCGCTGCGCCCGTGACCGGGCCCGCCGGCCGGCGGGCGCCGGGCCCGTAGAGGGGGAGCACGGGATGAGAGATCAGATGACGGGCATGAAGAACGGCGCCCCTGGACCACCCGGGCGGATGGTCCGGAGACGCCGTGACGTGCCTCAGGCGCTCTTGCGCCGCTGTGCCCGAAGGATCGCCAGGCGCTCGTTGAGCACCTCTTCGAGATCTTCGATCGTGCGCCGTTCCAGCAGCATGTCCCAGTGGGTCCGCGGCGGCTTGGCCTTCTTCTGCGTAGGCTGTTCAGCGTCGACTCTCAGGGCCGTCGCTCCGCAGTTGCGGCACTCCCAGGTCGCCGGGATCTCCGCCTCGGCGGCAAGGGGCACGTCGAAGTGATGGCCCTTCGGGCAGGTGTAAGGCACCTCCTGACGCGGGGCCAGATCGGTGTTGCGGTCGTTCTCGTAGCTGGTGGCTCCGAGCCGGGTACCGCGAAGTGCACGCTCGCCCATGTTTCAATGCCTCCTGAGGGCCCCGTTTCGAGGGGTGGGTCTCCACGGCTTACAACGCTTGATACCGTGGATGGATTCCCACCCTTGGGGTGATCCAATCGCGCTTTTCGCCTCCGGCCCGGTCGGCGCGGTTCCGATCTTCATGACCTTCCGGGCGGCGCGGCGCGTCCCCTGGGGCCTCAGAGGTGCGTGGGAGGCTCGTTGCCCGCCTCACGGACCGCCCTCGGCAGGTTGACCACCATGAGCAGCGCGAACCCCACCACGAAGAAGATCATCAGTGACAGGATCGCCGCCCGGTAGCTGTCGGTGACCTGCAGCGCGACCGTCAGCGTCAGCGACCCGAGCAGCGCCGACCCCTTGTCGCTCACCTCGAACAGGCTGAAGTACTCCGCCTCGCGCCCCGGGGGGATCACCAGCGAGTACAGCGACCGCGACAGCGCCTGCGTGCCGCCGAGCACGATCGCGATGAGGAACGCGATCGCGTAGAACTGGACGGCCGCCCCCTTCTCCAGGAAGTAGGCGATCCCGACCACGGCCGTCCACACCACCAGGCTCGCCAGCACCGTCCGCTTGGTGCCGAACCGCGCGCCGAGCCACCCGAGCAGCAGCGCCCCGCCGAACGCGACGAACTGCACCATCAGGATCGCGGTGATCTGCACGTCCTTGCTCAGGCCGAGCTCCTGGTCGGCGTAGGTCGCCGAGAAGGAGATCACGGTCTGCACGCCGTCGTTGTAGATCAGGTAGGCCAGCAGGAACAACAGGGTGCGCGGGTAGCGGCGCAGGCCCGCGATCGTGCGGCCGAGCTGGCGGAAGCTGCCGGCGATCGCGGCGCCGGGCGTGGCGTCGTGGCCGCCGACCGGCCGGTTGCGCAGGCGCAGCATCGGGATCACCGTGAACGCCGCCCACCACAGGCCCGCCGAGGCCAGGCTGATGCGCACCGCCAGCCCCTGGTCGATGCCGCTGCCCTGGTAGAGGGCCAGGTTGAGCGCCAGCAGAAGGAAGCCGCCGAGGTAGCCGAAGCCCCACCCGCGCGAGGAGACCGCGTCGCGCTCCTCCGGGCCGGCGATCTGCGGCAGGAACGAGTTGTAGATGACCATGGCGGCGCCGAAGGCGACGTTGGCGGTCACGAACAGCGCGCCGCCGAGCGCGTAGGCGTCCCCGGCGACGAAGTAGAACCCCAGCGTCGCCGCCGCGCCCAGGTAGGCGAAGAGGGCGAGCAGCTCCTTCTTGCGGCCGGTGTGGTCGGCGAGCGCCCCCGCGATCGGCATCACCACGATCTGCAGCACGACCGAGATCGTGACGATCGCGGAGAAGTACGCCTTCGCCCGCATGTCGAAGCCGAGGAAGGCGACGAACCCGTCGGCGCGGCCCGCGGCCTTCTCGGCCAGCGCGGTGAGGTACGGGCCGAGGAAGACGGTGATCACCGTGGTCTGGAAGCCCGAGTTGGCGAAGTCGTACCAGTACCAGCCCCGCTGCTCGCGCTTGCGCGCCTTCGGGAGGTCCTCGGCGACGATGGAGGTGGTCATCGGCTCTCCTGGCCTGGCGGGGGGCGGGGGCGGGGTCACGGCGCCGGCGCGCGGCGGGTCAGGCGCAGGCGACGGGCTGCCGGGGATGCCACTGGCCCCGGGCGCTGAGGACGTCCCTCAGCCCCGAGATGTTGTCGGTCATGATGCCGTCCACCCCGAGGTCCAGCAGGTGCTCCATATGGCGCGGGGAGTCCACCGTCCACACGTGGACCTGCATGCCGAGGGCGTGGGCGGTGCGGACCAGGGCGCGGGTGGTCACCCGCATGCCCCGGAACCCCAGCGGGACCTGCGCGCACGGGACGCCGAGCCGGGCGAGCCCGCCGAGCAGGCGGCCGTACCCCGAGCCCATGGCGGCGGCGCGCAGCCGGGCGACGCCGCGCGGGCCGAGCGCCGAGCAGACCGGGCGGCCGATCGCCATGCGCGCCCGGGCCAGCCGCACGTCGGAGAAGGAGGTCAGGCAGACGCGGTCGAAGGCGTTGGTGCGCCTGATCGCCTCGGCCAGCGGCTCGATCGCCGGGGACTCCTTCACATCGACGTTGACCCGGACGTCGGGCCAGGTGCCGAGCACGTCCTCCAGCAGCGGGATCTCCTCGACCCCGCCGATGCGCGCCCGCCGCACCTCACGGTAGGGGAGCGCCGCCAGTCGGCCGTGCCGGTCGGTGACCCGGTCGAGCGTGTGGTCGTGGAAGGCGAGCAGCACACCGTCCGCCGTGGCGTGGGCGTCGGTCTCCAGATAGGAGTACCCCATCTCGACCGCCCGCGAGAAGGCGGCCATGGTGTTCTCACGGCCCTCGGCGGCCCCGCCCCGATGGGCGAAGGCGAGCGGGCCGGGATGATCCAGGAACGGGTAGCGGAGCTGCACGACCAGGAGTATCCCTTGTGGCGAGCCTGTCAGGTCACCGTGCCGAGTGAACATTTGGGTCACGAATCAGAGCCGATCCTACCCGAATCCGGACGTCCCCCGACGCGATGAACCCGTCCTTTGTCAAGATTGCCCATTTTTCAAATGGTGTGATTAGCATCACTCTTGTTCATGACTTTTTGTCAAGTTAGCGTTTAGTCGCTTTTGCCGGTGGCTGTGTGCCTACCCCTGGCAGGAAAATCCTGGTTATGTCCTGTACCAATATGTGACATTCGGAGGTAGCGGGTCGTGCCGGTCTTACGAAGCACCCCCAATTTGGTACGTCGGTTTATATGGTTAACGGTAGCCATATTCGCGGTGACATTTCCAGGATTGATGCAGGTGGCGGTTCCCCCACCCGCTGCCGCCGCCGCACGGACGGTCGCCCCTGTCACGCCGGACCAGTTGTCCGGGTCGCCGGCCGGACTGCCCCACCTGGTCGACTCCAAGGCGACACAGATCGCCGGGCCCGCGACCGTCGACTCCGACGACTCCGAGGACGAGTCCTCCGCGGCGGAGCGGCGGAAGGACGAGGTTCCCAATGGAGCCCTGTCCCGCGACGTCCGAACCTACGGCGTGGTCTCGGCGCGGCCGGATGAACGGGCCGCCCAGCGTGCGCCACCACGGTCCGCGGACGGCGATGGGACACGAGGAAAGAGAGATGCGGACGCCTCGGCTCGGGTCGCGGCTCGGGATTGCTACAACCCCAAGTACAGCATCACCGCCACCTACAGGCCTGGCATGACGGTCGCTGAGAATGACCACGACTGGGAGGCGTTGAAGACTTTCGTGGGTGTCCGTCCAGGGACGGATGCCACGTATTGGAGAGATCTGGGGCTCTGCTACGTCAAGCCACCGGCGGCTCCAGAGATCATTGACATGTTCCCGCTGGACCAGGGCCTGGTCGGGGTCACGCCCGTGTTGTCCGCCTACGCTCGCAGCACCGGAGGCCCCTACGGCATCGACTACACCTTCCAGGTCTGCGGCGAGGGAATCTCTTGCTTCTCCTCAGGGGTGATCGGTGACCGCGGCGCGTGGCGGGTACCGGCGGGCAAACTGGCCTGGGGCAAGTCGTACTCCTGGACGGTCACCGCGAACGACCGCGGCACCGGCGGAGTGACCTCCAAGACCCGGGTGTTCCTCACCGGGGTGCGCCAGCCGGCCGTCACCTCGCAACTCGCGGCGAACGGGGCCAACGGCCAGGAGTTCCACCAGCTCACCGGCAACTACACCACCTCGTTCACCGACGCGGAGGTCGCCACGGTGGGGCCGCCGCTGACGGTCTCCCGTTCCTACAACAGCCTGGACCCGCGCACTGACGGCATGTTCGGCGCGAGCTGGTCTTCTCGCTGGGATATGAAGATCGTCGAGGAGTCTGCGGGCGAGGACCCGACGGCCGTGGTGACATATCCCGACGGCCGGCGGGTGCGGTTCGCGGGAAATACCGGCGGGTCCTATCAGCCGCCTCCCGGCGTGTTCGCCACGCTGGCCAAGACCTCGAGCGGTGGCTCCTCCGGTTGGCGGCTGATGGACAAGTCCGCCACGGTGTACGCATTCGACGCGCAGGGCCGTCTGACGGGCATCACCGACAACCGCGGCCGGGCGCAGACGCTGACCTATGGTGCCGACGCGAAGCTGGCCAAGGTCACCGCGACCGGCGGGCGTTCGCTGACGTTCACCTGGACCGGGGATCACGTGACCGCCGTGTCGACCGATCCGGTCGGCGGTGCGACGCCGACCTGGACCTACCGGTATGACGGGGATCGGCTGACGCAGGTCTGCACTCCGGGGGCCGCGCCCAACTGCACCGCCTATGACCACGACACCGGGTCGCAGTACCGCAGCCGGGTACTGGACTCCGATCCGGCCGGGTACTGGCGGCTCGGCGAGGCGAGCGGGACGGTGGCCGCCGACCTCGCGCAGGAGACGGGTGACGCCACCTACTCCGGCGCCGGCCTGGGGCAGCCGGGCGCGCTGGCGGGCACGCAGGACACCGCCGTTCAGGGAAACGTCGCGCTGCCGGAGAACACGGTCGCCCGGCTGGGCGGGCGGATGTCGGTGGAGGTGTGGTTCAAGACCTCCAGGAGCGGCACCATACTCTCGGCCGGGGACTCCGGCGACAGCGTCGGCGCCAACCGTCCGGTGCTGTACGTGGGCACGGACGGTAAGGTGCGCGGCCAGTTGTGGGACGACCCTCAGGCGCCCGCGGTGACACCGATCACCTCGGCCGTCGCGGTCAACGACGGCCAGTGGCACCACCTCGTGCTCACCGCGCAGAACGAGGGTCAGATCCTGTACCTGGACGGCCTTCGTGCCGGCACGCTGGCCGTGGGGCCGGACGGATTACGGCGCCAGTTCGCCTATCTCGGCACGGGCTGGATCTACAACTCTCGGGGATGGCCGGCCACGCCGCCGATGTCGGGCAACACCTACGCGGTCGGCTTCCCCTTCGTCGGCGGCACCATGGACGAACTGGCCGTGTACGACAAGGTCCTGTCGGAGGCCGAGGTGCGGTCGCACTACGCGGCCCGCGCCGAGATGCCGTTCAAGCTGACGAAGATCACACTGCCGTCGGGGCGGGTGTGGGCGCGGAACGTGTACGACGCCACGACCGAGCGGGTCAAGTCCCACACCGACCAGCACGGCGGCACCTGGCAGGTCGGCTCCCCGGTCTACAGTCCCGTCACCGGTCTTGCGACGGTGACCGTGACCGACCCGCACGCCGGCAAGCTGGAGTACCGCCACGACGCCTGGCGCGGCTACCGGATGGTGTCCTCCAGCGACCAGCTCGGCAAGACCACTGCCTACATGTACGACACCGGCGGCTACCTGACCAAGCTCACCGACCCCAACGGCAACGTCACCGAGACCTTCCAGGACGAGCGCGGCAACGTGGTCGGGACGAAGACGTGCCGCACGGCGTCGAGTTGCCAGACCGAGCACGTCTCCTACCACCTGAACAAGGACGACCCCTTCGACCCGCGCAACGACCGCGCGATCGTCGCGCGGGATCCCCGTTCCTCGTCGGCCACGGACGACACCTACGCCACCAAGTGGGAGTACACCTCGTTCGGAGAGGAGTCAAAGGAGACCACCCCCGCGACACCGGACTTCCCGAACGGGCGCCCGCGCACGTACGTGTACACCGACGGCACGGAGCCGGCGGCGGGCGGAGGGACCACCCCCGCGGGGCTGTTGAAGTCGGAGAAGGACGCCAAGGGGAACGAGTGGAGTTACCGCTACACCGCGTCCGGTGACGTCGCGGAAGAGGTCCACCCGTCGGGGCTGGTGACGCGGTACGGCTATGACGCGATCGGGCAGCTCACCTCGCGCACGGAGGTGTCGGACGCGTATCCGGCCGGGGTGACGACCCGGTTCGGCTATGACGCGCTCGGACGCCTGGTCACCCACACCGGCGCCGCCGTGCGCAACGAGATCAGCGACGTCACCCACACCAGCGAGACCCGGTACGCCTACGATCCCGACGGCAACAAGCTTTCCGACACCGTCGTCGACCTGACCGGCGGCGACGCCGAGCGCAAGATCGCTTACGATCTGGACGACTACGGACGGGTGAGCAAGATCACCGGCCCCGAGGGCGGTGTCGTCCAATACTCCTGGGACCACACCGGGGCGCTGACGGCCGTCACGGACGAACTGGGAACCCTCTACAACTACGGATACACGGCGCGCGGCGAACTGGCCACGCAGACGCTCAAGAACTGGACCGGCAGTCCGGTCAACCCGCAGGCGCCCCGTGACGTGGTGCTGCACTCCAACGCCTACGATCCGGGCGGGCGCCTGGCGTCCGAGGTGGACGCGATGGGCCGCAAGGCGGCCTACGCCTACTACAACGATGACCTGCCGGCACGGACCGTCGCGGACGACGCCCGGCTGAACGGATCGACCACGCCGCGTGATGTCGTGGTCGAGGCCAACGACTACGACGCCGCCGGAAACCTCGTCCAGGTGATCGAAGGCGACGGCCGTGTCCGCACTGACTACGGATACGACGCGGCGGACCGGCTCATCTCCGAGACGTTCGACCCTCTCGACCTCAACCGCAAGATCACTTACGTCTACGACGCGAACGACAACGTCGTCAAGGAGACCGCGACCGGCGCCGGAAGCACCCGGGCCGAGGTCACCGAGTACGCCTACGACCAGCAGGACGAGGTCGTCCGGCGGACCGGGAAGAACGGCGACGAGGATCTGGTGAGCACGCGGACCGTCGATCAGCGCGGCCTCACCACCGAGGTCACCGATCCGCGAGGCAACCGCCAGGGCGCCGACCGGGCGGGCTTCACCACCACCCTGCGTTACGACGCGGCGGGGCGGCTCGTCGAGGTCAAGGCTCCGGAGGTCCAGGTGGAGCGCGCCGGTGCCGCCGCGCCCGCCCGTCCCACGACGCGCTACGGCTATGACGGGGCCGGGCTGCGCACGCACACCGTGGACCCGGAGGGACGTCGGTCGACGGCCACCTACGACCGGGCCGGCCGGGTGGTCGCCGCGAGGTCCCCGGCGTACACCCCTCCCGGAGGGTCCACGCTGACGCCCACCGTCACCTACGCCTACGACGCTGCCGGCCGGGTGACCCGGTCGACCGACCCTCGGGACCAGGTGACCACCGCCGAGTACGACGTGCTGGGCAACCGCGTGCGGGTCACCGACCCGGCACCGAGCGGCGGGCAGGGCGGCCGGTGGGTCAGCGAGTTCGACCTGCTCGGGGAGCAACTGGCCACCGTCGACCCGACCGGCGCCCGGATGGAGGCGACCTACGACGATCTCGGCCGGCAGATCACGGCCACGATCATCGAGCGCAAGCCCACGACGGTCGCTCACACCACCAGGTACGTCTACAACGACGACGACGTGATGACGTCCGTGGTCAGACCGGGCAACCGCACCACCGGTTACGTCGTGAACGCCGCCGGTGAGGTCAAGACCGAGACTGACCCGGCCGGGAACAGTTCCACCTTCACCTACGACCTGGCGGGCCGCACCGTGAAGGCGGCCGATCCGCTCGGCAACGCCACCGTCGCCGAATACGACCTGGCCGGACGGCAGATCGCGGCCAAGGACCTCGACGACAAGGGCGCCACTCTTCGCACGGTCGGCTTCGGATACGACGCCGCCTCCAACCCGACCACCTTCACCTCCGGTGAGGGTTACACGACCAGCCGGAAGTACGACGGGGCCGGCTCGCTGATCGAACTGGTCGAGCCGGTGTCGGCCACCGATTCCATCACGACCAGGTACGGCTACGACGCCGGCGGCGCCCTGACCCGCACCACCGACGGGCGCGGCAACACCGTATGGACCACCTACAACGGACTCGGCGAGGTCGAATCGATCACCGAGCCCTCCACGGCGGCACACCCGCAGGCGTCCGACAGGACCTGGACCTACGTCTACGACGCCGACGGCAACGAGGTGTCGGAACTCCGGCCCGGCGGCGTCCGGATCGACCGCGAGATCGACCACCTCGGACGCGTCATCCGCGAGGCCGGCAGCGGCGCCCAGGCGCAGACGCCCGAGCGGACCTTCTCCTATGACCTCACCGGCCGGATGACCGGCGTGGGCGACTACACCCTGGACTACGACGACCGCGGACTCCTGCTCAAGGTGTCCAAGCCGTCGGGACAGGTCGCGTCGTTCGCCTACGACGCTCTGGGATATCCGACCGAGCGGAAC
Source organism: Sphaerisporangium siamense (assembly GCF_014205275.1). Lineage (NCBI taxonomy): Bacteria > Bacillati > Actinomycetota > Actinomycetes > Streptosporangiales > Streptosporangiaceae > Sphaerisporangium > Sphaerisporangium siamense. The sequence continues at coordinate 5,585,413 of NZ_JACHND010000001.1, forward strand.
GACACCACCGGCAAGACCACCTACACCTGGGAGGACAACAGGCTGGCCACGGCCGCCGACCCGGTGAGCGGACGTGCCTTCACCTACGGCTACGACAAGGCCGACCGTCTCACCACGCTCACCTCGGCGACTCCGCGCAACGTCCAGACCTTCGCCTACGACGCCCTGGACCGCCTGACGAGCCACACCCTGGCGGACAGTGGCGGAAGCCAGCTCGCGAAGATCGCTTACGGGTGGGACAAGGACGACAACCTGGTCGCGAAGACGTCCCAGGGCACGGCCGGCGCGGGCGCGAACACCTACGGCTACGACCGAGCGGGACGGCTCACCTCCTGGACCGCGCCCAACGGTGACCAGACGATCTACACCTGGGACGCCGCGGGCAACAGAACCGGCGCCGGAGAGGACACCTTCCTCTTCGACGAACGCAACCGCCTCATCTCCGGGGGCGGCTCCTCCTACACCTACACGCCGCGCGGCACCCTGGCCACCGAGTCCGCCGGCGGTGCGACCAGGAACCTGGCGTTCGACGCCTTCGACAGGATGGTGTCCGACGGCGACGTCACCTATCGCTACGACGCGCTGGGCCGGCTCGACGCGCGCCGCGCGGCCGACGGGTCCGAACAGCGCTTCAGCTACTCCGGTCTGAACAACGACATCATCAGCGTGAGCGACGGCGCCGGGGCCGTGCAAGGCAAGTACGGGCGTGACCCGGCGGGCAACCTGCTGTCCCTGCAGGAGGGCACCGGGCCCGCGCTCGGCGTGATGAGCGACCTCCACGACGACGTGGTGGCGACCTACTCGGGGACCGCGGTGGTCGACTCCGCGGCGTTCACCCCCTTCGGTGAGGTCATCACGCGGACCGGCACGCCGCGGGCCATGGGCTACCAGGGCGAGTGGACCGACCCGGACACCGGCAAGGTCAACATGGCGGCCCGCTGGTACGTGCCCGGCACGGGCGGGTTCGCCTCCCGCGACGACTGGGAGCCCGACTCCACCCCGTCGATCGCGCTCAACCGCTACACCTACGCCTACGGCGATCCGCTGGCCTACACCGACCCGTCGGGCAACTGCCCGATGTGCATCCCGCTGGCACTGCTCGCGCTGCGGATCGCCGCCCAGATCGCGGCACGCGCGCTGGCGAGGAAGCTCGCGCTGGAGGCCGCCAAGCGCGCGGCGATCGCGATCGCCAAGAGGGTGGCGGCCAGGAAGGCCTTGGAACTGGCCAAGCGGAAGGCCGCCGACATCGCCAGGAAGAAGGCGGCGGCGCTCGCGAAACAGAAGGCGCAGCGGGCGGCGGCCAAGAAGGCCCAGGACGCGGCCAAGAAGGCAGCACAACAGGCGGCGAAGAAACAGGCTAAAACACCGTCGAAGCAATCCAAGAATACCAACAGGACGTCCAAGGGCCCGAAGTCCAAGACATCGAAGAACAACAAGACGTCCAAGGGAAACAAGTCCCCCAAAAAGCCTCAGGCCAAGAACCAGAGCAGGTCGGGCGGCAAGCCGTCCGGCAAGACCGGCGGAAAGTCGGCCGGCCCCAAGGGCGGCGGCAAGCCCACCGGGAAATCCGGAAGCGGCAAGGGCGGAAGCAAGCCGACCGGCAAGGGCGGAGGCAAGAGCGGAGGCAAGAGCGGAGGTAAGGGCGGCGGCAAGGGCGGCAAGTCCACCAAGTCTCCTCAGGAGAAGAAGAACGAGATCGCCGAGGAAGTGATCGACGAGGCTCTCGGTCTGGACCCGTCGTTCTCGGTGGGCGGCAACTCACCCATCGGCGGCGGCCGGGACGGCACCCCGAACCTGTGCACCAGCCTGGCGGCGTGCGCCCGCGACGTCGTCGAGGAAGTGGTGCAGAACACCGTCGAGGACCTGGTCAACGACCTGATCGACGACGTCGCCCCCGACCTGCCCCCGGGCACGCCCCCCGGCGCGGACTCCTGCCGCCCTGGTAACAGTTTCGTCGCCGGCACCAAGGTGCTCATGGCCGACGGCAGCCGCAAGCCCATCGAGGACATCAAGGTCGGCGACCATGTCGTCGCCACGGACCCGAAGACCGGCCGCGTTGACGCCGGCCCCGTGACCACCTTGATCACCGGCACTGGTGAAAAGACGCTGGTCGAGATCACCGTGGACATCGACGGCCGGCGAGGCGACAACACCGACAAGATCACCGCCACCGCCGGCCACCCCTTCTGGCTACCTCACCTTCGCAAGTGGCTGCCCGCCGGCGAACTCCAGCCCGGCGCATGGCTCCAGACCAGCGCCGGCACCTGGGTCCAGGTCACCGCCATCAAGACCTCGACCAGACACCAACGCGTCCACAATCTCACGATCGAGGGCCTGCACACCTATCATGTGGTGGCAGGCGACCAGGCCATCCTGGTTCACAATGACGATCCCGATCCTTATCGCCGTCCCAAGGGGTTCCGGAAGGGTGTCCGGGCTAAGGTATGGGAATCCGCCATGGACCCCGACACCGGGCTGGTTACTGACCCCCTGACCGGTGAGGTGATGGACAAGAGCAAACGTTGGGATATGGGCCACTTGCCGGGCTATGAATTTAGGAAACATCGGCAGAGTGCTCTAGATCGCGGAATCAGTCGGAAGCAGTTCCTGGATGAGCATAACGATCCGACGCACTATCGCCCGGAACTGCCGTCCTCAAATAGCTGCCATCGAGGGGAAGATCACAGCGATGATTACTTTGGTCCGTGAGTCCGGGAACGATGAGTTCCCCCGCTAGTCCGTCCAATCGGGCGATCGCGCGGCGTACTGCCGAAGCTTTCGGCAGTAGGCCGCGCGTCCACCGGTACCATGACGATCAGGGGCGCGGCTTCGTCGACATAGCTGCGGCGCAGGATGTGCCTCATGCAGGGGTAACGTCTTATGCGACCCTCGGGCTGTCGGGCGCCCCCATGGAAATGCCTGACGGTGGAGAGTGTCCACTGAGAATCGAGCTCTTAGGGGCATGTAAAAGTAGCTTCGAGAGTTTCGCTAACGCCTTGGCCGCATCGGCCATAAGAATAATCTCAACGCGTAAGTTCTGCGCTCCGGGTGTTATATTTCCAGATATTCTGACAACACCTGGCGAGGCGGGCGACATGAAGAACTTCGTTTTCCTGTCGCCTTTCTTGTGGGATGATCCGTTTGAGGCGATGGAACTGGACGATAAAAAAGTGGCATGGCTCCTTGCCGTCCCGATCTCCGATGCTGAGCTTCAATACGCGTTGGATAGAGGCGTTCCGGAGTTGGAGAGTATATTGGAAGCGAATTCAATCGACATGTTTGACTTGAATCGTTCTTCCGTGTTGTAGGCTTGGCGTTCTTTTATCACGACAGGCCCCACCGAATAAACTTCCGGCGGGGCCTCGGGGACTGTTTGACGGCTACAGCGGTCGTGATCGTTTTCTGACGGCTACGTTTCGGGAGGGTCGTCGAGGGCGTCGCCCATGCGTTCGATGGCGCCGCGTCGGAGGCGGAGCCGGACGTGGGCGTAGGTGTCGGCGGTGATGGAGCTGTGGGCGTGGCCGAGCAACTCCTCGATCACGACCAGGTCCACGCCCTGGTCCAGCGGAAAAGAGGCGCACGAGTGTCTCAGGTCGTGAAACCGGATCGTGCGCAGGCCCGCACGCTGTAAGAGCGCTTTGAAGTCGCGGCTGACGTCGGCCGGGTTGATCATGCCGCCGCGCCGGGTGGTGAACACGAGCCCGGTCTCAGGCCAGAGCGCTCCGATGGCCTGACGCTCGCCTTCATGACGTCTGCGATGTTCGGTCAGGACGTCGACACAGGAGCCGGGTAGAGCGATACGCCGTTCGGAGTTGATGGTCTTGGTCGGGGCGAGCACGAGCCCGACCCCGTCGGGGATGTACTGGAGGGTCTGGCGGATGGTCAAGGTACCGCCGTCAGGTCCACATCCGTCCAGCGCAGGCCGAGAAGTTCGCCGCGGCGCATCCCGGTGCGCAGAGCCGGCGTGACCAGGCGTACGGCCGGGAACCCTCCGCAGCCTCCAGCAGGCGGCCGGCTTCGGCGGCGGTGAGAGGTTCGATGCGCTGACGGCGCCCGGCGCTGATCTGGACGTTCCAGGCGACACCGCGACATGCACCCCGACAATGAGGTGTCAAGCATCTCCCGGGACAGGACATACCGCGCTCCGCGGCCCGCCGCGCGTCGGGCGGTCGCCGGCCGCGCTGCGGTTCTCCGGCCGGTCGCGACCGGCGCCGCCCACGCGCACATTGCCGACCAGGCGCCGCAGCCAAGGAAGCACCCTGCCAACGCGGCAACAGGACCATGAAGGCGACGGGTCAGGCCACGCCGGACAAACTGACAATCCCGGGGCTCCGCCCCTGCACCCCGGCCTTCCTCGAAGATGAGGGGAGTGGCTGGTGTGGAAGGGCGGTCACCTCATCCAGATCAGGCCAGGCGAGCATACGGCTGAGGATTCAACCGGCCGATCGGCAGGCTATGGGCCTGAGATCGGCCGGTTCTCTCATGGTTCCTAAGGCGTGGTCGCCGGCGTCAGGGGCTCTCGTTGGCGACCGAGGGAGAAGGGGGGGATGACCACTCCTGGCGGCGGGCTTCGGCGAGGGTTATGGCGGCGGCGGTGGCGACGTTGAAGGAGCCGACGCGGCCGACCTGGGGGATGTAGAGGGTTTCGTCGGCGGCTTCCAGGACGGCGGGGGAGCAGCCGTGGTCCTCGCTGCCGAGGATCAGGCAGATGTCGCGGTTCAGCCGGGCCTCGTGCAGGGGGACGGCGTCGGCGGTCAGTTCGACGGCGAGGACGTGGTAGCCGTCCTCCTTGGCGGCGCGGACGGCGTCCAGGGCCGGGACCGCCTCGTGCCAGGTCACCAGACGGTCGGTGCCGAGCGCCGTCTTGCCGACCTTGGGGTTGGTGGGCGGGGTGGCGTTGCCCGCGAGCCAGATCTGGTCGGCGCCGAAGGCGGCGGCGGTGCGAAAGATCGAGCCGACGTTGAACGGGCCGGTCACCGATTCGAGGATGAGCGACAGACGGTTCTCGGTGTTGCGCCGCCAGGTGCGGTTGAGCCGCTTGACGTCGGTCGGCCGGAGCTGCCTGCGGGTTCCAGGGGTCATGTGTCGCTCATCGCTCTCGTCGGGACGGGTCGGTGGTCGTGTGGCGGTGGGCCGGACCGGGTGTGGCGTCGCGCGCGATCACCGGCCGGACGGGTGTCGGACGTCGCGGGCGGGCGGGGGTCGCGCTGGGGTGTCGGTGGTCGCCGGACGTCACGGGTGGTGTGGGGGGTGGCCGGTGGTGGGGCGGGCGGTGACGTGGAGGACACGGTATGCCGAGCGGGACGCCGCGCGGGTCGTGGGCCAGCCTTCCTCCGACAGCCAGCGTTGCAGGGAGTCCGAGCCGAGGTGCTTCTGCACGACCAGGTAGGCGGCGCCGTCGGGGGTGAGGCGGTCCAGCCAGCGGGTCAGCATGGCGTGCAGGGCGGGTTTGCCGATGCGGATGGCCGGGTTCGACCAGATGGCCGAGAACCGCACGTCGGGCGGCATCTCGTCCACGTGAACCGGCCTTACTTTGTCAAGGCCCGTGGTCTTGGCGTTACGCGCGCACAGCTCCAGCGAGCGGCGGTTGACGTCCACCGCCCACACCGTCGCCTCCGGCGCCCGCGACGCCATGGTCAGCGCGATCGGGCCGTACCCGCAGCCGAGGTCGAGCAGATCGCCGGCCTGCGGGGGCGGCGGTACGGTCTCCAGCAGGACGCGGGTGCCCGGGTCCAGGCGGCCGGGGGAGAAGACGCCGCTGTCGGTGGCCAGGCGCAGGTGCAGATCGGGCAGCACGACGTCGACCGTGCCCGGCCTGCCGGCCGACTCCGGCCGCTCGTCGAAGTAGTGCGCCCCCTTGGACATCACGTCAGAAGACGTTACCGCCCCCGGACCCCTGGTCGTGATCCGAGCGCCGCGTGCGCGTCCCGGCGTCGGGACGTCGCAGAGACACCGTGTCGGGGCGGGCTGACGGGGACGGCGGATTCGTACGGTGGTGGCTCAGGGGAGCCGGGTTCCGAGGGGCAGGGGGGCGGATTCGCGCGGCGGAGGGTCACGGGAGCCGGGTGCCGAGGAGCATGGCGGCGGCGGCCACCAGGAGGCCGGTGAGGGCTCCGGCGACCGTGAACCAGTGGCCGATCTCCTTGTTGACGATCTGGTAGCCGAGGGAGGTGCCGATCTGGCTGTAGACGTCGCGCAGCTCGTCGCCGGACTCGGCGCTGTAGGCGCGTCCGCTGGTGCCGTCGGCCAGCGCCTGCAGCGTGGCCTTGTTCACCGGCACCTGCACGTCGCGGCCGTCGATGCTCACCGAGCCCTCCGGCGTGCCGTAGGCGATGGTGGACACCGGAACGCGGGCCGAGACGGCGGCCTGGATGGCCTCGTTGACCGAGCGGCCCGAGGTGTTGTCGCCGTCCGACAGCAGGACGATCGCCGACGGCGGCGGGTCGGTGACGGCCCGCTGGTCGAAGGACCGCACCGAGTCCAGCGAGTTGAACACGGCCTCGCCGATGGCGGTGCCCGGCCGGGTGGTCAGGTTGCCGATCGCGGTGACGACGGCCTGGTGGTCGGTGGTGGGGGAGATGACCACGACCGCCGAGCGGGCGAAGGAGACCAGGCCCACGTTGAACCGCTCGGGCAGGTCCTTGACGAACTGCTGCGCCGCCTGCTGGGCCGCCACCAGGCGGGTGGGGGTGACGTCGGCGGCCTCCATGGACAGGGAGATGTCGACGGCGATGATGATCGTGGCGCGGTCCCGGGGGACGCGGGTCTCGTCGGCCGGGCGGGCCGCGCCGAGCACGAGCAGCGTCATCAGCACCAGGAACAGCGCGGCGGGCACGTGGCGGCGCCATCCGGGCCGCTCGGGCGCGACCAGGGCCAGCAGCGCCAGGTTGGTGAACCGTACGGCGTACCTGCGGCGGGCGAACTGGGCCAGGACGTAGGCCGCCGCCATGAGCGCCACCGCGGCGAACAGCCACAGCCATCCCGGAGACAGAAAGATCACGCGCCTGCCCTCCTGGTGGTGTGCCGCCCGGCCAGGTGCGCGGTGCGGCGGTATCGCATGACGAACTGGACGATGTCGTACACCCAGTCCCGGTCGGTGCGCAGGACCAGGTGCCCGGCCCCGCAGCGGCGCAGCGCCAGGCGGGTGGCCTCGCGGTGGGCGCGGGCGGCCTCGGCGTAGTCGCGGCGGATCCTGGCGGTGAGGTGGATGTCGCGGGTGCGTCCGGTCTCGGGGTCGGTCAGAGCGACGCGCCCGACGTCGGGGAGCTCCAGCTCGCGGGGGTCCAGGACCTCGACGGCCAGCACCTGGTGGCGCGCGGCCAGCCGCCGCACCGGGCGCTCCCACGCGCGCTCGGCGGCCGGGTCGCCGCCCGCGCCGAGCTCCAGGAAGTCCGACACGACGACCCGCAGGCCCCGTTTGCGGTGGGCGCGGCCGAGCCCCTCGATCGCCTCGGCCAGCGGCGTCAGGGGCCGGTCGGCGGAGGGCGCGCCGCGCGGCGCGTCCATGACCGTCTGCAGCAGGGCGTACATGGCGGCCCTGCCGGTGCGCGGCGGCAGGCGGTGCACCTCGCCGTCGTGCAGGACGTGCGCGCCGAACCGGTCGCCGACGCGGCTGCTCAGGAAGCCGAGCGCGCCGACGGCGGCCACCACCAGGTCGCGCTTCTCCATCGCGGCGGTGCCGAAGTCCATGCTCGGGGACATGTCGGCCAGCGTCCACGTCTCCAGCTCGCGGTCGGCCACCAGGTCGCGCACGTGGGGCACGGTGGTGCGGGCGGTGACCGCCCAGTCCATGCGCCGCACGTCGTCCTCGCCGGGGACGTAGATCCTGCTGTCGCCGAACTCGCTGCCCGCGCCCGGCAGCAGGCCCTGGTGCTGGCCGTGCAGCAGGCCGTCCAGGCGGCGCACGACGGTCAGCTCCAGGCGCCGCAGGGCGTGCTCGGGGTCGCGCCCGGTCTCCTCCTCGGTGCGGGAGTCCTGCGGGGACGTCACCGCTGGGCCTGGTTCCAGACGACCAGCGGCGGCGGCACGGCGGAGAGGATCCGGCGGACCACCTCGTCGGGCTCGACGCCGTCGGCCAGGGCGTCGAAGGTGAGCATGAGACGGTGCCCCATGACGTCCACCGCGACGTCGCGCACGTCGTCGGGCAGCAGGTAGTCGCGCCCGCGCAGCAGGGCCAGCGCGCGCCCGGCCGCGACCAGGCCCAGGGTGGCGCGGGGGCTGACGCCGATCTCGATGGCCTCGGCGAGCTCGCGCAGGCCGTACTCGCCGGGGGCGCGGGTGGCCATGACCAGCCGCACGACGTAGTCGGCGACGAGCTGGTGCACCGAGACCTGGTCGGCGAGCTTCTGCAGGGACGTCAGCCGCGCGGGGTCGAGCACCCGGCCGGGCAGCGGCGGCGAGACGCTCATGCGGTGGAGGATCTCCAGCTCCTCGGTGGCCGTCGGGTGCGGCACCCGCACCCGGAACAGGAACCGGTCGCGCTGCACCTCCGGCAGCGGGTACACGCCCTCGGACTCGACGGGGTTCTGGGTGGCCAGCACGATGAACGGCCGGGGGAGCGGGTGGGTGCGGCCGGCGAGGGTGACCTGGCGCTCGGCCATGACCTCCAGCAGCGCCGACTGCACCTTGGCCGGGGCCCGGTTGACCTCGTCGGCCAGCAGGAAGTTCACGAACACCGGCCCGAGCTCGATGTCGAAGCTCTCGCTCGACGGGTGGTACACGCGGGTGCCGACGATGTCGCTCGGCACCAGGTCGGGCGTGAACTGGATGCGGGCGAAGGTGCCGCCGACGACGGTGGCCAGCGTGGAGGCCGCCAGCGTCTTGGCCACGCCGGGCACGCCCTCCAGCAGGCAGTGACCGCGCGCCAGCAGCGCGACCAGCAGCCTCTCGATCATGTGGTCCTGGCCGACGATCACACGCCGGACCTCCGCGATGGACTGCTGGAGCAGGCGGAGGTCCGCGTCGGCGCCCTCGTCGGGACCGGATCCGTCACTGCGCTCTTCCGCAACGGTCATGCGGCCATTCCATCAAACGAGGCCCAAAGGTGCACGGCACCGTCACGGTGAGCCGGGTGTCGAGGTGTGCTTTCATGTCAACCGTGGCCACTCCGCTGCAGTACGGCGACCCGCCGCGCCTGGGGGCGTACGTCGTGCGGGCGCGGCTGCAGGCCCTTCCCACCGGCTTCGTGTACCTCGGGCAGGACTCCGACGGCCGGGTGGTGTCGATCGCGCTGCTCACCCGGGGCGCCGCGCTGGACGCCGCGGCCCGCGAGCGGTTCCTCACCTCCGTGCGCCAGGCGGCGCCGCCGCGCGGCGGCGTGCGCGGGTGGGTGGCCCGCGCCCGGGGCCGGGGCGCCGCGAGCGTGCCCAGGGTCGTGGCGATGGACGCCGGCAGCTCGCCGTGGGTGGCCGTGCCCTACGAGAAGGGCGGGCCGGGCGCGGGGTGGTTCCTGGAGTCGGTGCTGGTCACCGGCACGCTGATCGGCGAGACGCACGGCCCGGACTTCGTGCCGTACTGGCTCGGTGACCGCGCGCCCGCGCTGCCGCTGCCGCCGCCGCCCGCGCCGCCGCCCACCGAGACCCGCCGGGCGGTGCTGGTCGCGCTGTCGGCGCTGGCGCTGCTGCTGACGCTGACCGGGGCGATCGCCTGGCTGCTGCTCGGGCCGCGCGACGAGGCCGTGCCGCCGTCCCGCCCCATCCCGGGCACCTACTTCCTGCCGACGCCCCCGCCGGTGCCGTCGCCGAACGACACGCTGAAGCCGTCGCCGACGCCCTCCCCGGGGGAGGGCGGCACCGGCACCGAGCGGCCCCCGTCGCCCCCGGACCCGGCGGAGGACATCTGAGCGTCCCGGGGCGCGCGGACGGCGCGCGCGGCCAGGGCCACCAGCACGGCGAGCGCGGCGGGGATCGCCAGCGCCCGGGGCAGGCCGAGCCACTCGGCGGCGCCGCCGATCAGCACGGGGCCGGTGAGCAGGCCCAGGTAGCCGAGCCCGGCGACGCGGGCCAGGGCGCGCCCGGCTCGGGCGGGGTCGCGGTTGCCGGCGGCCGAGAACACCTGCGGCACGATGCACGACAGGCCCGCGCCGAAGCAGGCGAACCCGGCGATCGCCGCGGCCGGGTGTCGCAGCAGCAGGGCCGCCGCCAGGCCCGCGCCGGCCAGCAGGCCGCAGGCGCGGACCAGCGGCGCGGGGCCGAACCGGTGCGCGAGCCGGTCGCCGGCCAGCCGCCCGGCCGTCATCATGATCGAGAACGCGGCGTAGGCGAGGGCGGCGACCCCGGCGGAGGCGGCCAGGTCCTCGCGCATGTACACCGACCCCCAGTCGGCCGCGGCCCCCTCACCGATCCCGCAGCAGAAGACGAGCACGCCGAGGAACAGCACGCCGCGCACCCCGCCGCCCCGCCGCGCCGCGCGGCCGCCGCCTGAGATCGTCCCTGAGGCCGTGACCGGGGCCACCCCCGCGGCGGCTGCCGAGGCTGTCCCTGAGGTGGTGATCGCCGGGGCCGTGTCCAGGGCCGTCCCTGTGGGGGGTGCCGAGGCCGCTCCCGGGGGCGGCGGAGCCGGGCGGGCGCGTACGGCGGGCATGGCCGGAAGGATCGCCCAGGCCGCGGCGGCGGCCAGGACGGCCAGCAGGGCGGCCGTCGCGGCGAAGGTGACCCACGCCGCGGCGTGCGCGTGCGCGAACAGCGCGCCGATCCCGGCGCCCGCGAACCCGCCGACGCTGAACGCGGCGTGGAAGGACGACATCAGCGGCCGCCCGCCCGCCCGCTCCACCTCCACCGCGACGGCGTTCATCGCGATGTCGAGCATGCCGTGCACCAGGCCGAACACCGCGAGCGACGCCGCGAGCGAGGTCAGGCCGGGCATGAAGGCCGGGGGCAGCAGGACGGCGGCCTGGGCGAAGGCGAGCGGGACCATGACGCCGACGGCGCCGCGCCGGTCGGCCAGCCGCCCGATGACCTGCATGCCGGCCAGCGCGCCCGCGGCGATGGCGAGCAACGCGACGCTGAGCCGCCCGTCGGACAGCGCCAGGCTCTCCTTGATCGCGGGGATGCGGGCCGTCCACACGCCGATGGCCATCCCGGGGATGGCGAACGTGACGTACACCGCCCACCGGGCGCGCCGCAGCGCCGCCCCGGGCACCGAAGAGGGGGGTACGGCGGGGGAGGTGGCGGAACGGACGGTGTCCCGGGAGCCGGAGGGCTCGGCCGGGCCGGGCGGGGTGCTCATGGGACCACGCGGACGGTGACGCCGGCGGCGGTGAGGGCCTCGTGCTGCTCGCGGGGGATGCCGGCGTCGGTGACCAGCACGTCCACGCGGCCGATCGGGCAGACGGCGGCGAAGGCGGTCTGGCGGAACTTGGAGGAGTCCGCGGCGACGACGACGCGCCGGGCCGAGGCGATCGCGGCCTGCTTGACCGCGACCTCGTCCAGGTCGTGGGCGGTGATGCCGTGCTCGGCGGAGATCCCGCAGCAGCCGATGACCGCGGTGTCGAAGCGCAGCGCGCCGATCGTGCCCACCGCGAGCGGCCCGGTGACGTTCAGCTCGCCATGGCGCACCTCCCCGGCGGGCAGCACCATGCGCAGCCGGGGCGCGTCGGCGAGGGCCTGGATCGACTGCAGCGACAGGGGCAGGACGGTGAGCCGTCGCGCGTGGACGGCGCGGGCGACCTCCAGCGTGGTGGTCCCGGAGTCCAGCACGACCGCCTCGCCGTCGGCGAGCAGCCCGGCCACCTCGGCGGCGATGCGGGTCTTGGCGGCGGTCGCCTCGTGGGCGCGCACGCCGAAGGGGGGTTCCTCGCCGCGCAGCAGCAGGCTCTGGGCGCCGCCGCGCACCCGGCGGGCCACGCCCTGCTGGGCCAGCTCGTCCAGGTCCCGCCGGATGGTCATCTCCGAGACGCCGTGCTCGGCGGCGAGCGCGGCGACCGACACGCTGTCGGTGGTCATGAGCGTTTCCATGATGGCGTGCAAACGATCCATGCGTTCATACGAACATTTTTGGTGTTCGTTTGGCAAATCAGGGACACTAGGCGGTATGCGCGCAAGCCGGCTGCTGTCCCTCCTCCTGCTCCTGCAGACGCGCGGCCGGATGACGGCCGCCGAGCTGTCCCGGGAGCTGGAGGTGTCGGTGCGCACCGTCTACCGCGACGTCGAGGCGCTGTCCGGGGCGGGCGTCCCCGTGTACGCCGACCGGGGTCCCGCGGGCGGCTACCAGCTCCTGGACGGCTACCGCACCCGGCTCAACGGCCTGAGCGCCGAGGAGGCCTCCTCGCTGTTCCTGGCAGGGCTGCCCGGCCCCGCCGCCGAGCTGGGCCTGGCCGAGGTGGCCGCCGCGGCCGAGCTCAAGCTGCTCGCCGCGCTGCCCCCCGAGCCGCGCTCGCACGCCTCCCGCATGCGCGAGCGATTCCTGCTGGACGTGCCCGGCTGGTACCGCGACGCCGACGACGTCCCGCTGCTCGGGCTGGTCGCCGACGCGGTGTGGGAGGGCCGCGAGATCAGGATGCTCTACCGCCGCTGGGGGCAGGCCGAGGTGGCCCGGCAGGTGCGGCCGTACGGGCTGGTGCTGAAGGGCGGCTCCTGGTACCTGGTCGCCGCTCCGGCCGGGGCGGAGCCGCGCACCTACCGGGTCTCGCGGATCCTCTCCGCCGAGGCGCTGCCCGTGCGCTTCGCCCCGCCGGAGGGCTTCGACCTCGGGCGGTTCTGGCAGGAGTACTCCGCCGGCTTCCAGGAGCGCCTGTACCCCGCCGAGGCCGTCCTGCGGGTGGCCCCCGGAGCCGAGGAGATGCTCCGGATCACGGCGGGCACCCGGGCCACGGAGGCGGCGCTGGCCACGGCCGGGCCGCCGGGGGAGGACGGCTGGAGGGTGCTGCGGCTGCCCATCGAGTCGGTGCGCCACGCCCGGTGGCTGCTGCTGCGCATGGGCGCGAGCGTGGAGGTGCTCGGCCCCGCCGAGCTGCGCGGCCTCATCATCTCGGCGGTCGAGGAGCTGTCCGCCCTGTACGGCACGGGCGCGGCGGGCGAGGCCGGCGCCGCTCAGCCGGAGCGCGCCCCGCTGAGCTCGTAGCCGTGGAACGCCGGGGACGGCGCGGCGGGGGAGGAGATCACGACCACGGGGCAGCGCGCCCCCATGATGCAGGCGGCCACCACCGGCGTGGCGGCGGCGGGCATGCCGGGCGCCGGGCTGCGCGTGCCGAGCACCAGCATCTCGGCGTCCTCGCAGTGGCTCAGCAGCACCTGGGCGGGCGGGCCGTGCGTCACGATCGGCTCGGTGGCGGGCAGGACCTGCGCCACGATGCGGCGGGTGCGCTCCCTGGCGGCCTCGTACTCCTCGTCGTGGGAGCGCCAGGTGCCCATCGGCGCGTACGAGGCCCGGTGCTGGCCCGACCACTGCCAGGCGTGCACGGCCTCGATCATCGCGTTCCTCAGCCGGGCCTCCCCGAGCGCCCAGCGCAGCACGGCCGTCGCGGCGGGAGAATGGTTCACGCCCACGACGATGCGTGGCCGGGTGATCTTCTGGCTCACGGAAACCTCCTCCCCACCGAGCATCGCTCGCGCGAAGTGACGTGCCGCCAAAGTCCCGGGAAAAGCGTCACTAAATATCACAGACCGGTCAGGGGATCTCTGGCTCGACGATAACCCGTTGCCCCGGCCGTCCGCGCGCCTAGAGGATTCCCGCGTGTACCTCGCCGCGTTCATCGGGTCCTGCTTCCTCATCGCGATGATCCCCGGTGTCAGCACCGCGATCATCCTGCGCCAGACGCTGCGCGCCGGCCCCTCCCGCGGCGCCGCCGCGATGCTCGGCAACGAGACCGGCGTGCTGTTGTGGGCGCTCGCCGCCGTCTTCGGCCTGTCGGCCCTGCTCACCGCCTCCGAGGTCGCCTACGAGGCGATCAGGATCGGCGGGGCCGCCGTGCTGGTCTGGCTCGGCGCGCGGTCGCTGTGGCAGTCCCGCCGCGGCGGCCCCGGGCCCGGGCCCGCCGCGCCGGAGGCCGCGCCCGTCCCCGGCGCGTGGCGCTCCTACCTGCTCGGCCTCGGCACGGCGCTGGCCAACCCCAAGGCCGCGGTGTTCGCGCTGTCGTTCCTGCCGCAGTTCGTGCCCGCCGGCGCCGGCGTCCCCGCGACGCTGATGGCGCTCGCGCTGATCTGGGTCGCGGTGGACACCGTGTGGTACCTGGCGGTGATCTGGCTCCTGGCCCGCGTGCGCGCGGTCTTCGAGCGCCCGCGGGTGCGCCGCGCGCTGGAGCGGATCTCCGGGGTGGTCCTGATCGGCCTGGGCCTGCGCGTGGTCACCGACACCCGCTGACCCGGGCCCCCTAGGAAGAGATGTCCGGAAGGCTGCCCGCCGGGTAGCGGGCGCCCGCGACGGCGTCCCGGGGCGCGGCCTTCTCCAGCTCCGCCAGTTCCTCCACCGTGAGGGCGATGTCCAGGGCTGCGACGTTCTGCTCCAGGTAGGAGCGCCGCTTGGTGCCCGGGATGGGCACGATGTCCTCGCCCTGCGCCAGCACCCAGGCCAGCGAGAGCTGGGCCGCGGTGACGCCCTTGGCCCCGGCGATCTCCTCGACGCGGCCGGCCAGGCGCTGGTTGGCCTCGAAGTTCTCGCCCTGGAAGCGCGGGGCGGCAGTGCGGAAGTCGCCGTGGCCGAACCGCCCGGTGAGCGCCCCGGTCAGCATGCCGCGGCCCAGGGGGCTGTAGGCCACCAGACCGATGCCGAGCTCGCGGAACGTCCCCAGGATCGCGTCCTCGGGGTCGCGGGTGAACAGCGAGTACTCGTACTGGCCCGCGGTGATCGGGTGCACGGCGTGCGCGCGGCGCACGACCGAGGGGGCGGCCTCGGAGATGCCGAGGTGGCGCACCTTGCCCGCGGCCACCAGCTCGGCCATGGCCCCCCAGGTCTCCTCGATCGGGACCGCCGGGTCGACGCGGTGCTGGTAGTACAGGTCGATGTGGTCGACGCCGAGCCGCCGCAGCGAGGCGTCGCAGGCGTGCCGCACGTAGTCGGGCCGCCCGTTGATCCCGAGCCGCGCGCCGTCCTCGCCGCGCTCGACGCCGAACTTGGTGGCCAGCACCACCTCGTCCCTGCGCTCCGCGATCGCCGTGCCCACGAGCCGCTCGTTGGTGAACGGCCCGTACATGTCGGCGGTGTCCAGGAAGGTGACGCCCAGGTCGAGCGCGCGGTGCAGGGTCGCCACGGACTCCGCGTCGTCGCCGGCGCCGTAGAACTCGCTCATGCCCATGCAGCCGAGGCCGAGGGACGAGACGGTCAGGCCCTGGCCGAGGGTTCGCTGCTTCATGCGTGGTCCTCCTCGATCTTCTCGTCGGATGGGTTCCAGTCTTCGTGCTGGACCGCACTCCAGGTCAAATCGGCCCTCTATGATCTACGTTGTAAAGGCCGTCGACCGTACGCCCACCCTCTACCCGGAACCCGGGCTCCCAACGGCGAGGGAGGAAACGCTCGTCAGTGGACGAAGAAGCCGCCGTCCACGAACAGCATCTGGCCGGTGATGTAGGCGGCGGCGTCCCCGGCGAGCAGCACCGCGGCGCCCGCGAAGTCCGCGGGAAGGCCGTTGCGGCCGAGCATCGAGCGGGCGGCCATGGTCTCGACCCGGCCGGGGACGGCCTGGGCGGGCGCGGTGAGCGGGGTCAGCACGAACCCCGGGATTATCGTGTTCACCGAGACGCCGTGCCGTGACCACGCCTCCGCCTGCGAGCGGGTGAGCCCGGTGATGGCCGCCTTGCTGACGCCGTAGGCGCCGCTGTCGCCGAAGGCGCTGATGGACTGCTGGGAGCCGACGTTGATGATGCGGCCCCAGCCGCGCGCGGCCATGCGGGGCCCGAAGTGCTGGCCGAGCAGGTAGGGCGCGGTGATGTTCACCCGCATGGTGAGGTCGTAGTCCTCGGGGGTGAGCTCGGCCATGGGGCGGCGGATGTTGTTGGCGGCGACGTTGGCCAGGATGTCGATCTCGCCGAAGTGGCCGGCGGCGTTCTCGCAGACGTGCCGGACGGCCTCGGCGTCGGCGAGGTCGGCGGGGATGGACGCGGCGCGGACGCCGTGGCCGCGCAGGCGTTCCACGGCGTCCTCCAGCTCGGCGGGCCTGCGAGCCACGAGGACGACGGCGGCGCCGGCGCGGCCGATGGCCTCGGCCATGCCGTACCCGATGCCGGAGCTGCCGCCGGTGACCAGGGCGGTGCGTCCGGACAGGGAGAAGAGCCCGTCGAGATAGGCGGCGGGAGAGGCCGCCGGGTCGTCGGAGGCGCGCATGGTCGTGGAAGGTATCACCAGCCGCCGGGCAGGTCCGCGGCGGCCTGCCGCAGCTTGTCCATGACGTGTTCGAGCTCGCGCAGGGTCTCCAGGTCGAGGCGGTCGAGCAGGCGGCGGTAGTTGGCGAGCCCGGCGTCGGCGAGTTCCTCGGCCATGCGGGTGCCGGCGTCGGTGAGGCGGACGCGGCGGATGCGGCGGTCGTTGGGGTCCTCGTGGCGGGAGACCAGGCCCTGGGCGACGAGGCGGTCGACGATGCCGGTGACGGTGCCGAGGCCGGTGCCGAGGACGTGGGCGAGCTCCTGGCCGGAGGCCGAGCCGCGCGCGGCGAGGATCAGCGTGACCTTGAGCTGCTGCATGGTCAGGTTGAGGGCCAGCAGCGGCATCGACCGGTCGCCGGCGAAGACGCGCGCTATCGCGTGCTGGGCCTCGCCGATGCGGGCGATCAGCTCCTGTCTCTCGTCCACGTTGCCCTTCATCCTCGCCCGTACAGGTAACCCGAAGTTCAATACCCTGCTAAATATTCGTATATCGCGAAGTGTTAGGGTTTTCCAAACTTATCGTTCATGACTACTGGGGGTCCGCGTCCATGACCGCTCTGGCCAGGCTCAGCCTCGCCAATCGCAGTCTCGTGATCTTGATGGCATTGGTGATCAGCGGGTTCGGCCTGTTCGCCATCCCGTCGCTGAAGCAGCAACTGCTGCCCTCGCTCTCGTTCCCGGGGGCGTTCGTCGTGGCACCGTACGCGGGGGCGTCGCCCGACATCGTCGAAGAGCAGGTCACCAAGCCGATCGAGACGAGCTTCCAGGGCATCGCCGGGGTCACGGAGGTGACCTCGACCTCGCGGGAGAGCCTGGCGCAGATCCAGGTCTCCTTCGAGTACGGCACCGACGTCGAGGACGCGGTGAGCAAGCTGCAGCAGGCGGTGGCCCGGCTCGGCGCGCAGCTGCCCGACGGCGTGGATCCCACGGTGGTCGCGGGCAACACCGATGACATCCCGGTGATGGTCATGGCCGTCGCGGGCGCCGGCGACCAGCGCGACCTGCTCGGCCGGCTGGAGCGCGTGGCGGTCCCCGAGCTGCAGGGCGTGGCCGGCGTGCGCGAGGCGTCGGTGACGGGGGCGCGCGAGCAGACGGTGGTCATCACGCCGGACGCGAAGAAGATGGCCAAGAAGGGCGTGTCGCCCGCGGCGATCCCCGAGCTGCTGCGCGCCAACGGCACGCCGATCCCGGCGGGCACCCTGGTGGAGGACGGCAAGTCGCTGACGGTGCAGGTCGGGCGGCGCGTCGCCACGGTCGAGGACCTGCGCGACCTGTACCTGACGCCGCAGGCCCCGGCCGCCCCGGCGGGCGCCCAGGGCCGGCAGGCCCAGGGGCAGCAGGCACAGCAGGGCCAGGCGCAGGGGCGTCCCGGTCAGGGGGCCGCCGCCGGTAGGGCGGGGGCGGCGGTTCCGGCCGCGCGGCCCGCGGCGCCCAAGCCGGTGCGGCTCGGCGACGTGGCCACGATCGAGGAGCGCCCCGCCGACGCCACGACGGTCACCCGGACGAACGGGCAGCCGAGCCTCGGCCTGGCGATCACCATGGCGCCGGACGGCAACGCGGTCCGCGTCTCGCACGACGTCCGCGACAAGCTGCCCGCCCTGACCCGCTCACTGGGCGACGGCACGAAGATCACGGTGATCTTCGACCAGGCGCCCTACGTGGAGCGGTCGATCGAGGACCTGACGACCGAGGGCCTGCTCGGCCTGGCGTTCGCCGTGCTGGTCATCCTGGTGTTCCTGCTGTCGGTGCGCTCGACGCTCGTCACGGCGGTGTCGATCCCGCTGTCGGTGGTGATCGCGCTGCTCGCGCTGTGGGCCGGCGACTACTCGCTGAACCTGTTGACGCTGGGCGCGCTGACGATCGCGATCGGCCGCGTGGTGGACGACTCCATCGTGGTGCTGGAGAACATCAAGCGCCACCTCGGGTACGGCGAGGACAAGCGCACCGCGGTGCTGAGCGGCGTGCGCGAGGTCAGCGGCGCGGTGACGGCCTCCACCCTCACCACCGTGGCGGTGTTCCTGCCGATCGCGTTCGTGGGCGGCCTGGTCGGCGAGCTGTTCGCGCCGTTCGCGATCACGGTGACGGTGGCGCTGCTGGCGTCCCTGCTGGTGTCGCTGACGGTGATCCCCGTGCTGGCGTACTGGTTCCTCAAGGCGCCGAAGCTGTCGCCCGAGCAGGCGCGGGAGTTCCGCGAGCGCGCCGAGGCCAAGGAACTGCGCAGCCCGCTGCAGCGGATGTACCTGCCGGTGCTGAGGTTCGCGACGCGGCGGCGGCTGGTCACGCTGCTGATCGGCTTCCTGGTGTTCGCGGGCACGCTGGCGCTGGCGCCGGGGCTGAAGACCAACTTCATCGACTCCTCGGGCCAGGACACGATCTCGCTGACGCAGAAGATGCCGGCGGGCACGGACCTGGCCACCACCGACGCGGCGGCCAAGAAGGTCGAGGAGGTCCTGTCCACCGAGCACGGTGTCGCCTCCTACCAGGTCAACGTCGGCTCCGGCGGCTCGTTCGGCGGCGCGGTCGGCGGGTCGGCCGACCGGGCGTCGTACTCGGTCACCGTGGACGAGGGCGTGGACACCCCGGGGCTGGAGACCCGGCTGCGCGACCGGCTCGCGACGCTCGGCGGCGTCGGCGAGGTCACGGTCGGCGGGCAGGGCGGCGGCGGCTTCGCCTCCGACCGCGCCGAGGTCGTCCTGCAGGGCCCGGACCTGGACGCGCTGACGAAGGGCGCCGACGCGGTGGCGGCGGCCATGAAGGGCATCACGGGCCTGCGCGACGTGTCCTCCAACCTGGAGGCGAGCGTGCCGCGCGTCGAGGTGCGCGTCGACAGGGAGAAGGCGGCGGCCAAGGGCCTGACCGAGACCGGGGTCGGCCAGATGGTGGCGCAGACGTTCCGCGGCGCGCCGATCGGCGAGGTCACCGTGGACGGCCGGGCCGGCGACGTCATCCTGCGCTCGGCCGACGACGCCCCCGGGGACATCGCCGCGGTGCGCGACCTGGAGCTGCCGACCGCGGCGGGCCCGGTGAAGCTGTCCAGTGTGGCCGACGTGGAGCGGGTCGCGGGTCCGACGCAGATCACCCGCAAGGACGGCGACCGCACCGCCTCGGTGTCGGCGGCGGCCGATGCCAGCGATCTCGGCAGCGTCACCGCCAAGCTGACCGAGAAGATGAAGACGGTCTCGCTGCCCACCGGGGTGAGCTACAGCATCGGCGGCGTGAGCGCCGACCAGCAGGAGGCCTTCGGCCAGCTCGGCCTGGCCATGCTGGCCGCGATCGCCATCGTCTTCATGATCATGGTGGCGACGTTCCGCAGCTTCGTGCAGCCGCTGATCCTGCTGGTGTCCATCCCGTTCGCCGCGACGGGCGCGATCGGCCTGCTGCGGCTGACCGACACCCCGCTAGGCGTCCCGGCGCTGATCGGCATGCTCATGCTGATCGGCATCGTGGTCACCAACGCGATCGTGCTGATCGACCTGATCAACCAGTACCGCGAACAGGGCCTCGGCGTGACCGAGGCCGTCCTGGAGGGCGGCAGGCGCCGCCTGCGCCCGATCCTGATGACCGCGGTCGCCACGATCTGCGCCCTGACCCCGATGGCGATCGGCCTGACCGGCTCGGGAGGCTTCATCTCCCAGCCCCTGGCCATCGTGGTCATCGGCGGCCTGGTCTCCTCGACCCTGCTGACCCTGATCCTGGTCCCGACCCTGTACACCATGGTCGAACGCACCAAGGAACGCTTCCGCCGCCGCCGGTCTTCTTCCGGCGATCGAGTGAATCCGGGTGCCGGAGACGAGGGACGACGAAGAGAAGATCTCACCGTCCATTCGACGTGACGCCATCCGAGCCGAGTCGGCACGGTACGGCCACTCCATAGCGATGGCCAGCGGCCGAACGACGGATGGATCACCGATCTGGATGTCACGGACCGGAACTTCAATCGTGACATCCAGATCGCCGTCAACACCTTGAAAACGAGAAGGCTGGCAGCGACCTCGCGCCGTTCGTGAAGCTCATCGACAGCCACGGCACGGACCAGGTGCTCGACGACCTGGCGGAGCCGGTGAGCGAGGACCGCGCCGATCTGGTGCTGTCGACGGCGCACAAGTCGAAGGGCCTGAGGTGGCACCAGGTCAAGGTCGCGGGCGACTTCCCGGACCCCAAGGCCACCAAGAACGACAAGCCGGGCCCTATCCCGAGTTGATGATGAGTACTTACGCGGAATCCGGCGCCGTCTGCAGGTTACGCGGGGACCAGTTCGTCATCATTGACCGGACCGGCGACACGAACAGTCCGGAGAAACAGGCGAAGTCCGTGCTCAGAAAGATCCGGTCGCACGACTGGTCTGTTATGTCTCCGAATCTGTTCGTCACCGTTACGGGCTCCATCGCGCACCGACGGCGCGGTGAACAAGCGCCGACTCTGATGCTGCGGGCCATCATCGGGGTGGAGGGCTTGGCGGTCCGATGGTGAAGATCGCTTAGATGGGAACATAATTACAGTTATGTCCCCATCTGTGCTACTTCGTGAGACTCCCGCCCTTGGCAAGGCTGAATGAAATCACCAGGGCCCGCCAGGGCTTACGGCGGGCCCTGGTCGTGCAGACCTCAGCAACAACCGGTTTTCGCGGAGGGTGCCACCTCTCGGTCGTCGACGCTCTGCTCGGCCGGGGAGCCGCACACGCAGGGCGCGGCGGGGGCACTAGAGAACTGGGCGGACTTGCCGAGGGTGTCGGCGTCGGCCTTCACCACATACACCTCCCACGGCTCTCGGCCGGGGCCGTGGACCCACACCTTGTCCTGCAGGGCGTAGCAGCAGGAGGTGTCGTTCTCCTCGAAGGTGGCCAGGCCCGCCTCCTTCAGCCGCTCCGTCGCGGCGGTGACCTCGTCGCTGGAGGAGACCTCAACCCCCAGGTGGTCCAAGCGGGTCTCCTGTCCGGCCTCCCCCTCGATCAGGACGAGTTTCAGCGGCGGCTCGGCGATGGCGAAGTTGGCGTATCCCTCGCGGCGCTTGGCCGGTTCGACGCCGAAAAGTTCGGAGTAGAAGGCGATTGAGCCTTCCAGGTCGGAGACGCGCAGGGCGAGCTGGACGCGGGACATGGTTCCTCCTTGGACGGGTGGGCGAGTGGTGGTGTCCGCCACCGAAGGGACTGCTTAGATGAACGTCTAACCAGCGCCTCGCCGCCAGCTTGCGGCTTGCTTAGAAACCTGTCAAGTTAGATGCATGTCGAAACAACGGCCGCCGGTCATCCAGCCTCTGGCGAGCGACACCGGCAGCGCGGCCTGTTGTACGCCGCTGGCCTGCGAGCCTCTCGGTCAGGCCGAGGCCGAAGAGCTGGCCCCGCTGTTCAAGGCCATCGCCGACCCGGTGCGGCTGCGGCTGCTGTCCCTCATCGCCTGCCACGAGGGCGGCGAGGCGTGCGTGTGCGACCTGACCGACGCCTTCGAGGTGACCGCGCCGACCATCAGCCACCATTTGAAGGTCCTTCGCAACGCGGGCCTGATCGACTGCGAGCGGCGCGGCACCTGGGTCTACTACTGGATCAACCCCGGAACGCTGGAGCGGTTGTCGGCGATCCTGGGGCCGCGCGTGGTGGCGGCGGCATGACCGACACTTCCAGAACCGTCGTCGCCTCCGGAAACGTGGACGACACCGGGGCGGTGGTGGGGCGGTTGTCGATGCTGGACCGGCTGCTGCCGTTCTGGATCGCCGCCGCCATGGCCCTCGGACTGGCGGCCGGCCGCGCGATTCCCGGCCTGGGTGGCGCGCTGGAGGCCGTGCAGGTGGACGGCATCTCGCTGCCGATCGCGCTCGGCCTGCTGGTCATGATGTATCCGGTGCTGGCCAAGGTCCGCTACGACCGTGTCGACACGGTGACCGGCGACCGGCGCCTGCTCGTCTCCTCCCTGGTGCTCAACTGGATCCTCGGCCCGGCGGTCATGTTCGCCCTGGCGTGGATCCTCCTGCCGGACCTGCCCGCCTACCGGACCGGTTTGATCATTGTCGGCCTGGCCCGCTGCATCGCCATGGTCGTCATCTGGAACGACCTGGCCTGCGGCGACCGGGAGGCCGCCGCCGTCCTGGTCGCGCTCAACAGCGTCTTCCAGGTCATCGCCTTCGCCGCCCTGGGCTGGTTCTACCTCGGTGTCCTGCCCGGATGGCTCGGCCTGGCCACGACCGAGCTGGATGTCTCCACCGGGGACATCGCCCGCTCCGTGCTCATCTTCCTCGGCGTCCCACTTGTCGCCGGCCACCTCACCCGCCGCCTGGGCGAGAAGATCAAAGGCCGGGCCTGGTACGAGACCCGCTTCCTGCCGAAGATCGGCCCCGCGGCGCTGTGGGGGCTGCTGTTCACCATCGTGATCCTGTTCGCCCTGCAAGGAGAGGCCATCACCGCCAGACCGTGGGACGTGGCCCGGATCGCGCTGCCGCTGCTGGCCTACTTCGTCATCATGTGGTGCGGCTCGTTCGCGCTGGGACGGCTCGCCGGGCTCGGGTACGCACGCACCGCGACGCTGGCGTTCACCGCCGCGGGCAACAACTTCGAGCTGGCCATCGCGGTGGCCATCGCCACCTTCGGCCTCACCTCCGGCCAGGCCCTCGCCGGAGTGGTCGGCCCGCTGATCGAGGTTCCCGCCCTCGTCGCGCTGGTCTACCTCTCCCTGGCCCTGCGCCGTCGCATCCGATCTCAGCCGGCCTGACCGCCCTCGCGAGGAGCCGTCTCGTGTCCGATATCCCGGAAGTGCTGTTCGTCTGCGTCCACAACGCCGGCCGCTCCCAGATGGCCGCCGCCTTCCTCACCCACCTCGCGCCGGGCCGCGTCCGGGTCCGCTCCGCAGGGTCGGCGCCCGCCGACGCGGTGAACCCCGCCGTGGTGGAGGCGATGGAAGAGATCGGCGTCGACATCTCCGCCGAGATCCCCAAGGTGCTCACCACCGGCGCGGTACGTGCCTCCGATGTCGTCATCACCATGGGCTGCGGCGACACCTGCCCCTTCTTTCCCGGTAAGCGTTACCTCGATTGGCAGCTCGACGACCCCGCGGGCCAGGGAGTGGAGGCGGTCCGCCCGATCCGCGACGAGATCGAGCGGCGGGTGCGCGGCCTGATCACCGAACTCCTCCCAGGGGCGGGCGCCGGTGCCCGCTGACAGCCTGAGGGTCGCCGCCATGACGCCTGAGCACGCCGGCGAGGTGCTGGAGATCTCCCGGCTCGGCATCGACGAGGAGCCGGCCTGGCGGTGCTCCACGCGTTGATCGCCGCCACCGAAGCAGCCGGAATCTGGACCGTCCAGTCGGGGGTCTTCCCGGAGAACACCGCCGGCCTCGCTCCGCACGCCCGCGCCGGCTTCCGCGTGATCGGCACCCGGGAACGCGTCGGCCGTCACCACGGCGTCTGGCGTGACGTACTGCTCATCGAGCGGCGCAGCCCGATCATCACCTGAACGGCGACGCTCCCATCACGCCGAGCATGTTCACCGAACGCATCTCCCTTGTGCGGAGCGGCCGATCGCAGGGACGGCTCGCCGTTCGCGGGGGAGGCGTCCGCCGTGGCGGGCCGTGCGCGGGTGGAGGAGGTGGTGCTTCTAGACTGGGGCAGCGTGACCGATAAGCCGCGCATTCCTAACGTCCTGGCCGCCCGATACGCCTCGCCCGAGTTGGCGCGAGTGTGGTCTCCTGAGAACAAGGTGGTGGCCGAGCGGCGGCTGTGGCTGGCCGTTCTGCGGGCGCAGGGCGATCTCGGTGTGGCGGTGCCGCCGGGGGTGGTGGACGACTACGAGGCCGTGGCCGGCAAGGTGGACCTGGCCTCGATCGCCGCGCGCGAGCGGGTCACGCGGCACGACGTCAAGGCCCGCATCGAGGAGTTCAACGACCTGGCGGGGCACGAGCACGTCCACAAGGGCATGACCTCCCGCGACCTGACCGAGAACGTCGAGCAGATGCAGGTCCGCGACAGCCTCGTGCTCGTGCGCGACCGGTGCGTGGCCATGCTGGCCGCCCTGGCGGACCTGGCCGCCCGGCACGCCGGCGTCGTCATGGCGGGGCGCTCGCACAACGTCGCGGCGCAGGCCACCACGCTCGGCAAGCGGTTCGCCACGGCGGCCGACGAGCTGCTGGTGGCGTTCGCGCGGCTGGAGGAGCTGATCGCCCGCTACCCGCTGCGCGGGATCAAGGGGCCGGTCGGCACCGCGCAGGACATGCTGGACCTGCTCGGCGGGGACGCGCCCAAGCTCGCGGCGCTGGAGGAGCGCGTGGCGGGGCACCTGGGCTTCACGGCCGGGCTGACCAGCGTCGGGCAGGTCTACCCCCGGTCGCTGGACTACGAGGCGCTGACCACGCTGGTGCAGCTCGCGGCGGCGCCGTCCAGCCTGGCCAAGACGATCCGGCTGATGGCCGGGCACGAGCTGGTCACCGAGGGCTTCCAGCCGGGCCAGGTCGGCTCCAGCGCGATGCCGCACAAGATGAACACCCGCTCCTGCGAGCGGGTCAACGGCCTGGCCGTCGTGCTGCGCGGGTACGCCTCGATGGCCGGTGAGCTGGCCGGGGACCAGTGGAACGAGGGGGACGTGTCCTGCTCGGTGGTGCGCCGGGTGGCGCTGCCCGACGCGTTCTTCGCCTTCGACGGGCTGGCCGAGACGATGCTGACGGTGCTGGCCGAGTTCGGCGCTTTCCCCGCGGTGATCGCGGCCGAGCTGGACCGCTACCTGCCGTTCCTGTCGACCACCAAGATGCTGATGGCCGCCGTGCGGGCGGGCGTCGGCCGCGAGACGGCCCACGAGCTGATCAAGGAGCACGCCGTGGCGGCGGCGCTGGCCATGCGTGAGACCGGCGCGGCCAACACGCTGCTGGAGCGGCTCGACGCCGACCCGCGCTTCCCCCTAGACCTTCCCGCGCTGCGCGCCGCGCTGGCCGACCCGGTCACCTTCACCGGCGCGGCGGCGGCCCAGGTCACCGAGGTGGTGTCCCGGGTGGAGGCCGTGGTGGCCCGCCACCCCGAGGCCGCCGCCTACCGGCCCGGCGCCATCCTGTGACCGCCGGCTCCTCTGAACCCTGCGCGCCGGGCCGATTACCGGCCGATCCCCGGCCCGGGGCGGACGCGGACGGGTCCCCGGCCGCGCCGTCGCTGGTGTTGTGGGACATCGACCACACGCTGATCGATTCCAGCGCCGTGACCCAGCGGGTGTACGCCACCGCGTTCCGGCGGGCGACCGGGCTGCCGATGCGCCTGCCGTGGCGCTTCGACGGCCGCACCGAGCGCGCCGCCGTCACCGACGCGCTGCGCGAGCACGGCCTGGATCCGCACGACGGCGGCCTGTTCCGCGCCTTCGCCGAAGCCCTCACGGCCGAGATGGGCGCCCTCCTCGGCGCCATGTCCGCCGAGGGCCGGGTGCTGCCCGGCGCGGTCGCCGCGCTGACCGCCCTGGGCGCCGTCCCGGGCGTCCACCAGTCCGTCCTCACCGGCAACCTCTTCGCGATCGCGGAGCTGAAGCTGCGCGCGTTCGGCCTGACCGGGTACGTCGACCTGCGGCTCGGCGCGTACGGGGAGGACGCCTACGAGCGCACGGACCTGCCCGTCCACGCCTTCGGCAGGGCCGGGCGGCACCTCGGGCGGCGGCACGACGGCGCCGGCACCGTCATCATCGGCGACACCCCGCGCGACGTCGCCACCGCGCGGGCCGCCGGGGCCAGGTGCGTCGCCGTCGCGACCGGCTCCCACGGCGTCGCGGAGCTCCGGGCGGCCGGCGCCGACATCGTGCTCCCCGATCTGTCCGACACCACGGCCGTCCTGCGGGCGGTGACGTCCGTCAGGCCGTGACGGCCGGGCGAGGGGGGCCGCCGGCGCGGCGTTCGCGTTCGGCGGCCTCGCGCAGGGCGGGCGCGACCTCCGCGCCCCAGACCTGGATCGCCTCCGCGTCGTCGCTCATCAGGATGAACGTGCTCACTCCCTGGTCGAGCGCGAGGGGCAGCAACTGGTCGACCCATTGCCGCGGGGGTCCCTGCAGGAACCCCTCGTCGCCGGTGGTGAACCGGCCGCCGATGTTGAGCAGGCGGCGGATCTCACCCGGGGCGCGCCCGGCCTCGGCCGCCGCCTCGTCGATGATCTGGTTGCCCCGCTCCAGGGCGCCCTCCTCCAGGTACGGCAGGCTGGGCAGCCATCCGTCGGCCTTCGCGCCGATGAGGCGCAGCATGCGCGGCTTCAGCGCGCCGAGCCAGATGGCGATGTCGTGGGCGGGCTCCGGGCCGCGTTTGGCCCCTTTGACCTGGTAGTGAGCGCCGTCGACGCGCACGCCGCCGCGCTCGGAGGGGTCCCAGACCGCCCGGATGACGTCGATGGCCTCGCTCAGCGCCTCCACCGCCTCGCCGGGGGTGCGGCGCGGGCCGCCCATCGCGGTGACCGCGTCCTGGAAGCCGCCGGCGCCGAGGCCGAGCTCGAAACGGCCGCCGGACAGCAGGTCCAGGCTCGCCGCGGCCCGGGCGAGGACGGCCGGGGGCCGCAGCGGCAGGTTGAGGACGTTGCCCGACAGCCGCACCCGCTCGGTCCGCGCGGCGGCCCAGGTGAGCAGCGTCCAGGTGTCCAGGAAGGCGGGCAGGTAGGGGTGGTCCTGGAAGGTGACCAGGTCCAGGCCCGCCTGTTCGCTGAGCCGCGCCAGCGCCACGACCTCGTGCGGCCGCTGGTTCTGCGGGGTGAGGAAGGTACCGAACATCAGCGCGTGTCCGTAGTCGGCCATCGCCCGCTCCTACTTCGAATCCAGAAGTGACTACGCTCTCCGGCGCACACTAACCGTTCCGCCGTACCGCCTGTTCCTGTGGCCGTTCCCCGGGACGGCACGGCGTCACCGCGCGGGTCCCTCCGGCTCCAGATGCTCCCGCGCCCATCGGGAGATCTGCTCCAGCGCGGGCATCAGCGCCCGGCCGGCGTCGGTGAGGGCGTAGGACACCGAGACGGGCGGCCCCTCGCCGACGGTGCGTGCGACCAGCCCCGCGCGGGTCAGCTCGGCGAGGCGGTCGGTGAGCACCGAGTCGGAGATGCCGCCGACCGCGCGCGACAACTCCCGGAACCCCGTCGGCCCGCCGCCGAGCACGCCGAGCAGCACGGCGTTCCAGCGCTTGCCGAGAAACCCGAACGCGCGCGACAGCGCCGCGTCGGCGCGCAGGCAGGCGTCGGACGCGCCCGGCACGGTGCCCGCCCGTGAACCCTTGGTCGTCCTCGCCACGCCTTCACGCTAGCACCGCCGATGCGCCTTCGAGTTTCGAAGCGGCCAGGCCTCAGGGGCGCGTGGCGCCGTAACGGACGAGGCCCAGCAGGTGTTCGGCCTGGCGGGCGTCCACGCCGGTCAGCACGATGCCATTCGCGATCATGAGCGGGCTGGAGGAGTGACGCGCGCACCGCAGGAGGCGGGTACGGCGCCGTCGGAGGCCGATCAGAGTGGTCGGCGCGGCCGGCGGGGGAGCGGTTCGGCCGGGTGAGCGGAAAACCAGGTGAACCCTGGCGATCCGCGATGCACAGTAATCAAGTGATGTCCGATTTCGCGCCTGGATTCGTGCCCGGCCTGGAGCTGTCGCGGGCCTACTACACGGAGGTGGTCAAGCCCATCCTCGGTGAGGTGCCGCACGGCGCCGCCCTCATCGGCCCCGGCTCGGAGGTCCTGTCCTTCGACACCGAGCGTTCCACCGACCACGACTGGGGGCCGCGCGTCCTGGTGTTCGTGGACCCCGATCTGGCCGAGGGGATCGCCGCGCGGCTGCCCGAGGCGCTGCCCGCGCGGTTCCGCGGATATCCCACGGCCTTCGGGTCGGACCGCAACCCCGTACGGCACGGGGTGCTCGTCACCGGGTTCGGCGCGTGGGCGCGCGCCCGGCTCGGCTTCGACCCGCGCGGCGAGATCGCCACCGCCGACTGGCTGGGCGCGTCGTGGCAGCGCCTGGCCGAGATGACCAGCGGCGAGGTGTACCACGACGGTCTCGGTGATCTGGGCCGCGCCCGCGAGAACCTGCGCTGGTACCCGCGCCAGGTGTGGCGGTACGTGCTCGCCTGCCAGTGGCGGCGCGTCGCCCAGATCGAGAGCTTCCCCGGCCGCTGCGGCGAGGTGGGCGACGACCTCGGATCGCTGCTGGTCACCGGCCGGCTCGTCGAGGACCTCATGCGGCTGTGCCTGCTGATGCGGCGCCGCTACCCGCCCTACGCCAAGTGGCTCGGCAGCGCCTTCGCCCGCCTGCCCGGCTCGGCCGAACTCGGGGAGAGCTTCGCGGCCGCGCTGTCGGCGCGCGGCTGGCGCGACCGCGAGGACCACCTGTGCCGGGCCTACGAACGGGTGGCCGCCCTGCACAACCGCCTCGCCCTCACCCCGCCGCTGGACCCGTCGGTCCGCCCGTACTTCGACCGGCCCTTCCGCGTCATCGGCGCCGCCCGGTTCGCCGAGGCGCTGCTGGACGGCGCCGGCCCGGAACTCGGCGCGCTGCCCCCGCTCGGCGCGGTCGACCAGTTCTGCGACAGCACCGACGTACTCGCCGACGCCACCCGCTCCCGCACCCTCAGCCGGGCCGTCCACATCGCCGCGTGACCGCCCCCGCCGCCCGAGCGCCCCGCCGTCCACCAAACCGGGGACCCGGCTGGACACCGCCACAAGGGGAGACCCCATGCTGGGGGCATGGACGACGAGGACAGCGGCGCGCTGATGCCGATCGGCCGGTTCGCCCGGCTGTGCCGGCTCAGCGTCAAGCAACTGCGCCACTACGCCGACCTCGGCCTGCTGGAGCCGGCGCACGTGGACCCGCTCACCGGGTACCGGTACTACCGGGCCGGTCAGGCCCGCGACGCGCTGTCCATCGGGCTGCTGCGCTCCCTGGACGTACCGCTGGCGGCGATCGGCGACCTGCTCGCCGGCGCCGAGCCCGCCGACGCCCTGGGCCGGGTGCGCGACGCCATGGAGGCCGAGCTGACCAGGCGGCGCAGGGCACTGGCCACCCTGGAGCACCTGCTGGCCGGGGGGCTGCCCACCGTCCCGGTGAGCGTCGTCCACGAGCCGGCCCGCCGCGTGCTGGTCACCGGCGACCTCGCCGACGGGCCCGGCGACATCGGCCGGGTCACCTCGCTGTGCGTGACGCGGCTCCCGGTCGAGCTGCGCGCCTCGATGATCGGGCTGTTCCCGATCGAGCTCGGCGACCGCGTCCCGGTCACCGTGGCGGCGGTCGCCGGGCCCGGCGTCGAACGGCCGGGGCTCACCGCGCGCGTGCTGCCGGGCGGGCCGTTCGCGCGCGCCGTGCACACCGGGCCCTACGACCAGACCCCCTTGACCGCGCACGGGCTGCTGGCCTGGTGCGCCGAGCGCGGTCACCACCCGCGGGGCCCGCTGCGCGAGGTCTACGTCTCCGACCCCGCGCTCACCCCGCCCGACGAGCTGATCACCTACCTGATGGTCCCCCTGGACGAGACATGACCGGCCAGCGGTACGGCGCACGAGCCTGCGCCGGGCCTCTCACACCCTGACGATCATCTTTCCCGTGTTGCCGCCGCCGAGCATGCTCAGGAAGGCGTCCACCATGTTGGGCAGGCCCTCCACGATCGTCTCGGGCGCGACGACCCGTCCGGCCTGCAGGTAGGGGATCAGGAAGTTCTCCAGCTCCGTCTGCAGGTACTTGTGGTCGCGGACGAGGAAGCCCTCCAGCCGCAGTCGCTTCTCCACGATGTCGAACAGGTTGCGCGGCGCGGCCGGCGGGATCACGGAGTTGTACTGTCCCACCGCGCCGCACCACGCGATCCGCCCGCGGGGGCGCAGGGCGCCGATGGCGGCCTCCAGGTGGCCGCCGCCCACGTTGTCCAGGTACACGTCGATCCCGTCGGGGGCGGCGGCCGCCAGCCGCCCGGGCAGGTCGCCGGCCGTGTAGTCGATCCCCACGTCGAAGCCCAGCTCGGCGGTGAGGTACTCGGCCTTGGCGGCCGACCCGGTGCTCCCGATGACCCGCTTGGCGCCGAGCAGCCGGGCGATCTGCCCGGCCGCGCTGCCCACCCCGCCGGCCGCCGCGGAGACGAACACCGTCTCGCCCGCGCGCAGCTGGGCGATGCGCGCGAGCCCCACGTAGGCCGACAAGCCCGTGCCGCCCAGCACGCTCAGATAGGTGGTGAGCGACAGGCCCGGCACCACCGGCAGGACCCGGACCTCCTCGTGCGTGACCAGCGCGTGGCTACGCCATCCGTGCCGGTGGAGGACCAGGTCCCCGACCGCGAGCAGCGGGTCACGCGACCGGACGACCTGGCCGATGGCACGGCCCTCCAGGGGAACGCCCAGCTCGTCGACGTCCATCCTCTCCCGCATGTACGGGTCCACCGAGAGGTAGAGGTTCTCCACCAGGGCCTGGCCCGGGCCGGGTGCCGGAGTGGGGACGTCGAGGTAGGCGAACTGCTCGGCGGCGGGCCACCCCTGGGGCCTGGCCACCTGATGCACGATGACAGCCATGGTCGCCGAGTCAAGTGCGCCCCCGGCCGCGCCGGTACTGATTTAGCATATGCCTTAATGATCACCTACCGGTTGTCCGTGGACGATCTCGCCCAGGTGCGTTTCGCGCGCTCACCGCTGCTGGAGACCGTCACCAGCCTGTGGGCGCTGCGCCGGCCGGACCGGTACCCCGTGCACCTGCCCTGGATCCGGCGGACGCGCGCGGCCCTCGCGGGCGCGGCGGCGGCCGACGTCGCGGTGCTCGACAGCCTGCTCGACCCCGAACGCGGCTGGCTGCCCGACTTCCTCACCCCGCGTCCTGAGGAGCCGCGGCCCGGCCTCGCCGGCGAGCTCGACCGCCTGCGCCGCACCCCGCCGGACCGCGCCGCGCGGGACTTCCGCGCGGTCTACCGCTCCCACCCCCTGCCGGGTACCACCGACCCGGTCGTCATCGCCGGGGTCCTGGAGCGGTACTGGGACCTGGCGGTCGCGCCGCACTGGCGGCGCATGCGGGCCGTGCTGGAGGCCGACATGCTGCACCGGGCGCAGCGCATCGCCCAGGACGGCGCCGCCGCGGTGCTGCACGACCTGGACCACCGGGTCACGTTCGCCGACGGCGAGCTGCACCTGTACGCGGGCCACGCGCTGCGCTACGACGTCGCCGTCGCGGGCCGCGGCCTGTGGCTGGTGCCCGCGCTGTTCGCGCCGCAGACCATCGCTCCCGTCGGCCCGGACGAGCCGCCCACCGTCGTCTACCGGTGCAGGGGCATCGGCACGCTGTGGGAGCCGTCCCTGGCGCGCCCGCCGAAGGCCCTCGCCGAACTGATCGGCGCCACCCGCGCGGCCC
Organism: Sphaerisporangium siamense; assembly: GCF_014205275.1. Lineage (NCBI taxonomy): Bacteria > Bacillati > Actinomycetota > Actinomycetes > Streptosporangiales > Streptosporangiaceae > Sphaerisporangium > Sphaerisporangium siamense. Next base: position 5,616,980 of record NZ_JACHND010000001.1, read on the forward strand.
TGCTGGCGACGCTGGACGACCCGATGTCGACCTCCGAGCTGGCCCGCCGCCACGGCGTCACCCCGAGCGCCGTCTCCCAGCACCTCGCCGTGCTGCGCAGGAACGGCCTGCTGTCCCGATCCCGGGTCGGCCAGGTCGTCCTCTACTCCCGCACGGCCCTCGCCGACCGGCTCATGGCCCAGTGACCGCGCGCCGCCGGGGACGCCGGGCGCATGGTCCAGGCGGAGATCAGGGGAGGGTCAGGACGCGGGGGCCGTCGTCGGTGATCGCCACGGTGTGCTCCACGTGCGCGGCGCGGCTTCCGTCCACGGTGAGCAGCGCCCAGCCGTCGGGGGCGGTCCGGTAGCGGTCCCGGCCGCCGGCCATGAACATCGGCTCCAGGGCCAGCGTCATGCCGTGCCGCAGCGGCAGCCCGCGCCCGGGCCTGCCCCGGTTGGGCACGTGCGGGTCCTCGTGCATGTGCCGCCCGATGCCGTGCCCGCCGTAGTCGGCCAGGATGCCGTAGCCGTGCTCGTCGGCGACCGCCCCCACGGCGTGGCCGATGTCGCCGAGCCGCCCGCCCGGGGTCGCCGCGGCGATGCCGGCCCGCAGCGCGCGCTCGGTGGCGTCGATCAGCTCGGCGTCGCCGGGCCGGGCGGGGCCGACGGTGAAGCTGATCGCCGCGTCCCCGGTCCAGCCGTCCAGCCGGGCCCCGCAGTCGACGCTCACCAGGTCGCCCGGCCGCAGCCGGTAGCCGTCCGGGATGCCGTGGACGACCACGTCGTTGACCGAGGTGCAGATCACCGCCGGGAACGGCGTGGGCGCGAACGACGGCCGGTAGTTCAGGAACGGCGCGCTCGCCCCGGCCTCATGAATCACCGTGCGGGCGACCTCGTCCAGCTCGGTGAGCCGAACTCCGGCGACGGCCTGCTCGCGCACCGCGGCCAGCGCGCGGCCCACGACCCGGCCCGCCTCGCGCATCGCCTCCAGCTCGGCATCGGTCTTGATCTCCACCATGTGATCCCCGCCCTCCAATTAAAATACCGGTATAATCATCACGGTACTATAGATGGCATGGTGCGCATCCCGCTGACCGGACCCGAACGCGAGCGCGGCGAACGGCTCGGCTCCCTGCTACGCCAAGCGCGTGGCGACCGCAGCATGGCCGAGGTCGCGGCGGCGGCCGGCATCTCCGCCGAGACGCTGCGCAAGATCGAGACCGGCCGCATCCCCACGCCGGCCTTCTTCACCGTCTCGGCCCTGGCCGAGGCGCTCGGCATCTCCCTGGACGCGCTGGCCACCGTCTGCGCCGAACACTCCGCCCGCCACCGCCGCCTGGCCGGCTGACCTCCTCCCGCGCCCGCGCGGGGCAGGTCACGTCCGCGTGGCCGGTTGCCGCGGCTCAAGGTTGCGGGCGGGTCCGCGCCATTCGCGGAACAGCACGGTGGCGCCGTCCTGGAGCCGCCCGTCGTGGTGATCCAGAACGGCCTGCATCAGCCGGCGCAGCGTCTCGGGGGCGGGCGTCTCATCGGCATGGTGGCGGATGACGAAGTCGGTGAACCGCTCCACCCCGGCCGCCAGGGTCGCGCGCCTCGGTGACGCCGTCGGTGTACAGCGGCAGGCGGTCGGAACGCTCGCGCGCTCCCGTGCGTGGCGCAGTAGTGTCATGGTCAGTTTTCCGTAGCGACGCCGTCGTGTCAGGCGCGGCGGTGTCATCGGCGAAGTCGGAGGTGATCGCGGTGCATCCCATCTCCCGATAGCCCCATCCCGGGGCGTCACGGAGCCGAAAGGTGCCCGTATGAGCAAGACCGACAAGACCCGGCCGTGGTGGGTCCAGATGGCCGACGCGCCCATGGTGACGTGCCTGCCCGTTCACGATCACCGGTTCGGCGGATGCACGCTCCCCGGCGAGATCACCGCCGACTCCGCTCCTCCCTACCCCATGGAGGGCTGCCACTGGCAGGTCCCCATCTCTCTCTGGTTCGGCCACCGCACGCGAGCCGCACGCCGGGAGGGGTACCACATCCGGCGCGAAGACCGCCGCCGCAGCCGCCATCAGGCACGCCGTGAGCTGAGCGCCTACCGGCCCGGCCCGAGAGAAGGCGCGGCCCTGGAGGGCGGCGCGCACTGATCGCTTCCCGTACCGCCGGGACGTCCGCCCGCGCGCGGCCGCGCGGGCGGGCACCGGCGGGTGCGGGTCATGGACCGGGCGGCGCGGGTTGGGGATGCTCCCGTACGCACTGCGCTTGTCCCGTTCCCGGGGGAAGCTTCAGGCATTCGGCGTACCGATCCGTGCGCTCGGAGTAGTCGCTCCAACTCCACCACATGTCCCGCTCGCTGAGGAAGGCGACCGGCGCGCGGCCCGCACGATCGCTCGGAGGAGGCCGGTCAGTCGCCGGCGGCGGGGCGCCGCAGCAGGGGGTGGGTGCGCATCGCGACCTCCAGCTCGCCGGGGAGCTCGTCGCGGTAGCGGCCCAGGGTGGCCAGGTCGCGGTGGCCGAGGACACGGCGCACCGCGTCCATGTCCACCGCGTCGGCCAGCAGATGGGTCGCCGTGGTGTGCCGCAGGCCGTGCGGCGTCACCGAGCGCCGCTGGGCCGGCGGCACCCGCCGCTGGACGCGGTCGATCACCGCCTGGACGTCGCCGCGCGCCAGCCGTCTGCCCCGCCACGACAGCAGCAGGGCCTTCTCGGACGTGGCGGGCCGCCCGCCGGCCAGGTAGACCTCCAGCACCTCGGCCACGTCGGCGGGCAGCGGCACGTCGCGCGTGCGCCCGCCCTTGCCGAAGATGCGCCAGTAGCGGACGCCGTCGTTGGTGTAGAAGTCCTCGACGTTGGCGCGGACGAGCTCCGACACCCGCGGGCCGAGCGTGGAGAGCAGCAGGACGATCAGCGCGTCCCGGGCCTCCATGCGCTGGTCACGCCGCCCGCCCTCCGGCTCGGCGGACGTCAGCGACCGCGCCGCGCCCACCAGCCCCTGCGCCTGCTCCCGGGTGAGCGCCCGGCGCTCGGCGCGCAGCCCGCCGCGTTCCTTGGCCGTCACCGTCACGGCCGTCATCGGGTTGACCTGCACCCACCCGGTCAGCGTCGCGTGCTTGAAGAACGCCGACACCGAACGCCGGAACCGCGACTGGGACGAGGCGCTCTGCGAGGCGGGGCCGTCCGGGGAGGAACGCCGCCCGTCCGGCTTGCGGGCGAAGGCCAGCAGCACCGCGTCGACGTCCTCACCGGTCAGATCGTCGAGCACCCGCCCCGGGCCGGCCAGGGCCGAGAACGTCCCCACGTCGCGCGCGTACACCTCGGCCGTCGCGGGCGACAGGGCGCCGGTGACGGTCTTGGCGAGGATCAGCTCGATATAACGGTCGGCGGACTCTTCGACGGTGATTCGCTTCAGCTGGGCGGGCCGCATCTATCAGCTCAGTCCTTTCCGATCCATTCCATCCATCCGGTCCTTCCTATCCCGCGATCACGCCGACCGTACCGGCCCCCACCGACAATTCCACGCTCCCATCTCCGCCCGGCCGGCAAATGACGCCCACCCCGGCCCCACCGGCCCCGGAGAGGCTCCGGAGCGTGGCCGTGAAAGGGCGGAAAGTCGCCGGCGATTCCCAGGCGATATGAACCGGCGGATTTCCCGGTCGGACGCGCGGAAGCCGGCTAACGTGCCGGCGGCCGAGACGTGACAGATGGGGGAGTAGGCGAGATGAAACGATTTCTGTCCGTTCTCAGCATGTCCGCCCTCGTCATGGCCCTGGTGTCCGGGCGCCGCACGCGGTGAGCGCGCGGCCGGACCGGGGTGCCGCGCGTCGTGGGCACGCGCGGGAAAACCCGGTGACAGGTGGGCTGGAGGCCGGGATCATGGCGCTGCGCGGGCCGGCCCGGGGGTGGTCTGCTGTAGCCGTTGGAGGAGTCTCATGGCCACTTATACGACCGTTCCGGGGCTGCTGTCGCCTCCGGGGTACGCGCATGCCGCTGTGGTGGAGGCGGGGGAGCGGCTGGCGTTCATGGCGGGAGCCGTGCCGTTGGATGTCGAGGGCGGGCTCGTGGGGGCGGGGGAACCTGCCGCGCAGGCCCGGCAGGTGCTGGCCAACCTGGAGACCGCCCTGCGCGCGGTCGGCAGCGGTCTGCGGCACGTCGTGGCCAGCACGGTGTACGTCGCCACCACCCGGCAGGAGGACCTGTACGCCGTCTGGGAGGTCGTCCGGGCGTCCGAGCTGTCGGCGGGGCCGCACACCTCCACGCTGCTCGGCGTGTCGCTGCTCGGCTATCCCGGCCAGATCGTCGAGATCACCGCCACCGCCGTGGTCCCATGAGCCGGGCATTTCCGGCGATCCCGGCGCGGCTCCCGCCCCACGAGGGCCCCGCCGCGTTTAGCATTCAGACATGATGGGGATCGGCTTGCCGGAGATCCTGGTCCTTCTGGTCGTCGGCGTCGTGGTCGTCGGGCTCTTCGCCGCCCTGACGCGCCGGGGCGGCAGGGCCACCGGACCGTCGTACGTGTCGGCCTGGCAGGACCACGGCGCACCTCCCTCTCCCGGCGACGTGCAGGGACAGGCGTACGCGCTGGTCGCGCAGGGCAAGAAGATCCAGGCGATCAAGCTGGTCCGCGAGCACACCGGCCTCGGCCTCGCGGACGCCAAGGCGTACGTCGACGCGCTGGCCGAGAGCCGTCCCGTGCCGCCCGCGGTCGCCCGCAAGGTCGCCCCGCCGCCCCAGGCCGCCGTCCCCGCGCCGCCCCGGGATGATCTGGCCACCCGGGTGCGGGCTCTGAAGGCCGACGGCCGCGCCGAGCAGGCCGTGTACCTGGTGCGCGGCGAGACCGGGATGGGCCGGCAGGACGCCGAGGCGTTCGTCGCGCAGCTCTGACCCGAGTCCGGCGCCGCTCCGCGGCTTATGCCGTCCCCGTCCGGTGCTACGGAGCCGCGGGCCGGTCCACTCCGGGTGTGCCGGGGTCGGAGGCGTCCGGGCGCAGTCCCTCCAGCACCGCGTAGGCGGGGTTGCCGCGCGCCGCGTGGCGCACCTCGCGCGCCGTCGAGGCCACGTACGCCTGCCCGGTGACGATCGAGGAGTGGCCGAGCAGCTCCATGAGCTCGTGCGCCGAGGCCCCCCGCTCGGCCAGGCGCGTGGCGAACTCGTGCCGCAGCGCGTGCACCAGCGTCCCCTTCTGCACGCGGTCGTGGATCCCGGCGTACCGGTAGCACTGGCGCACCAGGTACTGCAGCCCGCCGCGCCGCAGCGGCTCGTTGCGCAGGTCCACCAGCAGCGGCGCCGACCGGGGCAGCGTCGTGAGCCCGAACCGGGTGAGGCGGCCGGCCAGGTAGACGTCGATCAGGCGCTCGATCGGCGGCTCGATGGGCAGCGAGCGCGCCTTGCCGCCCTTGCCGACGACCTGGACGCGCCGGTCGCCCTCCGTGCCGCCGATCGACCCGACCGTCAGGCCGAGCAGTTCGGCGGAGCGCATGCCGGTGACCAGCGCCAGCGCCAGCACGACCAGGTCGCGCTCCACCCAGGGGTCGCGCGCCTCGCGCGCGCCGGCGGCGATGCGCTCCAGCAGCGTCGCCGACGCCGTCCCGTCGCCGAGCAGCGGCTTGGGCGCCTTGGCGGGCTGCTTGGGGCGGGGCACGGCCGCCATGGGGTTGCCCTCCAGCATGCCCTCGGCCACGCAGAAGGTGAGGAACTGGTTCCAGGCGCTCCAGGCGCGGTTGACGCTGGCCGCCGAGCGCGGCTCGGCGAAGTCGGCGAACGCCGCACGCACCAGGCGTCCGCCGAGCGAACGGACCTCCAGGTCCTCCACCGGGACGCCCGCCACGCCGGCCGCCGCCCGCGCCACCAGGCGCAGGTCGCGCTCGTACCCGGCCAACGTGTGCGGCGAGAGCTTCTTGGCGCGCAGCGACGACAGGAACTCGGCGACGGCCTCGGGCACACGCATCAGCACCAAGGGGATGCCTTCACCCACGACGCCTCCGTACCCCGGACATGCCACAAGTGTTGTGATTATGCATGAAATCCGGACCGTGCGGCGTGCCGACACGCCGTACGGTCACGCGCCGGAGGCTCCCGCGGCGGGCGGCCGGGCGGGCGTGCCGTCCAGGGACCGCAGCCGCAGAACGAACCGGGCGCCGCGCGGGGAGTCCTCGACCCGCAGCGTCCCGCCGTGCGCCACCGCGATCTCCCTGGAGATCGCCAAGCCCAGCCCGGTCCCGGCAGGGTCGCGGCGCCGGGCGTCGTCCAGCCGGACGAAACGGTCGAACACCCGCTCGCGGTCCGCGGGCGCGATGCCGTCCCCGTCGTCCTCGACGGTGAGGACCGCCTGCCCGTCCACGGCCTCGACGCGGACGACGACCTCGCCCTCGGCGTGCCGCTGGGCGTTGACGACCAGGTTCTCCACCACGCGCGCGAGCTGGATGCGCGACCCGCTCACCGGGACCGCCGACGGCGCCCGCACGCGGACCGGGACCGCGTTCACCCGTGCCCCCGTCGCCTCGGTCGCGAGCGCGGCCAGGTCCACCCGCTCGGGCGGCACGGGGTCGGCCGCGCGCAGGCGGGCCAGCTCCAGCAGGTCGGCGATGATCGCCTCCAGCCGGTCGGTGGTCGCCAGCGCGCCGCGGATCGCCTCGCGCGGGTCGACGTCATCGGGGTAGGCCAGCGCCTCCTCCAGGCGGGCGCGCAGCCCCGCGAGCGGGGACCGCAGCTCGTGGGAGGCGTCGGAGGCGAACCTGCGCTGCTGCTTGACCGCCGTCTCCAGACGGGCGAGCGTCTCGTTGGCCGTGCGCGCCAGCATGGTGATCTCGTCGCGGCCCGGCGGGAGCGGGACGCGCCGGCTCAGGTCGGTGCCGGTGATCTCCGCCATCCGCGCCGAGATCGTCTGCACCGGACGCAGGGTGCGGCCGAGCATGGTCCAGCTCGTCCACCCGACCAGCCCCACGATGGGCGCGGCGCCCACGGCGATGCCGATGTCCAGCTCGTTGGTCGCGAGGATGGCCGGCTCCGTCATCCCCGCGTAGACGACCGGGGAGCCGGGCGTGGGGGTGGCGCGGATCGCCATGAGGATGACACACCCCTGGCTCGTGCCGCACTCGGTGATGTTCTGGAACCGGTCGTCGGGCGGCGGGCGCACCCGCGACAGCGGCAGCTGCTCCGAGGCCGCCCTGCTGGCGTTGGTCACGCGGCCGCGCGCGTCCACGACCTGGACCAGGTCCACCGGGCGCCGCGCCGGGATCGTGCGGGGCACCGTGCCGGCGCGGACGGCCGCGCTCCACTGCCCGGCCACGCGCTTGTTGTCCTCGAACGCGTCGGCCTCGGTCTTGTACCGGATCGCGGCGGCGAGGCTGGCCCCCACCGTGGCCAGGAACACGACCGACAGCGCCATCGCCAGCAAGGTGTAGCGGGCCCGGATGGAGGCCGGGGAAAGCGCTTTCCACCTCGTACCGTAGGGCCGGCGAAGGAACCGGGGGACGACGTTCAGGGGACGCTCCGATCAGCACGGGGACGCATGGCGGTCCGGAGGGCGGCGGGCGTGGGACGCGGGGCCATGCGGCCGGGGACGGTATCGCGGCGACGTCCCGGCTCGGGGAAGACGTCCGCCACCACGGCCCGCGCGGGGCCGGCGTTGTGGCCGGGGGAGCGAGGCCTGTACGCCTGAAAAGTACCTCCGACCTGCTATAACGCTAGCATCAGACGTAAATGGCTTCGGCAAAAGACTTGGCCAAGTCTCGCCGCGCCCCATGCGTCCGGCCGGGGCGCGGGCGTGCCGGGTACGCGATGGACGGCGAACGAGCACCCCGATCAGATGCCGAAGGTGAGGGTCGACCACGGCCATGTGGACGAGGAGCGGGCACCGCGACCGCTCCGAAGGGGCGCGGTGTGCTCGCCGCGTACGACGAGATCCTGCGGACCATCAAGAGCGACCCGATAATGATCATCGGCGGCTACGAATTCGAGGGTTTCGACTGGAAGACGACCGATCCGCTCACGGTTCAGTTGACGGTGCTCGCCAACAGGATCGACCGCGCCATCCGGGTCGCCATCAGCAAACGGTATCCCGACATGCTGTACCCGTCCGAGCCGAGCACGCTGGTGAAGGTGTGGGCCGAGGTTGAGGACGGCGCGTTCGACATCTTCCACCTGATGGATGAGACGGCCATCGGGGCGGTCCGGAAGGTTCTGCCCTTCGACGTCGGCCCGCTGGAGGGACACAACTTCAAGAAGTGGCTGAAGAAGCTGTTGGGGGGCGACTTCTCGGTGCTCTACGACCCGCGCGCGTCCGTCGGCACCGACCCGAAGCCAGAGCGCCCGGAGCGCGGATTCGTGCTGCGGGTGCAGGAGATACTCCGCGCCGTTAGGAACAGGGGTAAACCGGCGTACGCCCTGACCATGCAGTCCCAGACGACGGCGAGCGCACGGAAGCTGGCCTCCGCGGTGCACATGGCGAATCCCAAGATCCTGGCGACCGGGAAGGGAATGATACAGACGGCGGTCTTCGGGCATGTCGAAAAGGTCGTCATCCTGATGTCGGAGAATCCAGGGATGACCGCTCGTGACCCCCGGATCCGGCAGACTCTGCGGGCAATGGCCGAGGCGGTGGAAGTGGCGGCGGGAACCACAGAGGCGCGAACGAACAAGGATCTCGGGAAGGCCTTGGCGTCGAGCCACGAGGTCGCACAGGACATCATCGCCGCGCTGACGTCGAAGAAGCTCAGGCAGACGTGGGCGGAACTTCGCCAGGTGCTGCGGGAGATCGAGGGCGGGCAAGGTCCCGGACAGGACGCAGGATAGGAGTTCACCAGGTGCCCGACGAGCTGGAACAGTTGAGGACCGAGGCGTCGAGCCGCGGGTACGGGCCGATGGCGCGCCTGGCGCGAGCGCTGTACGAGGCCGGCCTGCCCCCGGAGCAGGTCCTGCGCGAGTGCTACGGAGCCGACCTGCCCCGGGAGGTCTTCTCGATCGCGGCGGCCGACCCGTACACACTGGGCCTGCTGGCGAAGTGGGCCAACCAACCTTGGCAACTGGCCGTACCACTGGACCGAGGTGGCCCGGCGTCTCAAGCCGACACCTACGAGCCGAAGGAGCGGCGGGTCCACGTCCTGGACCCCGACCTGCTTCCCCTGGTGTTCTTGATCCGCCCGGGCATCGACATCGAGGACGACGGCCTGGTGCTCTGCTACCGCCTGACCGAACTGGCAGCAGGCAGATCAACGATCTTCGGCGTCCGCGAAGACGCCGACAACCCCTCAGAGGCGACCCGACTCGGCGACTCCCTCCTGGCCGTCCTGCACAGGCACCACACGAAATACCTGCACGAACTTGAAGAGGAGTCGGCGAACACGGAGGACAAGGGCGAGTACGACTTCGTGGACCCGGAAGAGCTGAGAGAGGTGAGAGCCCTGGTAGACCGCATAGAGACCTTCCAGCACGAAGCACAGACCTGATCGGTTCCCGTCGCGGCTCTCGGCGGCGCCTTCGCTTCGAAGGGTTCTTGCGAGCTAGAGAGCGCCATGCTGGGTGCGGCGTCAGGGCCGGTCGTCGCGCGGCACGACCTCGGCGAGCGAGCGGCGTGCCGCGGCCGGGGTGATCGCGTAGCATGGCGCCCCGGTCCGTCGAGACTGGAGGTCGCCATGGTGAACGACATCGACCTGCGGCACCTGCGCAGGTGTGTCGAGCTCGCCGCCGAGGCGTTGGCAGAGGGGGACGAGCCGTTCGGGTCGGTCCTGGTCGCGGGGGACGGCGCGGTGCTCGCCGAGGACCACAACCGGGTGGCCGGGGGCGATCGCACCCGGCACCCGGAGTTCGCGCTGGCGCGGTGGGCGGCGGCCAACCTGACCCCCGAGCAACGCGCGGCGGCGACCGTCTACACCTCGGGGGAGCACTGCCCCATGTGCGCGGCGGCGCACGGCTGGGTCGGGCTCGGCCGCATCGTCTACGCCAGCTCGTCCCGGCAGCTCGCGGCGTGGCTGGCCGAGCTCGGCGTCCCGGCCCCGCCGGTGCGCACGCTGCCGATCGGCGAGGTGGTGCCGGGCGCGGTCACCGACGGGCCCGTCCCCGAGTTGGCCGAGCGAGTACGTGAGCTGCACCGCCGCTTCCATCGCGCCGGCTGATCGCCGCTTCGGCCGGGAGGGTTAGACGGGCTGGCCGATCGGCCGTATGACCACGGTGTTGACGTCCACGCCGCGCGGCTGGGTGATCGCCCACACGATGGACTCGGCGAGCTGGGCGGCCGTCAGCAGTGAACCCTCGGGCGGCCCGCCCAGGCCGTCCCAGAAGGGGGTCTCCACGCGCCCCGGGGCGATCAGCGTGACGCCCACGCCGTAGGCGGTGACCATGCGGCGGGTGTTCTCGGCGAGACCGGTCACCGCCCACTTGGTGGCCCCGTAGATGTTGCCGGGGGTGTTGACGAAGCCCGCGACGCTGCCGACGAGGACGATGCGCCCGCCGGTCTCCTTCAGCGCGGGCAGGGCGGCCCTGATGAGCAGCGCGGGGCCGAGGACGTTGGTGAGGATCATCTCGCGCCAGCGGGCGGGGTCGCCGTTGTCGAGGGTGTCGTGGCTGGCGAAGCCGGCGTTGGCGACGGCGGTGTCCAGCCGCCCGAACTCTTTCACGGTGGACTCGACGGCCGCGGTCACGGACTCGTCGTCGGAGGCGTCTCCGGGGAGGGTCAGCAGGCCGGGCGGGTCGCCGAGCCCGGCGGCGAACCGGGTGAGGCGGTCGCGGTCACGGCCGGTGACGGCGACCCGGTGCCCCCGGTCGAGCAGGAGCCGGGCCGCGGCCGCGCCGATGCCGCTGGAACCACCGGTGATCAACGTGACAGGGGAGTCGGTCATGCGCCGCACCCTAGGACGTGGAGCGCGCTCCAGGTCAAGCGATCACCCGGGACGCGCGCACGGTCCGGCATGTCGCCATCCGGCCTGCGAAGCGCGCGGCCGGGGTCCGCGGCGGGTCGCGTGCCGGGCCCGCCGCGGACCCGCCGCTCAGCCGCCGGTCACCGAGAAGATGTCGACGCGCGTGTTGTTCAGGACGTCCTTGACGACGACGTCCCTGACGTTCACGTCCACGTCCACGGGGGCGGGACCGTCGGCGCGGACGGCGGACGCGGACGCCGTCGCGGCGGTGACCGCGAGGACGGCGCCGCCGGCCAGGGCGGCGACGGCGAGCAACGAGGCGATCTTGCGCATGACTGCTCCTAGGGGGAGGAAACGATCGGCGGCCGGGACGCCGCCGCCTCCGAGCATACTGATGGTAACGTGATGGTTACTCTATGCCAGTGAAGTCGCTCACGATCCGGTGCGTCCCGTGCCCCTCCGGGGTGAAGGAATGTCCACCGGTACGGGCGGCCGGGTTCCGCCGGGTCCTAGGCGAGCATGGCCAGGACCTTCTCTTCCTTGTCCGGGGAGAGGCCGTGCCGGGGGCGGTCGGGGCGGGCGGATGGCTCGCCTTCCGAGCGGAGCCAGTTCCAGGTGTCGGTGACGGTGTCCTCGACGGAACGGCAGGCCAGGCCGGCGGCGAGCGCGGCCGAGACGTCGCAGTCGTGCATGCCGCCGTACTCGGCGTCCTCCGGCAGCCAGATCGGCAGCTCCACCCACGGTGCGAGCCCGGCCCGCTCGATCACCTCGGCCGGGGTCCACACCAGCTCGGCATCCGACCCGGTCACCCGGCGCGCCGCCTCCAGCAGCCCGCCCATCGTGGCGATCCCCGGCGGGCCGACGATGTTGAAGGCGCCGCCCAGGCCGCGCGCGGCCCCGTCCAGCATCCACGCGGCGAGGTCGCGGGCGTCGACGTACTGGAGGGGACGTCCCGGACGGCCGGGGGCCAGCACGCGTCCGCCGCGTTCGAGCCTGCGCAGCCACCACGGCAGCCGGCCGATGTCCTCGTACGGCCCGAGCACCAGCCCGGCGCGGGCCAGCAGCGCCCGGTCGCCGAACGCCGCGAGGACGGCCAGTTCGCCGCCCCGCTTGGCCGCCGCGTAGTCCTGATCGTCCTCGTCGCCGGGGTCGGCGTCGACCACCGGGGCGTCCTCGCCGGCCCCGATGGGCATCGGCCACCGGTACACCGACCGGCTGGAGACGTACCCGTAGTGGCCCGCCCGCCCGGCGAGCAGCCCGCAGGCGTCCCGTACCACGCGGGGCGCCCCGCTCCAGGTGTCGAGGACCGCGTCCCACTCCCGGCGCCCCAGCGCGCCGCGCAGCGCCGCCGGGTCGGTCCTGTCGGCGGTGATCGTCTCGACGCCCGCGGGGGCCGTGCCGGTCACCCCGCGGTTCAGCATGGTGACCTCGTCGCCGCGCGCCAGGGCCCGCTCGATGATGGCTCGCCCCACGAAACGGGTTCCGCCAAGGACGAGAATGCTCATTCCGGACGTCATACCGGCACTCTGGCCGAGCCCGCCCGCTCAGGCCAGCCGGATTCACCGAGGGCGTAGTGGCAGGTCCCGCCGTGGCCGTGGGAGCCTCGACGGCGGCGGGGCCGGGACGGCAGGATCGGCGGGGACGGCGTCGTCCGGCGGGGCGCGGGTCCCGGCCGCCGTGGCGTGAGACCTGGGAGGGGCTGTGACGGGGCGGGCGACGATCTATGACGTGGCCACCGAGGCGGGGGTCAGCATCTCGACGGTGTCGCTCGCGCTCAACGCGCCGGGCCGGGTCAGCGCGGCCACCCGCCGCAAGGTGCTCGCCGCCGTGGACGCCCTGGGCTTCGTCCCCAAGCCCGACGCCGTCGCGCGCGCCCGGCGCGGCGCGGGCCGCGTCGGGGTCATCGCCCCGCACACCTCCTACGCCACCGTGGCCCGCCGTGTGAACGGCGTCCTCGCCGCCGCGGCGGCGCGCCCGGTCGAGGTCGTGCTCTACGACCAGCGCTCGGCGGCGGAGAGCACGTCCCCGCTGCTGGCGGCGCTGCCGGTGACCGGGCGGCTGGACGGCCTGCTCGTGGTGAGCCTGCCGCTGGACGACGGCGTGGCCGCGCGCCTCACCGGCCTCGGCCTTGCCACGGTGCTGGTGGACGTGCGCCACCCGGGGTTCGACTCCGTCGGCGCGGACGACGAGGCGGGCGGCCGGCTGGTCGCCGATCATCTGACCGGTCGCGGGCACCGGCGCCTGGGGTTCCTCGGCGAGGCGCAGCGGACCGGCGCGTACGTGTCCCCGTCCGGGCGCAGGCTCGCGGGCTTCCGCGCCGGGCTCGCCGACGCCGGCCACGACCTCCCCGAGGGCGCGGTGCGGTTCGCGCGGCACGGCGTCGCCCCCGCCGCCGAGGCCGCCGCCGCCCTGCTGTCGGGGCCCGGGCGTCCCACGGCGGTCTTCGCCGCGGACGACGTCCTCGCGGCGGGCGTGCTCAAGGCGGCGCGCGCCCTCGGACTGCGGGTGCCGGAGGATGTGGCCGTGGCCGGGTTCGACGACGGCGAGCTGGCCGAGGCGCTGGAGCTGACCACCGTGCGCCAGCCCTTGGAGGAGTCCGGCCGCGCGGCGATGGAACGCCTGCTGCAACGCCTGGAGTCTCCCGCGGCCCCGGCCCGCGAGACCACGCTCGCCCTGCGCCTGGTCGAACGCGCCACCACCTGATGACCGGGAGACCAGCGTCCACGAGGGACGGCGGGCACCCAGGTCGCGCCCGGCGCCAGGCCGTCGGCCGGTCGCCGCTATAGGACGGGAAGCGTCAGGCGGTCCGCCGAGCGATCTGTCGAAGTGCTTCGACAAAAGCACTTGATTCGCCAGGGGGCCCGGCGTCTGATGGAGAGATGGAGAAGAAGAATGCGGGACGCTCGGAACGCGCCGCGAGGCCAGAACGCGCGGCACGCGCGGAGATCCGCTCGTACGTCGTGACCGGCGGCGGCCGGGGCATCGGCAGGGCGGTGTGCGAGCGGCTGCTCGCCGACGGGCACGCCGTGGTGGCGATCGAGCGCGATCCCTACCCGGAACCGCGCCCGCCCGGACGCCTCACCGTCGTCGAAGGGGACGCCGCCGAGGAGGCGACCGCCGAGCGGGCCGCGGCCCTCGCCCGGCGCGCCGGCGTCCTCAGCGGCTGGGTGAACAACGCGGCCGTGTTCCGGGACGCCTCGCCGCACACCGCGCCCTCCCGCGAGGTGCTCGGCCTCATCACGGCCAACCTGGCGCCCGCCGTCGCGGGCTCGGCCGCCGCGGTCCGCGCGTTCCTCGCCGCGGGCACCGAGGGGTCGATCGTCAACGTCTCCTCCTACCAGGCGCGCCAGGCCGTCCCCGGCTGCCTGCCGTACGTGACGGCCAAGGCGGCGCTGGAAGGGCTGACCCGGGCGCTGGCCGTCGAGTACGGGCCGTACGGCATCCGCGCCAACGCCGTCGCGCCCGGGTCGGTCGCCACCGAGCGCTACCGGGCGTACCTGGAGGCCCGCGAACCCGCCGCGCGGGCGGGCGTCGAGGAGGAGATGCGCGTGCTGCACCCGCAGGGGAGGGTCGCGCGGCCGGAGGAGGTCGCCGCGGTGATCGTCCACCTGCTGTCCCCGGAGGCGAGCTTCGTCAACGGCGCGACGGTGCCCGTCGACGGCGGCCGGTCGGTGCTCGCCCGCGACCCCGAGAGCCCTCCGGAGAGCGCCGTCCGCGCGGGGCCGGTCCGGGACGCGTCCGCGCGTCCCGGACGGTGAGACGACGCCCGAGGGTGCGCGGGGTCAGGCGCCGGGCAGCGCCGCACGGGCCTCCTCGGCGGTCGGGTAGGTGGCGAAGGCGCGCGCCACCCCCGTCAGGCGGAAGATCCTCTCAATGCGCTGGTTGAGGCCCGCCAGCACGACGCCGCCCTCACGCGCGGCCAGGGCCCGGCGCGCGCCCAGGAAGACGCTGATGCCGGTGGAGTCGCAGAACGTCAGCCCGGTCAGGTCGACCACCAGGTACCGGGCCTCCGCGGCGTACGCCTCGTCGAAGGCCTTCTGCAGGGCCGAGGCGCTGCCGTGGTCGAGTTCCCCGGTGAGCACCAAGGTTCGCACCGAGGATGGCTGCGGATCGCCGGAGCCGGTGTCGACGTGCACGGTGAATTTCATTGGACGACCTATTCGAGGCGGGCGCTGGACCAGCGGAGGGGGCGGGAGAGGCGGAGAGGGGCACGACCGCGGGGGCGGGCCGTGAACCCGCTCCCGGCGGCGGATCCTTCACGTCGGTGACGATATGCGAACCGGGGATCTCTGCCCACTCGCCACCGGATCTTCGTGACCCCTACTCGCCCGCGTGCCCGGCGATGGCCTGCCGCAGCCGTACGGTGGAGCCCTGCTCGTCCTTGGTGATGTACACCTCGTCGCAGAGCTGCCGCATGAGCCAGAGCCCCCGGCCGCGCAGCGTGCCCACGCCGGGGTCGGACGCGTTGGCGTGCGCGGGGACCAGCAGCCCGAGGCGGTCGTGGATCTCCACGGTGACGAAGCGGCCGTCGTGCCAGGCGATGACGTGCCCGCGGCCCTCGGCGTGGTCGAGGACGTTGGCGGCGGCCTCGTTCACGGCCAGGACCAGGTCCTGCAGGCGGACGCCGGTCAGCCCGGCCTCACCCGCGAAAGCCCCGATGTTCCTGCGCAGTTCGCCCAGGTCGTCGGTGATCGGCCAGTACGCGGGTGTGCGCCCACTGACATTCACCGGCATTCCTCCACCTACATAGCCAGCCGCCGACCCTGGCACGAGTCCGCTACCGCGACGACCATACTGCCTGCCCGCCCCTGGCAATGCCCAGGCGGCCCGGTAGGTGAGGTTCCGGCCCGTACCGCGCCCGGACGCGCGCCCCCGTCCAGAGGCTGCTTCCCCGCCCGGCCGCGACCATGCGGCCGACCCTGGAATGACTCACCGCCGGGCGGTGGAGGGCGCCAGAGCGTCGCCGGCGGCGCGTGAGGTCTTCGGGCGGACGCCGGCGGTGAGGAGCAGCGAGGCCGCGGTCAGCGCCACGCCGAACCAGACGACGCTCGTGACCCCCAGATGATCGGCGAGGAGTCCGCCGAGAAGCGCCCCGATCGCGATGGACGTGTTGTACGCCATGGTGTTGAGCGACATCGCGGCCTCGAAGGTGCCGGGCGCGGCGGCCTGCGTCATGGTGATCTGGGACAGCTGGACGACACCGAAGGAGAATCCCCAGAGGATCAGTGAGACGGCCGGACCGGCCGCGCCGTGACCGATCGTGAGCAGCGCCAGCAAGGAGACCACGATCCCGAGGCAGCCGGCGATGAAGCCGGCCCTCGGATTCCTGGTCACGGTGTGTCCGGCGACGAAATTGCCGGCCGCGCCTCCGGCGCCGTAGAGCATCAGCAGCACGGTGATGAGGAGCGGAGAGGCGGACGCGCTGTCCTCCAGATAGGGCCGCACGAACGTGTACGCGCCGAAATGGCCGAGCACGAACAGGACGACCGTCAACAGCACCAGACGTAGCGGGACGTTCTTCAGCGGAAGCCCGAAGACCTCCCGGACCGGGACCGCGTTCGCCGAGGGCAGCGACGGGATCAGGACGACCACCGCGACGAACACCAGCGCGCCGAGGCCCGCCCAGACGAGGAACGTGGTCCGCCAGCCGGTGAGGCTCTCCACGACCGTCCCCAGCGGTATGCCGACGACCGCCGCGATCGAGATGCCGGACATGACGACCGCGGCCGCCCTGCCCGCATGGCGTTCCGGAACCAGGCGCATCGCCATGCTCACGCCGATGGCCCAGAACACGCCGCTGGCGAAACCCATGACCAGCCGCGTCGTCAGTACCAGGGGATGGTTCGGCGAGACGGCGGTGATCACGTTGCCCAGGGTCAAGATCGCCAGGAGCGCGGACAGCAGGACGCGCCGGTTGACGCGCCTGGTCCACGCCACGATGAACGGCACGCCGAGCCCCGCCGAGACGCCGTACAACGTGACCATGAGCCCGGCGGCGCCCACGGATACGCCCAGGCTCGCGCTGACCGGCGTGAGCAGGCCGACGGGCATCAACTCGGTCGTGAGGAAGACGAACAGGCTGGCCGTGATCGCGGCGACCCCCAGCCAAGACCTCAAGGCCGCGCGCGGATGTACGTCATGTGTGACCATCTTCTGCTTTCCGATCATCGACTTCCGCGCCGGCGCGGCCGGGCGGGCGCAGTCGGACGAGGCCTTCGCGGCCGCGGGGGTCCGGCGCGAGGTGCCCTTCGAGGTGTCGTCCGCCGACCTCATGGTCGATCTGGTCCGGCAGGGCCTCGGGGTCGGCATGCTGCCGGCCGCGTACGCGCCGCGCTTCACCGACCTGCGCGTCATCCGTCTTCGCGACGCCCCCACGCGGGTGGAGCACCTGATCTGGCACTCCCGGCCGTCCCCGGCGGCCACGGCCTTCCTCGACCTGCTGGCCGCCGCCCCAGCGTCCGCTGCGCGGCCCGCCTGACTCGCACGCCCCCGAAAGGGTGGCCCGGCCATGTGGCCGGGCCACCCCTTGTCCGTCCGCGCGGCCTGCGCGGGCGGGCCCGGCGACGAGGAGTTCCGCGCCTTGCCTCGCGTGCTCACCCACCCATCACCGGGACGGCCGGTGGTCCGCACGATGGGCGAAATACACGACAGTAGGTGTCGTATTTCGTAGGGAGCATGGTGGCACCGGCGTCCATGGCGGACGCGGGACAGATGACATGAACCTTCGGACGGACAAGGATCTCGATGCGCGAAATGCCGGAAGAGCTCGAACGGCTGCAAGCCCTCCTCGACACCTCGCTTGCCCGTTCCACCTCGCACCTGCGCTCGATCTTCACCGAGAGGACCATGAGCGCGGAGACGCTCACCCGGGTCCTGACCGGTATGTGCACGCTCGCCGTCTCCACCGTGACGGCGAAGGGCGAGCCGCGGATCAGCGGCGTGGACGGGCATTTCCTGCACGGCCAATGGCACTTCGGCACGGCGCGCGGCGCCGCCAAGGCCCGCCACCTCGCCGCCCGCCCCGCCGTCAGCGTCGCGCACATGCGCGGCGAGGACCTGGGCGTGTTCACGCACGGCACGGTCGAGACGCTCAATCCGCAGGACGGCGAACCCGCCGCGGACTGGCCGGACCTGCTCGCCTACTTCAAGGACTTCTACGGCGACGACGCCTTCGACTGGGACAACGAGGTGGTCTACTACCGGCTGCGCCCGCACTGGATGACGGTCTACGCCCCCGATGTCGCGAAGGTCACCGAGGCGTCCGGCAGTTCTCGCTAGCACGGGGCTGTCGCCGCGGACGCGGGGGGTCAGGAGGCGGGCGTGGACCTGCGCTCGACGAGGGCGGCGATGCCGTCCAGGACGCGTTCGAGGCCGAACTCGAAGGCGTGCACCGGGTCGGAGGCCCCCTTGTGCGCCTCGCCGGCCGCCTGGCCGACCCGCGCCCCCAGCGGGAAGCGAGAAGGGTCCATGAGCTTGCCCAGGTAGGGGGCGTGGGCCCACCACCACTGCTCGTCGGTCATGCCCGTGCGTTGCTCGGCCTGGGCGGCCTCCACCGCGCCGCGCGCCGCGCCGTGGACGTACCCGCCGACGAGCGTGACCACCGAGTCCATCTCCAGGTCGGTGAGGCCGATGCCGTCGACGGCGGACAGCTCGTACTCGTAGGAGTCGGACACGTTCGGGCCGAGCGGGGGACGGCCGGTGGCGACGTAGGACAGCCAGGGGTGGCGCTGGTAGAGCGCCCACTTCTCGCGGGCGATCAGCTCCAGCCTGGCGCGCCAGCCGCCCTCGACCTCGGCCGGCCTGGCGGCCTCGCCGATCACCGTGTCCAGCATCAGGTCCAGCAGCTCGGCCTTGCCCGGTACGTAGGTGTACAGCGACATGGTGCCGACGCCGAGCCGCTCGGCGACCCGGCGCATGGACAGCGCGCCGAGGCCGTCGGCGTCGGCGACCTCGATCGCGGCCGCGACGATGCGGTCGACGCTGAGGTCGGGCCCGCCCTTCCTGCCGGACTTCTCGCTGGTGCGCCACAGCAGGGCCAGGCTGCGCGCGGGGTCGCCCCCGCCGGTGTACTCGGTCGTCATCGTGGCTCGCATCCTATCGCCGTCCCGTGCCCGTCCCCGGCTTGCCCGCCGTCGGCGCATGCTGTACCGTACGGCAGCCCGTATGCTGTACGGTACAGTGTACGGAAACTGAGGAGGGTGCCAGTGGAAACCACCGGACACGCGGTGGTCGCGGAAGGGCTGCGCAAGCGGTACGGCGGCAAGGAAGCGCTGGCGGGGTTCGACCTCGCCGTGCCCGAGGGCATCGTGTGCGGGCTGCTCGGCCCCAACGGCGCCGGCAAGACGACTGCCGTGCGGGTGCTGACCACGCTGCTGCGGCCCGACGGCGGCCGTGCCGAGGTCGCCGGGTTCGACGTCGTACGGCAGGCCGCCGAGGCGCGCCGGCGCGTCGGGCTCGTCGGCCAGAACGCCGCCCTCGACGAGGTGCTGAGCGGACGGCAGAACCTGGTCATGTTCGGCCGCCTCTACCACCTCGGCCTGGCCCGGGCGCGCCGCAGGGCCGACGAGCTGCTGGAGCGGTTCGGCCTGGCCGACACCGGCGCCAAGCCGGTCAAGCAGTACTCCGGCGGCATGCGCCGCAGGCTCGACCTGGCCGCCGGGCTCATCATCGCCCCGTCCGTGCTGTTCCTGGACGAGCCCACCACCGGCCTCGACCCGCGCGGGCGCAACGAGGTCTGGGAGGCCGTCGCGTCCCTGGTCGCGGCGGGCACCACCGTCCTGCTCACCACCCAGTACCTGGAGGAGGCCGACCGGCTCGCCGCCAAGATCTGCGTCATGGACGCGGGCCGCGTGATCGCCGAGGGCAGCCCCGACGAGCTGAAGAGCCGCATCGGCGAGGACCGCGTCGACATCGTGCTGCGCGCCGGCGACGACCTCGCCGGGGCCATGGCGCTCGCCGCGCGCGTCACCGGCGGCGAACCCGAGGGCGACCCCGACACCCGCCGCGTCAGCGTCCCGGTGCGCGACCGGGTGGCCGCGCTCACCGACCTGGTCCGCGCCCTGGACGAGGCCGGCATCGCCGCCGAGGACATCACGCTGCGCCGCCCCTCGCTCGACGAGGTGT
Source organism: Sphaerisporangium siamense (assembly GCF_014205275.1). NCBI lineage: Bacteria > Bacillati > Actinomycetota > Actinomycetes > Streptosporangiales > Streptosporangiaceae > Sphaerisporangium > Sphaerisporangium siamense. The sequence goes on from NZ_JACHND010000001.1 coordinate 5,636,916, forward strand.
TCCTGCGCCTCACCGGCGACCGCGCCGGGCGGGAGGTGGCCGCGTGACGATCGCGACCCCCGCCCCGCGCGGCGGCCTCACCCGGCTGCGGTGGGCCCTGGCAGACGGCTGGGTGATCACCCGGCGCGACCTGGCCCACTGGGCCCGGCAGCCGGCCCAGTTCTTCATCGGGCTGCTGTTCCCGGTCATGGTCGTGCTGATCTTCGCCTACATGTTCGGCGGCGGCATGGTGATCCCCGGCGGCGGGGACTACCGGGAGTTCCTCATGCCCGGCATGTTCGCCATGACCATGGTCTTCGGCATCGAGGCCACCTTCACCGCCGTCAGCGCCGACGCCGCGCGCGGCGTCACCGACCGGTTCCGCTCGCTGCCCATGGCGCCGTCGGCGGTCGTGACCGGGCGCGGCGTCGCCGACATGCTCAACTCGGCCGCCGCGCTCGCCGTGATGATCGCCTGCGGGCTGGCCGTCGGCTGGCGCTGGCACGAGGGGCCCGGCGCGGCGCTGGCCGCGGTGGGCCTGCTGTTGCTGCTGCGCCTCGCCCTGCTGTGGGCCGGCATCTACCTCGGGCTGGTGCTCAGGAACCCCGAGGCGGTCGTGGCCCTGCAGATCCTGGTGTGGCCGGTCGGCTTCCTGTCCAACACCTTCGCCTCGCCCGCCACCATGCCCGGCTGGCTCGGCGCGATCGCCGAGTGGAACCCGATGTCGGCCACCGTGTCGGCGACCCGCGAGCTGTTCGGCAACCCCGGCTGGGGCGGCGACACCTGGGCCGCGCAGCACGCGCGGCTCATGGCCCTGGCCTGGCCGCTGCTCCTGCTCGTGATCTTCATCCCCCTGTCGGTCCGCCGCTACCAGCGCCTCGGCCGCTGACCCTCCCTCCGCCGTCCGCCCCCGGCGCCGCGAACGCGGGCCGCCGGGGGCGGACGGTTACCTGGCGCGTAATCGATTTCCGCCGCCGGGCGCGCCAAGGTTGAGGCGTGGGACGGACCCCGGCCCGCGGGCCGGGGCGCCGGACAAGGTTTCCCGATGAGGATCGATGAGGAGAGCGATGATGAGCGACATCGAAGAACTGGTCAGCCAGTACATCGCCGTGTGGAACGAGACCGACCCGGCGGCGCGCCGCGCGGGCGTCGCCCGGGTGTGGGACGCGGAGGGCTACTACACCGACCCGCTGGCCGCCGTCGAGGGGCACGACGCCATCGACGCGATGATCGCCGCCGTGCAGGCGCAGTTCCCCGGGTTCGCGTTCCGGCTCGCCGGCACGGTGGACGCCCACCACGACGTGGCGCGCTTCGGCTGGCGGCTCGGCCCGCGCGGGGACGCCGAGTCCGTCATGGACGGCTTCGACGTGGTGACCCTCACCGAGGACGGCCGCATCCGCCACGTCTACGGCTTCCTCGACAAGGTCCCCACCGCCTGACGAGCGGACCCCGCCCTCCGCGGCCCCGACGGCGCGTGGCCGCGGCCGGCGTGGCCCACGCCCTGCGCGTCGCCCCTCGTCCGCCGCGGGGGCGCGCGGCGTGGGGACGCGTCAGCCGGGACCGGTGAGCCGGGACGCCTTGGCGTTCAGGTAGCGCTGCCGGGCGAGGCCGGAGGTCCGTGCGGCCGCCTCCCGGTAGGCCGCGCGGGCCGCCGCGTGGTCGCCGGACATCTCCAGCAGGTGCGCGCGCACCGCGAACAGGCGGTGGTCCCCGGCGATCCGCTCGTCGGCGGCGAGGTCGTCGAGCAGGTCCAGCCCCGCGCGGGCGCCCTTGACCATCGCCACCGCGACGGCGTGGTTCAGCGCCACCACCGGCCCGCCCGCCACCCGGGCCAGCAGCTCGTACAACGCCATGATCTGCGGCCAGTCGGTGCGCGCCGCGTCCGGCGCCTCGTCGTGGACCGCCGCGATCGCGGCCTGGATCTGGTACGGCCCCGGCGTGCCGTGCGCCAGCGCGGCCGTCACCAGGGCGATCCCTTCGGCGATCAGCCCGGCGTCCCACAGGCCGCGGTCCTGCTCGGCCATCGGGATCAGCGCGCCGTCCGGCCCGGTGCGCGCGGGCCTGCGGGCGTCGGTGAGCAGCATCAGCGCCAGCAGCCCCGCCACCTCGCCGTCGCCGGGCAGCAGGCCGTGCAGCAGGCGGGCGAGGCGGATGGCCTCCGCCGACAGCTCCCGCCGGTGCAGGGCGGGCCCCGAGGTGGTCGCGTAGCCCTCGTTGAAGATCAGGTACAGGACGTGCAGCACCGCGCCGAGCCGGGCGTCCCGCTCCGGGCCCGCCGGGACGGCGAACGGGACGCCGCTGTCCTTGACGCGCTGCTTGGCCCGGCTGATGCGGCGGGTCATCGTCGCCTCCGGCACCAGGAAGGCGCGGGCGATCTGCGCCGTCGTCAGGCCGCCCACCGCGCGCAGGGTGAGCGCGATCTGCGAGGCGGGCGACAGCGAGGGGTGGCAGCACATGAACAGCAGGATCAGCGTGTCGTCGGAGTCCTGCGGCCGGCGGTCCGCCGGGGGAGCGAGCAACTGGTCGGGCGGCGTCCACCGGGCGGCGGCGTCCTCGCGGTCCCGGCGGGCCCGCTCGGCGCGCAGCAGGTCGGTCAGGCGCCGCGAGGCGACGGTGATCAGCCAGGCGCGGGGGTCGCGCGGACGGCCCTCCCGCGGCCACTGCACGGCCGCCGCGAGCAAAGCCTCCTGCACGGCGTCCTCGGCGGTGGCGAAGTTGCCGTAGCGCCGCACGAGCGCGCCGAGCACCTGCGGCGCGAGCGCGCGCAGGTCCCCGGCGTCGTCCCCCGTCGCCATGCGGCGCTAGTCCAGCTCCTCCGTGGCACCGGCCAGCGGCCGCACGTCCACGTACCACTCGTGCTGCAGGTTCGCGCCCTTCGGGTGCGGGGTGTCCGCGAGCCGGGCGGCGATCTGGGTGGCGCGGTCGAAGCTCTCGCACTCCACCGTCGTGTACCCGGCCAGCACCTCCTGCGTCTCGGCGTACGGCCCGTCGGTCACGACCGGCACCCCGTCCCGCAGCCGGATCCTGCGGGCGTGCACCGGGGCCGTCATGCCCTGGGCGTCGACGAACTCGCCGGACTCGATGAGGTCCTGGTTCCACTCGGCCATGAAGGCGTGCAGGGCGGCGATGTCCTCCTGCGTCCAGACCACCCCGCCGGTGTCCTTGCCCGCGAGCATGTCGTGGTCCCGCTGCGAGCCGTACATCAGGATCATGTACTTCACGGTCGTCTTCCTCTCCGCCGGCGCCCTCGCGGCGCCGCACACCCGGGACGTCGAGGCCGCGCGCCGCGTCCGGACATCTCCACGCGACGGTTCCGCGAGAATCTCGCCGGGGCCGGCCAGGGGTGCGTGTCAGCGTACGCGCGGGCGCGCCGCGGCGGGGAACGCGGGCCCGCCCGTCCTACGGCTTGCGGCCCACCGCGGCGTACATGTTGGTGGCAGCGTCCGGGAGCGGCTCCTCGCCGGGGTCCGGCTGCCAGCGGGGCATCGGGACGACGCCGGGGTCGAGCAGGTCCAGGCCGGTGAACAGGCGTTCCACTTCGGCGCGTCCGCGCAGGTACATCGGGATGCCCCGGTCGGTGTACTCGCGGGCCAGGCGCTCGGACTCGGGGGCGAGCTCGCCGGTGGGGATGGTGATGGCGAGGTAGCTGCCCGAGGGGAGCGGCCGCAGCAGCGCCTCCACCACCTGCTGGGCGTGCTCGACGAACTGGAGCATCGCTATCACGGTCAGCGCGACCGGCCGGGAGAGGTCGATCACCTGGTGGAGCGTCGCGTCGCCGAGCAGCGTCTCGGGGGTGCGCATGTCGGCCTGGATGTAGGCGATGCGCCCCTCGGGCGTGCCGGTCAGCAGGGCGCGCGCGTGCGTCAGCACGATGGGGTCGTTGTCGACGTAGACGATGCGCGCGTCGGGCGCGGTCCGCTGGATCACCTCGTGCAGGTTCGGCGACGAGGGGATGCCGGTGCCGACGTCGATGAACTGCCGCACGCCCCGGCCGGTGAGGTAGCGGGCCATCCGGTGCATGCAGGCGCGGTTGGCCAGCATCGAGGTGCGCAGTCCCGGCCAGTCGGCCAGCACCGTGGCCGCGGTCTCCCGGTCGGCGGCGAAGTTGTCCTTGCCGCCCATGATGTAGTCGTAGACCCGTGCCGAGTGCGGCCGGTTGGTCTGCAGATCGACCGCGTCGATCGGGTTGTGGGGGGCGTCTGACATCTCTGGATTACTGCCTTCCGGTTGCTCCCGCCGTACGGTCACGGCCGCGCACTCAAGATCAACCTTAGTGTGCGGAACCAGCCACATACCGCCGGTTCCTTCATATCGTGCCTTCGCCGCGACGCCCGGGAAACCCGGTAACTCCTCATCGGGCCGACGGCCGCCGACCCCTCACCGGCCGCGCCGCTCGTCCTGTGACGACGCGGCCGTCCCTTCCGCGCCGGTTGTTCCGGCCGCGTCCGATCCCCCGGTGTGAGGGCCTGTCACCGGGGGTCGGCCGGGGCCGGAATCAGGGGCCCTTATGGGGCCCCGAAAAGGCGATCACGCCCCTGACCGGCCACGTCTTCCCCCAGCATGGGTGAATGTTGTCTATTGTTTCGACGTGCCGATGAAAAATCAGGACTCTCTCAACGACCCTCACGCGGCCGTGCCGCCGCCCCGTCCCGATCACTCGACGGTCGTCGTCGCTCCTCCGCAGGACGCGCCCGGTTTCTGGGCGGGCGCGCCGAGCGCCGTCCTCAGCGACGGCGTGATCTACCTGGCCTACCGCCTCCGCCGGCCCATCGGCGAGGGGCGCGGCTACGCCGTCGTGGTCGCCCGGTCGGACGACGGCGAGCGCTTCGAGACGATCTACACGCTCCGCCGTGAGGAGGTGGACACCGAATCCCTGGAGCGCCCCGCGCTGGTGCGCACCCCCGAGGGCCTGTGGCGGCTCTACATCAGCTGCGCCACCTACGACTCCAAGCACTGGAGGGTGGAACTGCTAGAAGCGACCGACCCGTCCCGGTTCGACCCGGCCGCCCGGCAGGTCGTCCTCCCCGGGGACCCCAAGACCGGAGTGAAGGACCCGGTGATCGTGCGCCACGACGGCGTGTGGCACCTGTGGGCCTCCTGCCACCCGCTCGCCGACCCCGGCGAGGAGGACCAGATGGTCAGCGACTACGCCACCAGCGAGGACGGCGTGGTCTGGACGTGGCACGGCACCGCGCTCAGCGGCCGTCCCGGCTGCTGGGACTCCCGCGGCGCCAGGATCACCACGGTGGTCAGGCACGAGGGCGCGCTCGTCGCCGCCTATGACGGTCGCGCCACCGCGGGGGAGAACTACGAGGAGCGCACGGGGCTCGCCACGGGCACCGACCACGCGACGCTGACGCCGGTCGGTGAGGACCCGTTCGCGGTCTCGCCGTACGGCGGGCTGCGCTACCTCGACGTCGTGGAGCTCCCCGACGGCCGCAAGCGCCTGTACTACGAGTACACGCGCCAGGACGGCGCCCACGAACTGCGCAGCGAACTGCGCTGACCCGGCCCGCTCGACGGGCGGCCCCGGCATCGGGACGGGCGAGGGGTCCCGTGCCGGGGGACGCCCGGCTGAGCCGGAGCGTTCACTCCCGTCGCGCCGTGGGCACGCGTCCGCGTCACGGAGGCGGGGTGGGCCTGCGCGGCGGGTAAGGGGGGCGGGCTTCCGGGTCAGGGGAGGCGGGGGCGGCCGTTGCGGGCCTGGCGCTGGCCCGGGGGGCGGTCGCCCATGAGGCCGCCCGAGCGTTCGCGGGGGCGCAGCCAGTCGCCGAAGTCCTCGCCCGTGACCTCCTGGAGGAGAACGATGTCCTCCTCGAAGCGGGGGATGAGGGCCTGGCGCTGATCCCAGCTCAGCGGCCGGCGCGGCCTGCCGTTGTCCTGGAGCGCCCCTTCCAGCGACTCGGTGAGGCGGCCCGCGAGCGAGCCGGGCAGGTGGCGCCCGACGGCGGCCCCGGCGCGGATCACCCGGGACAGCGCCTGGTGGCGCAGCGTCCGCTCGGGATGGGCGGTGACGTTCTCGCGCGGCACCTCGGAGATGACGCCCCGTTCCACCCCGAGGAACCCGCAGATGCGGTCGAGGGTCTTCAGCGGCTCGTCGACGAGGTCGCGGTAGCGGAACACCAGCACGTTGTCCTGCGGGAACAGCCTGTACAGGTGGCGAAGCTGCTCGCCGTACCTGCCGAGCCCGACGTAGTGCCAGAAGGCCGACCACCCCGCCGCGATCCTGCGTTCCTCCTCGGCGCAGGCGCGCACCACGTCGCCCACCGGTTCGAGCCCCGCCGACCACAGGTGCGTCCAGTTGGAGTGCGCCCGCTCGACGGGGTCGCGCAGGACGACGATGAGCTTGGCGTGCGGGATCGCCGCGTGGATGCGGAGCTGCGCCCGCCGGTCGTACAGGTAGAACGGCGTGGACTCGCCCGTGAGCGCGCCCGGGGGCGCGGCGTCGAACAGCGCCTCGTAGTCCTCGCGGCGCCATACGTGCTCGCGGAAGGTCTGCGTGTCTCCCGGACCGCCGCGTGTGGGCGGTGGTCCGTCGGTGAGGAAGTGCTTGGGCTCCTTGACGGCGGACATGAAGAGCGCCGGGTGTCGGGCGAGCGCCGCGTGCAAGGCCGTGGTTCCGGCCTTGGGGGCTCCGATCACCAGGAAGTCCGGTAGAGCCATCCGATCCCCTCGGTGAAGACGGCAATATCGATCATTATACCCACTTAATACATAGGAAAAGTGGATATTGCCGCAGCATGGCGATCACTTTGGCCGGAAGTGGCCGCATCAGGGGGGAGTTCCTCCGTTGCGGGATGAACAGGGCACTCCCGGGCGGATCGCCGGCATCCCGCGCCGGGACCTCGGCGATCCGGAGCGCCGCGACCGCGCGCGGGGGTCAGGTGAGCGTGGCGCCGACGAGGTTGCCGATGCCGAAGGTCACGGCCGCGGCGGCCGTGCCCAGCAGGAGCTGCCTGGCGCCGCTGAGCAGAGGAGAGCGCGTGGTCAGCCGTCCCACCAGGGCGCCCGTGCCGGCCAGTCCGAGGGCGGTCAGCACGATGGCGGCGACCATCGAGGTGAAGCCGAACAGGAACGGCAGCACCGGGACGAGCGCGCCGATCGAGAACGCCACGAACGACGACCCGGCCGCCAGCCACGGCGAGGGCAGGTCGTCGGGGTCCACCCCGAGCTCCTCGCGGGCGTGCACCCGCCAGGCGACGTCGTCGCGGCTGTGGAGCTGCCGCGCCACCTCCTGGGCCAGCTCGGGCGCGAGGCCGCGCGACTCGTAGAGGGCGGCCAGCTCGTCCTGCTCGGCCTGCGGGTTCCTGGCGATCTCGTGGCGCTCGACGGCGATCTCGGCGAGCGTCATCTCCGACTGGGAGCGCACCGAGGTGTACTCGCCGGTGGCCATCGAGAACGCTCCGGCGGCCAGCCCGGCGAGCCCGGCCACGGTCACGGTCTTGGCGGTGGCGCCGCCGCCCACCACTCCGGCGATGAGGGAGGCGTTGGAGACGAGCCCGTCCATCACGCCGAACACGGCGGGACGCAACCAGCCCCCGGTCACGTCCCTGTGGCGGTGATGGATCTCAGCCCTTGTCATACCAGAACTGTACAAATCACAAGCGTCACCAGGCGAACGGGCGGGTCACTCGTCGGCGGCGTCCTCCGGGGTGCGCCGGGCCAGCGCCGCGAGGGCGGCCAGCGCCTCGGACAGGACGTCCACGGGCGGGGAGGCGAGGCCGAGGCGCACGGCCGCAGGGGCGCTGCGGGCGCTGACGGCGAAGGACGCGGCAGGCGTGACCGCGATGCCCCGGCGCGCCGCCGCCGCGACGAAGGTCTCGGCGCGCCACGGCGGAGGCAGCTCCCACCAGCAGAAGTAAGCGTGCGGGTCGGTCCGGACGGCGAACCCGGCCAGGTGGCGCGCGGCCACCCGCTGGCGCAGCGCGGCGTCGCGGCGCTTGGCCCGCTCGACCTCGGCCACGGTGCCGTCCGCGATCCAGCGGGCCGCGGCCGACAGGGCGAAGCCGGTGGCCGTCCAGGCCCCTGAGCGCAGGGCGGCGGCGACGGGCGCCGACAGCTCGGCGGGGGCCAGCGCGAACCCGATCGTCAGGCCGGGAGCCAGCCGCTTGGACAGGCTGTCGGCGAGGACGGTCCGCTCGGGGGCGAGCGCGGCGAGCGGTGGTTCGGCGTCCTCGCGGAGGAAGGCCCAGATCGCGTCCTCGACGGCGTGCAGCCCGAGGTCGCGCAGCGTGGCGGCCAGGTCCGCGCGCCGCGCCGGCGGCATCGTGAGCCCGAGCGGGTTGTGCAGGGTGGTCTGCAGGTAGACCGCGCGCAGCGGGGCCCGGCGGTGCGCGGCGGCCAGGGCGTCCGGGCGCATCCCGTCCTCGTCGGCGGCGATCGGGACCAGCGTGACGCCGAGCCGCCCGGCGATGACCTTGATCATGGGGTAGGTGAGGGCGTCCACGCCGAGCCGCCCTCCGGCCGGGACCAGCGCGGCGACCGCGCCGGCCACCGCCTGCCTGCCGTTCCCGGCGAACAGCAGCCGCGCCGGGCCGGGCTCCCAGCCGCCCCGGGCGATCAGCCGGGCCGTCGCCTCGCGCGCCTCGGGCGTGCCGGACGGGCCGGCCGGGAGCAGGGCGGAGGTCAGCACGTCGGGCCGCAGGAGGCCGCCGAGCGCCCCGGCGAGCAGGGCCGCCTGCCCTTCCACGACCGGGTAGTTGAGCTCCAGGTCGACGCGGGCGGCGCCGGGCTCGACCAGGGCCGGTCCCGGAGGCCGGTCCCCGGCCCGGACGAACGTGCCCCGGCCCACCTCGCCGGTGACCAGCCCGCGGCGGCCGAGCTCCCGGTACACGCGGGCGGCGGTGGAGCCCGCGATGCCCCGGCGGCGGGCGAACGCGCGCTGGGGCGGCAGACGGTCGCCCGGCCGCAGCCGCCCGGCGGCGATGTCGGCGGCCAGGGCGTCCGCGATGCTCCGATAGTCCTCCACACGCGCCTCGTCTCAATCGACGGCAAAGCCTGATATTGCACCGAGTGCAAAGATAGCATTGCACCGAGGTTGGGCGGCCTTCTAGCATCGCGTTGAGCGCGGCGCACGACCGCGCGGGACGGGGGATCAGGTGGAGGTCAGGACCGGGCGCGCGGTCGTGAACGGCGTCACGATCGCCTACGACGATGCGGGCGCCGGCGAGCCGCTGGTGCTCGTGCACGGGCACCCCTTCGACCGTTCGATGTGGGCGCCGCAGGTCGCCGCGCTCGCCGGGCCCACCCGGCGCGTCGTCGTGCCCGACCTGCGCGGCTACGGGCAGAGCGAGGTCGTCCCCGGCACGACGCCGCTCGGCGCGTTCGCGCGCGACATCGCCGCCCTGCTCGACCACCTCGGGCTGGACGGGGCCGTGATCGGCGGCCTGTCGATGGGCGGCCAGATCGTCATGGAGTTCTGCCGCCTGTTCCCCGAGCGGGTGCGCGGGCTGCTGCTCGCCGACACCTTCGCCGGGGCCGACACCGCCGAAGGCCGGCGGGCCCGGCGGGACCAGGCCGAGCGGCTGCTGCGCGAGGGCATGGGCCCCTACGCCGAGGAGGTCCTGACCAAGATGATCGCCCCCTACAACGCCGAGGCCCTGCCCGAGGTCGCCGCGCACGTGCTCGGCATGATGCGCGCCGCCCCGCCGGCGGGGGCCGCGGCGGCGCTGCGCGGCCGGGCCGAGCGCCCCTCCTACGGCGACCTGCTCGGCACGGTCACGGTGCCGACGCTGGTCGTGGTGGGCCGGGACGACGAGTTCACCCCCGTGACCGACGCCGAGTACATGCGCGACCGGGTCCCCGGGGCCACGCTCGTGGTGGTCGAGGGCGCCGGCCATCTGCCCAACCTGGAACGCCCGCGGCGGTTCAACGAGGCTCTCCGCGGCCTGCTGTCCGCCGTCGAGGACGCCGCCGCCCTGGCGTCCTAGGCCGCCGCGCCCCCTGATCGCTTCCCGGGGGCGCGGCGGCGGGTCCGCACGCGCGGACGGCGGGCTCGGCCGGGGACGCCGTCCGCGCCGCGGTGCCCGGCTCGACGCGGCGCAGCAGCACCATGGCGAGGACGGCCGTCGCCGCCATGACCACCGCCCCGGCCGCCGCCGTCACGTTCATCCCCTCGGTGAAGGCGTCCCTGGCCGCCCGCAGCAGCGCGTCCCCGGCCGGGCCGGGCACCCGCGCCGCCGCGGCGACGGCCGCCGCCAGCGTGTCGCCCGCCGTCCGCGCCGCCTCCGGGGACAGCCCGGGAATCGACGGCTCCGCCATCCGCCCGCCGTAGACGGCGGCGCCGACGCTGCCGAGCACCGCCATGCCGAGCGCCCCGCCGAGCTCGCTGCCGGTCTCCGACAGCGCCGACGCGGCGCCGGCCCGCTCCGGCGGCGCCGCCGTGAGGACCATGTCGGCGGTCAGCGTGGCCGCCATCAGGACGCCGGAGGCCAGCGCCGACACCGCGGTCGCGAACAGCCACAGCGGAGAGTCGGGCCGCAGCGCCGCCAGCAGCACGAACCCGCCGGCGGCGACGGACAGGGCCACGGCCAGCACGTGCCCGGGACGCATCCGCCGCGCCAGCGCGCCGGACAGGGTGATGCCCGCCACGATGGCAGGGACCACGACCAGCGACCACAGGGCGGCGGCGAAGGGCCGCATGCCGAGCACGAGCTGCAGGTACTGGTTGGTGTGGAGCGAACCGCCGATGAAGCCGAACATCACCACCGTGTTCACCGCGAGGGAGGTGCCGAAGGTGCGGCGCCGCAGCAGGGCCGGCTCGATCAGCGGGGCCGCGGCGCGGCGCTGCCGGCGCAGGAACGCGGCGCCGAGGAGCAGCCCGCCGACGAGGCAGAGCAGGGGGAGGGGCTCGAACCCGTTCACCGCCGTCTCCTTGACGCCGTAGATGGCGGCGATCACCGCGGCCAGTGACAGCAGCGCGCCGGGCAGGTCGAAGCGGCCGGGGGCCGGGGCGCGGAACTCGGGCAGCAGCACCGGGCCGAGCACGAGCAGCAGCGCCATCGCGGGCACGTTGACCAGGAACGCCGAGCCCCACCAGTAGTGCTCCAGCAGGAACCCGCCGACGATGGGGCCGATCACGGCGCCCCCGGTCATGCCGCCGGTCCAGATCGCGACGGCGGTCTTGCGCTGGAGCGGGTCGTGGAACATGGTGCGGATCAGCGCCAGCGTCGAGGGCATCAGCGTGGCCCCGGCCAGCCCCAGCACCGCCCGGGCCGCGATCAGCGCCTCGGCGCTGCCGGCGTGGGCGGCGGCCAGCGAGGCGACGCCGAACGCCCCGGCTCCGGCGATCAGCAGCCGGCGGCGGCCGATCCTGTCGCCGACGGCGCCCATCGTGATCAGCATGCCGGCCAGCACGAACCCGTAGATGTCCATCATCCAGAGCTGCTGGGTGCCGGTCGGGGCCAGATCGGCGCTGATGAACGGCAGCGCCAGGAACAGCACGCTGAGGTCCATCGAGACGAGCAGGCACGGCAGCACGAGCATGGCCAAGCCGGTCCATTCCTTGTGGCCGGCCCTGGCCCTGCTGCCGGTGAAGCTGCCGGTGACGTCCGGTTCCGCCATGTCGGGGACTCTCCTTCGCGGGTGCGGCGGGGCGCTGTCCCGCACACCCTCGGCGGGGGCGCTGACCGTGCGCGCACCGGACGCTGACCGCGCCGGTCCGCGACCGGTCAGACCCGGGCGGCCTCGGGCGCCTGGGCGTCGGCGGGGGCCGCGGCGGGCCGGGCGCCGCGCAGGACGGTCAGGGCCAGCACGAGCGCGGCCAGCAGCAGGCCGGTCCCGACCGTGAAGGCCAGGTGGAACCCTCCGGTCAGCGCGGCGGCCCGCTCCGCGCCCCCGGCCAGGGCGGTGTCGGCGGAGGCGGCGGCGATCGTGCCGAGGACGGCCAGGCCCACGGCGCCGCCGACCTGCTGGGTGGTGTTGAACAGCCCCGACGCGAGCCCGGCGTCGTCGGGACGCGCGGCGGACATGGCAAGGGTGGTGAGCGCGGTGATCGCCAGGCCGAAACCGCCGCCCGACAGCATGGTCGGCAGCAGGTCGGTGACGTAGCGGGCGTCGGCGGTGGGCAGCCGGGTGAGCAGGCCGATGCCCACGGTCAGCAGCGCCAGCCCGGCGACCAGCACCCGGCGCTCGCCGAACCGGGCGATCAGCGGCGCGGCGACCAGCAGCGAGACCACCGCGATGGCCGCGGCGCAGGGCAGCATGGCAAGGCCCGTCTCGCTGGCGCTGTACCCGAGGACGTTCTGCATGTAGAGGGCGATGAGCACCTGGAAGGAGAACAGCGCCGCGACCATGAGCGTCTGGATCGCGTTGGCGCCGGTGACGTTCCTGGAGGCGAACACGCGCAGGGGGAGCAGCGGCCGCGCGGCCCTGGCCTGGCGCAGGACGAAGGCGGCGAGCAACGCCACCGAGACCGCGCCGAAGCCGAGGGTGTGCGCGGAGGCCCAGCCCTGGTCCTCGGCCTCGACGATCGTGTAGACGCCGAGCATCAGCCCGGCGGTGACCAGCGCGGCGCCGAGGACGTCGGCGCCCGCGCGGGTGCCGAGCCCGCGGTCGGCCGCCAGCACCCGCACGGAGAGCACGATCGCCAGCAGGCCGATGGGCACGTTGATGAAGAAGATCCAGTGCCAGCTCAGGCCCTGGGTGAGCACGCCGCCGAGCACCTGCCCGAGCGAGGCGCCGCCCGCGCCGACGAAGCTGAACGCGCCGAACGCCTTGGCGCGCTCGGCGGGCCCGGGGTACAGCGTCACGATCATGCCGAGGCTGACCGCGGAGGCCATCGCGCCGCCGAGGCCCTGCAGGAACCGCGCGGCGATGAGCATCTCGGGCCCGCTCGCCAGCCCGCACAGCGCGGAGGCGGCGCTGAACAGCGCGAGTCCGGCCACGAACACGTGCCTGCGGCCGAGCAGGTCGCCGAGCCGTCCGGCCAGCAGCAGGAACCCGCCGAAGGCGATCAAGTAGGCGTTGACGGTCCAGGTCAGGCCGGAGGGGGTGAAGCCGAGGTCACGCTGCATGGCCGGGAGCGCCACGGTGACGATCACCCCGTCCAGGACGATCATCAGCATCCCGGCGCACAGGATCGCGAGCGCCAGGGTGCGCGAACGCGCGGAGGTGGACATGTCTCTCCTGTTCGGTAGAACGACAGAAGAGACCGTAGCAGATACTCTGTTAACAGACTATCTTTCAGGGGACTACTTGCGCGATTGGCGCGGCCTGCGCACCGGCCTGTCGCACTCGACGGGCTTGGACAGCTCCCCCTCCACCAGGCGGGCCAGCGCGTCGACGAACGCCTGCCGCTGGTCCTCGGGCAGGAACCCCAGCACCTCCGCGTGCACCCGGTCGACGATCTCCTGACCGCGCCGCACGTTCTCCTCGCCGAGGGGTGTGACCGCGATGATGCGCGCGCGCCGGTCGGTCGTGGACGGGCGGCGCTCGGCCAGGCCCTCGCGCTCCAGCTCGTCCACGGTCACGACCATGGTGGTCTTGTCCAGGTCGGTCATCTCGGCGATCTGGATCTGCGTGCGCTCGGCCTCCATGGCGTGGTACAGCACGCAGTGCGCGCGCGGCGAGCTGCCGATCTCGGCCAACGCGGCGGTGAGCCGGGTGGTCATCACGTGGGCGGCGTGCGCCAGCATGCCGGTGAGGTCGCGAACGGTTCTGGAGGGCGCGGGCGTGCTCATGCCTCCGAGAATACGTTAGGTAATGGATAGTTTTGTAGCGGGACTACTACGCCGGCGTGTTCACCGCCCGTCCGTCCAGGGCCCTCGCGCGGGCGGGCGCACGCCCTGACAGGCTGGCGAGACCGTCCTCACCCGCCGCCCGGCCGCCCTCTACAAGGAGGCCATCGTCCGCGGCACCATCATCGCCATGCGCCACCCCGCGATCCCCTCCTCCCTGTGACCCCCGTGCGGCCCGCCGGATGACAAGCGCCTGGACGCCCGGGACCGCGGCGCCCCGCCTCCGCTAGGCGGGGCGGGACAGGCCCTGGCCGAGGCCGCCGTCCACCGCGAGTTCCGTGCCGGTGGTGAAGGTGGCGTCGAAGGCCAGGAACAGGACGGCGGCGGCGACCTCCTCGGAGGTGCCGTGCCGGCGCATCGGGGTGACGGCGTCGCCGAGCCGTTCGAACGCGGCGCGCTCCTCCTCGGTGGCGTCCACGGCGCCGAGCGTGGGCGTCCTGATGAAGCCCGGGCTCACGGTGTTCACCCGGATGCCCCGCGGCAGCAGCTCGGCGGCGAACACCTTGGCGAACGACCGCAGCGCGCCCTTGGTGCCGGAGTAGACGCTCATGCCGGGGCTGCCGGAGTCCACCACGACCGAGGTGGTCAGCACGAACGACCCGCCTTCTCTGACCAGCGGGGCGAGGCGGCGCATGGTGAAGTACGCGCCCTTGGTGTTGACGTCGAACTGCCGGTCGTAGTCGTCCTCGGTGACGTCCGGGAAGGGGTGCAGGGTGGCGACCCCGGCGTTGACGAACACCAGGTCCACCTGACCGAGCCGCTCCCCGGCGAGCGCGGCCAGGGCGTCGATGTCGCCGAGGTCGGCGGTGTCGGAGCGGAAGACGTGCGCGCCGGGCCCGAGCTCCTCCCGCGCCGCCCGCAGGTTGTCCTCGTTGCGGCCGGTCACCACGACCCGCGCGCCGCCCTCCACCAGCGCCTTGGCCGTGGCGAGGCCGATGCCGATCGTGCCGCCGGTGATGACGGCCGTCCTGCCGATGTACGGGGTGGGGGTATGTGCGTTCGCGGGCATGCGGGCTCCGGTTCTCGTCGGGGGATCGGGCGACCCGGTGCGGCGGCGGTCCGCCGCCCGCCTCCGGTCGTACGGGCAAGCCTCGTGGCCGCCGCCGGAAGCGGCAAGTACCTACTATTTTGTGCGGTACTCACCTACGGGTCAGTGAGGACGGTCAGCGCATGTCGAGACAGCCCTACGCGTGCGGCCTGGACGCCGCCGTCGACGTCATGGGCGGCAAGTGGAAGGCGCGCATCCTGTGGCGGCTCAGCGAGGGCACGCGGCGCTTCGAGGAGCTCAGGCGCGAGATCCCCGGCATCAGCGAGAAGATGCTGATCCAGCAGCTTCGCGAGATGGAGGCGCACGGGCTGGTCCACCGCGAGATCCACCGGCAGGTCCCGCCGAAGGTGGAGTACTCCCTCACCGAGTTCGGCGTGTCGCTGAACGCCGCGCTGGAGCCGCTCGGCGACTGGGGGCACGTCCACATGGAGCGCATCGTCGCCGCCCAGGAGGCCCTGGAACAGGAGCGGGCGAGGCCGCGCGGCGCGCGGCCGTAGCCGGGGTCAGGGCGTGGGCGTGGCGGCGGGCTCGGCCGGTGCGCGGCGGCGGGCGAGCGTGCCGGCGAGGAGTGTCACCGCGACCATGAGCGCGGTGACCACGCCGAAGGACACCGGCAGGCTGGTCTGGGCGGCGATGCCGCCGATGGCGCTCGGCGCGATGAACCCGGAGGTGTAGCTGATCGTGGCCACCCCGGCGACCCCCTCGCTGGGCGTCCGCGCGGCGTTGCCCGCCGCCGCGAAGGCCAGCGGCACGACCACCGCCACGCCGATCCCGATCAGCATGAACCCGGTGACGGCCGGGACCGGGGTGCGGGCGACGACGACCAGCGCCCCGCCGAGCGTCGCGAGCAGCCCGCTGATCCGCACGGTCACCACCGGGCCGAGCCGCCGGACGACCATGTCCCCGCACAGCCGTCCCACGGCCATGGTCAGCGCGAAGGCCGTGTAGCTCATCGCCGCCACGCCCGGGGACGCCCCGGTCACGTCCCTCAGGTAGACGGCGCTCCAGTCCGCGCCCGCGCCCTCGCCGAACACCGCGCAGAAGCCGATCAGCCCGAGCAGCAGCACCGAGCGGGACGGCAGCACGAAGTGCGCGGGGGCCTCCTCGCCCTCGCGCGGGCGCACGTCCAGCAGGTGGCGGCCGATGACCAGGCCGACGGCGAGGAGCACCGCGGCCGTGACGCCGAGGTGGACGCGGGCGTCGACCCCGAAATGGGCGGCCAGCGTGCCCGCCGCGCCGCCCGCCAGGCCGCCGACGCTCCACATGCCGTGCAACCCCGACATGATCGAGCGGCCCATGCGCTGCTCGACGACGACGCCCTGCTCGTTCATGCCGACGTCGCACATGCCCGCCGACGCGCCGAACACCAGCAGCGTCACCCACAGCACGCCCAGGTTGGGCGCCACCGCGGGGAGCGCGAGCATCACCGACCACAGGGCGAGCAGCACGCGGGTGGCAGGGCGGTTGCCGAAGCGGTGGATGACCCGGCCGGCCATCGGCATCGCGATCAGCGTTCCGACGGCCGGGGCGAGCAGCGCCAGACCCAGCTCGCCGGGACCGGCCTGCACGTGGTCCTGGATCCAGGGGATGCGGGTGGCGAAGGAGCCGCTGACGGCGCCATGGACGGCGAAGGTCATCGCGACGGCCACGCGGGCTCGCCTCAGCACGCGTGAGTCCACGGCACCGAACCTAACAGAAAAGGCGTTTCCGATCACTTGCTCGCGAATGGGAAACCCGGCGCCGGGGCCGCGTCCGTGAGCGCGGCCCCGGCGCCCGGCGCTAGCGGCCCACGCCCGCGCGGCTGTCCTCGCCGGACGGAGAGGCCTCCAGGTGGTGGCGCAGCCGCTCGCCCTCGATGTCGAGGTCGGGCAGGGCCCGGTCCAGGGGACGGGGCAGCCACCACGCGGCGCGGCCGAGCAGCGACATCACCGCGGGCACCAGCGTCATGCGGACCACGAACGCGTCGATGAACACGCCGACGGCCAGCGCGAACCCGATCGACTTGATGATCGGGTCGGAGGTGAACACGAACCCGGCGAACACCGAGATCATGATCAGCGCGGCGGCCGTCACCACGCGGGCGTTCTCGCCGAGGCCGTTGATCGTGGCCTGCCGCGCGGTGTCGCCGTGCACGTAGTCCTCGCGCATCTTGGACACCAGGAACACCTCGTAGTCCATGGCCAGGCCGAACAGGATGCCGATCAGGATGATGGGCAGGAAGCTGACCAGCGGTCCGGGGGTGTCCACGCCGACCAGGTTCGCCAGCCGTCCGTCCTGGAACACCGCCACGGTGATGCCGAAGGTGGATCCGACGGTCAACAGGAACCCGGCCGCCGCCTTGAGCGGTACCAGCAGCGAGCGGAACACCAGCATCAGCAGCAGGACCGACAGGCCCACCACGATGATCAGATAAACGGGCAGGGCGTCGGCGAGCTTGGCGGAGATGTCGATGCCGACCGCCGTGGTGCCGGTCAGCGAGACCTCGGCCCCCTGGACGCCGGTCAGCTTCGCCCGGATGGCGTGGACGGTGTCCTCGGTCGCGGCGTCGGTCGGGCCGGTCGTGGGGATCACCGCCACCAGCGCGGTGGTGCCGGACTGGTTGAACTGCGGCGGCGCCACCGCCGCCACGCCCCGCACGCCGCCGATGAGCGCGGTGGCCTGCTGGGCGGCGGCGCGGGTGGCCCCGGCGTCACCGGCGGACACCACCGTGACGAGGCGGCCGTTGAACCCCGGGCCGAACCCTTCGCTGATCATGTCGTACGCCTTGCGCTCCGAGGAGTCCTCGGCCGCGGTGCCGGCGTCGGGCAGCGCCAGGTGCATGCCGGTGACGGGCAGGGCCAGCGCGCCGAGCGCCAGCACCCCGGCCAGCAGCACCGGCACGCGCAGCCGCGTGATCAGGCGGCCCCAGCGGTAGCCGAACCCCTCCTTGACGGGGGCGGCGGTGCCGGCGGCGCGGTGCCGGCGGGGCAGGATCTTGGTGCCGGTCCAGGCCAGCACGGCAGGCAGCAGGGTGAGCGCGACCAGCACGGCGACGGCCACGGTGGCCGCGGCGGCCAGGCCCATGGCGGTCAGGAACGGGACCCCGACCACCGACAGCCCGGCCAGGGCGATGACCACGGTCGCGCCCGCGAACACCACCGCGGAGCCCGCGGTGCCGATCGCGCGCCCGGCGGCCTCCCGCGCCGGGACGCCCTCCAGCAGGTACTGGCGGTAGCGGGAGGTGATGAACAGCGAGTAGTCGATGCCGACGGCCAGGCCCAGCATCAGCGCCAGCACGGGGGTGGCGTCGTTGAGCTCGACCACGCCGGTCAGCGCGTACAGCCCGGCCATGCCGACGCCGACGCCGACCAGGGCGTTGACCAGGGTCATCCCGGCGGCCACCAGGGAGCCGAACGTGATGATCAGCACGAGTGCCGCGACGACGACGCCGATCGACTCGGTGGCACCGTCGAAGTGGAACTCCCTGACGACCTCGCCGCCGACCTCCACCCGCGTGCCGCCCTGCGCGTCGCGGGCGATGTCCCGGTACGCGGCGCGCTGCGCGTCGGTGATGTCGGGGAGCTCGTCCACGAACTGGACGGTGACCAGCGCGTAGCGGCCGTCCTGCGACAGCGCCCGGACCTGGAAGGGGTCGAGCGCCGCGGCGACGCCGGGGATCGCGGCGGCCTTCTTGACGACCGGGGCCACGTCGGCCGGGGAGAGTTTCGCGCCCTGCGGGGCGGCGATCACGATCGTGCCGGTCGCGCCGCCGCTCTGCGGGAAGCGGTCGCGCAGCGCGTCCATCGCGCGCTGGGACTCGGTGCCGGGCATGCGGAACTCGCCGGTGGTCGCGCCGCTGAACGCGGCCGCGGCGCCGCCCAGCAGCCCCAGCACCAGCAGCCAGATCGCCACGACCAGGCCGCGGCGCCCGAAGCACCATCGGCCCAGCCGGTACAGCAAGCTCGCCATGAGCAGACAGCCTTTCCTTGGGGGATCTCGGGGGAAGGGCGGCGCGAATCGGCCGCGGTCGCCGGGCATCGGCGAAGATCAGGGGGAGCGCCGGGAGCGCCGGGAGCGCCGGGAGCACTGTTCAGCCGCGGTCGCGGCCCAGGGCGCGCAGGGCGGCGGCGGCCATCGCCTCGCGCAGGGTGTCGTCGTCGTACGGCAGGTCGGCGGCCGCGGTGACGAACATGCCGGTCAGGGCCATGAAGGCGGCCACCTGGTCGTGAGGGTCGGGGGAGTGGCCCGCCAGCGCGGCGGTCAGGCGGTGTTCGATGCCGTCGATGCCTCCGACGTCGAGGGCGGCCAGTGAGGTGACGTCGGCCACGTTGTCGAACAGCAGCTTCATCTCGCGGCGGTAGCGCAGGATGAGGTCGACGAAGGCCCGGACCGTGGTCTCGGCGTCCGCGCGCGCGCCGAGGGCGTCCAGGCGGACGAGCAGTGCCGCCGCCTCGTTGCCGACCGGCAGCAGCAGCTCGGCGAGGATCGCCTCCTTGTTGGCGAAGTGGTACAGCAGCGACGCCTTGGAGCAGCCGACGTCGGAGGCGATGTCGGCCAGCGACGTGCCGCGGAAGCCGTGCTGGACGAACAACCGCAGCGCCGCGGCGAGGAGCTGGTCGCGCAGACCGGTGGAAGAGCGGGCCACGCGACCACCATACTGTCCGATCGGTCAGATCTGTCCGAACGGTCAGGAAAGAGGGTGTGAACTTGGTCACGGGACGCGGCCGACGCCGGCGTCCCGGGCGGGGAGACCCCGGCCCGGGACGCGATCGGGCGGGTGCGCCGCCCGGGAGTTCTCTTCTAGGCCAGCGGGATGGTCATGTCGCTCTGGACGCGCGCCGGGGTGAGGGCGATGTTGTAGACGCGGACCTCGTCGATGAGACCGGCGAAGTGCTCGTTCCGGACCGGGTCGCCGCCGACCCTGAAGAGGCCGCTGTCGAAGATCGGTTTCCCGGAGGCCGGCGCCGAGGCGACCTCCTCGCCGTTGACGTAGAAGCGGAGCGTCGCGCCGTCATAGGTGGCGGCGACGTGCGACCAGGTGTCGAGCGGCAGCGTGACCGGGCTGGCGACGCTCTTCTCGGTGTCGCTCGTGAACCGCGCGCCGTCGGTGTAGAGCGCGTAGGACTGCCCGTTCGCGCGTGCCTTCGTAATGATCGGGCGCGACCCCGACAGCTCGGACGGCCGCACCCACGCTTCGAGCGTGAACGCGTCGGTGGTCCTGACGAAGGGGTTGTCCCAGGTCGAGAAGAGGGAGTTCGTCCCGTCGAACGCTATGGACTGCCCGAACCGGCCCGTGTCCGTGAAGTCGCAGTAGTACAGCTGCCCGGAGTTGTCGTGCCCCGACGCGTCGAACATGTGGTCGTTGAGCCCGTAGGCCGCGGCCAGGCCCTGCTGGGACCGGGTGAAGATGGCCTGGTTGGAGGGCGGGCCCGCCTTCCCGGTGGTGTCCCTGGGCACGACCCGGTAGTAGTGGGTGCCCACCGCCAGGAGTTCGGTGTAGGTGGTGCCGGTGACCAGGGCGACACGGGTGTTCGCGCGCGGAACGAAGTCCCGCCAGACGGAGCGGTGCACCTCGTAGGACGCCACGCCGTGGTCGTCGCTCGCCGCGCCCCACTGGAGCGTCGCCGAGTCCGCTCCCGTCACGGTGAGCGTGCCGGGCGCGGAGGGCGGGTCGTCCGGGCCGGTCTCCTCGTTGATCGGAGTCGTCATGTCGCTCTGGATCTGTGCCGCCGTCAGGGCCACGTCGTAGATCCGCAGTTCGTCGAGGAGGCCGGTGAAGTACTCACCCCAGACCCAGTTGCCGCCGATGCTGAGCTCGCCGTTGCCGTAGGTCACCGAGCCCGCGGCGGGCGAGGAGGCGATCAGCGTGCCGTTCACGTAGAACCGCAGGTCCTCGCCGTCGTAGGTCGAGGCGACGTGCGACCAGGTGTCCACCGGCAGCCGGTCCTCGTCGGTGACGCTGTTCTCCCCGTCGCTCACGAACCATGAGCTGTGGGCGTAGAGCGCGTAGGACAGGCCGCCCGATCGTTGCTTGAGCAGGATCGTCCGCCATCCCTCGACGTCGTCCGGCCGCACCCATGCTTCGAGCGTGAACGCGCCGGAGACCCTGAGAGAGGGGCTGTCCGGGACCGAGACGACGGTGGAGTGGGACCCGTTGAGCGACAGCGCCTGGCCGAACTTGCCGGCCTGCTCCCAAGTGGGACTGAGCGTTATTCCGTGGTTGCCGTTCCCCGACGAGTCACCCGGCGAGCCGTCGAACCCGTACGCCGCGACCAGGCCGTCCGCGGAGGCGGCGGCGGGGGGCGCGGTCGTCACGATGGCGCTCAGCAGGGCCGTGCATAAGCCGACGAGCATGACAAAAAGCCGTTTTAGCTGCATGTTTATCCCCACAGAGTAAGGAGAGATCCCTCGGCCCCTGATCTGTATCACTGATTTGTCGGGAAACAGGGGGGTGTGGCCGATATTGGACGCCGAGTGCCGCCGTCCCTGAGGATGGCCTCGCCGTCACCTCACCCCCGCCCACGCTCCGACGATTCCAGTCGCCTTGACAAGGAAGATTGTCGGATGGCAGGGTTGGCCCATGCTGGATGTGGCGGTGATCGAGGACCCGGCCGCGGCCGAGGTGTCCCTGGACCCTGTGCGGGCGCGCCTGCTGTCCGAGCTCTCGGAACCGGCCTCGGCCACCATGCTGGCGGCCAAGGTGGGTCTCCCGCGGCAGAAGGTGAACTACCACCTCAAGGCCCTGGAGCGGCACGGCCTGGTCGAGCTGGTCGAGGAGCGCCGCAAGGGCAACGTCACCGAGCGCGTGATGCGCGCCACCGCGGCCTCGTACGTGATCTCGCCCGTCGCGCTGGACGCGGTCGCCCCCGACCCGTCCCGCTCGCCCGACCAGCTCTCCGCGCGGTGGCTGCTGGCCCTCGCCGCCAAGCTGGTGCGCGATGTGGGCACGCTCATCACCGGCGCCGCCCGGGCGCGCAAGCCGCTCGCGACGTTCGCCATCGACGGCGAGATCCGCTTCGCCTCGGCCGCCGACCGCGCCGCCTTCGCCCAGGAGCTCGCCGCGGCGGTGACGGCCCTGGTCGGCAAGTACCACCACGAGGGCGCGGAGGGCGGGCGCGACCACCGGGTCGTCGTCGCCGTCCATCCCGCCGTGCCCTCCGCCGCCGCGGAGGCGGACCGACCCACGACGCAGGAGACGTGACGATGCACGAGTTCGAGGTGCGCGAAGAGATCGCGCTCGACGCGACACCCGAGGAAGTCTGGGAGGCGATCGCCACCGGCCCCGGCGTCGACTCCTGGTTCATGGGCCGCAACCGGATCGAGCAGGCCGAGGGCGGCACGCTGACCCACGAGGTGATGGGACAGACCTCCACGGCCACCGTCACCGGCTGGGAGCCGGGCCGCCGCTTCGCCTACGAGAGCGACAAGAACCCCGATGGCACCTTCATGGCCTTCGAGTACCTCATCGAGGGACGCGAGGGCGGCAGCACCGTGCTGCGCATGGTGCACAACGGCTTCCTCGGCGACGACTGGGAGGCCCAGTACGAGGCGCTGAAGAAGGGCGACGGCCACTACCTCAAGAAGCTCGCCGCCTACCTCCGCCACTTCCCGGGGCGGACGTCGCGGTTCAGCTTCCTGGTGCCGGGCCCGCGGGTTCCCGACCACGCCCGCCTGTGGGACGGCTTCAGGAGCGCGCTCGGCGTCACCGGCGAGCTCACGCCCGGCACCCGCGTGCGCATCGCGGTCGACGGGGTGGCCCCGGCCGACGGCGTCATCGTCAGCACCGACTACCCGACCATCCCGAGCGTGTGCACCGGCGATTCGCTGTACACGTTCATGTGCGGCTACCGCGACACGGTCGTCGTCGAGCAGCACTGCTTCGCCGACGGCGTCGACGGCGACGCGGCCCGCGACGCGTGGGCGGCCTGGGCGGCCCGCGCCTACGCCTGACCCGCGTCACCCGCCCGGCCCGCCTGACCGGCCCGGCGCGCTGGTCCGCGTGCCCGCCACGGCGCGCACGCGGACCAGGCAGGATGCACCCATGAAATACATCCTGATGATCTACAACAACCCCGCCACCCTGGCGGCCATGTCCGACGCCGAGCGCGACGGCGTCATGGGAAGGGTGGACGCCATCATCCAGGAGCTGCGGGGGACGGGCGAGTGGGTCGGCGGGGCCGCCCTCGCCGCGGCCGGCGAGGCCAGGACGGTGCGGGTGCGCGGTGGCGTGCCCGCGACGACCGACGGGCCGTACGCCGAGGCCAAGGAGCAGCTCGCCGGCTACCTGGTGGTCGACTGCGCCACGCCCGAGCGCGCCGCGGAGATCGCGCTGCGCTGGCCGGACGCCGAGTTCGGCGCGATGGAGGTGCGGCCGGTCATCGGCGTGGTCGACGCCGTCTGACGGGACCGCCGCCCCCTCCGGCATGACCGCCGGGCCTTTTCTGGTCGCGGGTTCAGGCGGCCGGAGTGCTCATGTTCCGGGAGACCAGCCCGCGGGCGGACGGCGGGGCGGTGACCCAGGCGGCCTGGTCGGCCGGCGGCGGCGCCACCGGCAGGTGGACCACGGCCTGCGGCCGTCCGCCCAGGTTCAGCGCGTCCAGGATCAGCAGCGCGGCGCGCCCGTGCGCGGCGTCGGTGGCGAGCACGAGGAGCCAGCCGTTGCCCTCGCCGGCGCCGCGCGGCGCGAACACCGGACGGTCCGCCGTCCAGCCCGGCGCCAGCTCCCGCGCCCGCCCGCCGCCCGCCGCCAGGTCGTGCCCGGCGAGCGCCCGCCCGCCGGCGGTCACGCCGAACACCATCTGGTGCCGGCGGCCGTCCAGGCGGCCGTCCACCGCGCCGTGGACGAGCCCCTCGGCGAGCGTGCGCTCGGTGACGTCGCCGGTCACGGCGTCGAGCGTCCACCGGCGCACCGCGGACCCGGTGGGGGAGCCGGCGGGAGCGGTCTCGGAGAGGTCGTGGCGCACGGCGTCCACGACGACGCGGGGGCCGTCGTCGTAGGCGTTCACCACCTGCGTCACCCGGCACGCCTCGATCGTGAACCAGCGCGCCTCCCCGCCCGTCCGGGGCAGCAGGCCGAGGCGGGCGGGCCGCTCCGGCCGGGCACGGTAGGGGGAGCGGGCGCCCACCAGGGCCGCCGCGTGATCGTAGACGACGGGGAGGTCGAACACGACGACGTACCGGTCGGTCAGCGCCACCGCGGTCATCAGGGGAGCGCCGGCGAGCGGGAAGGACCGCGCGGCGCGGACGCGGCCGTCGGCGCCGATGACCACGTGCTCGGCGTGGTCGCGGCCCGGGCGGGTGGCCACCGTGTGCCACTCGCCGGTGATGCGGTCGCGGACCGCCGGGGCGGCGCTCACCGTGCCGTCCCGCCCGTCCGTGCCGCGCCACGCGGCGGGCGGACGGGACGGCACGCCCTCGCCGGAGACCCTGAGCCACTGGGCGGCGCCGCCGGAGAGGCGCACGCCCGACACCAGGGCGCTCCCGCCGTCCCCGCCGGGATGCGGACCGGACCGCACGAACGCGCCGTCCAGTTCGGCGGGGATGACGCCGTCGACGCGCAGCGGCTCGTCGCGGCCCGGGAAAGCGGGGGCCGTGACAGGGGTGATCGCCATGGAGCGCTCGGTCACTGTCATGATCGGGCACCTCTCTTCTCGGACCGGTGGGCCGGACGCGTTGGCATAACGCTGTTATGGAAAAAAATAACGCCGTTATGCCATACTGTCAAGGTGAGCCCACGACGATCGAAAGAGCAGAACCGGTCGGCCCTGGTCGACATCGCCGCCCGGCTGCTGGCCGGCGAGGGCCCCGAGGCCCTGTCCGCGCGCCGCATCGCCGCCGAGGCCGGAAGCTCGACCATGGCGGTGTACACCCACTTCGGCGGCATGAGCGGCCTCGTGCGCGAGATGGTGTACGAAGGCTTCGCCCGGCTCGAGACCTACTTCGCCCACGTCGGCCGCACGGACGACCCCGTCGCCGACATGACGCTGTTCGGCCGCGCCTACCGGCACAACGCGGTCGCCAACCCGCACCTGTACGCGGTCATGTTCGGCGGCGCGTCCCTCG
Organism: Sphaerisporangium siamense; assembly: GCF_014205275.1. NCBI lineage: Bacteria > Bacillati > Actinomycetota > Actinomycetes > Streptosporangiales > Streptosporangiaceae > Sphaerisporangium > Sphaerisporangium siamense. The sequence goes on from NZ_JACHND010000001.1 coordinate 5,661,720, forward strand.
GCGGCTTCTCCCTGTCCGCGGAGGACCGTCAGTACGGCCGCTACACGCTCAGCACCGTCGTCGAGTGCGCGATGCGCTGCATCGAGGCCGGCCGCTTCCGCACCGGGGACGCCGAGCTGGTCGCCAACCAGCTCTGGACCGCCATCCACGGCCTGGTCACCCTGGAGCTCGGCGACTACCTCATCGCGCCCTGCGACGCCGACCGCGTCTTCGAGGCCCAGCTCGTCACGCTGATGGTCGGCGTCGGCGACACCGTCGAGGCCGCCACCCGCTCGGTGGCCTCGTCCGCCCCCCGCCTCGCCGCCGAGGTCCACGCCGCCCGCCCCCCGGTCTCCGCCGGCCCGTCTCCGGCGACCGGCCGTCCGGCCTGACCTGCGACCGCGCTCCCGCCGCCTCCTATGGGGAGCCTGTCCTGACGTAGGTGAGGGTTCGCGCGTAGGGGCGGAAGCCGAGGGACCGGTAGAGCATCTGGGGCACCGGGTACGCCTCGTCCCCGCGGGGCGAGACGACGGCCATGCCGCCGCCCGCGTCCCGCAGCGCGCGCAGCGCGGCCAGGCACACCGCGCGGGACAGGCCGCGACGGCGGTGCGACGGCACCGTGCCCACGGGCTCGATGAGGCCCACCCGCGTGCCGTCGTCGTACCAGACATGACAGTTCGCCACGAACTCCCCGTCCGGCGCCTCCACCACCCAGTCCAGGCCGGGCCGGTACGGCCAGGCGGCCATGACCGCGCGATAGGACTCCGTCGTCACGCGGCTGGAGTTCCACGCGTTCCGGTGCGCCGCGACGCGCCTCTCCAGGTCCTCCGCGCCGCGCACCGGCCGCGCGGTGTACCCCTCCGGCAGCACGGGCTCGGGCAGGCCGCGCAGCGAACGGGCGTGCGGGGCGAAACAGGGCCCGCCCTCCTGGAGCTCGTACCCGTGCCGCGTCAGAGCGGCGCGGACGTCCGCCTGGTTGTCCAGCGGGGTCACCGTCCGGACGCCGCCGCCGGCCTGCTCGTCGAACCAGGCGAGCACCTCGCCGAGCAGCTCCGGCCGCGCCGGGTCCACCTCCAACCGAAGGTCGCCGGGCAGGTTCGCCCACGCCCACCCCACCACGCGCCCGCCGTCCTCCCACAGCGCGATCGGCCAGTCGGCGACCTCGGGGGTGTACATGAACCGTCCCCAGGCCAGGTCGCCGACGTGCTGCGGGCTCGCCGGCGACCACACCCGCCCGGTCAGCTCCTGCATCGCCCGCAGGTCCGCGGGCCCGGCGTAACGCCGCATGATCGCCGTCATGGGGATCTATCCTCCACGCTCCGGCCCCTCGCCGCGACACCGGGCCGCGAAGTCCTGGCCGTGGCCGTTGAACTGGGGAGACGTGGTGATTACCACGGGACCGCCGTGACGATAAAGCAGTCATGGTGAAGGGTGTGCGCGACGTGGTCACCGGGGCATGTGTGCTGTTCGTGACGCTGGGCGGCGTACCAGGGCCCGTGGCGCGAGCCGCCGCCGACGGCTACGACACGGCGTGCGCCGCCCCCACCAGGACGCTCACCGGCGGCGGCACCGCCCCGCCGATCCGGGCCGGAGAGGTCGTGCTCTTCGCGTCGGGCGCCTACACCAGCGCGGCGGCGGTGCTGACCGGCGGCGGCGTCGCCTGTCTCGCGCCGGGGGCGACGTGGACGGTGAGCACCTTCGACAACCCGGTCGGCTCGATCTACGTGCGCGGCAGGCTCGCCGTGGACACGTTCCTGGCCCTCATTCCCGGATTCCTGCTGGACAACGAGGGCGCCGTGTCGTTCGGCGCCGTCCTGCAGACCTCCTCGGACGCCATGCTGATCAACCACAAGGGGGCCACGTGGGAGGGCATCGGCTCCCAGTCGCTGCTCGGCACGTCGAGCCTGACCAACGACGGGACGATGAACCTGACCGGTTCGCTCACCCTGGCCGAGCAGAGCACGTTCACCAACACCGGCGAGGCGACCCTCGGCGCGTTCCAGAACGGGGCCACCACCACGAACACCGGCCACGTCACGGTGGAGGGGGGCGCCACGACGTCGGGCACCTTCGTCAACCGGTGCTGGGCCGACTTCCTGTTCGGCTACTCCTCCGAGGGCTCGACGGACAACGAAGGGGTGATCGTGGCCACCGGCGGCACCGTGAGCAGGATGGGCCTGTACATCTCCGGGCGGTACGCCGGTACCGCGACGTCGGTGACCAGCGGCAGCGACTTCCTCGTCACCTCCGCCGGCCTGACGACCGGCGCGGGCGGCTACCGCTTCACCGGCACGACGACGGTGCGGGGCAGTGTGATCGGAAATCCGCTCATCACCTTCTACGACACCACGCGGACCGGGAACCAGATCTTCGACGTGGTGACCGGCACGGTGACCAACGTGGTGCGGGCGGTGGTGCCCGCCCCCGACCCGGCCGTGCCGCCCGCCGGATGCGCCGCGGCCACGGCCGAGCTGTCGATCACCAAGGGGATCACGCCCGGGGGCTGACCGGCCGTGCCCGCGGGCGGGGAACGGTGCGCCACCGGGCGTGGCGTGGGGCCATGGCGGGGGGTGCCGGTGTATAAATTCTGAGGCCCTCCGTGTTCTCGCTGGTCAACGACCTGAACGGCTGCTACGTGAAGAGATCGGACACCGGGTGGGCGATGGTCGCGGCATCGCTGGCGTGCCTCCCGGACCCCGCCGGAGCCGCCACCCCGCCGGGCGACACCGTGCGGGCCGGGCATGAGGTGGTGTACACCCTGACCGTCCGCAACGACGGGCCCGCGCCGGCGCGCGAGGTCGTCGTGCGCGATCCGATCGACGAGCGGCTGGAGTTCCGCTCGGCCACGCCGTCCTCCTGCGGCTACCGGGCGGGGACGCTGACGTGCGGTCTCGGACGGCTGGACGTCGGCGAGTCGGTCACCTTCGAATGGAGAGGGCGGGTCGCGCCCGACACCCCTGACGGCTACGTGCTGCACAACGTGGCGAAGGTCTCCACTCCGACCCCGGAGGCCCGCCTCTCGAACAACACCGCGCACGCCCGGATCACCGTGGTCAACCGTCCCGCCACCGCACGGTCCACGGCGGAGGCGGCCTCCTCCGGAGCCACCGTGGAGACGAGCGCCAAGACGATCACGGTGGCCGAGCCCGGCACGGCGGGCGGCACCGCCGGCCCCGGCTCGGAGCCGTCCCCGAAGTCGCCCGCGAAGCCGTCCCCGCGGACGCGGGCGACGCCGGCCGGCGGCCCGGACGCCTCCGGGGGCCTGCCGTTCACCGGAGCGCTCGTCTGGCCGCCGGCGCTGGCGTCACTGCTGCTCGTCGCGGGGCTGGCCGTGCTGTGGGCCGTCCGCCGCAGGCGCGAGCCCCGAGGCGGATGACACGCGCGGACGTCCCGGGCGGCGTCCTCGTGGCCGGTGCCCGCCTCCGGCCGTCCGGGGGCCGGTGCCCGCCGCCCCGCCCTGGCGGGACGGCGAGCGCCTCACCGGCAGCAGGAGATCACGCCGCGCGCACCGACTTGGTGATCGTCAGGTCCGAGACCCTGGTGATGGGCGTCTCGATCGTGACGCTGTCGTTGTCCGGGACCGGATCGGGGTTGTCGCCCGTGACGTTCGCGGTGTTGGTCACCGGCCCGGTCACGTCCGTGTCGACGGCCACGGTGAGCGTGACGCTCGTGGTGGCGTTCGCGGCGAGGTCGCCGACCTGGCAGGTCACCACGTTGCCTGTGGCGGCGCAGATCGACGGCGTGCTGGAGACGAACGCCACGCCGGCGGGCAGGGTGTCGGTGATGGTGACCCCCGTGTCGTCGGACGGCCCGTTGTTGGTGACGGTGAGGGTGTAGGTTCCCCCGGCGCCCGCGTTGAGCGTGCCGGCCGTCTTGCCGATCGCCAGGTCGGACCGGCGGGCGACGACGATGTTGGCGTTGTTGCTCTCCTTGGGGGTCGAGGTGTCGGACGTGACGCCGGACACGTTCGGGATGACGGTGCCCGCCGGGGTGTCCGGCCGCACCCTCACCGTGATGTCCCAGTTCCGCGTGGCGCCCGCGGCGAGGGAGGCCAGGGTGCACGTGACCACCTGGCCAGCGGCCGAGCATCCGGCGGGCAGCGGTTGGACGATCTCCAGGCGGGGGTCCAGGGTGTCGGTCACGACCACGTTCGTGGCGTCGGCGGGTCCGGCGTTGGAGACGCTCAGCGTGTAGATGCCCTGGTTGCCGGCGATCACCGTGGCTTCGGGGTCCTCGCGCCTGAGCCGGAACGCCCGCGGCGGCCTGATCGCCAGCCTGCGGTGGGCGCGCAGGTGCGCGTCTCCCCGTGCGCTCACCCGCGGGCCGTCATGCCCGTTCCGCGCGGCCGGGCCGCCGGCGGCAGCGACGGCCGCGGCGGGGAGGAGCAGGAGCAAGGCGCAGGCCACCGCGCTCGCCATTCGTATCGGGCGGTCCGGAAGCAAGAGGGCTCTGACGAACAATGTCCTTTTTGCCACGATTATCCTCTCGATCTTCAAAGTGCTTAAGCGATATGCCCTCCCCGCACGATCAGGCCGCCGGACCGATACGGCATTTTGTCAATAGTTTGAGTTTCGCACTTTTGTGACAGCCGAACGCCATGAACGCGGGCCGCGGCCGGTTCGGGCGCGCGGCGGGGCCGGCCGCCGTCCCGGTCTCACCGGAGGCGCGAGCCCCGCCGCCACATCCCGCCGGAACCTTTCCCGGCGCGCTCAGTCGGTGATCGCCTTGTCGAGCGCGTCGCGTAACTGGCCGCGGGTGGTCACGCCGAGCTTCGGGAAGACCTTGTAGAGGTGGGAGGCCACCGTGCGGTGGGACAGGAACATCTGGTCGGCGATGTCCCGGTTGGACAGCCCCGCCGCGGCGAGCTGCGCGATCTGGTACTCCTGCGGGGTCAGCCGCACCAGGCCCTCGTCCGCCCTGCGCCGCGCTCCCACTCCCGCGCCCCGCAGCTCCGCACGCGCCTGCTGCGCCCACGGCCCGGCGCACTGGCCCTCGAACAGATCCAGAGCGCGCTGCAGCTCGGCGCGCCCCGCGCTGACGCGGCGGTGCCGGCGCAGCCACTCCCCGTAGACCAGCCGGGTTCTGGCCTCCTCCAGCGGCCACTCGGCCAGGCCCGGCTCGGCCAGGGCCCGCTCGAAGGACGCGGTCGCCGCGTCGCCGTCCACGGCCAGCAGGGCGTCGGCCCGGTGGAACCTGATGCGGAGGTAAGAGGAGTCGTACACGCCGGGGTCGGGGGAGACGGCGGCGATCAGCTCCCGGGCCGCGTCGGCCATGTTCGCGCGCACCGCGGCCTCGGCCAGGTCGGCGACCGCCCACATCTCGGTGATCCCGTCCGCGGACGGCGACCCGGGCGTGGCGAGCTCGGCGAAGGCGTCGAACGCCTCCCGGTGGCGTCCGCCGGCGAGCGCGGCGAAGCCTTCGGCGCGGCGGATCTCGGCGCGGATGAAGGCGGGCACGGTGATGCCGAGCAGCTGCTTCGCGCGGTCGAGCGAGGCGGCGGCGCGCTCCACATCGCCGCGCATCGCCCAGACCTCCGCATGAAGCACGGCGCTGATGCCGCCCTGGAACGCCACGTCCGACTCCAGGGCCAGCCGCGACGCCTCCTCCAGGACGACCTTCGCCGCCCGGAGCCGCCCGGCGACGACGTGCCCCCGCGCCACGCGGTTCAGTGCGATCGTGAGCTGGCCGGTCGCTCCGGCGCGCCGGGACACCGCGACGACCTCGCGCCACGCGGCCTCCGCCGTCGGGAGCATCTGCAGGGCCTCGGCGGCGTTGGCCAGCCCCATCAGCAGCAGCACGTCCGGCGGGGCCTGCTCGACCAAGGCGGCGATGGCCGGCGCCATGTGCAGGTGTTCCCGGGGCATGAGCATGCTCAGGTTGACCACCCGCACCGGATGGTCGGGCGGGTGGCCGAGCGCGTCGATGGCGGCGGCGACCTCACGCCGTGCCGCCGGAGGGCTCGCGCTCTGGTAGCACTCGGCGACCGCGCACCCCACCAGGTAGGCGGCCAGGGTGGGATCGCTCGCGGCGACCCGGCGCGCCACGGTCACCAGTTCCGACAGGTCGACGGTGGACGTCCCGCGGATCATCGCCTCGATCGCCTCGGCGAACAGCAGCCGGGCGGTGAGCACGGGCTCGTCGGTGAGCGCGCGCGCCTCGTCGATGAAGCCGTGCATCGCCGAGGTCAGCCCCGCCTGCTGCGCCGCCTCGACGGCCAGGGTGAGCCGCCGCGCCCGGCGCTCCGACGACGGCGACAGCCGGGCGGCCCGCTCGAAGGCGTGGACGGCCGTGCGGGTGCCGCCCCGCGCGCTCGCGCTCTCGGCGACCGCCTGCAGGGCCGCGGCCACCTGCTCGTCGCGGCCCGCCGTGGCGGCGGCGCGGTGCCAGACCGACCGGGTCACGTCGTCGGCGAGGACGTCGGCGAGCGTGCGATGCGCGCCCATCCGCTCCGCGAGCGTGGCGGTGGTGTAGACGGCGGACTGCACCAGCGGATGCCGGAACGCGATGGTGTCGTCGGCGCAGAGCACGAGCCCCTCCTGCTCCGCCGGGGCCAGGTCCTCCACGCCGAGCCCGCGGATGGCCGCGGCCGTGAGCAGCTCGGTGAGCGACGAACCGTCGTTCGCGGCGGCGAGCAGGAGCATCTGGCGGGTGCGCGGCGGTGTGGCGGACACGCGGGTGGCGAAGACCTCCTGGAGTCGTTCGGTCAGGGGCAGCCGGGGCCGCAGGCTGCTCATGTCGAGCAACCCCTGGTCGTGCAGCGCCTTCGGCAGCTCGACCAGGGCGAGCGGATTGCCCTGGGCCTCCGCGAGGATGTGCCCGCGCAGCGGCCCGGTGGGCGGCAGCCCGAGCCGGTCGAGCAGCCGGCCGGCGTCGTCGGTCGCGAGGCCCGTCAGGTGCAGGCGCGGGACGGCGAGCTCAGGGATCGGCTCGGCGCCGCCGGACCGGCAGGCGGCCAGCAGCACGATCGGGCTGAGGGCGAGGCGGCGCGCGACGAAGCGCAGCACCTCGACGCTGGAGTGGTCGAGCCACTGCAGGTCCTCCACGACCAGCAGGAGGGGGCGCTCGTGCGCCACCTCCTCCAGCAGGCCCAGTGCGCCGAGCCCGACGAGGAACGGGTCATGGGAGAAGTGGTCGTCGAGGCCGAGCGCGGCGCGCAACGCCGACGCCTGAAGGGGCGGCAGGCCGTCGATGCGGTCCCGGACCGGGTGGAGGAGCTCGTGGAGGCCCGCGAAGGCCAACTGCGACTCCGTCCTGGTGCCGGTGCAGCGCAGGACGCGCAGGTCCCTGGTCGCGGCGGCCGCGGCGGCGGCGCTCAGGAGCGTGCTCTTGCCGATCCCGGCGTCGCCGTGGACGAGCAGAGCCGACCCGCTGGTGCGGACGCTGTCCAGCATGTCCCGTATCTGGCATAGCTCGGCCTCTCGGCCGATCATGTGCCCTTTGTCTGTTAATTCGGTTGTCATGGCCCCCTAATTCCACCATCAAGCAGACGGATCCGCAGGGCACGATTCAGTAATTTGACGGAGGAAACCGACCCGGCGACATTCGTACAGTTTTCAACTGGTGGACCGTTCGGTCGCAGAGATCATGATCGAGTTCGCCGGCACAGGGGGCGTCACCGCGGCCCGGGTTCGACCCGGCCGGTGTTCATGCCGCTCACGGCCGATGTCGCGCCGGTGCCGGTGACGGGGGCGGGAAGAGCGCGTGCCACCGGCCGTCGGGGGGCGGCCGGGCGGCGTCGTTCCGCCGAGCGGGTCCGCGGACGGCACGGCGTGCCGGCCTCCCGATGGACACAAAGACGTGAGGAGCAGTTGACATGATCGATCCCAGCCGCGTCCGGACCCCGGAGGAGCTGTCCCAGCAGTTGCGCGCGTTGTTCCGGCGGGGGAAGTGGAGTCACCAGCGCCTGGCCGAGGCCGCCGGCCTCAGCCCCGCCACCGTGCACGGCATCGTCAGCGGCGCCACCACGATGCCCCGCACCGGCACGCTGGTCGCGTTCGTGACCGCGTGCGGCGAGGACAAGGAGCAGTGGCTGATGGCGCGCCGCCGCGTGGCCGCCGGCGCGTCGGCGGCGTACTCGACCAGGGAGGAGCTCAAGAGCGAGGTGGAGCGGTTGCGGGCCCGGGCGGAGCGCGCCGAGGCCGCGCTGGAGGTCCTGCGGAGGAACGACCGGAGGCCGATCCGCCACATGCTCACCGGCCTCCGCGCCTCGCCCGCGCCGTCCGAGTGCTCGCACGCCTGAGCCCTGCCACACAGCCCCGTCCTGAGCCTGGTCACTGAGCCTGGTCACTGAGCCTGGTCACTGAGACGCGCCACGTCCGGCGGCGGCCGGCGCACTTCCGCCGGCCGCCGCGCCCGGGAACCCCGTACGGGACGCCCGGGCGGCCGTCAGTCGCCGAGGTAGCGCAGGACGGCCAGCACCCTGCGGCTGTAGACGGGGTCGCGCGGCAGCTCCAGCTTGTCCAGCAGCGAGGCGACGTGCTTCTCGACGGTGCTCAGCGACACGTGCAGGCGCTCGGCGATCGCCGTGTTGACGTAGCCCTGGGCGAGGTGGCGCAGCACCTCCGTCTCGCGCGGGCTCAGCCTGCCCAGCGGGTCGGTGCGGGTGGTGTGGGCGAGAAGCCGGCGCACCACCTCCGGATCGACGGCGGTGCCGCCCGCGCGGATGCGCTCCAGTGCCTCCAGGAAGCCGGCGACCTCTGAGACGCGGTCCTTGAGCAGGTACCCCACGCCCCCGGCGTCGTCCGCGAGCAGCCTGGCCGCGTACGTCTTCTCCACGTACTGCGACAGCACGAGCACCCCGACGCCGGGGTGGCGCCCGCGGATCTCCAGCGCCGCGCGCAGCCCCTCGTCTGTGTAGGCCGGCGGCATGCGCACGTCGATCACCGCCACGTCGGGCGGCTGCGCGCCGACCGCGTCCAGCAGCGCCCGCCCGTCGCCGACGGCGGCCACGACCTCGTGCCCGGCGTCGGCCAGCAGCCGCGTCATCCCCTCGCGCAGCAGCACCGAGTCGTCGGCCAGCGTCACCCGCACGGGGCCTCCTTGGGCAGCGTGGCCGCGATCCTGGTGGGCCCGCCCGGCGGGCTGTCCACGGTGAACACACCGTCCAGCGCCCGCACGCGCCTGGCGAGCCCGGACAGCCCTCCCCCCGCGGGGTCGGCGCCGCCCGCGCCGTCGTCGGTGACGGCCACGCGCACCGTCCGCTCGTCCTCCCGCACCACGACCAGGATGTCACGCGCGCCCGCGTGCTTGATCGCGTTGGTGATCGCCTCGCGCGCGACGAAGTACAGGGCGGTCTCGATCTCCGAGACGGGCCGCCCGGCGATCTCGTAGCGCACGGTCACCGGTACGCCGGCCCGCTCGGCGACGCCCGCGAGCGCGTCGCGCAGCCCCAGCTCGTCCAGCGCCGTCGGGTAGACGCGCCAGGCCACGCTGCGCAGCTCGTCCAGGAGCCGGCGCGACTCGTCGTACGCCTGGGCGACCAGCCCGGCGGACCTGGCCGGGTCGGCGTCGTGCCGGGCCCGGCCGAGCAGCATGGCCAGCGCCAGCCCGCGCTGCTGGACGCCGTCGTGCAGGTCGCGCTCGATCCTCCGCCGCTCGTCGTCCACGGCGCGGACGATGTCCGAGCGGGTCGCGGTCAGCTCGGCGATGCGCCGGCGCATCCGCTCCCTGCCGTCCGGCCCGAGGAACCGGCCGGCGAGCAGGCGGTCGGCGGCGCCCGCGGCGAACACCCCGGCCGCGGTGAGCGCGAGCACGAACGTCCCGGTCACCAGCCCCACGACGCCGACGTTGCTGACCAGCTTCACGCCGGGGAAGTCGACCGGCACGGGTTCGCTTCCGCCGGTGAGCAGGTCGCGCACCCCGCCGGACAGGAGCAGCACGCCCAGGATCACCCCGGCGATCACGCCGTAGCCCGCCACGGGTCCCACGATCGCGCGCACGGCCAGGAAGCCGTACCCGCCGCCCGCGTCCGTCCGATACCCCAGCCAGGTGGCGAGCCGGGCGCGTTCCCACGCCAGCAGCCGCTCCCCGCCGTGGTCGAGGGCGGCCCGCGCCACCGGGATCAGGCGCGCGGGCCAGGCCACGCAGAGGAACAGCAGCTCGGCGACGCCCAGAACCGCGCCCGCCAGCACTCCCACCAGGATGCGCGCACCACGCCGACCGGACACGGCCGCAGTCTAGGCACCCCACCGCACCCCTGGACATGGCGGTTTCCCGTAACGAAGACGGAGGGCCGCCGCGATGCCGCCGGGCGAGGGGCGGTCACTAGCGTCGGGCGGGTGCTCAGAACCGTTGTCACCGCGATCTGCCTGGCCCTCCTCCCGCCCGCCCCCGCGCCGCCGGCCGCCGCGCCGCTGCCCGCGTCGGTCGACGCCTACGTCGAGCGGTACCGGGCGGCCACCGGGCTGCCGGGTGTCGCGGTGGCGATCACGAAGGGGACCACGGTGGTCCACGCCGCCGGGTACGGCCGCACCGCCGCCGGCGAGCCGGTCACCCCCGACACCCCTATGGCGATGGCCTCGGTCAGCAAGTCGTTCACCGCGCTGGCCGTCATGCGACTGGCCGAGCGGGGCCGTGTCGCTCTCGACCAGCCGGTGCGCCGCTACCTGCCCGAGTTCACGATGGCCGACCCGCGGGCCGCGAGGATCACCGTACGGCAGCTCCTCGACCAGACCTCCGGCATGGCCGACTCGGCCTTCCGCGAGAAGAGCCTGCCGCAGCCGCGAACCCTCCAGGGCGCGGTGGCACGGCTCAGGACGGCGCGGCTCGCCACCGATCCCGGGACGGCGTTCAGCTACCACAACACCAACTACCAGGTCGCCGCGCGGCTCGTCGAAGTGGTAGGCGGCCGGCCGTTCGCCGACCACCTCCGGGAGAACGTGTTCCTGCCGCTCGGCATGCGCCACAGCAGGACGATCGACACCGACCGCGACCTGCCGCCGAGCGCGCGCGGCCACCTGTACGTCCTCGGCCGGGCCGTCGCGCTGCCGGAGCCCGCCGGGTTCGGCAACGGCTCCGGAGGGGTGCTCAGCACCGCGGCGGACATGGCCAGGTGGCTGATCGCGCAGCAGGCGGGCCCGCTGTCCCCGCGAGGCGTCGAAGAGATGCGCACTCCGTCCCGGAGCAACCCGGAGTACGCCCTCGGCTGGATGATCGGCCGGACCCCGCGCGGCGCCCGCGTGCTGGAGCACGGCGGTGACCTGTTCACCTCCACCGCGCACCAGCTTGTGATGCCCGACTCGGGGTACGGCGTCGCCGTCATGGCCAACACCGGTATGGCCTACGCCGACGCGCACACCCTCATGGACGGCCTGGTCGCCCTGATCGAGGGCGACGCCCCGCCGGTCCCCACGACGCTGCCGTCCCTGCTCACTGACGTCTTCTTCGTCCTGCTGACCCTGGTGACGGTCGTGCTCGCGGCGCGGGGCGCGGCGCGCGCCCGGCGGTGGGCCACGCGCCGCACCGGATGGCGACGCTGGTGTCTGCTGCCGTACCTGGCGCCGCTCGTGGTGTGCGCCACGGTCGTCCCGGTGCACCGCGTGCTCGCCCGGGGGCGCGACGCCGCGTGGCTCCAGCTCGCCTACCTCTACCCGACGTTCATGGTGTGGCTGGTGACGGCGGCGGCCGCGTGCCTGGTCCTGGTGCTCGCCCGCCTCTGGTGCGCGGCCCGGCCACGACGCGGCTGAGGGGCCCGGCGCCCGGTCGCGGCAGCCCGTGCCGCGCCGGTCGGGTCAGGTGAACGGCAGGGCCATCTGGTCGAGGGACCTGTCGGTGAGCTCGCGCAGGGTCCGGGTCTCGTCCTCGGCGCACCACCACTGCACGGCGATGCGCAGCGCGGCGAGGAACGCGGCGGTGACCAGCTCGGGGGCGGCGTCGCCTGGCTGCTCGCGTTCGGCCACGGCCCGGCTCAGGTCCTGTTCCAGCCGCACCCTGCTCGCGAGCTGGCGGGCCAGCAGCGACGGGTGGCGCATCGCGAGCCGGGCGCGCAGGTGCAGCTCGCGGTCGGAGGTCTCGAACTCGTCGTAGAGGCCGGCCAGCGCCTCGCGCAGCGCCCGCCAGGCGGTCCGGCCGGCGGGCTGCTCGCGGACGCGCCGCACCAGGGTGCCGAGGCGCTGCTCGTCGCCGTACAGGAGGGCGTCCTCCTTGCCGTCGAAGTAGTTGGAGAAGGTGCGCCGGGAGATGTTGGCGGCGTCGGCGATGGCCTCGACGGTGACGTTGTCCAGGCCGTGCTCGATGGCGAGCCGCAGCGCGGCCTGGTGGACCGCCTGGCGGGTCTCTTCCTTCTTGCGCTCGCGCAACCCTGGTGTGCTGCTCATGGTGCGAACAATATTACCCGAACGGAATACGTGCCCAATGTGCAAACTTTCCCGATGGGCATGTAAGGTGTGGGCGTCGCATCCCGCCTCAACGTTCGGAGGTCGCGCGTGAGCGCACAGCCGGCGGCTCCCCCCGCTGCGGAGCCGATGACCCACCGGGAAGTCCTCGAATCCCTCAGCGGCCTGCTGCTCGTCCTGTTCGTCGCGATGATCAGCGGCACCATCGTCTCGGTGGCGCTCCCGCAGATCATCGGCGCGCTGAACGGCAGCCAGTCGCAGTACACCTGGGTGGTCACCGCGTCCCTGCTGGCCTCGACCGCCTCCACGCCCATCTGGGGCAAGCTCGCCGACCTGTTCAACAAGAAGCTGCTGCTGCAGATCTCCATCGTCATCTTCATGATCGGCTCGCTGGCCTGCGGGTTCGCCCAGAACACCGGGCAGGTCATCGCCTTCCGCGCCCTGCAGGGCCTCGGCATGGGAGCCCTGCAGATCCTCGCGCAGGTGATCATCGCCGCGATGATCTCGCCCAAGGAGCGCGGACGCTACAACGGCTACCTCGGCGCGGTCATCGCCGTGGCCACGGTCGGCGGCCCGCTGCTCGGCGGCCTCATCGCGGACGTCTCCTGGCTCGGCTGGCGCTGGTGCTTCTTCATCGCCGTGCCCTTCACCATCGCCGCCTTCGTGCTGCTCGCCAAGACCCTGCACCTGCCCACCGTGCGCCGCCCGGACGTGAGCATCGACTACTGGGGGGCCACCCTCATCGCCGTCGGCGTCAGCGTCCTGCTCATCTGGGTCACCTTCGTCGGCGACTCCTTTGCCTGGGCCTCCTGGCAGACCGCCGCGATGGCCGGCGGCGGCGTGCTGCTGCTCGCCGCGGCCACCTGGGTGGAGTCCCGGGTCAGGGAGCCCATCGTCCCGCTGCACGTCATCCGCCGCCGCACGCCCGCCCTCGCCATCGTGGCCAGCCTCTCGGTCGGCATGGCCATGTTCGGCGGCGCGGTCTTCCTCGGCCAGTACTTCCAGATTGGCCGCGGCTACGGCCCCACCTCCGCCGGCCTGCTGACCATCCCCATGATGCTCGGCGTGCTCGTCTCCTCCACCATCAGCGGCCGGATGGTGTCGGCCAGCGGCCGCACCAAGCCCTACATCCTCACCGGCCTCGTCGTGCTGCTCGCCGGCTTCGCGGGCCTCGCCACCATCGACCACGCCACCCCGATGGTCCTCGTCTCCGCCTACATGCTCGCCGTCGGCGTGGGCGTCGGCATGTCCATGCAGAACCTCGTGCTCGTCATCCAGAACACCGTCCCGCTGAGCGAGATCGGCGCCGCCAGCGGCGCGGTCACCTTCTTCCGCTCCCTGGGCGGCACCGTCGGCGTCTCGGTGCTGGGCGCCGTCCTGGCCAACCGGGTCGCGACCGGCATCGCCGAGGGCCTGGCCAAGGCCGGGATCCCCGTCCATGGCACGGGCGCGGCGGCCGGCGGCCTCAACCTCGCCGCCATGCCCGAGCCCGTCAAGGCGATCGTCCGCGCCGCCTACGGCGACGCTACCGGCCACATCTTCCTGGTCTCCGCCGCCATCACCGCCGTCGGCCTCGTCGCCGCCGCCTTCCTCAAGCCCGCCCGCCTGCGCGACAGCCTCGACCTGCCCGCCTCGCCCGCCGAGGACCAGACCCCCGCCGCCGTCTGACCCGGCGCCGCCCGTCCGATCACGGTTCCGGGGCGAGGGTGATGGTGGCGGGGATGCCGTGGCGCGTCATCTTGGCGTAGGGGCACAGCGTGGCCGCCTGGGCGAGCAGCGGGGCGGCCGCGTCGTGCCCGACCCCGGGCCAGGTCACGACGAGGTCGGCGCGCAGCCGGTAGCCGCCGTCGGCGGGGTCGCGGCCGAGGGCGACGGCCGCCTCCACCGTGATCGGCCCCGGGTCGAGGCGGTGCCGGCGGGCCAGCAGGCTCAGGGCGCCGTGGAAGCAGGCGGCGTACGCGGCGGCGAAGAGCTGTTCGGGGTCCGGACCGGTGGCGTCACCGCCGAGCTCCGCGGGTACTCGCAGCTCCAGGTCGAGGACGCCGTCAGCGGAGCGGGCCCGCCCGGTGGCCCGGCCGTGGGCGGACCCGCCGCCGCTCACGGCGACGCGCGCGACGTAGAACGACGGGGACGTCGCGGTGCCGTGATCGTGCTCTGTGGGCGATGCCGGGTTCGCCGGTCCGTCTTCCGGGGGAACGCGAGGAGCCTGTGCGGGGGGCAGGTCGGTCATGGGCGGTGCCAGCGCCGCAGCTTGTCGGGGTTCAGCGTGATCCACAGCGCGGTCACCTTGGCGCCGGCGACGCTCACGCCGACCACCGCCACGGCCCGGCTCGCCTGGCACAGGACCAGGCCCGTCCGGCCGTTCACCGACCCCGGGACGATCTCGATGCCAGGCCGGCCGGTCAGGAAGGCCGTGACGAACCGGGCGACCGCGTCCGCGCCGCAAGTGGGGCGCACGGCGGCGCGCACCTTGCCCCCGCCATCGCTCACCACGACCGCGTCCCCCGCCAGCACCGCGAGCAGCGGAAAACGCGCCGCCCCTCGGACGCCCCCGCCGTCGGAGGAACTGACGACGTCCGCCGCGAAGAGGTCCTCAAGGGCAGCGACGTTCCCCGTCCGCGCCGCGGCCAGGAAGGCCCCCAGAAGGCGCCGATGCTCGGTCTCGTCGATGGGCTCGTGTCGTCCGGCCGCCAGGCGCTTGCGGGCCCGGCTGACGAGCTGGCGTGCGTTGACCGGGCTGAGCCGGAGGATGTCCGCGATCTGCGCGTAGGGGTAGACGAAGGCCTCCCGCAGCACGTACGCGGCCCGCTCGGTCGGGGTGAGCCGCTCCAGGAGCAGCAGGAACGCCAGTTCGAGCGCTTCGCCGCGCTCGGCGCCCAACGTGGGGTCCAGGCTGGTGTCGACGGGTTCGGGCAGCCACGGGCCTATGTAGGTCTCGCGGCGCGCACGGGCCGACTGGGCGACGTTGATCGACAGGCGGGTGGTGATCAGCGCGAGGAAGGCCGCGGGGTTGCCGATGGCCTCGCGGTCGGTGCCCTGCCAGCGCACCCAGACCTCCTGGAGGACGTCCTCGGCCTCCGCCGCGCTGCCGAGCATCCGATAGGCGATGCCGAAGAGGCGCGGGCGCAGCTCGACGAAGGCGGAAGCGGCCTGTTCGAGCGCGCTCGCCTGTTCCGGGGACTTCGCCTGCATGGTCACCCGCGCCTTCGTCCACCTCGACGTTGAGCTCGTACAGGAAGTCTTCCCCGCCGCTCGCGGCGCTCATCGTTGCTCCGTACCGGGCGCGCTGCGACGTGTTCCGGCCCGCCTTCCCGCTCCAGCGGCATCTCGCCTCGTGGCACGCGCTACTTGTCGGCGGCCCAATCGCGGTAGCGGATCTCGCCCAGGGTGGCGCCGTCCTCCGGCACCAGCGTGCGCTCGCCCGGCACGCTGCCGAAGTAGCGCGCCTGCGGGTCGGTGACGACCTGGCGCGGATCGCCCCAGCCGGCCAGCGCGTCGCGGAAGAACTCGTCCATCCGGAACCGCTCGGGCCCGGCGATCTCGACCCTGCCGTTCACCGGCCTTCCGACCGCGACCCTGCCGACCTCCCGCGCGACCTCCTCGCCCGCGATGGGCTGGAAGAGCACGGGCGCGATCCGTACGGTGTCGCCGTCCGTGGCCTCGTCGGCGATGCCCCGGACGAACTCGAAGAACTGGGTCGCGTGCACGAGCGAGAACGGGATCGCCGACTTCTCGATCAACTGCTCCTGGGCGATCTTCGCCCTGAAGTAGCCGTTATCGGGCATACGCTCGGTTCCGACCACCGACAGCGCGACGTGGTGCCCGACCCCGGCCGCCGCTTCGGCGGCCAGCAGGTTGCGCGTGGAGGTCTCGAAGAATTTCAGCACCGCGGCCGGCTCGAACGACGGCGAGTTCGACACGTCGATCACCACCTGCGTGTCCGCCAGCACCTCCGCCAGTCCTTCACCGGTGAGGGTGTCGACGCCGGTGCTCGGCGCCGCGGCCACCGCCTGATGCCCCTGTTCGCTCAGCCTCGCCACCAGTTTCGACCCGATCAGGCCGGTCCCGCCGATTATGACGATCTTCATGGCAGCCCCTTTCCTCCGCCGGGGCACCGTTGCCGACCGGCCGTCAGCTAAGACAGGGCAGCCGCCCCGCTTGTGACGGCCACCAGGAAGATCTTTCCCAGAACGCGGCGACGATCAGGTTCCGCCGGGAGGCCCCAGGCGCCAGGCCGGCGGGCCGGCGTCGACACGATGCCGTGTCGACGCCGAACCGCCCGTCGGTATCGGTCGTGCCGAGGGGCCCCAGGGAGCCGCGTGCCCGGCCATGGCCGTGTCCTTGCGCCTGCCGCCGGAGGCGTTGTCCGGTGGCTACTCCGCGTAGGGCTGGTCGGTTCCGTGGGGGCTGTAGCCGAGACTCCAGATGTAGCCGTCCGGGTCCGCGAAGGAGCCGCCGTACCCGCCCCATGGCAGGGCGCCGCCGGGCTTGAGGATCGTGGCGCCGGCCTTCTCGGCCTCCGCGAGGATCTCATCGACGCGCGCCTCACTGCGGACGACGTAGGTGAGGACGAGGCCGCTGAAGCCGCTGCCCTCCGGGCTCGTGCCCACCTGGTCGGCCAGGCCTTCGCGGCCGTAGAAGCCGACGGGCGAGGCCCCGTCCGACTCGAAGAACACCGAGACGCCGAAGTCGTTCTGGATCTTCCAGCCGAGCCCCTCCGTGTAGAACCGCTTGGCCTGGTCCAGGTCACGGACGCCGAGCAGGATCGAGCTCACGTGCGCTTTCATGCCTTGTCTCCTCTGTGCTCTAGGGATGCTGCACATGACAGACACGCTACGAAGGGCTCGGTGTCCGGCGCTTCTCGAATCCTGACCGGTTCGATGATCTGTCTCGCCGGGCCGGGCGCGAACGCGCGACCCCCGGCGCCTCAGCCGCCGGCGGAAAGGCGATCCAGCCACTCCCTGAGCAGATGCCGCTCCGCGCTGCTGAGGACGGTCTGGTCGGGGAGCGAAACGCGCAGGGCGCGGGCGGCGCCTGCCGGACCCGCGTCGTCGACGGCCGGCCGCCGGCTGGTGACGGTGGCGACCATGGATTCCCGCAACGTGGTCAGCAGGGCGGGGTCACGCCGGTCCTCGGGCAGGGACAGCCAGGTCAGCACCGCGCCGCGCGCCGTGGCATGGATGATCTGCGCGGCCAGTTCCTCCTCGACGCGGAGCAGGCCGGCCGCCGCGAGGTTGCGGATGCGGCTCATCAGGATCTCCAAGCCGGCCTTGAAGGCGGGCGAGGTCGCCTTCGTGGGCGCGCCGTACATCAGCGTGTACAGCGCCGGATTGGCCAGGCCGAACTCGACCGCGACGTCCCAGCCGGCTCTCAGGTCCTCGACGGGGTCCCGCGGGTCCGGGGGGAGCTTGGTGGCGAGGAACGCGGCGAAGCCGTGCTCGGCCACGGCGTCGAGCAGCCCGTCCTTGTCGCCGAACAGCCGGTAGATGGCGGGCGGCTGCACGCGCGCCGCCTCGGCGACCGCGCGGGTGGTGACCGCGTCGCGGCCCCCGGACTCCAGGAGGCCGATGGCGGCCTCGATGACCTTCTGCCGGGTTCGCTCGCGGCTGGTGGCCGTGGTGTCGGCACCGTCGTTCCGGTCCTGTGGACGTGGTGGCACGTATCGATGATACCGCTTCACGGGTTCCATCGTTATTATCAGTGATACAGTCGATCTGTTTCCAATGGAACCACCTTGTGGAGGAGTCATGCCCGACCGGCTGCGGATCATCGCGTTGGAAGAACACGTCGCCCTGCCCGCGATCATGGAGGCATGGTCGCGGGCGGGCGTTCCCGAGCTGCCGAACCTCGGGTTCGGCGACACCCCGGTGGCCCGGCGCCTGCGCGACACCGCGGAGACGCGGCTCGCGCACATGGACGACCAGGGGGTCGACGTGGCGGTGCTGTCGATCGCGTCACCGGGCGTGCAGAACCTGCCCGGCCCGGACGCCGTCGCCGTGGCCCGCGACACCAACGACGAGCTGGCGGCGATCGTGGCCGGCGACCCGGCCAGGTTCCAGGCGTTCGCCGCGATTCCGACGCAGTCGCCGCCGGCCGCCGCCGCGGAGCTGGAGCGGGCGGTCACGAAGCTCGGCCTGCCGGGCGCCATGGTCTACGGGCGCACCGGATCCAAGCTCGCCGACGACCCCTCCTACGACGAGCTGTACGCCGCCGCGGAGCGCTTGCGCGTCCCGCTCCACTTCCACCCGCAGATGCCCGTGCAAGGGGTGGTGGACGCCTACTACTCCGGCATCGGTTCTCTCGGGCCCGCGCTGGCCGGGCCCGTGATCGGCTGGTACTACGACCTGGGCGTGCAGTACCTGCGCATGATCTTCTCAGGCGTCTTCGACCGGTACCCCGGTCTCCAGGTGATCGCCGGACACTGGGGAGAGGTCGTGCTCTTCTATCTCGACCACGTCGGGTGCTTCGCCGACGCCGCCGGTCTGGATCGCCCGCTCGCCGACTACTTCACGCGGAACTTCTGGATCGCCGGCAGCGGCACCGTCAGTCCCCGCTACCTCCGCTGGACGGCCGAGGTCGTCGGGACCGAACGGATGCTGTACTCCACCGACTATCCCTTCACCTACGGCTTCCGCCCCGGTGGCTTCCCCTTCGTGGACACCAGCGGCGGCGTCGCCCGGTCCTTCCTGGAGAACGCCCCCTTCACCGGCGAGCAGAAGGCCGACATCGCCCACCGCAACTGGGAACGCCTCACCTCCGCCGCCGAGCGGCGACCGGCGGTCTAACCCTGACGTGTCATGAAGGGCGATCAGGCCGGTTCCGGCGAGAACCGGGCCTCGATGGGGCCCACCTCGCGGCCGGTGGGCTCGGCCAGCGCCCGGTACAGCTCCGGCCGGCGTCCTCGGAGCCACCGGCGACCGGTGCTGCGGGCCAGCAGGGACAGGTCGAGCTCGCCGCAGACCATCTCGTCCCGGGCCCGCCAGGTCTCGGCGACGATGCGGCCGTAGCAGTCGATGAGCATCGCGTTGCCGGTCCTCACCTCCCCGTTGTCGGGGCCGACCCCGTTGGAGAACACCAGGAACATGCCGTTGTCGTGCGCCCGGGCCGGTAGCCAGCGCATGAGCCAGCCACGGCCCTTGTCGCCGCGGAACTCCGCCTCGATGGCCCGCGGATCGGTGTCCCTGGCCTCCCAGAGGGCGACGTCGATCGTGCCCATCGCGTGCGGGCTCCTGGAGGCCACCCCTCCCGTCTGGTGCGGCGCGAGAAGGATGTCGGCGCCGAGCAGCGCCGTCATGCGGGCGTTCTCGATGATGTTGTTGTCGTAGCAGGTCAGGACGCCCAGCGTGCAGCCCAGGGTGGAGGCGAAGACGGTGTACCTGTCGCCCGAGCTGATGTGCTCGCTCTCGAACGAGTGCAGCTTGCGATGCACGTGCCAGCTGCCGTCGGGCTCCGCCACGACGTAGCTGTTGTACAGCTTCTCACCGTCCGCCTCCACCAGGCCCGCGCCCACGACCATGTCGTGCCGGCGGGCCAGCTCCAGCAGCGCCGTGACGCTCGGCCCGCCGGGCACCGGCTCGGCCAGAGCCTGGATGCCGGCCCGGTCCATGCCGACGACGTGCCAGTACCCGGTGACGCACATCTCCGGAAAGACGATCAGCCGCACACCCCGCGCCGCGGCCTCCGCCACGAAGCGGGCGATCGTGGCGAGGTTGTACGCCTTGTCCCCCGAGCGGTGGCAGAACTGCACGCTCGCGGCCAGAATGCGCGACGAGGACGGATCGGTGGCAGACACCCGAACATCATGCCTCAGGTCCGCCCATCACAGCAGATGTGATCCGATCCCGAAGGTGCCGTCCCCGGCGACCGGCTCCAGGTCGCTCACCGGCACGCCATGCGCGTACCGCTGCGTCCAGGAGCCGTTCCGGCGGCGGTTGGTGTGGACGAGCCACTCGCTGAGCGCCGCATTTCGATGGGACAAGGAGACCTCTG
Source organism: Sphaerisporangium siamense (assembly GCF_014205275.1). NCBI lineage: Bacteria > Bacillati > Actinomycetota > Actinomycetes > Streptosporangiales > Streptosporangiaceae > Sphaerisporangium > Sphaerisporangium siamense. The sequence goes on from NZ_JACHND010000001.1 coordinate 5,682,020, forward strand.
CTGTGATGAAACGGCCGGGTTCGGGGACGCCGGTGGGCGCCTCCGCTCGCGGCGTCTTCGGCGCTGGTGGGTGGTGGAGGTCAGGTGACCGTGGTGGCGCGGGTGTTTTCGCTTCGTTCGCCAGTAGGTGTGGCCGGCCTTTCTGAGCGAGACTTCGTTCGATGACGAAGAGTGCGGCGAGGGGGTGCTTACGGCAGGCGTTGTGCTCGCAGGACGGTGTCATGGGTGTGGTGTGTGCCGGCGAGGGCCGGGGCGGCACGAGGGCGGGTCTCGTTGATCAGGACGTTCCACGTGGGGTCGAGGAGCCGGGCGATGTCGTCGGCCTGGTAGTAGTCGGCGGGATCGAAGTCCTCGCGCGGAGTGAGATCTGCGCGGGCGTGGGTGGCGAAGAGCAGGGTGCCGCCGGGGGCGACAGCGTCCAGAAGGCCGTGCAGCGCCGTATGGCCTGGCTGGCACCTGAGTGGGAAGTAGTGGATGGACACCAGGTCGAAGGCGCCTGCTGGGGGCGGCGTGGTGGTGAGGTCGGCCCGTGCCCACGACACGCGGCCCTGGATGTCGGTGGCAGCGGCGGCGGCACGATGTATGGCGACCTCGGAGATGTCGACCGCGGTGACCTGCCAGCCGCGCCGGGCCAGCCAGAGCGCATCGGCCCCTTCGCCGCATCCGACGTCGAGCGCTTGGCCTGGTGGCAGGCCGGTGATCTCGGTGACGAGTACGGGGTTGGGGTTGCCGCTGAATATCTGGTCGCGACTGCGATATATGTCGTCCCAGTGCTGAGCATCCATGGTGCTCGGTCCTCTCCTTGGTTTCTCAGTCGTGGTCGGCGTGCGGGGGCGCTCAGATCGCTGCCGTCGACGTGGCGTCGCCGTCCTCCGATCCCAGCTGTCGTCCTGGCCGGACGAGGAGGCCGCACGCGAGAGCGCTCAAGCACATCCTGCCCGCCGGCCTGACCGACGGCCGTGAACCCGACCTCCGTTCACACGAGGGCTACCACTGGCTGTACGTCCTGCGCGGCAGCCTGCGTGTCGTCCTCGGCGACCAGGACTTCATCCTCACCGAGGGCGAAGTCGCCGAATTCGACACCCACCTCCCGCACTGGTTCGGTAACGCCGACGAACACCCCGTGGAATTCCTCAGCATCCTTGGCCCCCAAGGCGAACGCGTCCACCGTCAAAGCCCGCTACCGCCCTGGTGAACCTCACCCCCTATGAGTAACCCCGCAGGCACTTACCGCCCAGAGCGGGCCACAGTTCATCTCAAGACAGCTCACCTGCGGGACGTCAACAACGTTCGTGGTCGATACAGCTAGCATGGCGGGTCTGGCAGCCGACGGGGGGCGACGGGGATGGGCGTACTGGTCCGAACCGCGGATCTGCCGGCCGGGCGGCGGCTGGACGCCTGGCGCGCGGTCGTGTGCGACACGCTCGGCCCGCTCGACCTGCGGATCCACCGGGACGCGCCGCTTCGGGGCGAGATCGAGATGGGACGGCTCGGGCCGGTGGGCGTGGGCAGGGTGCACACCTCCACCCCGCACAGCGTGTACCGCACCGCGGGGCTGATCCAGCGCGACGACCGCGAGGAGTACCGGGTCGTGCTGGCCGTCTCGGGCAGCCCGCGCGTCGCCCAGGACGGCCGGGCCACCCAGCTCGCCCGGGGCGAGTTCGCCGTCTATGACTTCACCAGGCCCTACGAGCTGGCCTACGACCGCGCGGTCCGGCTGGCCGTGTTCAGCTTCCCGCGTCACCTGCTCTCCCTGCCACCGGACGCGGTGGCGTCCCTCGCCGCGTTGCCCATCGGCGCGGAGTCCGGCGCCGGCGCGCTGGCCGTGCCGCTGCTGCGCCGCGTCGCCGCGGACCACACGACGTACGGGCCGGAGAGCGCGGTCCGGCTGTCGGCCGTGGTGACGGACCTGGTCGGCGCGGCCGTCGCCGAACGGCTCGAACTGACGCGGTCGCTGCCGGACGACTCCCGGCGGCGCACGCTGATGCTGGCCGTCCGCGCCTTCATCGAAGGACGCCTCGGCGACCCCGGCCTCGACCCCGCGCAGGTCGCGGCGGCGCACCACGTCTCCGTGCGCTACCTGCACCGCCTGTTCGAGGCGGAGAGCACCACGGTGGCCGCCTGGATCAGGCAGCGCCGCCTGGAACGCTGCCGCGCGGAGCTGGCCAGGGGCGGCGACGAACCCGTGAGCGCGATCGCGGCCAGGTGGGGCCTGCCGGACTCCGCCCACTTCAGCAGGCTGTTCCGGCGCGCGTACGGGATGCCGCCCGCCGAGTACCGGCGCGCCGGCGCCGTACGCTGAACGTCAATCCACCCGGCACGCGGATCCAAGACCGGAAACCCCCTTGATCACAAGAATGAAGGCGTTCGCCTGATCGAGGAAGGAAATCCGGAGATGCAGCTTTTCGTCAACCTGCCGGTGAAGGATCTGGAGCGGTCGAAGCGGTTCTTCGGCGACCTGGGATTCACGCTGTTCGGCATGGCCGAGGACATGGCCTCGGTGGTGATCAGCCAGGAGACCCAGGTGATGCTGCTGAGCGAACCGGCGTTCGCCTCCTACATCGACAAGGACATCGCCGACGCCACCCGCGGCACCGAGGCGATTCTCGTCCTCGGGATGGAGAACCCCGCCGAGGTGGACGCGCTGGTGGACAAGGCGCTGGCGTCCGGCGCGACCCCGGCGGGCGTCGAGCAGGAGGACGGCGTCCGCTACCAGCGCGGCTTCGCCGACCTGGACGGCCACCACTGGGAGGCGCTGTGCCTGGCCCGGCCCGCGTCCTGACCGGCACGGCGACCTCGGCGGACCGCACGGCGATCGCCTACGACGTCTACGGCACGGGACCGGCGGTGATCCTCGTCGCCGGGGCGATGATGGACCGGGCGCACCCGACGTTGACCGGCGTGGCGCGCGCCCTGGCCCCGTGGTTCACCGTCCTCGGCTACGACCGCAGGGGCCGCGGCGGCAGCGGGGACACCGCGCCGTACGCCGTGGCGCGGGAGGTCGAGGACCTGGCGGCCGTCATGGCGGCGGCCGGCGAATCCGCCATGGTGTTCGGCGGCTCGTCCGGGGCGGCGCGCGGAACGCGGGCGCGGTGGTGCCCGGCGCGGTGCACCGGGTCCTGGAGGGCCAGACGCACGACGTGGCCGTCGAGGCCCTCGCCCCCGAACTGCTGGAGTTCTTCGCCAAGTGATCCGGCCGAGGGGGATCGCCCTGCCGGCCGCCGCGCCGGCCCTTCTCCGGACGGCACGGCGGCCGCGCGGGTCAGGCGGAGGTCACGCCCAGGAGCCAGGTGCCGGGGGCGGTGGTGTCCTCGCTGGTGAGGAGGGTGCGGATGCCGGACGTGAACTCCTCCTTGGTGATCTTGCCGTCGCCGTCGGCGTCGAGGCCGTCGAAGCCGCTCTCACCCAGGCGCGGGTCGAGCCGGGACGCCGTGTAGAAGCCCGCGAACTCCTCCCGCGTGATGGACCCGTCCTCGTCGGCGTCGGCGATGTCGAACAGGACGTCGCACAGCGCGAGCACCACGCGCAGGTGACCGGGTCCTGAGCCGGTGTGCGCGTCGGCGGCGGCGACGTACTCGGCCTCGCTCACCCTGCCGTCCCCGTCCGCGTCCGCGCTCTCGCGGATCTGCTCCCACCACCCGGCGCAGGCCGCCTGGACGGCCCGGTGGCGGGCGGACGCCGGGTCGGGCGCGAGCCGCGCGCACATGCGGTCGGCCAGCGTCTTGAAGTCGTGCACGCCGAGGTGACCGTCGCCGTCGGCGTCCAGCGCCGCGAACACGGCGGCGAGGTTCGTCTCGGTCAGCGATGCGGACATGATGCCTCCAGGGGGATGAAAGGCGGGGGAAGCGGGACGGCTCCGAGCGCAGAGTGTATTGGTAAGACTACGCTGAGTAAAGTGGTGGGTCCTGGCGGTTCGGTTGGCGGCCGGGGGCCGCGGCGGCCCGGTGATCAGGGGGAGAGGAGCCCGGCGGCCCAGCGCCGCGCGACCGCGAACGCCAGGGGCGCCGGCACGGTCCCCGCCCCGAGGCCCACGTCGACGAGCAGGTCGAACACCTCGCGGCGGCGGGCGGCGGTGGCGATGGCCGCGTCGATGAAGCGGGGCGACTGCGCGGCGCGCGCCAGCAGGTCGGTGGTGCGCAGGTGCCGTCCGAGCGCCGCGCGCAGCTTGCGCCGGTACGCCCGCAGCGGGTCGCCGTCCGCCTCGGCGGCCGCCTCGCCCGCGAGCCGTCCGGACAGCAGCGCGTAGTAGATGCCCTCCCCGGTCAGAGGGTTGATCAGGCCGGCGGCGTCCCCGGCGAGCAGCACGCGGCCCGCTCCCGGCTTCGGGCGCCCCGGCGACAAGGGCAGGTGGTGGGCGCGCAGGTTCCGCGCGGGCAGGTGGGGGAGCAGTTCGGCGAGGCGGCCGTGCAGCACCTGCCTGCCGGGCAGCCCGGTCGCGCGCAGCCGGGGCAAGAGCATGCCGTACCCGACGTTGGCGGTTCCGTCGCCGACGGGGAACGACCAGGCGTACGCGGGCCAGCCGTCGGCCTGCATGGCGATGTACTGGACGTCGTCGTCGGGCGGCACGTCGGCGTACCCGCGGACGGCGATGGCGGTGTGCCGCGGCGGGGCGGCGGGCAGCCCGATCAGGCGGCGCACCGCGGAGTTCGCGCCGTCGGCGCCCACGACCACGCGCCCGCGCAGTTCGCCCCCGGACAGCAGGACGTGCCCGCCGGTGACGGTCAGGTCGCGGACGTGGTGGCGGCGGACCTCGACGCCGCGTTCCCTGGCCGCCTCGACCAGCCGGGCGTCGAAGACCATGCGGGGGACGACGTGGTTCGGCCGGGCGACGGTGGCGCGGACGCGGGCCCCGCCGGGGGAGATCACCTCCAGGTGCGGGACGGGGCGGTGGTCGTCGATGAGGCCGGGGACGCCGAGCAGCGCCAGTTCGTCGCGGCCGTGCGCGGCGATGCCGTCCCCGCACGCCTTGTCCCGGGGAAAGTCGGACTTGTCGAGCAACAGCACCCGCGCGTCCGGCCGTACACGCTTGGCGCCGAGCGCCGCCGCGGCCCCCGCGGGACCGCCCCCGACAATGATCAGATCCCAGCCGTCGCCCACACGGATCAGCCTCCCACGCCAGGCCCGCCCGCGCCCCGATCGACCCGGCGCCGGAGCGGTCAGTGGAGGAGGCGCAGCGCGTCCGCCGAGGGCGACCCCGCGGCCGCGGTGTGGGTGAGCAGGCGCTGACCGTGGCTGTCGGGGAGGTGGAGGACCTCGTAGTGCAGGTCGAGGTCGCCGACGTGCGGGTGGTGCAGCCGCTTGGTGCCGCTGGAGCAGAGGCGCACGTCGTGTCTGGCCCACAGGCGGGCGAACTCCGGGCTGTTGATGGACAGGTCGCCGACGAGCTCCGCGAGGAGCCGGTCGTCGGGATACCGGGCGGCGACGTAGCGCATGGACGCGACGGCCAGCGCCGCCTCGTCGGCCCAGTCGCGGTACAGCTCACGGGTGTGGGGGTCGAGGAACAGCAGGCGCAGCTGGTTCGGGCGCGTGTCGGGCCGCTCGGGCGCCGAGGGGGCGAGGTGGCCGGCGAGCAGCGCGTGGCCGAGAGGGTTCCAGGCGAGGACGTCGTTGCGCCGCCCGAGGAGCAGCGCCGGAACGGCCGGCATGGACGCCAGCAGGGCGACGGCCCCGGCGGTCGGCGTCTCGGGCCGGGCCGTCCTGTGCCGCTTGGGCGCGGCGGGGCGGGCCGGCTCGTACAGGTGGGCGCGTTCGGCGTCGTCGAGGTTCAGCGCCCGGGCGAGGGCCTCGATGATCGCGTCGCCGGCGTTGGCCGACTGCGCCCTGCTCCAGCCGGGTGTAGTAGTTGACGGAGATGCCGGCGAGCTGGGCCAGCTCTTCCCGCCGCAGCCCGGGCACGCGGCGCCGGCCCCAGGTGGTGATCCCGGCGTCCTCCGGGGTGACGGCCGCGCGCCGGGCACGCAGGAAGTCGCCGAGTTCGCTGGTCTTGCGGGCATCACGCTGCGGGTGGGCTGGCATGACACCAGTCTGGCGCAGGCGCCGGATGCGTGACTGCCCCTGCCAGTGGTACCAAGCGGCGGGTGCTGGCTGGGCCGGGTCCCGGGCCGGAGGCTCGGACCCATGACCACGGAATCCTCCGCCGCCACCGGCGCCGTCCCGTCCCGGCACGGCGCCTCCTCCGCCGTACGCCCGCGTGACCGGGTGGCGTTGTTCGTCCTGCTCACCGCGAGCTTCACACTCGCCGTCGACTTCTCGATCCTGAACGTCGCCCTGCCGCGCATCGGCGGTGACGTGGGTTTCGCCCTGGCAGACCTGCAGTGGATCTCGACCGCCTTCGCCGTGTGCGCCGCCGGGTTCACGCTCTTCTTCGGCCGCTGTGCCGACCTGTTCGGCCGCCGGCGCCAGTTCCTCGCGGGCGTCGCCCTGCTGGGCGCGGCCTCGCTGGTGGGCGGCATGGCGCAGGCGCCGTGGGTGCTCCTGCTCGCCCGGGTCGCGCAGGGCCTGGCCACGGCGGCGGTGACACCGGCCGCGCTGTCGTTGCTGACGACGTCGTTCCCCGAGGGGCGGATGCGCGAGCGGGCACTCGGCCTGAACGGCGCCCTGATGGCGGCGGGCTTCACCACGGGGGCGGTCGCCGGCGGCCTGCTGACCGACCTGATCAGCTGGCGATGGGCCTTCTTAGTCAACGTGATCGTCGCCGTGGTCGTGCTCGCCGCGGGCCCTGTGGTGCTGCGGGAGAGCCGCGCCGCCGACCGGCCGCGCCTCGATGCGCCGGGGGCGGTGACGGTGACGCTCGCGCTGGTCGCCGGCGTGTACGGGCTGACCCAAGCCGGTGAGCGTTCCTGGCTCGATCCCCGGTGCTGGGCGTCCCTGGCGGTGGCCGCGGCGCTGCTGGCCGCGTTCCTGATCATCGAGCGCGTCGTCACCCGGCCGCTGGTCCCTCTCGGCGTCCTCGGCCGCCGCGCCATCGGCTGGGGGAACCTCGCCGGCGTCCTCGCCTTCGCGACCGAGACCTCGGTGGTGTTCCTGCTGACCCTGTACCTGCAGAAGGTGCGCGGCTACACACCCCTTCAGGCCGGGCTCGCCTTCGCCGTGCTGGGGATCGGCACCGTCCTCGGCGGCCTGCTCGCCCCGCGCGTCATCGGCCGGATCGGCGGCAGGCGGGCGATCGTGGCGGGCTTCGCCGTCCAGGCCGCGGCCACGCTGCCGCTGGTCTTCCTCGACGAGGTCCCGGCCTGGCTGCCCGTGCTGCCGGCGGCGACCTTCGCCGGTGGCGTCGCCAACCTCGTGGCGATCGTCGGGTTCATGGTGACCGCGACGTCCGGCCTCCCCGACGCCGAACAAGGGCTGGCCACGGGGCTCGCCACCATGAGCCAGCAGGTTGGGATCACCCTGGGCATACCCGTCATGTCCGCCGTCGCCACGGCCGTGGGAGTCGCCGGCGATGTGTCCCACGGGGTCGCCACGGCCCTCGCGGTCAACGCCGCCGCCTGCGTCGCCGCCGCGGTGGCGTTCGCCCTCGCTCTTCCCGCGCGGGCGCGGTGACTCGGCGGGGGCGGTGGATCTAGAACGCTTGAGCGGGGCGTGACGGGGGTAGCGTGGCGTTGGAGTGGATCTCGGGAGTGCGTCTCGCGTGGGAGGGGGCGTTCCCAAGGTCGCCCGGCGGGGGCGATGGCGCCCGGCTCGGGCGGCCTTGGACCGGGGCCGACTCCGCAGGAACGTCACGGAAGGGAAGTGCCATGGAGGACCGCGCCGGAGCGCCGATGCCGGAAGAGATCAGCGCGGAGGAGTGCCTGACGCTGATCTCGCCGGGAGGTGTGGGCCGGGTCGGGTTCGGCACGCCCTCGGGCCCGCTGATACTCCCGGTCAACTACACGGTCCACCAGGGCTCCGTGCTGTTCCGCACGGCGTTCGGCGGACCGATGGACCAGCAGCTCGACACCGGCCTCCGCGGCGTGGAGTTCAAGGTCGCCTTCGAGGTGGACCACATCGACCCGGCGTCCCGCGAAGGCTGGAGCGTCCTCATCCAGGGCGCCGCGCACCGGATCTCCTCGGAGGAGGAGCTCACCGCCGCCAAGGCCGCCGCCGTGGAACCCTGGGCGGGCGGGGAGAGGCGGTTGTACATCCGCGTCACCCCCGTCCAGATCACCGGCCGCCGCATCGTCCACGCGTAGTCCCCGTCAGCGGCCCGGCCGCCGCACAGGCCGGCCCGCGCCCGCGACGATCAGGCCGGCGATCCGGTGGAGGCCGGCCTACGGGATCGGGCGTCTTTCTGACCCGGCACCGGGCGGGAATGGCGTCAGGGCGGGACATGGCGCGCTCACCTGTCGGAAGGTGCCATTCCCTCGCTTTCCCGCCACGGTGCCGGGAGCGATCTGGCGGGATCCTGGCAGCGTCCCGCAATATCGGGCTCACTGACAATACGTAACGAATTATCTACCGATCGTTATATCCGTTCGGCATGACGATCATCCAGGCGCGCGTCCGCGCGCGAATACCGGGCAGAGGCCGCCGCTCGCCGCGACGCGGGATCCTCGGCGGTCACGGCAGCAGGTCCGCCGGCTCGTCCAGCAGGGCCGCGACCCGCCGTACCCGGTCGCCGCGCTTCCACGCGCTCGCCGATGTCGTCGCGAAGCCGGGGTGCGCGCCGAGGGAACGATCCGGCGGCGGTTCTCTCACGGCCGAGTGCGTCCAGGAGCGTCGCGCCGTATAACGAGAGCCGGAAAGCCGCGTCTTTCCCCGTCAATTGGTGCCAGTCGCTTAGAACGGACCGACATGAGCGAGACCCCCGCCGGACACCGCCCCTCGACCGAGCTCAGAACCGACCGGCCGCATTCCGCGCGCATCTGGAACTACTGGCTCGGCGGAAAGGACAACTACCCCGCCGACCGCGAGGCCGGCGACATGGTCGAACGCATGATCCCCGGAATCATCGACTCGGCCCGCGCCGACCGCGCGTTCCTGACCCGCCTCGTCCGGTACCTGGTGGCCGAGGAGGGCATCCGGCAGTTCCTCGACATCGGCACCGGCTTACCCACGGCCGACAACACCCACGAGGTCGCCCAGCGCTTCGCCCCGGAGTCGCGCGTCGTCTACGTCGACAACGACCCCTTGGTGCTGGTGCACGCCCGCGCGCTGCTGGTCAGCAGCCCCGAGGGCGTCTGCGACTACATCGACGCCGACGTCCGCGACACCCGGCGCGTCCTCGACGCCGCCGCCGCGACCCTGGACTTCTCCCGTCCGACGGCCCTGATGCTGCTCGGCATCCTGAACCACATCCTGGACGACGAGGAGGCCCGGTCGATCGTGACCGAACTGCTCGACGCCCTGCCGTCCGGCAGCTATCTGGCCATCGGGCACCCCACCGCCGAGGTCCACGGCGAGGCCATGCACGAGTCCATGCGGGAGGTCATGAGGCGGGGCGGCACCCCGATCGTCGCCCGCTCGGCCCGCGAGCTCGAAGTGTTCTTCGACGGCCTCGAACTGCTGGAGCCCGGCGTCGTCTCCTGTTCCCGATGGCGGCCGGACCCGACTCCGTTCGGCGAGCCCCCGGAGGTGTCGCAGTTCTGCGGCGTGGGCCGCAAGCCCTGACGGACGGCCCGCACGCGGGACGCGTCACCGGCGAGACGGGCCGGCGAGCACCGGGACGGGGGCGCGGGCGTGTCGTCGTGGGCCGGGACGGAAGTCGCGGGCGTCGCGACTTTCGTCCCGGCCGGGCGGGGGAGGGGCGACGTCGGTCGCGGCGCAGCCTCCCGATGCCCGATGCCCTGCGGGCCGCCCGCTCCTAGCGTCGGTGACATGCGCAAACCCATCCAGTTCCTGGGGATCTTCCTGGTCCTCCAAGGCGTGAGCGGCTTCCTGGACCACGTCTTCGTCCAGCCGTTCTTCGGCGTCGTGCTCAACTTCTTCAACCGGGTGGTCGTCCCGCGCGTGGACCTCCTGGCCGGTCACGAGATCTTCGCGAACCTCTCGCTGGCCGCGCTCGGCGTCGTCGTGGTCGTCGCCGCCGAGCACGCGGGACGGTGACGCCGTTTGACAACGGTTCGGGCCACCCTGTATTTAACCTATCGGTTAGATAGCCGAATGGTTGGATGAAGATGGCAACGGACACCCTGAGCGTCACCTTCGCCGCGCTCGCCGACCCGACGCGGCGCGCGATCCTGGCCCGCCTCGCGGAAGGCCCCGCGACGGTCAAGGACCTCTCGGCGCCGTTCGCGATGAGCGGTCCCGCCGTGTCCAAGCACCTGCGCGTGCTCGAACGCGCCGGTCTCATCGCCCGCGGCCGCGAGGCCCAGTGGCGTCCCTGCACGCTGGAGGCGGCGCCGCTGAAGGCCGTCGCCGAATGGGCCGCGGCCTACCGGCGGTTCTGGGACGAGAGCCACGACCGGCTGGACGACTACCTGCGGCGCCTGAAGGAGCGGGAGGACGACGATGGACATCGCGCGTAGGCTCGGCGGCGGCACGGCCTTCACCACGCCGTCGGACCGCGAGATCGTCGTCACCCGCGTGCTGGACGTGCCGCGGCGGCTCGTGTTCGACGCCTGGACCAGCCCCGAGCACATCCCGCACTGGATGGGGCCGAAGGCGTGGACCATGCGGGTGTGCGAGATCGACCTGCGCCCCGGGGGCGGGTACCGCTTCGCCTGGAGCGGGCCCGACGGCGCCGAGATGGGCTTCAGCGGCGTCTACCGCGTGATCGACCCGCCCGGCCGCCTGGTCACCACCGAGTCGTGGGACGGCGGGGCCGAGGTGCTCAACACGCTCGTCCTGGAGGAACGGGACGGCGTCACGACCATGACCTGCACGGTTCTCTACCCGTCCAAGGACGTCCGCGACGCGGTGCTCGGCACCGGCATGCGCGCGGGCCTGTCCGAGGGCCTGGACCGTCTCGAACAACGCCTGCGCGCCCGCGCGGGCTCGACCGGAGGGAAGACCACCATGGAATGGAAGCTGGAAGCCGTCCCGATCCCCGTCGCCGACGTGGACAGGGCCAAGCACTTCTACAGCGAGCTCGCCGGCTTCACCGTCGACCACGACAACCGGTTCGGCGAGGACTTCCGCGTGCTGCAGCTCACCCCGCCCGGCTCGGCCTGCTCGATCGTCGTCGGGTCCGGCATCCTCCCCACCGCGCCCGGGTCCGTGCAGGGCCTCACCCTGGTCGTCCCCGACATCCACGCCGCGCGCGCCGAACTGGCCGGGCGCGGCGTGGAGGTCAGCGAGGTCGAGGACCTCACCGCGCCCGGCAAGTCCACGGTCTCGCACGCCTACTTCAACGACCCCGACGGCAACGGCTGGGTCCTCCAGCAGCGCATCCACTTCCCCGGCTGAAGGAGGGACATGGCCGCGTCAGAAGACCAGATCGCCCTGCTGGGGCGCGCGCTCGACCAGACCGGGGCCCTCATCGCGGGCGTCCGGCCCGAGCAGGCCGGGCTGCCGACCCCCTGCCGGTCCTGGGACGTGCGGGCCCTGGTCGCCCACGTGGTGGACGAGGTGCGGCGGTTCGCCGCCGTCACGGCCGGAGGCGAGCGCGACCACCGGGGCGCCGGCGCGATCGGCGACGACTGGGACGGCGCCTACCGCGCGGCGGCGAAGGAACTGCTCGCCGCCTGGCGGGGCCCCGGCGCGCGGGAACGGCCGCACCGCCTGCCCTTCGGGGAGATCCCGGCCGAGTGGGCCGTCGGCCAGCACATCACCGAGCTGGTGATCCACGCCTGGGACATCGCCAAGGCCACCGGCCGGCCCACCGGCCTCGACCCCGAGCTCGGCGAGGCGGCCCTGGCGTGGGGGCTGGCGAACCTCAAGCCGGAGCACCGCGCCGACGAGGCGGACGGCGGCCACGTCGGCCCGCGGATCCAAATCCCCGAGGACGCCCCGCTGTACGACCGCCTCGCCGCCTTCGGCGGACGCGACCCCCGCTGACTCCGAGGCGTTCCACCGTGTCACCGGCCGCCTCCCGGCATCTCTCACCGGGAGGCGGCCGGGATGCGCGGGCGGGGCGGGGTGGGGTAATCTGCCTGTCCTACGACGGACCTACCGGGGAGGTGAGACCCATTACCGCCAGATCGGGCAGGGTGCTCTCGCCGCTCGGCCGTGGGGTCCACCTGGGCTAGGTGACCTGCGGAGCGCCCATGGCACTCCGTGAGGACCTTCATGTCGCTGTCATCTTCCCTTTCCCCGTCAGACGTCGTCACCATGCTGCGCGCCGCCGGATGCGTCTTCGCCGAGGACGAGGCCCGGCTGCTCATCTCCGCGGCCGGCACCTCGGACGACCTCGCCGCCATGGTGGAACGCCGCGTGTCCGGGCAGCCCCTGGAACACGTCGTCGGCTGGGCCGGGTTCCACGGCCTGCGCGTCGCCGTCGGCCCGGGGGTCTTCGTGCCCCGCCGCCGCACCGAGTTCCTCGTCGACCAGGCCCTCGCCGTCACCCCGCCCCGCGCCCGGCCGGTCGTGGTCGACCTGTGCTGCGGCTCGGGGGCGGTCGGCGCCGCGCTGGCCGCGGCCCTCGGACCCGTCGAGCTGCACGCCTCCGACCTCGATCCCGCCGCCGTCCGGTGCGCCCGCCGCAACCTCGCCGAGCTGGGCGCGCGGGTGTACCAGGGGGACCTGTACGAGCCGCTGCCCGCCACGCTGCGGGGCCGCGTCGACCTGCTCGCGGCCAACGCCCCGTACGTCCCCACCGCGGCGGTGGCGCTGCTGCCGTCCGAGGCGCGCGACCACGAGCCGATGACGGCGCTGGACGGCGGCGCCGACGGCCTGGACATCCTCAGGCGTGTGATCGCCGGGGCCCCGGGCTGGCTGGCCCCCGGCGGGCACCTGCTGGTCGAGACCAGCGAACGGCAGGCTCCCCGGCTCGTCGAGACCGCGGACCGTCACGGCCTGCCCGCCCGCGTGGCCGTCTCCGGCGAGGCGGACGCCACCGTCGTCATCGTCACGAGGCCCGCCACGAGCTGATGGAACGCCGGGCCGCGGCGGGCCCGGGGGAGCGCTCGCCCGCCTCCCGGCGCGCCCGGCCATGGCCATCGGGGCAGGTCCATCGCGCGGACCCCGGAGTCTGCCGGGTGCGCGCAGCGTTGCCGGATCATTACCGTGGTGGGAAGCCTGGGAGAGTCCGCGCGAGGTGAGGCCGTCATGGTGAGCGAGGTACGGGGCCATCTGCGGCGCAACGCCGAACGCGCGCCGGACGCCGTCGCGGTCAGGTCGGCGCACGGCGGCCGCGAGGAGTCGGTCACCTGGCCGGAGCTGGGCGAGCTGGCGGACAAGGTGGCCGCGGGCGTCGCCGGGCGGCGCTTCCGCGGCCCGGTGACCGTGGTGGTGGACAACAGCGTGGCGTCGGTCGCGACCGTCCTCGGGTTCGCGCTCGCCGCCGCGGACGTCGCGCTGGTCGAACGCGAGTCGTCGTACCTGCTCGACGAGGACTCCGTCCTGCGCCGGGTCGGCTCGGGACGGGTGGTCTGCCCGCCGGAGGCGGTGGAGCCGCTGTCCGCGCGCGGATACACGTGCCTGTCCTTCGCGGAGCTCGCGGATGGCGCGGGCCTGGACGGCCTGGACGGCACGGTGTCGTCCGGGCGCGTCCGCGACGCGGAGGTCCTGCAGATGACGTCGGGGTCGAGCGGCAGGCCCAAGGCCGCGCGCCAGACCGTGCGCAACGTCCTGCGCGGCGGTGAGCTCTACCGGGACGCGCACCGGGTGACGGCGGCGGACACCATCGTGGCGCCGATGTCGCTCTCGCATTCGTTCCCGCTGGTGGGGGGCCTGGCGACGGCCCTGGTCTCGGGGGCGTCGCTGCGCACCATGACGAGGTTCGCGACCGGCGCCCTGGTGGAGAGCCTGGAGGAGGCGACGGTCCTGCTGGGCACCCCGCTCCTCTTCCGGATGCTGAACACCGTGCTGCCGCGCGACCGCGCCCGGACCCGGTTGCGGCTGAGCCTGTCCTCGGGCGGCCCGCTGCCTCCGGACGTGGCGGAAGGGGCCGTCCAGCGGCTCGGGGCGCCCGTCCACCAGGTGTACGGCAGCACGGAGACCGGGCTGATCGCCTGCCAGTACGACAGGGAGGAGCCGTGGCCGGCCGGATGCGTCGGAACCGTCGCCGACGGTGTGGAGTTCCGCGTCGAGCACGAGGACGACGGGCCGGTCGTGCTGTGGCGGACCGGCACGATGTTCCTCGGGTACGCGGGGACGTCCGCCGGAGGCCCGCGCCCGGACGGTTTCCACCGCTCCGGGGACCACGCCGAGGTCGACGAGCGTGGCCACGTCTTCCTCACGGGCCGTAAGGACACCTTCGTCAACGTGGGCGGGAGGAAGGTGAATCCCGAGCGGGTGGAGCAGGTCCTCGCCGCGCATCCGGGCGTCGTGGAGGTCTGCGTGTACGGGGCTCTCAACGACTTCGGCGAGCAGGAGGTCCGCGCGGCGCTGGTGCTCAGGGCCGGCACGGCCGCCTCCGACGTCGTCGCGTCCTGCCGGGAGCGGCTCATGCCCTACGAGGTCCCCCACCGTGTGCGGGAGATGGCGGCCCTGCCGCGCACGTCGATGGGCAAGATCGACCGGCGTGGGCTCCGGTCGATCTGACCGTGGGACGACGCGGTCACGCCGGGCGGCTCACCCGGTCTCGCGCAGCGGCTGCATTTTCAGATCCGGCGTGCTCTCCCGCGGGCGGCGGGGGACAGCACGAGCCCCTACCTGCAGCCGGGATTCCTGCCCAACATGGCGGCGGCGCGGATCGCCATCGAGCACGGCATCAGGGGGCACAGCTCGGCCATCGCCACGGCGTGCGCCGCGGGCGCGCACGCCGTGGCCGAGGGGCTGCGGCTGATCAGGTCCGGCGACGCCGACGTCGTGGTGTGCGGAGGCTCGGAGTCGCCCCTGAGCCCGACGGCCATCGCCGGGTTCACCAACGCGAGAGCCCTGGCCAGGGGCTGGGACGACCCCGGAGGCGGCCGTGACGGTGATGGCGTTGTCCACCGGGCTCCTGCCGCCGACCCGCAACCTCGACGAGCCGGATCCGGAATGCGCGCTGGACCACGTGCGCGGCACCGCGCGCCGGGCCGGGCCGGTGGCGGCCCTGTCCAACTCCTTCGCCTTCGGCGGGCACAACGTGTCCCTGGTCTTCACCCGCGCGTCCACCGCCGCCACGCGCTGACGTCCGCTGCGATCTTGACGTTACCCAGCCGGATATATCGCTCTATAGGGTCATTTGGAGGGGTCTGCCCTGATCCTGGAAGCCCCATCCAGGAGAGGACGATGACCCAACTGCGTACCTTCACGGTCCCCGCGTCCGTCACCGGGCAGGACTCCGACGCGCGGCTCGCGAAGGACATGATCAGGGCGTGGCAGGAGGACGGCGTCTTCCAGGTCGCCACCCGCCCCCGGCAGGACGCCCTGGTCGCCGCCGCCTACGCCGAGAGCGGGAAGTTCTTCGCCCGGCCGCAGGGCTTCAAGGCGGGCCACGTCAGCGACCTGAGCTACAGCGGCTACACCGCCTCCGGCGAGGAGGTCACCGCCGGCCGGGCCGACAGCGCCGAGATTTTCACCGTCTGCAAGGACCTGCCCGACGACGACCCCCGGGTGCGCGACGGATGGCCCTGCCACGGCCCCGTCCCCTGGCCGGGCGAGGACTACCGGCGCGCCATGACGGTGCTCATGCACGACCTGACCTCGCTCGGCACGCGGCTGCTCCGGCTCACCGCCCTCGGCCTCGGCCTGGCCGACCTGGACGTGTTCACCCGCCTCACCCACGACGGCTGGCACCACATGCGCGTGCTGCGCCTCCCCGCGGTCTCCCCGGGCGACGACCGCGGCACCGGCGGCCACACCGACCACGGCCTGCTGGTCATCGCCTCCCACGACGACACCGGCGGCCTGTACGTCCGCCCGCCCGTCCCCGGCGAGCGGCCCGGCCACGACCGGCCGGCCGGCGAGAGCACGGCCGGGGCGTACGAGGAAGACAAGAAGGACGAGGACGACGACGGCTGGGCCTACGTCCCGCCCGTGCCGCGCGTCCTCACCGTCTTCCCTGGCGACATCATGCGGTTCATGACCGGCGGCGCACTGCCGACCACCCCGCACAAGGTGCCGCCGGCCCCGCACGATCGCCACGCCCTGGCGTACTTCCACGAACCCGGCTTCCAGTCCGTCGCCCGCCCCCTCACCGCCCGGACCACCCCAGGAGACCAGGACCACATCCACTACGGCACGCACGTCACCGCCATCTTCATGCGCGGCCATCCGCGCCGCGTCACCACCGCCCGCATCCACGCCGAGGGCCGCCTGGCGATCCTGGAACAACTGCGCGCCCAGGCCCTGGGGCGGCCTCCGCACGACCCCACCTCAGCCGGGCCCGGATCCCCGCAGGAGACGCCAGCGCGCCCAGACCATCTTGCCGGGGAAGTCGGAGAAGCCGTCCACCCCTGACTCGTCCGCGAGCGCGCCGACGATCCCCAGCCCACGCCCGTGGACGGCCTCGACACCGAGGTCCAGGTAGCGGGGCATGGCCGGGCCGTGGTCGGTGACCTCGACGTGAAGCCGCCCCGCGACGGCCCGCAGCACGAGCGTCACCGGCGCTTCGCCGTGCCGGATCGCATTGGCCAGCAATTCGCCGACCACCAGGACCACGTCGTCGACCGGCACGGACAACTCCCAGTGCCCGAGCACCTCCCGCGCCATGCCACGGGTTCTGCCGATCAACGCCAGATCGTGCGGAAGTTCCCAGCGGACGGCACGCTCACCGTCCTGCGTCGAGGTCATGGTGGCTCCTGGGGGTGAGGGCCTTCGCGAACTCGCGAAGGCCGCGGACAGGCCGCGCGGGGGTGTGAAGAACGCGGGCCCCTCGGCCTCGCGCATCAGGTCACGCAACCGCCCGGCGGTGCGCGCCTCGACGAGCAGAGGTTCGGGCGTGGTCCAGGTGGCGACGGCGTAGAAGTGTCTGGTCCCGAGCCCGTACCAGACACACCAGGCGGGTTCCATCTGGTCGAGGTGCCGTGCTTCCGCCTGCTGGAAGAGATCCCACCGACGTGGAGACACCCGCACCGCCGGTTCCCCTCGCCGATGTTTCCCGTGCCGCCGTGTTCTCTCCTCGGGTTCGATCACGCAGCCTCCTGCACTTATATCCGGACATGTCCGGGTGTTTCTTTGCGGCCCGCGTCATAAATGCGCACAGGGGAAGAGTGTCTCGATCAGGCCACCCGGAGTTTCTCGATTCGCCTCTCAGGGTGCCGCTGAGCAGCTACTTTGTGCGGCAGAAGGCCAGTCACTTCCCGGGACACTTTGTGT
Source organism: Sphaerisporangium siamense (assembly GCF_014205275.1). Classification (NCBI taxonomy): domain Bacteria; kingdom Bacillati; phylum Actinomycetota; class Actinomycetes; order Streptosporangiales; family Streptosporangiaceae; genus Sphaerisporangium; species Sphaerisporangium siamense. Next base: position 5,699,282 of record NZ_JACHND010000001.1, read on the forward strand.
TTCCGGCGTGCTCGTTGTGCTGGCGGAGTAGTGATTTCTCGCACCTGAGGGAGCCCAGATGCCCGTACCCCCCGACCCCGACCCGGCCGTCAAGCCGCTCGTCTATCTAGGCGTCGAGATGCGCAAGCACCGGAAAAGGGCTGATCTCTCGCAGAAGCGCGTGGCTCGAATCACGCAATTCAGTCAAAGCCTGGTGGGCTACATCGAACGAGGTGAGCGAACGCCGAGCCAGAACTTCATGCAGCGCTACGACGACGCGGTCGGCTCGGGCGGAGAACTCGTCCGGCTCTGGGCGCGCCTGACACGGGGCGCGAGCCCGAGGTGGTTTCGTAACTGGCTTGAGGTCGAGCAGGAGGCGCACGCTCTGCACTCTTGGGAGCCTCTGTACTTCCCCGGGCTTCTACAGACCGACGAGTATGCCGATCTGGTGATACGGGGTGAGCCCGGCATCACTGAGGATCAGGTGGAGAGGGCGGTCATGGCACGAATGGAACGCCAGGCGATCTTCGACCGTCCTGACTCGCCTATGCTTCGTGTGCTTCTTGACGAAGGTGTCCTCCACCGTCCGATCGGTGGGAAGAAGGTCATGCATTCCCAGCTTCGACGCCTGCTCGAAGCGGTAGAGTCCCCGCGGATCGGAATCCAGATCGTTCCTTTGGCGCTGGGTGTCACCACCGGGCTTCTCGGGGGATTTGCGATCGCCCAGATCTCGGGAAGCCCGGATACTGTGTATATCGAATCCGCGACCCATGGGAACGTGACGGACAATCCAGAGGACGTCGAAGCGATCCATAGCAGGTATGACATGCTCCGAGCCGCAGCGCAGCCGGAACATCTGTCCGTTGGCTTGATCAGAGAGGCGGAGAAACTGTGGACCTGAAAGACGAACTGAGGACCGCCGCCTGGCGCAAGGCGACGAAGAGCGGGTCCAACCAGGGGAACTGTCTTGAGGTGGCTCCGTTGTCAGGTGGGAGGGTCGGGGTTCGGGATACCGAGGCGCCGGAGAAGGAGCCCTTCGTGGTGAGCGCCGCCGTCTGGGACGCCTTCGTCGATGGGGCCAAGAAGGGCGAGTTCGACTTCTAGGAGAGACGTGACGTACCGCTGAGATGAGCTGAAAGTCCCATCCATGGGGTTCGCTCTGCCCTGTCGTGGCCGACCGGGGGCTGTGACTGTGAGGGTATGGCCGTGAACTTGGGCGCCGCCTGCTACGGCACGTGGCGGCCGGCGGTTCGTGCCGGCCGCCACGTTTCGAGCCGGGGCAGGCGGGCTTCATCGGCCGCATCAGCGGAACTCGTCCGCGTGGTCGGCCGCCCATTGGTCGAAACCGGTCGCGGGACGTCCGAGGACGTCCTGGACGGTGGAGGTCGCGGGCGAGTTTCCGGCGGCGGCGTCGTCGAGGTAGCGCAGCACCGCTTCCGCCTCCTCTCGCGGCATGAACCATGAGAAGCGTTCCAGCGCGGCGTCGCGGGACAGCGCCCGCACCGGGATCCGGGCGCCCACGGCGCGGCCGATCGCGGCGGCCTGGTCGCGCTGGGATATCCGGGCCGGGCCGGTGAGCATTCCGCTCAGCGCCGGCGTGGTGGCGCCGGTCAGCGCCGCGCACGCGACGGCGGCGACGTCCCGTTCATGGATCGGAGCGGTCAGCGCATCAGGCTGGTACAGCGGCAGACTTCCCATGTCCCGGATCGCATACGCCCAGGCCAGCGTGTTGGTGGCCAGCACCAGTGGGCGGATCGGCACCACGATCGGATCCCCGGCGGCGACGAACGCGGCCTCGACCTCGCGGTGACCTTCGGTGAGGAGGTTTCCCGCCGAGGTGGGGTGGATGACGCTGCCCGAGGACAGCAGCACGACCCGCTCCACACCGGCGGCGCGGGCGGTCCGGACGACACCCTCGACGCCCTTCCGGCTCGCGTAGAGGAACACCTGCCCGGCGCCCTCGAACGCCGGGAGAAGGCTCGCCGGATCGGTCAGGTCCGCGGCGAACACCTCGACGCCGTCGGGGAACCGCCCCGGCTCGGGACGCCGTGCGGAGGCGCGGACCGGAAGCCCGTGGGCCAGAAGCTGTTCGAGGACGCACCTGCCGACGCTTCCGCGGGCTCCCACGACAAGAGTGGGCCTTGGATTAGAAGAGGTCATCACGGCTCCCATGCGCGTAGTCGGTACGCGCCATGGGGCCGGATCGGCCGATGGGGCGTTCCGACGCGGCACCCCACTGCGGGCAAGTGTACGGCTCCACGACCGCAGGCTTCCACGCGCGCCGGGCCGGATGAGCCGACCCGTCCGTGATCGACGTCCCGACGAGCACCTGGCGGACGCAGGGTACCGCCTCACCATCGAACCCGTCGGCGGCCGCTCACCGCACGCCTGTCTGCCGTCCGAGTGTGGGACCGCCTGATCGCCGTCTCGGGCGACCCCGGGCCGAGGCCGGCCGCGGTCCGGGACAGGCCGGTTCCTGTCCGGGACAGGGCGGCGCCATCGACGACGTGCCCGATACCTGCTGAAATGATCGCCGTCGCGAACGCGGCGGCCTGGGCCACCGAACCGCCCATCCTCTCCTCTCTCGTCCCCCGGAGCACAGCATGACGCCAGCGCTGGAGATCAGCGGGCTCACCAAAAGATTCGGCGGCGACCTCGCCGTCGACGGCATCGACCTCAGCGTCCCGCAGGGCTCGTTCTTCGGGCTCGTCGGGCAGAACGGCGCCGGCAAGACCACCACCCTGTCCATGGCGGTCGGCCTGCTGCGGCCCGACGGCGGCGCGGCGAGGATCTTCGGTGAGGACGTGTGGTCGGCCCCCGGGCGGGCCAAGGCCATGGTCGGCGTGCTGCCCGACGGCCTGGCCATGCCCGAGCGCCTCACCGGACGCGAAGTGCTCACCTACCTGGGCCTGCTGCGCGGCCTGGCCAAGGACGTGGTGACCCGGCGGGCCGAGGAGCTGCTGGACGTGCTGGAGCTGGACGAGGCCGAGAAGACGCTGGTCATCGAGTACTCGACCGGCATGCGAAAGAAGATCGGCCTGGCCACCGCGCTGCTGCACTCGCCCCGGCTGCTCGTGCTGGACGAGCCGTTCGAGGCGGTGGACCCCGTGTCGGCCGCCACCATCAAGACGATCCTGCGCGGCTTCGTCGCGGGCGGCGGCTCGATCGTGCTGTCCAGCCACGTGATGGCGCTGGTCGAGCAGCTGTGCGACCACGTGGCCGTGATCGACAAGGGGAAGGTGGCCGCCGCCGGCACGCTGGAGGAGGTGCGCGGCGCGCGCTCGCTGGAGGACACCTTCGTCGCGCTCGTCGGCGACCAGGACAACGGGGTCAAGGAGCTGTCGTGGCTGTCGCGCTGACCATGGCCCACATGAAGGTGGCCGTGCTGCGCCACGCCTACCGCGGCGGGCGCGCGCAGACGGCCGCGACGGGCGCCGCGCTCGGCGTGCTGCTGGCGGCCGGCACGGTGTACCTGGCGTTCGCGTACCCGGACCTGCTGGCGGCCGGGTACGCGGTGTGGCTGCTCGGCTGGATGCTCGGCCCGGTCTTCATGGGCGGCGGCGACGAGACCCTGCGGCCGGAGTACTTCTCCCTGCTCGGCCTGCCCCCGCGCCGCCTGGCGGCGGGCCTGCTGGTGGCGGCGTTCGTCGGAGTCGCGCCGCTGGTTAGCCTGTGCGCGCTGCTCGGCCTGCTGGTCTCGGGGCTGCGGCTCGGCGTCGTCAACGCCCTGGTCGCCGTGCCCGCGATCGTGCTGCAACTCGCCGTGTTCGTCCTGTTGTCGAAGGTGGCGGTGGCGGTGGTCGGGCTGGCGCTGCGGTCACGGCTCGGCGCGATCGCCTCGGGTGTGCTCAACGGCGCGATCCTGGCGGCGCTCGGCCAGATCTGGGTCTTCTTCTGGGCCTTCGGCAAGACGGGCGTGCCGTCCGAGGTCCGCTACCTGCCCTCCGGCTGGGGGCTGCTCGCCGCCCGGGGCGACTGGTGGGCGCTGGCGGCGCTGGCCGTGCTGGTGCTGCTGCTCCTCGGCGCGTGGGCGGCGCTGCTCGCCCGGCGCGCGGGCGCGGCGCGCACCTCCGCGCGGGGCAGGCGCCCGATGACGGCGGCCACCGCCACCGGCGCGATCGTCGCCAAGGAACTGCGCACCTGGTCGCGCGACCTGGTGCGCAACCACCAGCTCACCTTCGCCCTGTCCTACGGCGTGTGCTTCGCGGCCAGCCCCCTGATCCTCGGCTGGGACGGCATGCTGCCCTACGCCGGGCCGATCTTCGTCGTGATGGCCGCCGCGATGGCGTCCAACCTCTACGGGACCGACGGCACGGCGCTGTGGCTGACGCTGATGACCCCCGGCGCGAGCGACGTGCGCGGCAGGCAGCTGGCCTGGCTGTCGGCGCAGGCGCCGGTGGCGGTCGTGCTGACCGTGGTGTGCGCCGCGATCACGGGCGGCCCGTGGCCGCTGGTCCTGGCGCTGCTGTTCGCCCTGCTGGGCGGCGCGGCCGGGCTGGTGCCGCTGGTCTCGGTGTACGGGCTCGTGCCCGGCACCGACCCGCACCGCCGCGCGGGCAACCCGCTGCGCACCAGCGAGGACGACGGCGGGCTGACCGGGCTGGCCTACCTCATGCTCGCCCTGGTGATCGTCACCGGTGCGCCCGCGGCGCTGGTGGCGCTGCGGTACGGCTGGGCGGGCGTGGCCGCCGGCGTCGTGACCGGGGCGCTGTGCTCCTGGGGCTTCGGCCTGCTGGCCGAGCGGCGGCTGCGCTCGCACGGCCCCGAGCTGCTGGACGTCATGCGGACCGGCCGCAAGCCGCAGGCGACCGTGAAGTCCCGCTTCGACGGTCTGCCCAAGACGCGCAGGACGATCGCCTGGTGGTGCTTCGGTTTCGGCGCCATCCCGCTGGTCCCGCAGGGCGTCGTCGCGGCCGTCTTCGTGTCCGACGGCATGCTCCGCCACAGCTGGTTCCTGGCCACCTACATGTCCCCCGGCCTGCGTTACCCGGTCGCCGCCGCCTTCATCGCGCTCGGCCTCGCGATGTACGGCACCGGCCTGTGGATCGTCAAACCCCGCCCCTCACGCTGACCCCGCGCGTGTCACGCCCTCGCGGAGGCCGAGACCGGGCACGGAAGCGCGGAAGGGTGGAGTTCTGGGCCGCTCTTCCCGCACGATGGTCTGGCCCGGGCGCGACGCGCGCACGGGTGGGGCACCAGTGGTGGATCGAGACGAAGGAGCGTCCGATGCACGTGACCGACGCCTACCGGGCCGCGCGGGACCGGTTGCTGGCGCTGCGCGAGGACCTGCCTCGCGCGGTGGCGGAGTTCCGCTGGCCGGAGCTGGGGGACCGGTTCAACTGGGCGGTGGACTGGTTCGACGCCGTCGCCCGCGGCAACGACCGTCCCGCGCTCATCGTCGCCGAGGAGGACGGGTCCACGACGCGTCGCACCTTCGCCGAGATGTCACGGGACTCCGACCGGCTGGCGGCGTGGCTGGCCGCCCACGGGGTCGCCAAGAAGGACCCGGTGCTGCTGATGCTCGGCAACCAGGTCGAACTGTGGGAGTCGACGCTCGCGCTCATGAAGCTGGGGGCGGTGATCGTGCCCACGACCGGCGCGGCCGCCGCCGCCGACCTCGCCGACCGGATCACGCGCGGCCGCGTGCGGCACGTGATCTGCAATGCCGCGGACACCGCGCGGTTCGCTCAGGTGCCCGGCGACTACGGCCGCGTCAGCGTGGGCGAGGCGACCGGCTGGGCCGACCTGCGCGGCGCCCGTGAGCGGGAGCACGTCCCCATCGCCCACCCGGGCACGGCCCCGGGCGACCCGCTGCTGCTGTACTTCACCTCGGGGACGACCTCGCGTCCCAAGCTCGTGGAGCACACGCAGGTCTCCTATCCGGTGGGGCACCTGACCACCTTGTACTTCCTCGGCCTGCTGCCCGGTGACGTGCACCTGAACATCTCCTCGCCCGGGTGGGCGAAGCATTCGTGGTCCTGCTTCTTCGCGCCGTGGACCGCCGAGGCGACCGTGTTCGTCCACAACTACCGGCGCTTCGACGCCGCCGCGCTCCTCCGGCGGTTGCGCGAGCACAGGGTCAGCACGTTCTGCGCGCCGCCCACGGTGTGGCGCATGCTGATCAACGCCGACCTGGGGGAGCGCCCCGCCGCGCTGCGCGAGGTGGCCGCGGCGGGAGAGCCGCTCAACCCCGAGGTGATCGAGCGGGTGCGCCGCGCGTGGGGCGTGACGATCCGCGACGGGTTCGGGCAGACCGAGACCACCGCCCAGATCGGCAACACTCCGGGTTCCCCGGTACGGCCGGGGTCGATGGGCCGCCCGCTGCCCGGCGTGCCGGTCGTGCTGGTCGACCCGGTCAGCGGACGCCCGCTCGACGGCCCGGGTGAGGGCGAGATCTGCCTGGACCTCTCCGAGGCGCCGCTGCCGCTGATGCGCGGCTACCGGGGCGGCCCGGAGCACACGGCCGCGGCGATGGCCGGCGGCTACTACCACACGGCCGACATGGCCGCCGTCGACGCCGACGGGTACATCACCTACGTCGGCCGGACGGACGAGGTGTTCAAGGCCAGCGACTACAAGATCAGTCCGTTCGAGCTGGAATCGGTGCTGATCGAGCACCCTGCGGTCGCCGAGGCCGCCGTGGTCCCCGCCCCGGACCCGGTGCGGCTCGCCGTCCCCAAGGCGTACATCTCGCTGGCCCCCGGCCACGAGCCGACGAGGGAGACCGCGCACTCGATCCTGCGGCACGCCCGCCGGAAGCTGGCGCCCTACCAGCGGGTCCGGCGGATCGAGTTCGCCGAGCTGCCCAAGACCATCTCGGGAAAGATCCGCCGGGTCGAGCTCCGCGCCCGCGAGAACGACCGGGCCACCGGGAGCGGCGAGGGCGCCGAGTGGCGTGACGACCAGTTCCCCGATCTCGCGAACTGACCCGCCGGCCGTAGGGCAGGGCTCCGTCTCAAGGGGACGCTGGACGGCGCCCGCCCTCGTCAGGTAGCTTGCTCAACCTGAAGGTTGATAAACCGAAAGGTTGAATGCAATGCTCTTGGAGAACAAGGTCGCCGTCGTTCACGGCGCCGGCGGGACCATCGGGGGTGCGGTGGCCAGGGCGTTCGCGCGCGAGGGGGCGCGGGTCTTCCTGGCCGGGCGCACCCGGGCCACCCTGGAGAAGGTCGCCGCCGGCATCCGCGCCGCCGGCGGCGCGGCCGAGACCGCCGAGGTCGACGCGCTGGACGAGGACGCCGTCGAGACCTTCGCCGCCGCGGTGGCCGCGCGGGCCGGCGGGATCGACGTCTGCTTCAACGCCATCGACGTCCAGGACGTGCAGAAGCCGCTGATGGAGATCACCGCGGAGGAGTTCGTCCGGCCGATCGTGACCGCCACGCGCACACACTTCCTGACCACCAGGGCGGCGGTCCGGCACATGATCCCCCGCGGGTCCGGGGTGATCCTTCTGTTCGGCGGCGGCGGCCCCCAGACCCTTCCGGGGCTCGGCGGGTTCAAAGTCGCGCTCGACGCCCTGGAGGGCCTGCGCCGGCAGTGGGCGTGCGAGGCCGGGAAGCACGGCGTCCGCGTCGTCACCATGGTCACGGGCGGCGTGCCGGAGAGCCTGCCGGAAGACTTCCCGGGCAGGGAGGAGCTCACCGCGGCGCTGAGTGCCGAGACCCTGCTCGGACGGGCCGCCACCCTGGCCGACGTGGGGAACGTCGCCGCGTTCGTCGCTTCCGACCTGGCCAGGACCATGACCTCGGCGACCGTCAACGTCTCCTGCGGCGCCATCGTGGACCACTGACGTGCCGGACGACCGGCTCAGCCTCACCTTCGCCGCCCTGGCCGACCCGACCAGGCGCGCCATACTCGCCAGGCTCGCCGAGGGAGAGGCGACGGTCAACGAACTGGCCGCGCCGTTCGACATGAGCCTGCAGGCGGTCTCCAAGCACCTGAAGGTGCTGGAACGGGCGGGGCTGATCACACGGGGCCGCGACGCGCAGTGGCGTCCGTGCCGCCTGGAGGCCGAGCCGCTGGACGCGGCCTCGGAGTGGATCGCGCGCTACCGCGACCGCTGGGCCGCCCGGCTCGACCGCATCGACCAAGAGATCAAGCGCATACAGCGAGGAGAACACCATGAGTGAGACCGAGTTCGTCATCGAGCCCGGCCGCCAGGACATCGTCATGACCCGTGTCTTCGACGCCCCGAGAGAGCTCGTGTTCCGGGTGATCACCGACCCTGGGCTGCTGCCGAGTTGGTGGGGGCCGCACTCCCTGGCCACCCGGGTGGATCGCATGGAGCTCAGACCGGGCGGGCTCTGGCGGTTCGTCAACATCGACGCCGATGGCGTGGAATGGGGCTTCCACGGCGTCTACCACGACGTCGTGGCGCCGGAGCGGTACGTGCGGACCTGGGTGTTCGAGGGCGCGCCCGAGGACGTGGCACTGGAGACGGTCAGCCTTTCCGAGACGGACCGCGGGACCGAGTACGTCGCCCAGACCGTGCACCCGTCGGTGGAGGCCCGCGACGCGATCATCCGCGCCGGCGGTCCGAGAGGCGGCCAGGAGTCGATGGACCGCCTCGCCGACGTGCTCGCACGCCAGGCGGCGACACCTTGATCCGTGTCATGCCGTCGTGGTCGCGTCCGGTTCGGCGGGCGGGGGAGTGGGCCTCTCCGGCGCGGGCGAACGCCGGCGCGGCCTGACAAGGGCCCAGAGCAGGGTGGCGAGGAGGGAACCGAGCGCCAGGAGGCCGAAGTAGGGATCCTCGGCGCCCGCGCGGTCATTGGCGAGGCGGTCGGCGGCGGCGACGTTCGCCGGGCTCGTGTGCGGAACCCAGGACGCCGCGACCTGCAACAGCCCGTCCGCCACGATGAAGATCGCCAAAGCCGCCACGACCCCCGCACACACCCCGCCGATCAGCACCTGATCGCCACGCTCCACCCCAGAATCCTGCGCCCCAGAATGGTGCGCCCGGGAGTCCTGCGCCTGGGAACCCACAGCCTGGCAACCCTCAGCGCGGGAAGCATCCTCAGCCCGGGATCTTTTCGGCTCGGAACCGTCCTCCGAGAGACTCTCCGGCTCGGGACCTTGCGACCCGGGCGCATCCGTCTCATGACCGGCAGAGACCGGCCGCCTGTCCGTGATCAGCATGGCGGCCAGGGTGGCGCCCGTGACCGCCGCGAGTGCCGGGGCGCTGGACGGCGGCAGTGGAGGCCACAGCAGCACGGGCGCCGTGAACGCGGTCGCCGCCACGGCGCCGCAGCCGCCGCCGATCCGCAGGACGCGCGCGGGCGCGGGCGACCAGGTGGAGGTCACCGCGAGAAAGGCGGTCATGTAGAGGGCGAGGACGCAGGTCAGGATCGGCAGGCCCACCCAGGCCTTCTCCTCCGCGCCGGCGGTCGCCGCGCCGAACTCGGTGATGACGAGCACGGCCGCCGCGCCGACCAGAACGCAGCCGCCCGCCCGCAGGACCCGGCTGGTTCCGGTACGGGCCGCCGGGCCGAGCGGGCCGCGCAGCCGGCCGAGCCATGGAAGCGCGAGCAGGACCATCACCAGGCCGACGAGGGCGTCGCGGAGCGGCCCGTAGGCGACCCCACCCGTCGTGACCAGCGCCGCCGCGACCACTCCCAGCGTGAGCAGCGCGCACGCGGCGGTGCCGAGGAGGCGGGGGCGGGTCAGCGAGACCCGCAGGCAGCCGAGGGCGAACCGCCACCGCGCGGGCGCGGACTCGATCCCGGCCAGCTCGGCCCGCATGGCCAGCCCCCACTGCCGCCGCCCCTCCGGCAGCAGCCACACCGCCACCGACAGCAGCCGCTCGGCCCCGTCCGCCGGCGTCCCTGCCCCTGCCGGTACGCGCGCGTCGGCCCCGGCGGAACCGCCCGGCGGGACGGCCCCCGGCCGAGGTACGGCTCCGCCGGAGGGAATGGGTCCCGGTGGAGGCACGGCGTCGTCTGGCGGGACGGCCTCTGGCCTGGACATGGCGCCGTCCGACGGGATGGGCTCTGGCCGAGGCATGGCGTCGTCCGGGGGGACGTGGTCCCGGGGGCCGGTCACCAGGCGTTCCTCGGGCGGGGGGACGGAAGGGGGTCGGCGGGCGCGGAGGCGTGTTCGGGAGCGGGGGTGTGGGCGGCGGTGTAGCGGAGGCCGGCGGGGGTGAGGCGGTACAGGTGGCGGGGGGGCCGGCCGGGGGGCGCTTCGGTCTCCCAGGTGTGTTCGAGGAGCTCGCGGTCGCACAGGCGCATGAGGATCGGGTACAGCGAGCCCGCCTTCAGCCCCACCTCGCGCCCGAGTTCGTAGCCGTACCGCCAGGTGGCGGGGTCGGCGGCCAGGGCCGCCAGGACGGCCACGGTCTGCCGGGACGGTCGTCGCGTCACAGCGAAACTCTACCTATATAGAGTTAGTACCGGCAAGACATGGCCCGTGACGCCACCCGTCCGGCCGTAGGGGTGCCCCCAGAGCACCCACGTCTTCTCTTGTCTCGGCGACGGCGCGTTCCTAGCGTCCATGTCGTCTAGCACGGGTTCTCTCGTCGCCGGTCGAGGCCGGCGCGGGCAAGGGAGCGTACATGTCGAAAGAAGGGCACGCCACGTCACGGCGTGGAGTGCTGAAAGGTCTTGCCGCGGCGACCGTGGCGGCGCCGCCGGTCTGGGCGGTGTCCCAGGCGTCGTCGGCGCTCGCCGGGACCGTCACCGCGGGGGGACCGGAACTGCCGCCCGCCACCGAGGCGGTCACCCCGTTACGCCTGCACGTCCCCCAGTCGATCCTCACCGACCTGCGCGGCCGGCTGGGGAACGTCCGCTGGCCGGGCCAAGAGCTGGTGACGGACTGGTCGCAGGGCGTGCCGCTGCGCCGCCTGCAGAAGCTGACCGAGTACTGGCGCACCCGCTACGACTGGCGGCGCCTGGAGAACCGGCTCAACGCCGTCGGCCAGTACCGCACGCTCATCGACGGCGTGGCCGTCCACTTCCTGCACGCGCGGTCCCCGCACCGCGACGCGACGCCGATCATCCTCTCCCACGGCTGGCCGGGTTCCGTCGTCGACTTCCTGGACGTCATCGAGCCGCTCACCGACCCGACCCGCCACGGCGGGCGGCCCGAGGACGCGTTCCACGTCGTCGTGCCGTCCCTGCCCGGCTTCGGCTTCTCCGGCAAGCCCGAGGTGACCGGCTGGAACTCCGCCCGCATCGCCAAGGCCTGGATCGTGCTCATGCGGCGGCTCGGCTACCAGCGCTACATCACCCAGGGCGGTGACTGGGGCGGCTGCGTCGCCACCTTCATGGGCAAGCTGCGGCCGAGGGAGCTCGCCGCCGTCCACCTGAACTTCCCGATGCTGATGAGCGCGCCGCTGTCGAGCGATCCGACGCCGGAGGAGCAGGAAGCCCTCGCGCAGATGGCCGAGCACGGGGCCAACGGTGCGGCCTTCTCCCAGGCGATGCGGACCGAGCCGCAGACGTGGAGCTACGGCCTGACCGACTCTCCGGTCGGCCTGGCGGGCTGGATCTACGAGAAGCTCGCCCTCTGGAGCGACAGCGGCAAGAACCCCGAGGGCATCTGGAGCTACGACCAGATACTCGACACCATCATGATGTACTGGGTGCCCGACACCGTCGTCTCCGCCGCCCGGCTGTACTGGGAGGGCCTCGCCACGGACTACATCACCCAGGAGCTCGACCTGCCGGTCGGCGTCAGCGTGTTCCCCAAGGAGCTGTACCGGCCGCCGCGGATCTGGGGTGAGCGCGTGTACCGCGACCTGCGGTACTGGAACAAGCCCGAGCGCGGCGGCCACTTCGCCGCCTTCGAGCAGCCGGAGCTGTTCACCGAGGAACTGCGCAGGTTCGTCCGCGTCGTGCGCTGATCCTTGAGGCACATCGGAGCTCCGGCCGGCGACGGCGACCCGCGAGGTCACCGTCACCGGCCGGAGTTTCGTCGTTCAGCGGTGATTCGATCCCCGGCGCTCAGGCCCGGGGCGCGCCGGCTCCGGGGGAGAGCAGCTTGGTCAGCAGCGCGCGCAGCTCCTCCTCGGGGGCGGGGCCGAGGAGGGCGAGGACCTCGGCGCGCAGGCCCTCGATCGCGGCGCGGACGTCGGTCAGGCGTTCGCGGCCGAGCGGGGTGAGCTCCAGGGCGTAGCGGCGGCGGTCGCGCGGGTCCTGGCCGCGGGTGACGAGGCCCGCCTCGACCAGTTCGTCGATCACCTGGGCCGCGGCCGGCTCGGTGATGTCCAGGTAGCGGGCGAGTTCCTGCTGCGGGCACGGCGCGAGCAGGGCGAGCGCGGACAGCGGGCCGAAGTGGCGGGTGCGCAGACCGGCGCCGGACAGCAGCGCGTCGCCCTGCCGGCGCAGCCGGTGGTACGCCTGGGTGACCAGGTACTCGACGCTCTGGACGGCCGGGGCCTCCGGTTCGGGGAGCATCATGGCCAGCAGCGCGGCGAGCCGGGCGCGCTCGTCGGGGGTGAGCGCCGCGGTGACGCGGGCGTCCCGGTCGGACACCGGCCGCCGCATCGCGTCGCGCGCCGCCCGGCCGGCCGGGGTCAGCGTCAGCACGTACGAGCGCCGGTTCGCCGGGTTGCGCGTCCGGGTGACGTGCCCGGCCTCCTCCAGCCGGTCGATGAGCCGCACCATGATCGTGCGGTTGATGCCCAGCTTCTCCGCCAGGTCCTGCTGGGAGTAGCCGTCCTGGTCGGCGAGCGTGTCGAGGACGACGAAGTCGCGCGACCGCGGGCCCTCGCGCATGGCCTCGGCGGTGAACAGCACGAACACCCGGCGCAGCATGTTGCCCACCGACCGGCCGAGCAGCGCGGCCAGGGTCGTGTCCTCCGCGGGCTCCGCCCCGCCGTCTCGCCGCACGCGCCACCTCCGTGCCCACACCTTACCGAAGCCGTGATGGTTGGATAGTTGATGGTTGGGGGCGAATCAGTTGGCATGTTGACAGTTAAGCAGATGGACGATTAGCGTCGGGAGCCCCCAGGCCGGACGAAAGAGACGGCCCGGGCCACGACAGGAGAAGACGCCATGACCAGCACGACCGCCCGCCTTGACATGACGATGATGTACGCGGTGCACGACGCCCTCCGGCGCGACGCCGAGCGCGTCGCCCGGATCGCCGCACGCCGGGACGACGACCCCCGCCGCCTGCTGCGCGCCGCCGCCGGATGGCAGATGTTCACGAGCTACCTGCGCGTCCACCACACCACCGAGGACGACGTCCTGTGGCCGGACATGCGGCGGACCCTGGCGGACCGGCCGGACGACCTGGCCCTCCTGGACGCCATGGAGGCCGAGCACGGCGCCATCGACCCCCTGCTGAACGCCGTCGACGCCGCCCTCGCCGACCGCGAGGCCGGGCCCGGGCGGCTCGGCGGGCTCACCGACGCCCTGGTCACCACCCTGACCGGCCACCTGCGCCACGAGGAGGCCGAGGCGTTGCCGCTCATCGGCGCGACGCTGGCCGAGACGCGGTGGCGGCGCTTCGGCGAGGAGCACCGCGCGCGCGTCGGCACGGGCGTCCCCCGCTACCTGCCATGGGTGCTGGACGGCATCGACGCCGAGCGCGCCGCGCGGATACTCGGCGGCATGCCCGAGCGGCTGCGCGCGGCCTACCACGACGCGTGGCGTCCGGCCTACGCCGGTTCGGCCCTCTGGAGCCGCGGGGAGGAGGCGTGACCGGCCCGCGACGGCCCGGCGTCCAAGACGCACTCCGGGACGAGGCGACGCGGGCGGGCTGGGAGAAGGACGCGGTGCACGGCCCCGCACCAGGACAGGCCACGTCCGGCGCCAAGGCGCCTCTGCGGGCGGGGCTCGCGCTGGTGGTGATCGCCGCGGCGCAGCTCATGCTGGTCCTGGACGGCACGATCATGAACGTCGCCCTGCCCAGCATCCAGAAGGCGCTGGCGCTGCCGCCGGCCGACCTGGACTGGCTCGTCACCGCCTACGCCCTGACCTTCGGCGGCCTGCTCCTCGCCGGCGGACGGGCCGGGGACCTGTTCGGCCGCAGGAGGGTCTTCCGCGCGGGCCTGGTGCTGTTCGCCGCGGCCTCCCTGCTCGGCGGGCTGGCCCCCGGCCAGGGGGCGCTGGTCGCCGCCCGCGCCCTGCAAGGAGTCGGGGCCGCCGTCGCCGCCCCGGCCGCGCTGTCCCTGCTGGCCACCACCTTCCCCGCCGGGCCGGCCCGCGCCAGGGCGCTCGGCGTGTACGGGGCGATGGGGGCGCTCGGCTCGGTCGCGGGGTTGCTGCTGGGCGGCGTGCTCACCGAGTACCTGAGCTGGCGGTGGGTGCTGTTCGTCAACGTCCCCATCGCCGTCCTGGTGCTGGCGGGCACCTCGGCGCTGGTGGACGGCGGCCGGGACCGGGGCCGCGCCGACCTGCCGGGCGCGCTCACCGCCACCGCCGGGCTCGCCGCGCTCGTGTACGCCGTCAAACGGGGCGGCTCGCACGGCTGGGCGGACACGACCACGATCGCGGGCCTGGGCGCGGCGGCCGTCCTTGCGGCCGGTTTCGTGCTCCTCCAGCGGCGGTCCCGCCACCCCATGCTGCCCGGCCGCGTGCTGCGCGACCGGGACAGGGCCGCCGCCTACCTGGTGATCTTCCTGGTCGGCGCGGGCATGTTCGCCACGTTCTACTTCCTCACCCTGTACATGCAGGTCGTGCGGGAGTTCACGGCGATGGGCACCGGGCTCGCGTTCCTGCCCTTCGCAGCCGGCATCGGGCTGTCCGCCGGCGTGACCGGGCCCCGGCTCCTCGCCCGCGCCTCCGGCCGCGCCGTCACGCTCGCCGGACTGGCGCCGGCGGCCGGCGGCATGGCCTGGCTCGCCCTGCTCACCCCGGCGCAGGGCTACCTGGCCGTCCTGCTGCCCGCGCAGCTCGTCGCGGGGACGGGGCTCGGCCTCGTCTTCGTCGCCACGACCGTCGCCGGCGTGCGGGGCGTCGCGCCGGAGGACACCGGCGTGGCGGCCGGAGTGCTCAACACCGCCCAGCAGGTCGGCGGCGCGGTCGGCCTCGCCGGGCTCGCGGCCGTGGCGTCGGCGGCCACCGCCGGGGCGCCGCCCGGCACGGCGGCGGCCGACGCGCTCACCCGCGGCCACACCACCGGCTTCCTGGTCGCGGGGGCCCTGTACGTCGCGGCGCTGGCCGTCGCGGCGTGGCTTCCGCGCGCCGGACGGCCTCCGGTCACGTCCTGAACCAGGCGGTGGTGGACGGGGCCACCGTCCCCGGGGCCGCGTCGTCCGAGGCCAGGACCGGTTCGCCCCACGGCGTCTCGTACGGCTCGGCGCCGAAGACCGTGACGCTGACCAGGTCGCCACGCCGGAACGCGACGACGTCGGGGCGGCCGGCGGGCACCCATTCCAGCGGTCCGCCGATGCCGCGCCGCACCTCCAGGGCCCGCCGGTGCAGCTCCCACGTCGAGCCGGGCGTCCCGATCTGCGGCTCGATGGCGAAGTCCGTGAACCAGTCCGGCTGCGGCAGCCATGTGTCGCCGGAGGCGGAGAAGCCGAACGAAGGGCCGATGGTGGTCCAGGGGAGGGGGACGCGGCAGCCGTCCCGCCCGTAGTCGGCGGTGCCCGAGCGCAGCCACGCCGGGTCCTGGCGTGCCTCGTCGGGCAGGTCCATCACCTCGGGGAGCCCGGCCTCCTCGCCCTGGTAGAGGTAGACCGAGCCGGGTAGGGCCAGCACCAGCATCATCGCGGCCCGCGCCCGGCGCACCCCGAGCGGGACGTCGACCTCGCCCCTAGGCCGCGTGGGCGGCCCGCCGGTGTAGGACACCAGGCCGTACCGGCTGACCGCGCGGTGCACGTCGTGGTTGGCCAGCGTCCAGGTGATGGACGCGCCGGTGGCGGCGATCTGCTCCAGGCCGCCGCTGATCGAGGTGTGGAACCGCGCGGCGTCCCACGGGCACAGCAGCAGGTCGAAGTAGAACGCCTGGGGCAGCTCGTCGGGCCGCAGGTAGAGGGCCAGGTCGTCGATCGTGGGCACCCAGATCTCGCCGACCAGCGTGAGGTCGCGGCCGTACCCGTCGGCGATCTTGCGCCAGCGGCGCAGCACGTCGTGCACCTCGGGCTGGTTCTGGGCGAGGATGTTGTACTCGGGGTAGTTCGGCCAGTCGGGCAGGTCGGCGTGCTTGAACAGCATGTGCGCCACGTCGATGCGCATCCCGTCCACCCCGCGGTCGAACCAGAACCGCAGCACCTCCTCGAAGTAGGCGGCGACCTCCGGGTTGCGCCAGTTGAAGTCGGGCTGCCCGCGGTCGAAGCTGTGCAGGTACCACTCGTCGCCGGCCTTGCTCCAGGCGGGGCCGCCGAAGGCGGAGCGCCAGTTGTTCGGCGGCAGGTCCCCGACGCCGGGACGGAAGACGAACCGTTCGCGGGCCGCGGGGTCGCCCGCGAGCGCGGCCTGGAACCACGGATGCTCGGCCGAGCAGTGGTTCGGCACCAGGTCCATGAGCACCTTCAGGCCGCGGGCGTGCGCGTCGGCGAGCGTCCGGTCGAAGGCGGGCAGGCCGCCGTACCGGGCGTCGATGCCGGTGTAGTCGGACACGTCGTAGCCGTGGTCGGCGCCGGGGGAGGGGTAGATGGGGTTGAGCCACAAACCGTCCACGCCGAGGGACCTGAGGTAGTCCAGCCGCCGGCGGAGCCCTTCCAGGTCACCGACGCCGTCGCCGTCGGTGTCGGCGAAGGAGCGCAGGTACACCTGGTAGATGACGGCGTCCTGCCACCATGTTCCGTTCACTCGGCCTCCTGGGAAGATGGGCGACACATGGTAGGTCCCTTGCCCGCCCGCCGGCGTCCTTCACCTGGTGACGCCCGTCCCGGCGGCCGGCGGCGCCGGGCGGAATAACCCGGGCCACGGCACGCTTATCTCTACTATCCCTGCGGGAAAACCCTGGATTCTGGAGGAACCACATGCCGAAGGCGTACGTCTTCACGCGGTACGGCGGACCTGAGACCGAGAGCCTCACCGAGCTCACGCGGCCGGTCCCCGGGCCGGGCGAGCTGCTCGTCGCCGTGCGCGCCGCCGGCGTCAACCCCGTCGACTGGAAGAGGCGCGCGGGCTACCTGGCGGCGTTCGCCCCGGTCGAGTTCCCCGCGGTGATCGGCTCCGAGGCCGCCGGCGTCGTGGCGGAGGCCGGCGAGGGCGTCGAGGGGTTCGCCCCCGGCGACGCGGTCTTCGGCAACCCCCTGACCGGAGGCTACGCCGAGTACACCCTGCTGCCGGCGGAGACCACCGCCCGCAAGCCCGAGGCCGTCTCCTTCGCCGACGCCGCGACGCTGCCCGTGGCCGCGGCCACCGCCTACGACGGCCTCCACCAGCTCGGGCTGCCGCCCGGCGCCACGCTGCTGATCACCGGGGTCGGCGGCGGCGTGGGAGTGGCGGCCGCGCAGATCGCCCGGCACGCCGGGCTCACCGTCGTCGGCACCGCGAGCGTCGCCAAGAAGGAGTTCGTCGAGTCCCTCGGCGTCACCTACGTCGAGCCGGGGCCGGGCCTCGCGGAGCGGGTGCGGGCCGCCGCGCCCGGCGGCGTCCAGGCGGTGTACGACCTGGTCGGCGGCGCCGCGCTGGAGGAGGCCGCCGAGGCGCTCGACGACCGCTCCAAGCTGATCACGGCCGCGGACCGGGAGACCGTGGCCAGGCTCGGCGGCTCCCCGGTGGAGCGGGCCCGCACCCGCGAGGTGCTGGAGGAGGTGGCGGCGCTGGTGGAGCGGGGCGTCCTGCGGCCGTTCGTCACCGCCACCTATCCTCTCGGGGAGGCGTCGCGGGCGCTGCGGGTGGTGGAGGAGGGGCATGCCCAGGGCAAGATCGTCATCGAGGTCCCCGGTGAGTGAACCGCACCCCCTGGACAACCCCGCCTGGTCGTCGCTGACCGGCGCGCACGCGCGCCTCGCCGAGCGGCGCGGCAACGCGCTGCGCTACCCGCCGGACGTCTCCGCGTTCGTCGCGCTGCCGCCGGAGCCGGAGGCCGCCGACTGGGCCGACATGGCGGCGCTGGCCGGCCCCGGCGGGGTCGTCCCGCTCGCGGGCGTGCCGCTCGCGCCGGACGGCTGGGAGGTCGTCACGGAGGTCCCGGGCGTCCAGCTGACAGGCGAGGACGTGACGGGCGAGCCCGAGCCCGAGGCCGTACGGCTCGGGGCGGCGGACGTGCCCGAGATGCTCGACCTCGTCGCGCGGTGCAAGCCGGGCCCGTTCCTGCCCCGCACGGTCGAGATGGGGACCTACCTCGGCGTCCGGCACCGCGGCGCGCTGGTGGCGATGGCCGGCGAACGGCTGCGCCCCCGGGGCTGGACCGAGATCAGCGCCGTGTGCACCGACCCCGGGCACCGGGGCGAGGGGCTGGCGTCCCGGCTGGTGCTGGCCGTGGCCGCCGGGATCCGCGCCCGCGGCGAGACGCCGTGCCTGCACGCCGCCGCGGCCAACACCGCGGCGATCCGCCTGTACGAGAACCTGGGGTTCCGGCTGCGCCGCCCCGTCCCCTTCATCACCGTCCGCGTCCCCGCCGACGTCCCGGTCGCGTGACCGTCCCCGCCGCCTCCGTCGATCGTGACGGAGGCGGCGGCGCCGAACTCGCGCACGCCCGCGCCGTCCCTCTCGAAGGTCGGGAACCCCACGCCCGCACGAGCACGAAGCGGACGATCCACGGCTTGCCCCAGGACGCGGCGAAGCGCGCGGCGCCCGCAGGGCGGGTCAGCCTGTGGTCAGAGGCTTTCGGTAGACGTGGATGTCGCACGGGGTGGCCAGCAGCGGGGCCAGGTGCGGGTGGCCGTCGGCGACGTCCCGCGTCCCCGAGAGACGGTAGCCGCGGCGGGTGTACCACTCCTCCAGGAAGACCTTCCCCGGATGCCGCCGGCCGCGCGGCACCAGCAGCTCCAGCCGCATGACACCGAGGCCGCGATCGCGGCTCAGGTCCTCGGCGAAGCGGACCAGCTCGCGTCCCACGCCGGACCCGCGGTGGCCCGGCGCCGACACCAGCATGCCGAACTCGCCCTCCCCGCCCGCCGGCCGCCGCACCCGCACCCCGCCCGCGATCTCGCCGGACACCCGGGCCACGGCGATCTCACCGGCGGCGATCAGACCCGCCATCTCACCCGTCGTCGTGCGGGCGGCGCCCTCGGCCCACAACCCCTCCTCCGCCACGGCGTACACCTGGTTGACCAGCTCGGTGAGCCCGGCCACGAGCGCGGCGTCGCCGCTCGCGGCGGAAGGAAGCAACTGGATCTCGGCGGCCGGCATCGCGCCCTCCTCGCTTCGGGACCTGCCCGGCCAACCTACCCCGCGCGGACCCGCGCCGGCCGTGCGCGACCACGCGCCGCGGACGGCGCCGGGGCTACCGTTCCGCCGTCTCCGCGGTCTCCGGCACGGCCAGCGCGAGCACGAAGCGGTCCTCCAGGATGGCGGGGTCGGACGGCAGCGGCTGCCGCTCGCCGGTCGGGGAGAAGCCGTGCCGGGCGTACAGGGAGCGGGCCCGGTCGTTGGGGACGGTGACCCACAGCTCGACCTCGCGCGCGCCGCGCTCCCGCGCCCACCCCAGCACCGTCGCGATCAGGCGGTCGGCGGCGCCCGAGCCGCGGGCCGCCGGGTCCACCCACATGCCGACCAGGTGCACGGCGCCGGGATGCTCGCTCACGAACCCCGTGGCCGTCCCGACCGACCGGCCGTCGTGCTCGGCGAGGAACACCGCCGAGTCCTTCCCCGCCACCCGCTCGGCCCACACCTCGGGGCCGAAGGCGCGCTCGCGTTCGAGCGTCGAGGCGAAGGCCGACGGGGCGTCGGTGAGCGCCCTCAGCCTGATCTCGCGCAACCGCTCCTCGTCGCCCTTCCCCAGCCGCCTGATCTCCATGGACCCGGACCCTACCGGCCCGGGGGCGCGCCCTCTCACAGGGAGGGGCCGGCCAGGACGACCAGGAAGACGTTCAGCGTGATGATCACCGCGGAGGCGCAGGCGGCGGCCAGCGTCGTGGCCCGCCGGTTGATCCACGGGCCCATCACGTCCGCGCGGCGGGTCAGCAGCACCAGCGGCACCAGCGCGAACGGGATGCCGAACGACAGCACCACCTGGCTCAGCACGAGCGCGTGCGTCGGATCTACGCCGAACGCCAGCACGGCCAGCGCCGGCACCACCGCGACCAGCCGCCGCGCCCACAGCGGGATCCTGCGCCGCAGGAAGCCCTGCATCACGATCTGCCCCGCGTACACCCCGACGCTGGAGGAGGCCAGGCCCGAGGCCAGCAGCGCGACTCCGAACAGCAGCGCGGTGAGCGCCCCGGAGCTCTCGGCGAACTGGTCGAAGGCGCCGTGCAGGGTCGGCTCCGTGCCCGTGCCGCGCAGCAGGGTGGCCGCCGACACCAGCATCGCCATGTTGACCAGCCCGGCCACGCCCATGGCGAGCACGACGTCGAACCGCTGCGCGCGCAGCAGGATGCTCCGCTGCGGCTCGCCCATGCCCGCGAACCGTTCCTGGGTGAGCGCCGAGTGCAGGTAGACGGCGTGCGGCATGACCGTCGCGCCCACGATCCCCGCCGCCAGCAGCACGCTCGCCGCCCCGTCGAACCGGGGCGCCAGCCCGCCCGCCAGCTCGCCGTACGGCACCGGCGCGCTCAGCGTCTGGTACAGGAACGCCCCCACGACGACGGCCAGCAACGCGGTGATGGCCGCCTCGAACCTGCGGTGCCGCGCCGACCGCACGGCCAGCACCACGAACGACGCGACCGCGATGAGGACGCCGCCCTGCAGCATGGGCAGCCCGAACAGCAGGTTCAGCGCCACCGCGCCGCCGATGAACTCGGCCAGATCCGTCATGATCACCACGACCTCGGCCTGGAGCCACAGGCCCCAGACGACCGGGCGGGGATACCGTTCCCGGCACAGCTCGGGCAGGCTGCGCCCGGTGGCGATGCCGAGCTTGGCCGACAGGTACTGGAGCAGCATCGCGACGACGTTGGCGGTCAGCACCACCCACAGCAGCAGGAACCCGAACCGCGCGCCGCTCTCGACGTTGGTCGCGAAGTTCCCGGGGTCCACGTACGCGACGGCGGCCACGAACGCGGGGCCCATCAGCCCCACCACGCGCTGCCGCATCCGCCCGGGGGCGGGCATCGGGACCGCCGGGGACCCCGCGGCGTCGGGCTCCGACGCGCTCTCCGGTTTCGGGGCATGCGGAACGGGGTTCACGGCACCTGCCTTCGGGGGGTCGTGGGCGGAAGAGAGGACACGGCCTGGACGCCGGCGGCGGTGCGGAGGGCGGGTCCGCGGATGGGGGAGGTGCGGAGCGGCCATCGCGTGACTTACACGCTTTGTTGTACTGCGTCGATCCATTACCGTAACTAGGCGACTACGCTATGTTTCGCTAACCGCCGCCCGCGCCCGCGATCGTGGTCGTTTGACGGCGTCCGAGGCGTTTGCGATCATCGGCCGGGTGGCGGACACCGTGACGTTGCGCGCGTTCACCGAGGACGACCTCGGGTTCCTCGATCGCCTCGGCCGCGATCCCGACGCCGCCGGCACGTTCCTGTGGACCGGGTTCACCGATCCCCGGGCCCGCCGCCGGCGCTTTGAAGAGGACGGCTACGTCAGCCCCCACTCCACCGCGCTGGCCGTGCGACTGGCGGACGGGACCGTGGCGGGCCTGGTGAGCTGGCAGGCGAGCGGCGTGGCCGCCCACAACCTCGGGGCCAGGTACGAGATCGGCGCCGCGCTGCTGCCCGAGCACCGGGGAAGGGGCATCGGCACGCTGGCCCAGCGCGCGCTCGTGGACCACCTGTTCAGGTACACGCGCGTGCACCGGCTGGAGGCGTTCACCGAGGCCGGCAACCTCGCCGAGCGCAGGACGCTGGAGCGCGTCGGCTTCACTCTCGAAGGCGTGCTGCGCCAGACGCACTTCCGGGACGGCGCCTGGCGCGACGCGGCGGTCTACGCGCTGATCCGCGACGACGGCCCCGCGTAAGGGCCGCGGGCCCGCGCTGCGGCGATCACACGAAGCGGGGGCCTCTGGTGGCCGGGATCTCGGCGTGTGGTCGGCGAGGGGTGTCCCGGTAGGAGGTGCGGGGGAGTGGGCGGTCGCGGGACTCCTCGCCGCCGTTGACGACGACGATCGGGCAGCGGGCGTGGCGCAGGCACGCCAGCAGCAGGGGGCCGAGGTGCGTCTCCGGCCCGCCCGGGGCCGAGCCGACCACCAGCAGGTCCGCCGCCTCACAGTGCCACAGCAGGTCACGCACGGGGTTGTCCCCGCTCAGATGGCGGTCGACGACCAGGCCCGGATACCGCTCCTCGATGGCCGCGACCGCCCGGTCCAGCGCGGCGCGTTCCCGCGCCCGCCGCCGCTCGGCCTCCGCCCGCCGGGCCACCGGCGCGTACGGCGCGGGGCTCGGCGCCTCCAGCGCGTGTACGACCACCAGGTCCGCCCCCCGCCGGAACGCCTCCGCCGCCGCCCAGGCCAGCGCGCCCCGTGACTCCGCTCGATGGTCCACTCCGACGACGATCCGCTCGACGCGTTCTTCGCTCATTGTCCGCCTTCTCCGCTCGCCGCGGCCCTCGCCGGAGCCGCGCCCGTCCCCCGTGGAGCGGCCCGGGGCCCGCCGCCCGCCCACGCGGGAAGGCGTCCCGATGCGGCCCGGTCACCGTACGCCCGCCATCGCGGGCCGCGCGTGCCTTCGATCGTCGCCCGCCGCGGCGCCCGGCGGGAAGCGCGCGGGCGAAGCTCGGGCGTTCTTCGTCACGCACGGCCGTGTCACGGGGTGGTCCGCGGGGCCCTTAGCCTTCTGGGGAGGGCCGGATCGGCGGGCGACGCGGCGGCCCCGGAAGCATGAAAAGCACTCGAAGCACGAAAAAAGGGGGGGCGGGCGCGTTGCCGGACGGGGCGGCCAGGCCGGATCTGCGGGCGGACTGCGCGAACTGCTTCGCGCTGTGCTGCGTCGCGCTGCCGTTCTCCGCCTCGGCGGACTTCGCCGTCGACAAGCGGGCCGGCACGCCCTGCGCCAACCTCGGCGCGGACTTCCGCTGCGGGATCCACCGCGAGCTGCGCCCGCGCGGCTTCGCCGGGTGCGCGGTGTTCGACTGCTTCGGCGCGGGCCAGAAGGTCTCGCAGGTCACGTTCGGCGGCCGTGACTGGCGCGGCGACCCGCGGGCCGGGGCGCGGATGTTCGAGGTGTTCCCTGTCATGCGGCAGCTTCACGAGCTGCTGTGGTACCTGAACGAGGCGCTGGCCCTGCCCGCGGCCCGCCCCCTGCGCGAGGAGATCCGCGACGGGCTGGCCGCGATCGAGCGCCTCGCCATGGGCTCCCCGGCCGAGCTGCTGGAGCTCGACGTCGCGGCGCACCGGCGCGAGGCCGCGTCGCTGCTGCGCGCGGCGAGCGCGCTGGCGCGGGGCGCCGGGCGCGGGAACGCCGACCACGCGGGGGCGGACCTCGCGGGCGCCGGCCTCAGGAACGCGCGGCTGCGCGGCGCGGACCTCAGAGGGGCCCTGCTGATCGGCGCGGACCTCACGGGCGCCGATCTGAGGTCGGCCGACCTGCTCGGCGCCGACCTGCGGGGCGCGCGGCTCGGCGGCGCCGACCTGACCGGCGCGATCTTCCTGATCCAGGCGCAGCTCGACGCCGCCAGGGGCGACGCGGCCACGCGGCTGTCCCCGTGGCTGACCCGCCCGGCGCACTGGACCGCGGACGGCGCCCCCTCCGGCCGTCCCCGGGCCACCGGAACCTCCGCGGCCCCCGGAAGCGCGAAGAGGCCGAAGCCTCAGAGAGCGTCCGGCGTGTCCCGCTCACCGCGCCGCCGTGGCGGGCGCTGAGACTCCTAACGCCACGGAAGGCACGGAAGAGGGGCGTCCGCATGAGTGCGGAAGAGGCGTCCTCATGAGTGCGGCGCGGCCCTGCTCTGGCCGCGCCGCACGTTTCTCCACCGGGGCAGTCCGATCACGGCCCCGGCCTACGCGGGAAGAGGTGCCGGGACGGTGTCAGCGCACGTCGACCCGGATGTCGATGATCGTGTGGTAGGGGAGCCTGGTGTAGGAGGTCTGCCCGGCGGGCACCCACGGGCCCCAGACGGGGATGAGCCCCGCCTCGGCCAGGAAGTGCTTCTCCATGACGAAGATGCGGTGCTCGCCCGTGCCGCCGGAGCAGTAGCTGCTGGCTCCGTGCTCGCCGGGGATGGGGTCGAGGGTGTAGGTGCAGCCGGTGGGGGCGGCGTTGGCGCCGGAGGCGGTGGCGGCCACCAGCCCGGTCGTCGCCAGGACGGTGGCGAATGCGGTCGCGGCGAATCTTCTCGCGTTCATGCGTGGCTCCTGGGGGGTGGCGGGAAGGCGTCTGCGGCAGACCAGCGCGCTTTCAGATAGGAAACTTTCTTAAAAGAAAGTAATCCGGCCGGATGGAGCCGTCAATATCCCAGGCGGTGCGACGGGTGTCCTGTTCCGGACATCCGTTGGGACGATAAGGGTCTCCTCAGCCCCAGCGCAGCGCGTCCAGGTTGACGACGACGGCCTCCTGCGTGCTGCGCGCGATCACCACCACGGCCTCGCGCTCCGGGTCGGGGTTCTCCTCGCGGTGCGGCACGAACGGCGGCACGAAGACGTAGTCGCCCGGTTTGGCGTCGATGCGCACCTCGCGCGGCTCGTCCCCTTCCATGTCGAGGAAGACGAACGAGGGTGTGCCGCTGACCACGTAGATGGCCGTCTCCGAATCGCCGTGGTGGTGGTCGGCCGACACGGTCGAGGGCGCGACGTGCGTCTGCCCCATCCACAGCCGCGAGGAGCCGACGCTCGCCCCGCTGATCGCCGCACGCCGCACCATCCCGCCGGTCTGCGCGGTCTCCGCGCTCAGCGCCGCCGGGACGACGTGGTGCAGCCTGCGGTGGAACGGGTCTTCTGGCAGGTCGCTCGCCATCATGACTCCAGCCGTGTCTCCAGATGATCGGACGGCCACCATCCTCGCGCATCACGAGCCGCCGGCGGCGGGGCCGTCAGCGCACGAGGCTGTGCTTGTCCTTGGGCAGCGCCTCGATCCACTCGCGCGGCAGGTTCAGCGTGTCCGCGCCCACCTGCGCCGGGGTGTTGGCCAGCCATTGCGCGGCCGAGACGTCGGCGAAGTACGGGTCGCGGAACATCTCCAGGAACACCAGCGGCTCATCTCCCAGGTTCTCGATGTAGTGGCCGAAGGCGAACGGCACGTACCCGACGTCCCCGGCCTGGAAGTCGAACGTCCGGGCCAGGCCCGAGCTCGCGAACACGCCCATGCGCCCGAAGCCGGAGATGTAGTACTGCCACTCGTCGTTGGTGGGATGCCAGTGGAGTTCGCGCAGCCCACCGGGCTCCAGCTCCACCAGCGCCGCGCAGATCGTGGTGGCCGCGGCGAAGGCCACGTTGTCGGCGACGCGCACCCGGCCCCCGTCGAACCGCAGCGGCTCCTGGGCGAGCATGCGATGCGTGAAGGCGCGCGGCACGTCGCCGGTCGGGCTCACGACCCGGTCGGACTCCAGCGGCGGCGGCACCTGCCCGGGGAAGATGTACCGCTCCTTCTCCGGCAGGGTCCCCAGCCGCCCGGACGGCCAGCCGAAGTTCTTGGCCAGCACGCTTCGCGGCGTGTGCGCGAACCAGTCGCTGACCATGAACGTCGAGTTCTCGGAGAAGTCGCCGTCGTCGAAGACCAGCAGGAACTCCACGCCCTCGTCCAGGGCCTGGATGTAGTGGGGGACGCCCTTGGGGAAGAACCACAGGTCGCCGCGGCGCACGTCGTCGAGGAAGTTGCGTCCCTCCTGGTCCACCGCGCCGACCCGGCAGCTCCCCTCCAGGACGTAGGCCCACTCCGCCTGCTTGTGCCAGTGCAGCTCGCGGTAGGCGCCCGGGTTCAGCTTCATGTCCACCCCGGCCAGCGTCGTGGCGACCGGCAGCTCCCGCCGCGTCACCTCGCGCGTCCACCCGCCCTCCTCGATCCGGGTGTGCGCCATGGAGAAGGAGAACTTCATGTTGGGCAGGGTGCCGCTGTCGGTCGGCGGCGGGGTGAGCAGGTCGGGGTTCTGCCGGTCCAGTTCGAGGTTCCTCGGCCCGGTATCCGTTCCTCCCTTGCCGTCGCGCTGCGGCTGGGGAACCGTCTCCGACGCGGTGCGGTCCATGGCGTCTCCTTTCCTGCGCCCGCCGGCGGATCCGCCGGCGGCGTCGAGCGGGTCTTGCGTCGTCGCCCGCGATGTCAGTGTCCGAAGACGGTGGTGAGCGCCAGGACGCAGCCGAGCAGCGCGACCACCCCTCCCGCCGCGCCCGCGACGCGGGTGGTGAGCGGGGCGTTGACCAGCGGCCCCATCACCGCCCGGTCGCGGCAGAACAGCACCAGCAGGAACAGCGCCACCGGCACGCCCAGCGAGATGACCACCTGGCTCGCGATGAGCAGCCCGGTCAGCGACGCCCCGAGGAGCAGCGCGGCCACGGCGGGCGCCATCGTCACCAGCCGGCGCGCGTGGACGGGCACCCGCCGGCCGAGGAACCCCTCCATGACGACGTCGCCGGCCAGCGTGCCCACCCCGGAGGACGAGATCCCCGAGGACAGCAGGGCCACGGCGAACGCCAGGGCCGCGGCTCCGCCGACGCGGGCCGCCAGCTCGGCGTGCGCCTCCAGCAGGTCACCGGCCCACCGTCCGCCCGTCGCGGCGCCGAGCCCGGCGCCGAGCGCCACCATGGAGGTGTTGACGGCGGTCGCGACGCCGAGGGCGAGCACGCAGTCCAGCCGCAGGGCCCTGCGGATGAGCGCCGGCTGCCGCCAGGCCGCGTCGGAGGCGGCGTCGTTCCCCTGCACCAGCGCCGAGTGCAGGTAGACCGCGTGCGGCATCACCGTGGCGCCGACGATCCCCATCGCCAGGACCAGCGAGGCGTGCCCGTCCAGCACCGGCAGCAGCCCGGCCGCCAGACCGGCGGCCGACTGGTGCCCGGTGGCCAGCACGTCGTAGCCGATCCCCGCGCCCACCAGCAGCAGCGCCGCGGCGCTCGCCAGCTCGAACGGGCGCGTCCTGCCCCGGCGGCGCAGCTCCAGCAGCAGCAGGGACGCCGCCGCGGTCACCACGGCCGACAGCGCGACCGGCATGCCGAACAGCAGCCGCATGCCGATCGCCGCGCCCACGAACTCGGCCAGGTCCGTGGCGAGCACCACGACCTCGGCCTGCAGCCACAGCAGCCGGCTGCCCCACACCGGGAACCGCTCCCGGCACAGCCGCGGCAGGCTCCTGCCCGTGGCCATGCCGAGCTTCGCCGCCTGGTACTGCACGAGCATCGCCACGAGGCTGGCCGCCACGACCACCCACACCAGCAGGTAACCGGACGTGGCACCCGCGGTGAGGTTGGTGGCGACGTTCCCCGGGTCGACGTAGGCGATCGCGGCCACGAACGCCGGGCCGATGACCTGCCGGGCGCGCGACACGCCGGGCGAGGGCGCGGGGCGCGCCTTCCCCGGACGGCGTGGATCTGTCGTTCTGCTGGGGACGAGCACTGATTCGCCTCATATCGCTGCGCGCGACGGATCGCGGTCTCTGCTGCGCGGGGCCGGCCGCGCCGGCGTGAACGAGGAATACCCTCGCGGCGCGGCGCGTGATCTCCCGTCCGGGCAAACGAAGGGCGGTGACCATGGAAAACGTGAAACGGCGGCCGCGTGGTCATCGGGGTGACCACGCGGCCGCCGGGTTCCGGGACCGGTCGGGGACCTCACTTGAGGATCGGGAACCGGCGCACGATCGCGGTCCTGCCCCACCAGCCGCCGATGCCGAGGGCGTCACCGGCGCCGGCCAGCGCCAGCCCGGCCAGGACGACGGCGTAGACGAGGTGCTCGTCCATGAAGGGGTTGGTCGCCAGCGGCAGCTCGGCCGCCCACATGAAGACCATGAGCAGGCCGCCGGTGGCGGCGGCGATCCGCATGCCGGCGCCGAGGATCAGCGCGGCGCCGATGCCGAGCAGCCCCATCATGAACAGCCAGTCGACCCAGGCCTGCCCGGCCAGGGTGCCGAAGGCGTCGCCCAGGGCCTTGTCCGCGGTCCCCTTGAGGAACCCGGTGGTCGGGCTGCCGCCGTTGACCCAGGCGCGCTCGGCGGGGGTGGCGAAGCCCCAGCCGAACAGCTTGTCGAGGAAGGCCCACAGGAAGACCCATCCGAGGCCGATGCGGGCCACGGCCCAGACGTAGGCCTGAGCGGTACGGGCCCGGCGCGGGGGTGCGGCCTCGGCGGTGAGCCGGGGAACCGCGTCGTAGCGGGCGTTGATCTGCTGACGGCGCCCTTCGGTGATTGCCATGGCCGGACCTCTCGGTGCTGGGGGACTGTGTCCGCCGGGTTCGTGTTCTTCCTTCGCCCTAATCACACCGTCCCGCCGCCGCGCGGTGCAGTGCCGTAGTGCTCGCCTGCGGCGCCGGACGGCCCGGCGGGAACGGGACTTTCGGCCCTGCCCCCGCCCGGCCCGCCGGCAGAAGTCTCGGAGGCGGGCGTCGAGGCCGCTCGGCGCCGCCTCACGATCGGGAGGAGTGGCCATGCCCTACCCCACCGCCACCGACCTCGGCGTCCGACGGCTGCTGTGCGCCGCCGGCCAGGCGCCCTCGGTGCACAACACCCAGCCGTGGCGGTTCAGGGTCGCGCGCGAGGGCGCCGTCGAGCTGCTGGCCGACCCGGGACGGCGCCTGGTGAAGAGCGACCCGCGCGGCAGATCCCTGCACGTGAGCTGTGGCGCCGCGCTGTTCAACCTGCGGCTGGCCGTCCGCGCGGCCGGATACCAGACCTTCACGCGGCTGCTGCCCGTGGAGGGCGGCCCCCGCCTGCTCGCCGTCGTCCGGCCGGGCCCGGCCGCCGCGCCCACGCCGACCGAGCTGGAGCTGTACGCCGGCATCGGGCGGCGGCGCACCAACCGCGTCGTTCCTCAACCAGCCGCTCGACCTGCGCGACATGCGACTGCGCAGCGACCCCGGCCACCGGCGCGGGCACGCCCAGATGATCCTCAGACTCGGCTACGGCCCCGCCGTGCCCCGCGCCCCGCGCCGCTCACCCGCCGAGCTGATGGCCGGCGTGCCCAACGACCCGCCCGCGCGGGACTTCCCCCTCCTCCGTCCCGCCCGCGCCCACAGGTGAAATCGGATGATCGGGGATCAA
Source organism: Sphaerisporangium siamense (assembly GCF_014205275.1). NCBI lineage: Bacteria > Bacillati > Actinomycetota > Actinomycetes > Streptosporangiales > Streptosporangiaceae > Sphaerisporangium > Sphaerisporangium siamense. Next base: position 5,728,321 of record NZ_JACHND010000001.1, read on the forward strand.
GGTCACCTGCAGCCACGCCGCCGCCCCGGTCGCCCTGGTGCGCGCCTGAACCACCCCGGCTCCCCTCCCGCGAGAGAGGGGAGCCGGTGGGGGGCGCGGGTCAGCCCGACGGCTGCTCGACCCGCAGCGCCGCGGACACCGACGCGGCCCAGGCGGCCACGTGGTCACGGTCGCGGTGGTCACCGGCCATCTTCTTGGCGAGGGACGCGGCCATCATGCCCGGCGCGTCGGCGGCCAGCCGCCCGCCGAAGGTCGCGTGCCCGCGCGCGCACAGCCGGGCCATCCGCTTGGCGACGCCCCGCACCGGCGGGATGTCCTTCTCCTCCGCCGAGCGGTCCAGGGGGCCGCTGCTGAACAGCCACACCGGGCGCTCCCGCAGCGCCCGCGCGTTGCGGCGCGCGAAACGCCGGGCGTCCTTGTGCCAGATGCCCGCGTACAGCGCGCCGCCGATGACGACCGCGTCGTAGCCGGTCACGTCCACCCCGCCCGTGGCGTCCCGCGCGGGCACGACGTCGGCGCGGTGCCCGTCCCGCCGCAGCGCATCGCCGACCCACCGCGCGATCCCGGCCGTCGATCCTCTCGTGGACCCGTAGGTCACCAACACCCGCGCCATGCGGATCACCTCCGGCCTCAGCGTGCTCCCCGCCAAGCCGGCCGGGCAGGGACGGAGGTCCCGGATCGCCGGGACGTCCGCCCGGTGCGCGCCGCGCCCCACGTGTGATGGCATGACGGTGGAAAGAACGTCCGGCGGGTCCGGAAGAAGGGTTGTGCATCATGTCTGGAACGATCGTCGTCGGAGTCGACGGCTCCTCGCCCGCGACGGCGGCGGTGGAATGGGCCGCGCGCGACGCCGCGCGCCTGAACGCCGCCGTGAAGATCGTGCACGTGCGCGAGCCGTGGAGCGACACCGCCCCCTTCCACAGCATCCCCGGCTTCCAGGACTCCCTCTCGGAGTTCTGCGAGGGCGTCGTGGCCGCCGCGGCCGAGCGGGTCCGCGCGTACTCGCCCGACATCGAGGTGTCCACGGTCCTGGCGGCGGGCACCGTGGTCGACACCTTGATGCGCGAGGCGCGCGACGCCGACGAGGTCGTGCTGGGCAGCAGGGGCATGGGCGGCTTCACCGGGCTGGTGCTGGGCTCGGTCGGGCTCGGCGTCGCCGGGCACTTCCCCGGTCCCGTGGTGATCGTGCGCGGGTCCGCCGAGACCAAGACCGGTGAGGTCGTCGTTGGCTACGACGGCTCGCCCGCCTCCGAGGCGGCCATGGACTACGCCTTCGCCCAGGCCGAGGCGCGGTCGGCGCGGCTGCGCGTCGTCCACGCCTGGCAGAGCCCGCTGTTCTCGTCGTTCGCGGTCGCCTACACCGACGTCGTGTCGGACCTGTACGAGAACCACGCCGAGGAGTTCCAGCGCGGCCTGGAGCCGTGGCTGCGCAAGTACCCCGGAGTCTCCGCCGTCGGATCCTCGGTGTTCGGGGCCGCGGTGCCGGCGCTGGCGGAGGCCTCGCGGCACGCGGACCTGGTCGTGGTCGGCTCGCGCGGCCTCGGCGGCTTCGGCTCGGCCGTGCTCGGCTCGGTGAGCCACGGCGTGCTGCACCACTCCCACTGCCCGGTGGCCATCGTCCGCCCGCACGGCGAGGGGTGATCGCACCCCCGGAGTGTCAGGCCGTCGCCTCGCCCTGAAGGCGTTCGGGCCTCGGTCGGCGGATCGGGGTCGCGAGCGCCGACAGGGCGACGACCGCGCACACCGTGCCCGCGGCCAGGCAGGCGGCCGCCACGCCGTAGCGTGCCGCCGCCGCGGTCAGCAGGGCGGCGCCGAGCGGGCCGAGCGCGCTGTGGATCGTCCAGAACGCCGAGGTGACCCGGCCCAGCAGGTGCGCGGGCGTGACCTCCTGGCGCAGCGACATGGAGCAGATGCCCGCCAGGCCCGTGCAGAAGAGCTGGGCCGTGGCCAGCGCGCCGACGGCGAGCGCGCCGGCGGAGAACCCGAGGAGCGCCACGGTCACGCCGGCCAGCGCCCACGCCCCGATCCAGCAGACGCCGAACCCCAGGCGTCCGCGCGCGGGCGCCACGACGGTGGCCGCGAGCAGCGAGCCGACCGTGGCGGCGGCCAGGACGTATCCGACGGTGCTGTCGGGAGCGCCGAGGTCGTTCTTCAGGTAGTAGACGATCACGTCGGTGACGCCGAACGTGACGAAGAGGAGCAGGGACAGCAGGACGGTCAGCGAGCGCAGCACCGGGTGCCCCCACAGGAACCTCGCGCCGGCCAGGAAGTCCGCGACGAGCGCCCGGCCGCGCGGCCCCGGCGGCGCGCCCGCCGTCTCCGGGGTGACCGCGTCCTCCGGTGAGCCGGGGGCGGGCGTCTCGGGCGCCGGCGAGGCGGGCGTGGGACGGGGGCGGACCAGCAGCAGGCCGGCGGCGGAGATCGCGAAGCTCGCCGCGTCGATCGCGATGGCCGCGGCCGGGCCCGCCAGGCCGGAGAGCACGCCCGCGAGCGTCGGCCCCGCGACGCCGGCCACCGAGTAGGCGGCGTACAGGTGCCCGTTGGCGCGGGTGATCTGGCCGGGCTCCACCAGCGCGGGCACGAACGTCACGTACGTGACCTGGAACTGCATCCCGAACGCCGCGGCGAGCGGCACGACGGCGTACAGCAGCCAGACCTGTGGCGAGACCAGCCACACCAGCGGGACCAGCGCGAACAGCAGGCAGCGCGCCACGTCGCAGGCAATCAGCAGTGCCCGCCGGTTCATCCGGTCGGCCAGGTATCCGGCGACCAGGCCGGTGACGATCGAGGAGGCCCCCGCCAGCGCGGTGACGGCGCCCATCTGGACCACCGAGCCGGTCGCGTGCAGCACCAGCAGGGGGATCGCCACGTAGGAGAAGGAGTCGCCGAGCGACGACAGCGTCTGGGCGGCCAGGAAAACGCGGAAGTTCCGGTTGCTCCGCAGCGGGCCCGTCGCCGGGGGCCGTCCCTCGGGTCGTGCGTCCCCGTCCGGCATCGGATCCCTTCGCGAGCGGCCGTCGGCACCGAGAAGATCCAGGCCAGTCGATCAGGCCCCCGGGCGGCCTGTCAAGAACGGCCCCGCGCCGGGACGCGCGCGTCGATCAGGCGCACCGTCTCGGGCAGGACCTCGCCGAGCCGGGCGTCCACGGTGAGCGTCGCGTAGTCGTCCCCGCGTGTCGCGCCCTGGTTGACGATCGCGACCGGGATGCCGAGCTTGGCGGCGCGCAGCACGAACCGGCGGCCGGACATCACCGCGAGCGAGGAGCCGAGGACCAGCAGCAGCCCGGCCCGCTCCACCAGCGCGTAGCACCGGTTCACCCGGCCGGGCGGCACGGTCTCGCCGAAGAAGACCACGTCCGGCTTGAGCACGCCGCCGTCGCAGGCGCGGCAGCCGACCGTGCGGAACCTCTCGGCCTCGGCGTCGGGCAGGTCGACGTCGCCGTCGGGGTTGACCTGGCCCGCCTCGGCGCCGAACCGCGGGTTGGCCCGCGCCAGGCGCTCGTGCAGCTCCTCGCGGGAGGTCAGGTCGCCGCAGCCGAGGCAGACGACCCGGTCGAGGCTGCCGTGCAGCTCGACGACGTCGTCGGCACCGCCCGCCTGGTGCAGGCCGTCGACGTTCTGGGTGATGAGGCCGCTCAGCAGGCCCCGTCGTTGCAGGCCGGCCACCGCGCGGTGGCCGTCGTTCGGCGCGGCCCCCGCGATGGTGCGCCACCCGAGGTGGCTGCGGGCCCAGTAACGCCGCCGCGCGGCGGTGTCCCCGGTGAAGGTCTGGTACGTCATGGGGGTGTGCCGGACCAGCGCCCCGCTCGGCCCGCGGTAGTCGGGAATGCCCGACTCCGTGGAGATCCCCGCCCCGCTCAGCACGACCACGTCACCGGTGGCCAGCATGTCCGCCAGCACGCTCGTCCCATCCACCACCCCTCCATGCTGCCCCATGGCCGGGGATGCGAAGTCCGTGGCCTCGCCGCCTCGGACGGGCGGGGCCGCGGAGTCGGTGGCCTCGCCGTCCCGGACGGCCCGAGATCCGCGGGCTGGTCGTCTCAGACGGGCAGTCGCGCCGTGCGCTCCGGGGGACCGGCGGAGGCGGGCGGCGTGCCGAGCAGGAAGTCGTCCACCACCAGCGTGGCCGCGCCGAGCGCCACCGCCTCTGGCCCGAGCCCGCCGGCCACCACCGAGACCGTCTCGTACGGCTGCACCAGCGAGTTCTCCGCGACGGCCTGCCGGATGCCGGCCAGTTCGTGCCGGGCCAGGAGCAGTCCCACCCACCCGCCGATCACGATGCGCTCGGGGTTGAACAGGTTGACCAGGTTGGCCAGTCCCGCCCCCAGGTAGCCGACCGCCTCCCGGACGGCCGGGTGGCCCGCGAGGACCAGCTCGCCGAGCGCCTCCTGCTCGCGGTCCGGCCCCGCGGACACCTCGGCCCGCGTGAGGATGCCCTGCGCGCCGACGTAGGCCTCCAGGCAGCCGCGCCCGCCGCAGCGGCACGTCCGCCCGCCCGCCACGATCTTGGTGTGGCCCCACTCGCCGGCGCTGCTGTTGGCGCCCCGGTAGGTCAGCCCGCCGGTGATGATGCCCGCGCCCACCCCCGAGCCGAGCAGCACGACGATCGCGTGCCGGCAGCCCCGGCCCGAGCCGAACCACAGCTCGGCCTGCCCCATGGCCTTGGCGCCGTTGTCGACGTACAGGGGGAGCGAGGTGCCGGCCCGCAGCAGCGCGCCGAACGGGACCGCGTCCCAGCCGAAGGCCTCGGCGTGGACCAGCGCGTCCCGGCCGCTCTGCACGAGGCCCGGCACGCCGACGCCCACGCCGAGCACCCGGGCGGGGGAGGCGCCGGAGGCGGCCAGCACGGCGTCGATGCCCCGCAGGACGTGGCCGGCGATCGCCTCGGCGTCGCACTCTCCGGCGCGCAGGACGACCTCGGCCTCGCCGCGCGGCTTCATGTCCAGGTCGAAGATCTGGACGCGCACGTGGGTGTCGTCGACGTCCACGCCGATCGCGTACCCGAAGTCGCGGTTGACGCGCAGCAGCGTGCGCGGCCGCCCGCCGTCGGAGTCGACCAGGCCGGCCTCCACGACGATGTTCTCGCCCAGAAGGTCGCCGGTGACGTTGCTGACGGAGGCCGCGCTGAGGCCGGTGAGGTGGCTGAGCTCCTGGCGGCTGGCCGGGCCCGTGAAGAACAGGTTGCGCAGCAGCACCGCCCGGTTTCCGCGCCGCAGGTCTCGCACCGTGCGCCGCTCGGGGCCGGCCATCCCTCCCACGTACGTTCCTTTCCGGGGCCGCGAGCCGGATCACGCGCCGGCCGCGCCACGAAAGGGCGACGCGGCCGGTCGTCGTGGAGCGATTCGATCGAGTCTGAGGAAAGGGTACGCCCTCCGCGGACCCCTCGTTGATCTTTGCGGCGCGCGGGCGCCCGGCCCGGCTAGCGGCGGGTCACGGAAGCCGGCCGACGTGGGCGAGCGCCTGCTTCAGCAGCACCCCGTGCCCGCCGGTCATCTCCTGCTGCACCTGCGGCGAGGCGGCCTCCTCGGGGGTGAACCAGATCAGGTCCAGCGCGTCCTGCCGGGGACGGCAGTCGCCCGCCACCGGCACGATGTAGGCCAGCGACACCGCGTGCTGGCGCGGGTCGTGGTACGCGGTGACGCCCGGGGTGGGGAAGTACTCGGCGATGGTGAACGGCTGGGGCGAGGCCGGGATGTTCGGCAGGGCCACGGGCCCGAGGTCCTTCTCCAGGTGGCGCACCAGCGCGTCGCGCACCCGCTCGTGCAGCAGGACGCGTCCGGAGACCAGCGCGCGGCTGATCGTCCCGTCCGATCCGATGCGCAGCAGCAGGCCGACGCGGGTCACCACCCCGGTCTCGTCCACGCGCACCGGCACGGCGTCGACGTAGAGGATCGGCATCCGGCCCCGCACCGCCTCGAGCTCCTCGGGAGCGAGCCAGCCAGGTGCGGTTTCGGTGGTTTCGGTCACCCACCGATGGTACTTCCCCCGGGCGGGTCGCTCGGTGCGGGACCTCCGGGCCGGTGCCGATCACGGTCTCCGGGCGGCTCGTGCGCGCCGCCCGGGGCGTTGCTCCGGGAAACGCTGGCGGGATATCTCGCGAAACCGGATAAAAGCCGCTTATCTATTCGCGTGGCGTGCCGACCGCCGCGGGAATCCTTCCCGGGTCAGGGCTGCTTTTCGGAAAGCCGCAATTCGCCGCGCCGGGACGGGGCGCGTGCGCGCCTGGTGTGAAGGTCTTGCGCGTGATCGCCGTGCGCGGCGGAGGTTTTGGCGTCCGGCCCCCGGATCACCCTTGGCGTTTCGCCCGTGAGCGGTCCGGCGCCGGGGCGGAGGCGGCGGCGTGACACGCGCCGCGGCCGTCGGCGCGGGCGACCACCCGGCCGCCGGCCACGCGCAGGGCGGTCTCGGTGTCGTCGCCCGCGGCCACGCCCGCCGCCGCCGCGAGCGCGCCGGAGTCGTCGGGCACCACGCGCAGCCGCGGCCAGGCCGCCGCGGGGAAGGACTCGCGCAGGCAGCCGCACAGCCCGGCGACCACCAGCCGGGCCAGCGGCGCCAGCTCGCCCGGGTCACCGGTGACCATGACGGCGGTGACCCGCGCGCCGGGCGGGGCCGCGCGCACGGCCTCCTCGACCGCCTCCAGGCGGTGCAGGCCGAGGATCGCCACCACGCCGTCCGCCGTGAGGTCGGCGCGCTCGCCGCGCACCAGGTCCGCGGGCTCTGGTTCACGCGGCGGGCTCCACGGCCGGTCCACCGGACGCGCCGGAGGCACCGGCGGGACGATCGGCGCACCGCCGCCGAGCTCCAGGCCCACCAGCCGCTCGCAGACGCTGACCACGTCGAAGGGCTCGACGAACCCGGGCGCGGCCGCCGCCATCTGGGTGGCGCCGTGCAACGTGGTGAGCGCCGCCTCGGCCACCCGCACCTGGCGCGCCAGGGGAGCGCCCGGCGGGCGCAGCCGTTCGAGCGCGAGCCCGAGCAGGATGGCGTCCAGCTTCATGAGCTGCGCGAACGGGCGCCGCGTGCGCTCGTCGGCGAGGATCTCGGGCATCAGGTCCATGCCGAGCCAGGCCGGGCCGTGCGCGCCGTCGGTGGCGAGGGGCAGCCGGCCCACCCAGGCCCGGGCGAACGCGCCGAGCGCCTCGCGGGCGTCGCGCCCCGGCTCGGGGCCGGGCGCCTCGGCGTCGCGCGCCGCCAGGTCGGCCAGGACGGCGAAGTACAGGGCCCGCTTGCCCGGGAAGTTGGAGTAGACCGCGCCGCGGGTCAGCCCCGCGCGCTCGGCGATGCCGTCGATCTTGGCGTCACGGAAGCCCAGCTCGGTGAACTCCTCGCGCGCGGCGGACAGCACCTTGGCGCGGTTGCGCTCCTGGGACTGCGCCCTGGTCAGCCTCGCCATCGGCGCCCTCGCTCCCTCCTTCGGCAACGGCATGGAACGGAACGGTACCGAACGGCGCCCGGCCCGGTGCGCGGGCTGCGCGGGCGGGCCTCCAGGTTTGCCGTGCCCGCGAATCCAAGATACTCTGACCATCCGAATGGTGAAATCATATGTTCGGAACATCTGGAATCCCCGGAGGTTCCCATCGCGACGAACCGGGGCTCATGCCGCGCCGTCGACGAGCTCATGCGCTGGTACGGGCCCACCCGCCGACCATCCCGCGCTACGCCCGCGAGGACACCGAGCCGTGCGGCGTCGCCGTGCGCGAGGGGGAGGGGGTGATCGCCGTGGTCGCCGCCGCCAACCGGCCTGCCCGGCCCCGACCTTTCAGGAGGCATTCCCGTGGCACGCACCGGCGACACGTTGACGTGCTCGTTCTGCGGCAAGGGGCAGCGCCGCGTGCGCAGGCTCATCGCGGGGCCGGGCGGGGTGACGATCTGCGACGAGTGCGTCGAGGTCTGCAACGAGCTCATCGAGGACGAGTTCGGCCCGGCCGGCCCGCCCGTGCCCGCGCGGGCGCCCAAGCCCCGCGAGATCGACGAGTTCCTCGGACGGTACGTCGTCGGGCAGGAGGCCGCGCGCATGGCCCTGTCGGTCGCCGTCTACAACCACTACAAGCGCGTGCGGCCCGCGCCGCCCCGGCGGGGGAGCTCCGGCGGCGAGCCTCCGGTCGAGCTCGGCAAGTCCAACATCCTGATGGTCGGCCCCACCGGCTCGGGCAAGACCCACCTGGCCCAGACTCTGGCCCGCATGCTGGACGTCCCCTTCGCGATCGCCGACGCCACCGCGCTCACCGAGGCCGGCTACGTCGGCGAGGACGTCGAGAACATCCTGCTCGCGCTGCTCCGCGCCGCCGACCATGATGTCAGGAGGGCCGAGACCGGCATCGTCTACATCGACGAGATCGACAAGATCGCCCGCAGGGGCGAGCACCCCTCGCTCACCCGGGACGTCTCCGGCGAGGGCGTCCAGCAGGCCCTGCTGAAGATCATCGAGGGGGCGGTCGTGAGCGTGCCGCCGCAGGGCGGCCGCAAACACCCGCACCAGGAATTCGTCCAGCTGGACACCAGCCGCGTCCTGTTCATCGCCGGCGGCGCGTTCGCCGGGCTCGACCAGATCATCGAGCGGCGCGCCGGGCGGACGGCCGCCGGCTTCCGCGCCGAACCCGCCGGGGCGGGCGGCGAGGACGACGTCCTCGCGCGGGTCACCCCCGCCGACCTGCTGGAGTTCGGCCTGATCCCGGAACTGGTCGGGCGGCTTCCCGTGGTCGCGGCGCTGCGGCCGCTCGGCCTGACGGCGCTGACCCGCGTGCTCACCGAGCCCCGCGACGCGCTGATCAAGCAGTACCAGCGGCTCTTCGCCCTGGACGGGGTCGAGCTGGAGTTCACCGAGGAGGCCCTCGCGGCGATCGCGGGTCAGGCCCTGCTGCGCCGCACCGGCGCCAGGGCGGCCCGCGCGATCCTCGAAGAGGTGCTGCTCACCGTCATGTTCGAGGTGCCCGGCCGTGACGACGTCGCCCGGGTCGTGATCACCCGGGACACCGTGCTGCACCACGTCAACCCGACCCTGGTGCCCCGCGAGCCGCCCGGCCGCGTGCGGCACGGGAAATCCGCCTGACGCACGGAAAGAAACGGCATTCCGGTCGGCATTGGCATGAGCCATGCTCGCGATTTTTGGTTTCCATATCGTCCGGCTATATACGCCGATACATGACCGCCGGTCGAGGGCCGGTCTCGCGAATATGCCCCACGCTCGTGCCCCTCGGGAATAAAGACAGGCCAGCGATATCGGCCACGCCCATATGGGCCACGGGCGCGGCGGAATCGCGGGCGGCCGCGTGGGAACAGGTGGCCGGCATTCCGGAGATGGGGGACGGCAGACGGCGGTCCGGATGACCGGTGGCGGGGATGGCGGCCGGTCGCGCGCGAGCACCGCTGGTACGTGGGCGGACACGTTCCGCACGCGGGCGCGACGACCTGCCGGGCGAGTCAGGGCGATCCGTATTTGACAGGCGAATTTTCGCTGTTTGACCAAAAGTGGTCACCGGTTTGCCGGATGCATCGGGCGGGGGAGTGGTGAGCCGCCCGGGACGCCCATCTCCCGGGGCGAGGTCCCGCCGACCGGCCGGTGACGGCACACCGGAGCTCGGCCCGAGATGCCGGTAGGGGGTGTGGCCAGCGGCGTCGCGCCGTCCGCGGTGGCGAGGCCCGGCCTCGTGCGCCGCCCCGAAGTGGTCGGGGGGCCGCGGCGGCGGGGGAGTGCCCCCAACTCGGTCGCTCTATCAGAAAGTCAGGAAGATGTATATAAATTTCAGATAAAGATTAACTTACGCCGTTCGGTTCGGTTAAATGCGAAAATTTCGAACCTTGACGAAGATCCTCTGTTTGGCAAGAATTCGTGCCGATTGCGCGCTTCCTGTAGGGATGCCCCCTATCCCGGGTCGCGCGCCAACTGGAGGAATCTCATGAGGACTTCTCTTGGCAAAGGCAGGAGGCACGCCCGCGTCGCGCTGGCGCTCGCCCTGCCCATTACCCTCTCCCTCTCCCTGAGCCCGATCCCGGTTCTCGCCCAGCCGTCCCCGCCGGTCAGTGAAGTGGCGCCCGACCGGCAGTCGAGCGGCGAGCAGAACGGCGTGGCCCTGATGCGCGTCGTCGTCCCGGACGAGGCGGCCCTCGACCGGCTCAACTCCATGGGCCTGGACCTCGCCGAGTACAAGAAGCCCGTCGAGGACGGCATCGAGGTGCACGCCGTCCTCAGCCCGCAGGAGACCCGGAGCCTGCGCGACCAGGGCGTCGACGTGCGCGGCGCCATCGCCGACCAGGGCGACGCCGCCGCCAACGCGGCCGAGCGGCGCTCGGCGATCGCCGAGTCCAAGGAGGCGGCGTCCGAGACCGACACGCTCACCGTGCTGCGCTCGGAGTGGTTCACGAGCCTCGACGGCCAGCGCTTCCTGTCCATCGAGGTCAAGTCCAGCGCCACCGGTGCCGAGACCGTGCTGACCGCCACCTGGGACCGCGGCAGGGGGACGCCCCCCGGCTCCGGCGGCACCGCGACGATGTCGCGCCTCACCGACGTCGGCCAGTACATGTACCACCGGTTCACCACGCCGCTGCCCGTCGACCAGGCCCCCGCCAGGGCCACGATCACCAGCAGCAACGGCGGCACCGTCACCGTCCCGGTGACCAAGTGGCTGGGCGAGCCCCGCAAGCCGCCGGGCCGGCACTACGTCGCCGACTTCGTGGACCACTACATGGACCCGACCGAGGTCACCGGCCGCATCACCGCGCTGGCCAAGGAGTTCCCGAGGATCTCCGAGATCGTGGACCTGCCGTACAAGACCAACGGCTACCGCAGGGCCGCCCAGGCGCAGTTCGGCGCCGCCGCCGCGAGCACCTTCTACGTCACCTCCAAGGCCTACGGCCACGAGGGCGGCAACGACATCAGCCTCGCGCTGGTCAAGCCCGACGCCCCCTCCGCCGCGCTCGGCGTGACCGTCACCGGCAAGGACATCGTGGTGAGCCTCGCCACCGACGCCTCCGCCGCGGTCGGCAGCACCGCCCGCCAGGTCGTGGACGCCCTCAACGGCGACGCCGCCGCCTCCGCGCTCGTGACCGCCTCGACCTACCGGGGCAACGCCGGGGACGGCCTGGTGGCCGCCGCGCAGGCCACCCGCCTGACCGACAACCTGAAGGCCCCGCAGGCCATCAAGCGCGAGCCGTTCCAGGTGAAGGCGCTGCGCATCGGCAAGAGCCGCACCGGCGCCAAGACCGGGGTGTTCCTGTACTGCCAGGAGCACGCCCGCGAGTGGGTCACGCCGCTGACCTGCGTGGAGACCGCCGAACGGCTGCTGCGCAACTACGCCAGGGACGCGGCGACGAGGAAGGTGGTCGACGACCTCGACATCTTCATCATGCCGACGATCAACCCCGACGGCGCCCACTACAGCATGTACGACTTCAACTTCCAGCGCCGCAACATGACCAAACACTGCGCGGCCAACTTCGGCGACCCCGCCGCCCGCAACGCCTGGGGCGTGGACCTGAACCGCAACTTCTCGGTGGGCTCCTACTTCGACGGCTACAGCGGCGCGTCGGCGAGCTGCACCAGCGACACCTACGCGGGCCCGGCCGAGCTGTCGGAGCCGGAGGCGCGCAACGAGGTGTGGCTGACGCACAAGTTCCCCAACATCAAGTTCGCGATGAACACCCACTCCTACGGCGGCTACTTCATGTGGCCTCCGGGCGCCTACAAGGCCCAGGGCCGCGAGACGCTGCCCCGCGTCGACTTCGGCACCGAGGAGTACTTCTGGAAGTCCTCCGGCCACATCCTGTCGGCGGTGCAGTCCTGGCGCGGCACGGCGATCTGGCCCGGCCGCACCGGCCCGGTCCCGGACGTGCTGTACTCGGCGGCGGGCAACAGCGCCGACGAGCACTGGTACAACCGCGGCATCATCGGCTGGGACTTCGAGGTCGGCGCGGACGTCTACAACCAGACGACCAAGCAGTTCGAGCCGGTCGGCTTCCAGCCGCCCTTCGCCGAAGGGCACGAGGAGGCCATGGAGTTCTCCTCCGGCCAGATCGCCATCCTGGAGGTCGCCCGCGCGTACGCCCGCGACGAGGAGCGCCCCGAGTCCGACCTGAAGGTGACCGGCAGGACCGGCGCCTCGGCCACGTTCACCTTCACCCTCGACGAGCCCGCCAACGTGTACTACACGCTGGACGGCAGCCGTCCCACGCTGAACTCGCCCAAGCTCGCCGCCGCGGGCGTGCGCGAAGGCGCGCAGCAGATCACGGTCGGCAAGACCACCGAGGTGCACTGGTTCGCGGTGGACATCGCCGGCAACGTCGAGCGCGGCTACAAGCCGGACGGCCACGGCAACAACTACCGCAAGGAGAGGGTGGTGGTTCGCACGCCTTGACGACGCGGCCTTCCGTATGACCTAGTGACCAGCCTGTGGGGATGCGCGCGCGGCCGCCGGTCGACCGACCGGCGGCCGCCGCCTTTTCCGGCGCGGTTCCACCGCCACGAATCTACAATGTAAAGGGTCGCGCTTGGCTCAACCCTTGGCGCCGCCGCGAGACGGCCGATGGGGGTCGGCGTGTATGTGAGTGCGCATTCCTTGCGGGTCGAACAGGATGAGAAGCTCGACCACGCCGCCGTCGGCGGTGCCCAGCCAGTGGGGCAACGACGTGTCGAACTCGGCGGCCTCGCCGGGCGGCAACGTCAGGTCGCGCTCGCCGAGGATGAGCCGCAGGCGTCCGCTGAGGACGTACAGCCATTCGAAGCCGTCGTGGGTCTGCGGGGTCGGCGCGAGCGGTTCCGGCTCGGCGGGGATGATCATCTTGAACGCGTGGGTGCCGCCCGGCCGCCGGGACAACGGCACGAAGGTCATCCCGAACCTGCGGATCGGCGTGAGGTGGATCCGGGGGTCTCCGGTGCGCGGCGCGCCGACGAGGTCGTCCAGCGGGACGCCGTAGGTGCGCGCCAGCGCCAGCAGCAACTCCAGGGTCGCCCGGCGCTGCCCGCTTTCCAGCCGGGACAGGGTGCTCTCCGACACGCCGGTCGTCGCCGCCAGGGCGGCGAGGGTGATGCCGCGGCGACGACGCAGCGCACGCAGCCGTGGCCCCACCGCGTCGAGCACCTCGTCGGTCTCGTGGTCCACGCGGCCATCTTGCCAGAACCGCAAGTTCGCGTGCCAGGCGGCGGCCCGCCTGGTCAGACTGGGCGCGTACCGACAGAAGGAGGCTTGATGAGCACCACCGACGCGGTCACGTTCTGGGACGACGTCTACGCGGCCCGACCGGCGGCCACCGACCCGCGGCCGAACGCCCGTCTCACCGAGACGGTCGCCGGCCTGGCGCCCGGCCACGCCTTGGACCTCGGATGCGGTGACGGTGGCGACGCGCTGTGGCTCGCCCGCCAGGGGTGGCACGTCACCGCCGTCGACGTCTCCGCGGTGGCGGTCGAACGGCTCGCCGCCCTCGCCCGCTCACACGACCTGGCCGACCACGTCGTCACCGTGCGGCACGACCTGCGGGAGTCCTTCCCCCAGGGCCGGTTCGACCTGGTCACCGCCCACTACCTGCACACCCCCTTGGACCTGGACAGGGCGAGCGTCCTGCGCGCGGCCGCGCACGTCCTGCGCCCTGGCGGGCGGCTGCTGATCGTCGACCACGGCTCGGCCGCGCCATGGTCATGGAACCAGGATCCCGGCACCCGGTACCCCGGCCCGCTGGAGGTCGCCGCCGGTCTCGATCTGGACGCGGCGACGTGGACGGTCGAGCGGGCCGACGCCCCCCGCAGGATCGCGACCGGTCCGGGCGGGCGCACCGCCGAGGTCACCGACCACGTGCTGCTGATCCGCCGTGGTGACTGACGCGCCCACCCCACGAAGGAAGGAGACCACCATGTCCGGCACCGCGCGCCGCCGCCGCGACACCCCGCCGCCCCGGACCGGGAGCGGCGAGGCCGAGGTCCTGCGCGGATTCCTCGACTACCTCCGGACCTCGGTCGCCGCGAAGGTCGAGGGCGCCCCCGAACCGCAGGTGCGAACGGCCGCGGTGCCGTCGGGCACGAACCTGCTCGGCCTGCTCAACCACCTGACGTTCGTCGAACGCGCGCTGTTCCTGGGGGAGGAGGTCACCGACTGGCAGGCGACGTTCCACGCGGCGCCGGCGGACGGCGTGACCGATGTCGTCGCCCGCTACCGCGAGACGGTCGAACGCGCGAACGGCGTGCTCGACCGATGTGCCGATCTCGGCGCACCGGTCCCTCGGCCGCGGCCGGACCGCCCCGCCCCGAGCATCCGCTGGGCACTCACCCACATGATCGAGGAGACCGGCCGCCACGCGGGCCACGCGGACATCCTCCGCGAACTGATCGACGGAACGACCGGACGCTGACCCGGAGGGCTCAGGCTCCGGCGTAGGCGTCCGAGCGGGCCAGGTCCGCGAGAAGGCGTAGTTAATCTACAATGTAAAGGCGATGGGTTGGCGATTTAACCCCGCACCCTCAACAACCTCCGCTCCGACGACAGAAGCATCGCCGTGGCCTCGTACGGCCGACAAATCTCCGCCGGGATTTTCGTCGATCACGTCAGGTGCTTGGCGGGCCGTGCGCTGGCAGCGTTACAGGTGGATGTCCTGGGATGGTGTGGTTCATCCGGGACGCAGGGGTCGTCGAGGGGAGACGGGATGAACGCGGGCGCCTCGGTCACCGGGCTGGGTGCGACCACGCCGCTGGGCGGGGACGTGGCCTCCACCTGGGAAGGCATGCTGGCCGGACGGTCGGGCGTGGTGGCGGTGGAGGAGGAATGGGCGCGTGAGCTGCCCGTGCGGATCGCCGGCCGCATGCGGGTGGACCCGGCCGAGGTGCTCGGCCGGGTCCCCGCGCGGCGGCTGGACCGCTGCCAGCAGGCCGCCGTGGTCGCGGCGCGGGAGGCGTGGGCGGCCGCGGGCGCGCCGCGGGTCGAGCCCGAGCGGCTGGCCGTGGTGATCGGCACGGGGGTCGGCGGGGTGCTGACCACGCTGGCGCAGGACGACCTGATGGAGGCGTCCGGGGCGCGGAAGGTGTCGCCGTACACGGTGCCCATGTTGATGCCGAACGGCCCGGCGGCGGTGGTGAGCATGGAACTGGGTGCCAAGGCCGGGGCGCACACGCCGGTGAGCGCCTGCGCCTCGGGCGCCGAGGCGATCGCGATGGGGCTGGACCTGATCCGGCTGGGCCGCGCGGACGTGGTGGTGGCCGGGGGAGCGGAGGCGTGCCTGCACCCGCTGACCATGGCGGGGTTCGGTCAGGCCAGGGCGCTGTCCACGCGCAACGAGTCTCCGGAGGAGGCCTCGCGCCCGTTCGACGCCGGGCGGGACGGGTTCGTGCTGGGGGAGGGGGCGGCCGTCATGGTGCTGGAGCGTGAGGAGTTCGCGGCGGCGCGTGGTGCGGGGGCGCACGCGCGGCTCGCGGGGGCGGGCACGAGCTCGGACGCCCATCACATCACCGCGGCCGACGTGGCGGGCCAGGCGCGGGCGATCCGGTCGGCGCTGGCCTCGGCGGGGCTGACGGCGCTGGACGTGGGGCACGTGAGCGCGCATGCCACCTCGACGCCGATCGGGGATGTCACCGAGGCGCGTTCGATCGCCGAGACGCTCGGGACGCACGCGGCGGTGACGGCGGTGAAGTCGATGGTGGGGCACCTGTGCGGGGCGGCGGGGGCGCTGGGCGCGATGGCGGCGGTGCTGGCCCTGCGCGACGGGGTGGTCCCGGCGATCCGGAACCTGGAGGAGCCGGACCCGGAGGTGAAGCTGGATCTGGTCGGCGGGGAGCCGCGCCGGGGGCGGTGGGACGCGGCGCTGGCCAACGCGTTCGGGTTCGGTGGGCACAACGCTTCGCTGATCTTCACCAGGGCCTGAGGGCCCGGTGAGGCTCGCGGGTGCCGCATGGCGGTGCCCGCGAGACCTGTGTCCGGGGCCGGGTACGGAAACTTTTGTCGAGATCGATCCATCGCCGCTACGACGTGTGGTTTCGTAGGCGAACGTGGTGACGACGCGCTGACTGTGGCCTTCACTGTTAGGAAACTTTCTTTTATATTAGGCTTATCACCCCCCAGTGAAGGAAGCGCGACATGCGAAGAGTGGTCACGTTGCTGTCCTCGGCGGTCATCGCCGCGGCCAGCGTGGTGTTCGTGGCGACGCCGGCCTCGGCGCACGGCTACATCACCTCGCCGCCCAGCCGGCAGGCGAACTGCGCCCAGGGCAAGGTCTCCAAGTGCGGCGACATCATCTACGAGCCCTACAGTGTCGAGGGGCCCAAGGGGCAGCGTAACTGCAGCGCCGGCGACTCCCGCTGGGCGCCGCTCGACGACGACAGCAAGGCCTGGCCGGTGGCGAAGGTCGGCGACTCCATCACGTTCCAGTGGTCCCTCAAGGTGCCGCACTCCACCAGCACCTGGGAGTACTACGTCGGTGGCACCCAGATCGCGTCCTTCAACGACAGGGGCAGGGTGCCCGGCTCGTCGGTCTCGCACACGGTGAGCCTGGGCGGCAGGACCGGCCGCATCAAGCTGCTGGCCATCTGGAACATCGCCGACACGGCGATGGCGTTCTACAACTGCGTCGACCTGCAGGTCGGCCCCGGCGGTCCCGACCCGACCCCCACCCCCACCCCCACGCCGACCGTGACCCCCACCCGGACCCCGACCCCGACCCCGACGGTCGTCCCCAACGGTCCGTGGACGGCGGGCACCGCCTACACGCCGGGCTCGCAGGTCACCTACAACGGCGTCACCTACCGGTGCCTGCAGTCGCACACCGCCCTGCCCGGCTGGGAGCCGCCGAACGTCCCGGCGCTCTGGGCCCGCGTCTGATCCACTGCCGCTGACCCCCCGGCCCCTGGAGCGTAGGAGCAGCCCAGGGGCCGGGGTTCTGCTTTGTCCAGTCGAGGCGCGATCGCACTGTGCGAGCCGCCGGCGGTCGGGCGTCACGCCGGTCTCCTGCCCCGCCTCGACAGCGTCGCGGCACCACACGCCGGCCCTCTTGTCCGCCCCGAGGTGGTGAAGATCTTCAGCGAGCTCCTCAGTCGCCGGCAGTGATCACGGTTACGGTCGGCGCAGGCTGCCCGGCGCCCGGCCGGTGCCGCGGGCCCGGGCGGATCCGTGCCCTCGCGCGTAACTTTCCGTGATCATTCGTGTACTCGTAGTGGCATATAGTGATCTCACGCTCCGGCATCGACGAAGCGGCTCCTTTGGTGCCGTGTGCCTCGTCCCGCCGTGAGCAGGCATCACCGGTGCCCGGTGCACCGGCGGCGAGCGGAGAGAAAAATGGCCATGAAAGATCGCGTAGACGTCACTCCCAGGCACGGGCGGCTGACGCACCCGCGTTCTCGTACGGACATCGAGTTCAACGGCGGCTGGCCGTCCAATGCCCTGGAAGCGGGCAAGTTCTTCCCGGCGACCCGGATCGGGCTGACCGACCCGGACGTGCCGACGGACAATCCCAGCGGACCCAAGCCGGTACCGCCGGACGGGCAGATCGCCAGTGGCGGAAGCCAGCCGGAGGCGGCCAGGCTCGACGAGGTACGCAACTGGCCGAAGGTCGATCTGCGGTCGGGTGCCGAGGTTCCGTTCCAGTGGAGCTTCTCGGCCAAGCACAGGACGCGCCGTTACAACTACTTCATCACCAAGGAAGGGTGGGACCCCCAGGCGCCGCTGAGCCGCGACCAGTTCGAGCCCGAGCCGTTCGCGACGTACAAGCCGTACGACGACATTCCGCACTGGGAGATGCCGGAAGCCGAGCACGACCCGAACCTCGACAAGCCGCACACGATCAAGGTGCCGGAGCGTTCCGGCTACCACGTGATCCTCGGCGTGTGGGAGGTCGCCGACACCGGCCACGCCTTCTATCAGGTCATCGACGTGAACTTCACGCAGTAGGCCCCGCCTGGAGTGCCCGCCGGCCGGTCCGCATCGACGTCCCCCGGCGGCAACTCCACCCGAGCCCGCCGGTCGGTGGTGAACAGCTCAGCGCATCGAGGATCTCATCGCGCTGCTGACCCCGACGGGGGAGCGCCGAGATCGAGACGGTTACCGCTCCCGGACCACGTAGGTCAGGTGGGTCACCCGCTGTGTCGGCTCCGCGCGGACCTGTTCCAGGGCCACGCGGCTCGCGTCCACGCCCTCGAACAGGCGGATTCCGGAGCCGAACAGCACGGGTGAGAGCGCGATCGAGAACTCGTCGACCAGGGCGGCGTTCACGTACTCCAGGATCGTCGCTCCGCCGCCCGCGATGCGGACGTCGCGGTCGCCGGCGGCCTCGCGGGCCTGGTCGAGCGCGGTCTGGATGCCGTCGTTGACGAAGTGGAAGGTGGTCCCGCCCGGCCGCTCCCAGGGGTCACGCTTCTCGTGCGTCACGACGAACACCGGCGTGTGGAACGGCGCATCCTCCGGCCACATCTTCTCGCCGGCGTCGAACATGCGCTTGCCCATCACGCTCGCGCCGGTGCGCTCGAACGTCTCCCGCACGATGTCGTTGTCGCGCCCTTCCTCGCCGCCTTCGCCGAGATTCAGGTTCTCCCGGAAGAACCGCTGTGGGAAGATCCATCGCTGCAGTTCCATCCACTGCCGCCCCATCAGATCGCCGAGGGACTCGGGTGCGATGAAACCGTCCAGCGACATCGACACGCTGAAGAACACCTTCCCGGCCATCAGCCCTCGGCTCCCTTCCGAACGATCTCGGTGACGTAGGCGGCCAGGTTGCTCAGGGTCTGCCGGCCGGCCTCGATCGCGTGGTATTTCTCGGCCGCTTCGTCACGCAGCTCCTTGGTGGGGAACACCGTGCGCATCTCGATCCGGGTCGCCGCCCCGTCGGGCGCGAACGCGAGGACCGACTCGAAGGCGTTCGGGTCGCCGCGGTACTCGCCGTGCAGCAGCGCGATCCCCTCCGGCGGGACGATCTCGGTCCAGGAGATCCACTCCTGGTAGTCCGTCCCGTCCGGCCCG
Source organism: Sphaerisporangium siamense (assembly GCF_014205275.1). Taxonomy (NCBI): domain Bacteria; kingdom Bacillati; phylum Actinomycetota; class Actinomycetes; order Streptosporangiales; family Streptosporangiaceae; genus Sphaerisporangium; species Sphaerisporangium siamense. The sequence continues at coordinate 5,747,241 of NZ_JACHND010000001.1, forward strand.
TGCATCACGAAGTCCCACACCCCGCCGACGCGGAACTCGAAGGAGCGCGTGGTGGTGGTGAACCCCTCCGGCCCCCACCACCGCGACAGGTGCCGCACCTCGGTGAACGCCTCGAACACCAGCTCCCGTGGGGCGTCGATGACCCGGGAGATCACGATCTCGCGGTCGGCCGTCGCGGACTGCGCCGGCACTCCTTGTCCCGTCTCGCTCATCAGTTACTTCCTTCCTGTCTTGCCTGCTTGAGGTCCTGCACGTAGGCGTCCAGCCGGTCGAAGGTCTCGTTCCAGAACCGCTCGAACCCGCCGGTCCACTCGTGGACCGGTCGCAGCCCGCGGGCGTCCAGGCCGTACAGGCGCTGTTTGCCTGCCTTGCGGTCCCGGACCAGCCCGACCTCCCGGAGCACCCGCAGGTGTTTGGACGCCCGTGGCTGGGTCATCCCCAGCTCCTGGGCCAACTCGGTCACCGGCCGATCACCCGCCCGCAGCAGTACCAGGATCTGCCGGCGCTGCGGCTCGGCGATCGCGTTGAAGACGTCCGACGTCGTCGCTGCTCGTGCCATGGCGGCCATCATATGCCGATATCGGCATGCGTCAATTCACGGGCCGGTGATCTGGATGCCCAGGGTGCCGTCCTGGTCGCTCAGCCCGCCCGACGGCTCCAGGGCATCCGGCCGCGGAGCCTGGCGAAAAACCCGTTGGCGGACCAGGCCGATCACTGCTACTTTTCCGGAGGCCGTGCCAGAGAACGAGGAGGTGGTATCCGTGAACGCAGTATCGACATGGGTGCTCCCCTTGGGGGTCACGGTCGGGCGGTAGGTCGTCCGGGAGCGCCGTTCAAGAGCACTCCCGAAAGGCATGACCATGCGATTCACCTCCGAGCAGCGCCTCGACGACGGCGTCCTCGAACGCGAATTCACCCTCGGCGAGATTCCCGGCATCCTGTGGACGCCCGGATCCGCATCCGCATCCGCGCCGGCGCCGCTGATCCTTCTCGGCCACCCCGGCGGACTGAACAAGATGTACCCCCGGCTGGTGGGCCGGGCCCGGCACTCCGCGGCGGAGGGCTTCGCCTCGGCCACCATCGAACTCCCCGGAGGCGGTGACCGGCCTCGTTCCGCCGCCGCCGAGCAGGCTCGCGCCGACCTGCGCCGGGCGTTGGAGGCGGGGGAGCCGGTCAGCGAAGACATCGTCGACCGGCTCGTCCTCCCTCTGGTCGAAAAGGCGGTCCCGGAATGGCAGACCACCCTGGACGCCCTTCTTTCGCTGCCCGAGATCGGCGGCCCGATCGGGTACTCGGGGGGAGTGATCGCCATCGGCGTCCGGCTGGCGGTGGTCGAGCCGCGCGTAGCGGCCGCGGTTCTGTTCGCCGGGAGTTTCGTGCCTCGTGTCATGTTCGAGGAGGCCCGCCAGGTGACCATTCCGCTGCACGTCCTGCTGCAGTGGGACGACGAAGGGAACGACCGGCAGCTGGCCCTGGACCTGTTCGACGCCTTCGGTTCCAAGGAGAAGACGTTGAACGCCAATATGGGCGGGCACACCGGCGTCCCGCAGTTCGCGGGGGAGGCCGCGGCCCGGTTCTTCACCCGGCATCTGAGCTAGCCGCCGACCACCCCCGCCGTCAGTCCGGCAGCAGACGGTAGGGGTGTCGGCCAGGAGGCCGCTCATCGAGGACAGGTCCCGGCCCTCCTCGATAGCGGTGGCCGGCTTGCACAACCACCCCGATCGGCCGGTACCGCTCATGGCCGGTACCGGCCGATCGGGGTGGCGCCCGGCCAGAGGTCGGGCGATGGGAGCTTCATGACAAGAACTCGGCCGCGACCTGTCTCTGTGAATCTACATTGTAAAGGAGGTTGGCTGAAGCATACACATACAAAAACAACCAAAAACCCCGCCACTGCGGGGGCGTGCGCGATTCGCCGTCTGTGCCGCATTATCGACGGTGGCGTGATTTCGTTTTCGGGCGCCTGCGGATGGAATCGCGGATCGGGGCCTCACGGTGAGCGGGTATTCGGCCAAGGGAGTGGACATGGTGGGTGGTCGGGAGAGCACGGCGGTCGTGATCGTGGGAGCCGGGCCGGCGGGGCTGACGTTGGGGAACCTGCTGCTGCGGGCGGGTGTGGAGTGCGTGGTGCTGGAGCGGCGGGGCCGGGCGTATGTGGAGGAGCGGCAGCGGGCGGGGGTGCTCGATCACGCCGGGGCGCAGATCTTCGAGGAGTGGGGGCTGGCGGACGGTGTGCTGGCGGGTGTGCCGGGGGACGGGGGGCTGGAGATCCGGGTCGACGGGGAGCCGCGTTTCCTGGACTTCGCCGAGTTGTCGGGTGGGAGGACGGGCCGTTTGATTCCCCAGCAGATGCTGGTGCGGCGGTTGATCGGGTCGTTCGAGGAGGGGGGTGGGGATCTGCGGTTCGACGCGGCGGAGGTGGCGTTGCACGGGTTGGACGGGGATGCGCCGTGGGTGTCGTACCGGGACGCCGAGGGGGTGGTGCGGGAGATCGGGTGCGTGTATGTGGCGGGGTGTGATGGTCATCATGGGGTGAGCCGGGCGAGTGTGCCGGCGGGGGCGCTGACGACGTATTCGCATGATCATGGGATCGGCTGGTTGACGGTGCTGGCGGATGTGCCGCCGCCGCGTCGTCCGTTGATGGCGGTGGCGTCGGAGGGGTTCGCGGCGCATTTCCCGCGGGGGCCGATGGCGAGCCGGTTCTATTTGCAGTGTGCGCCGGAGGATGGGGTGGGGGATTGGGGTGAGGAGCGGATCTGGGCGCAGTTGCGGGCGCGTCTGGGGGATTCGGGGTTGCCGGCGGGGCGGATCACGGAGATGGCCGTGGTGGAGATGCGGAGTTTCGTGGTGGATCCGATGCGGTTCGGCAGGCTTTTTCTGGTGGGGGATGCGGCGCATATCGTCACGCCGATGGGGGGTAAGGGGATGAATCTCGCGATCGGTGACGCGGATGTGCTGGCGCGTGCGTTGCGGGCGGCGGTGCGTGAGGGGGATGGCGAGGGGTTGGCGGCGTATTCGGCGGTGTGTCTGCGGCGGGTGTGGAATTACCAGGAGTTCTCGCGGTGGTTGACGGAGATGACGCACGACGCGGGGGATGTGCGGGTGGCGGGTGAGTTCCGCCGTCAGTTGGCGAGGGCGCGCCTGGATCGGTTGTTCAGTTCGGGTGTGGCGGCGCGGGCGTTCGCCGACCTGGTGGCGGGCGGGTGAGGGAACGGCTCAGCGGTTGACGGCTTGGGCGGTGCCGGAGGTCGGCCGGGTGCGGCGGCGTCGTGGTCGGCGGTGACGCCGCGGGTGGGCTTGGCCAGGGACTGGACAGTGAATGGACTGGGGGGTGGATAGGCGGAGAGTCGACACTCGGTGGGTTGGTTCTGCGGGGAGCGAATGCCGCGTGGTTGGCGGTGTTGTCTTCGTGCCACTGAGGAAGGCTGATTTGTCGTGGCTGAACGTGTGCGGGTGGCTGTGTTGGGGGGTGGGCCGTCCGCTGAGCATGAGGTGTCGTTGCAGTCGGCGCGGGCTGTGGTCGACGCTCTGCCGAAGGATTTGTACGAGCCTGTGGCCGTCGTCATCGATCGGCGGGGCAGGTGGCCGGTGGAGCTGCGACGGGATTGGGCGGACGTGGTGTTCCCTGTGTTGCATGGGCCGTTCGGTGAGGACGGCGTCGTGCAGGGGTATCTGGAGACGCTGGGTATTCCGTACGTGGGCTGCGGTGTTCTGGCCTCTGCGGTGGCGATGAACAAGGTCGCGATGCGGCGTGCCTTTCTGGCGGAGGATCTTCCGGTCACGCCGCAGGTGTGGTTCACCGAGCATGAATGGCGCATTGCCATCGATCAGTGGGGTTTGGTGAAGTCGCTCGACTGGCCGATGTACGTAAAACCGGCCAATATGGGCTCCTCTATCGGCATCTCCCGTGTCACCTCCATGGAGGAGTTGCGCGCGGGTGTTGATCTGGCGCTGGCCTACGACCGGGTGGTCGTCGTGGAGCAGGGCGTGTCGGCGCGTGAGGTCATCTGTGGCGTGCTCGGCGGCTATGACGCTCCGGATGCTTCGGTGCCCGGTGAGCTGATCGTGCCGGGTGACTGGCTGGACTATGAGGCCAAGTACCTCAGTCAGGCTGAGATCGCCGTCATCCCCGCGGTGCTGCCGGAGCGGGTGGTCGAGGAGGTGCGCGAGCTGTCTCTGCGCGCTTTCCGGGCGGTCGGCGGCTACGGCTTGTCCCGTGTCGACTTCCTCTATGAGGAGGAGGCGGGACGGCTGTACGTGCTGGAGATCAACACCATGCCCGGGTTCACGTCCCGTTCCGTCTATGCCAGGGCCTGGGCCGCGAGCGGTGTCCCGTACCCGGTCCTGTTGCGCCGTTTGATCGACCTCGCGTTCGCCAGGAGTGGTTCATGATCTCTATGACGCTGGATGAGATCGCGCAGGTCGTCGGCGCGAGCCTGTATGGCGTGCGTGACCCGCGGGTGCTGGTGACGGCGCCGGCGGCGGTCGACTCGCGTGAGGTGGTGCCTGGTGGGCTGTTCGCCGCGACGGTGGGCGCCCGGGTCGACGGTCACGACTACGCGGCGGGTGCCGTCGCGGGTGGCGCCGTGGCCGTGCTGGCCTCGCGGCCGGTCGGGGTGCCCGCCCTGGTGGTCGGGGATGTTCAGCTCGCGCTCGGCCGGTTGGCCAGGCATGTGCTCGAACGCCTCAGCCCGACGGTGGTCGGCTTGACCGGTTCGGTGGGGAAGACCACGACCAAGGATCTGCTGGCGCAGGTGCTGGAGCGGCACGCCGCGACGGTGGCCACCGACAAGTCGTTCAACAACGAGCTGGGGTTGCCGCTCACCGTGCTGCGTGCCGATGCCGCCACCCGGTACCTGGTGCTGGAGATGGGTGCGGGCCGGAAGGGGGACCTGACGTACCTGACGGGGCTGGCGCCGCCCCAGGTCGGGCTGGTGCTCAATGTCGGCACCGCGCATGTGGAGCGTATGGGGGGCGGGCCGGCCGATGTGGCCGAGGCCAAGGGCGAGCTGGTCGCGGCACTCGGGGCGGATGGGTTCGCGGTGCTGAACGCCGATGATCCGTATGTCAGGGGCATGGCCGGTCGTACCAGGGCGCGGGTCGTGTTGTTCGGTGGGTCGGCGGAGGCGCAGGTGCGGGCCGAGGATGTGCGGGTGGACGGCCGGGCGCGGCCCGGGTTCGTGTTGGTGACGCCCTCCGGGCGGGCTCCGGTGGAGCTCGACCTCATCGGCGAGCATCAGGTGGGCAACGCCCTGGCCGCCGCGGCCGTCGCCGCCGTGCTCGGTCTGGGCGTCGCCGAGATCGCCGACGGGCTGAACGCCGCTCGGCGGCGCTCGGGGGGCCGGTTGGAGGTCGTTGAGCGGTCTGACGGCGTCACTGTCGTCGATGACGCCTACAACGCCAGTCCTGAATCGATGCGGGCCGGGTTGCGGGCGGTGAAGGCGCTGGCCGGTGCCCGTCGTACCGTCGCGGTGCTCGGCGCGATGGGGCAGCAGGCGGACGCTTCCCGCGCCCGGCACGCGGAGGTGGGCCGGCTCGTCGCCGGCCTCGGCTTCGACGTGCTGATCGCGGTGGGGGCGGGGGATCCGCTCGCGATGGTGGAGGCGGCGGAGTCCTCGAACGCGGGCGTGGCCGTCCACGTGGCCGAGGATGTGGCCGGGGCCGTCAGGCTGGCCGGCGCGCTTGTCGAACCGGGAGACGTGGTGTTCGTCAAGGCCTCCAGCGAGGTCGGGCTCGGCGCCTGTGCCCGTGCGCTGGCAGCGCCGCCGAGCTGAGCGAAGCGGAGGGCCCGCGCCGAACGGGGTTGCGGAGCCGTCGCGGAGCCGGTTTCACCGGCCGGCCGCCGGAGGGCCGGGACGGCTGGACGGCTTTTGGTCTGCTGAATGAGCAGGCGCTGCGTCTCGCCTGCCGGCACGAGCTGGGGAAACGGAGTTCCATGCGTACTATCGGTCTCATCGGCGGGTTGAGCTGGGAATCGACGGTGATCTACTACCAGATCATCAATCAGCGGGTCCGTGAGCGACTCGGCGGCAGCCATTCGGCCAACAGCCTCATCTGGTCGGTCGACTACACGACCGTCGAGGAGCTCATCTTCGCCGACCGCTGGGAGGAGGTGAGTAGGTTGCTGGCCGGTGCGGGCAGGAGACTGGAGGATCTCGGCGCCGATCTTCTGCTCATCTGCAGCAACACCTTCAACCGGGTCAGCGGCGATGTGGAGCGGGCGGTGAGCGTGCCCGTGTTGCACATCGCCGACGCTTTGGGCGCCGCGATCAAGGCCAGGGGGATGCGCAAGGTCGGTCTGCTGGGTACTCGCTTCACCATGGAGCAGCCGTTCTACCGGGAGCGGCTGGCCGCTCACGGGTTGGAGGTGGTCGTTCCGCGGCGTGAGCAGCGGGAACTGGTGCATCGTGTGATCTTCGATGAGCTGGTGCGCGGGGTGCTGCGGGAGTCGTCCAGGGACGCGTACGCGCGGATCATCGATGATCTGGCGGCCGAGGGCGCCGAGGGCGTCGTTCTCGGGTGTACGGAGATCGAGCTGTTGATCAGTGGGAAGGACAGCGCCGTCCCGGTGCTGCCGAGCGCTCGGCTGCACGCGGAGGCGGCGGCCGGCTTCGCGCTCGCCGACTGACGCGCCTTCGGTCGTGTTCGCCGCCGCCGCGCCGGCACGGGGTGGCGGGTCAGGTGGATCGGTGGGCCGGTGTGTTGGCGCCGTACAGCTCCCGGTGCCACAGGTCGGCGCAGACCCGTTCGATGCCGGCCGTCAGGTGGCGGCGGTAGGTGGTGAAAGGGAGGTCGAGTCGTTGCGCGGCCAGTTCCTGGGTGGGTGTGCCGTGGAGGAAGGTGATCGACAGCGCGCGGTGGAACTTGACCGAGCGTGGATCCTCGCGCAGGTCGTCGATCGCCTGGCGGAGCAGGTCGGCCAGTGCCGTGGCCGGGTTCTGCCCGGCCCGTTCGGCGATCAGCCTGGTGCGCGTCAGGGGGGAGGCGGCCAGCGCGTCGGGCCGCGGCATCTGGCGTAGCGCCTTGCGTACCGCTTCGGCGAATTTCGCCTGGGGCAGTACAGCGAGTTTCGCCGTCGCGGCACTCGGGCCGCCGGCGGGCGGCTGGTTCATCCGCTCCAGCCATGCCTGCGCCGGGACCGCGCGCCAGTCGTGAACGGCCAGGGTGTAGGCGTCGTCTCCCGGCTGCGGCTGTTCGGAGATGTCACGCATCCCGTGATGCCGTAAACGGTCGGTCCATGGGTGGTTCGGGTGCGGTATCTCGATGTATGACCATGCGATCCGCTCGGACCGTAGGCAGTTGGCGATCGCTCGCCACTGGATCAGGTCCATCACCGGCGCGTTTCCGCGATACGGCGGCGGTGCCCACAGCCGGCTGACGGCCAGGTGTTCGCCGGCGCGCAACGGTGTGGTGGCACGCGCGTGTGCCCACGCCTTGGCCACGAGGGGATCGGCCGTCAGCTCCTCCTCGTCGAGTTCCGCCAACCGTAACCACGCGGAGAAGGCCACGGGCTCGCCGGTTCCGGTCCGCCGGTACAGCCGGAACGCCTGCGGCCGGCGTTCCGCCCAGAAGGCGGCGCAGGCGGCGCCCTTCGTGCCCCCTGCCGCCGTCGCCATCCGCAGCAGCGTTCCGAGGTGCTCCTCCCGTAGCGGCTCCTCCTGGAACTGGTCCTGGCCGTGGATGTCGGCGGGCGCGTCGCGGTCGCGGTGCAGGTAGAGCAGTGCCGCCACCGCGCCGGGCACGTCCGTGTCGCTCGCCGTGCGCGCCTTCTCTACCAGGTGGGTGTGGATGTGGTCGTGCATCGCCGCGTACCGCTCGGGGTCCCGCCATCGCAGGTCCGCTTCCAGCACCTGCCGCACCAGGTCATGCGGAGACAGCCCGAGACTGCTCGGCTTCACGAACGGCAGCCGCCGCAACCACTGGAACAGGCTCCCGGCGTCCTCGGGCACGGTCGCGCGCAGCAGGTCTTCCGTCGTCCTGTACGCGTGCGCGCAGATCTCCAGCGCATGTCGATGCGCCGCCGTCGGCGGCTCGCCGACCAGTTGGTCCAGCAACGTGGCCACCACGTCCTGGTTCGGCGTCCACCGGCGGCCGGTCGCGCCGTCCTTCGCCGCCGCGGCCGCTCCCAGCAGCAGTGCCAGCGGATGACCGCCGGCGAAGGCCAGCAGCGGCTCGCGTGACTCGGCCGGCACCCCGCGGGAGTCCAGCAGGGCCCGCGCGTCCGCGGCCCGTAGGTCGTGCAGCGGCAGCACCTCCAGGACTCCCGCCCATCCCGGATCGGCGCGCCACCGCATGTCCGGCGGGTTTCGCCCCGCGATCACCACCAGCGCCCCCAGGGGTGCCCGCGGGAGGAACCGCTCGCGAAGCCAGTCCTCCGAGCTCTGCTCGAAGTTGTCGACCAGCAGCACCGCGTCCGCGTCGCGCAGCACCGGCTCGGCTTCGTACGCCGCCGGCGAGGGCTGCCACGTGCGCCCGTCGAGCATCGACGCCGGCCGCCCCGCCGCCGCGGCCGCGTGAGCGAACCGCCGTAGCAGGGTCGTCTTGCCGATGCCGCCGGGACCGTGCACGTACAGCACGCTGCGGCCGTCGCCGTATAACGCGGCGTTGAACACCGCGAGCTCTTCCTCCCGCCCCACGAAGGCCGTTTCGCGTGCTGCTCGCAGGCACCGTTCCAGCGATCCGGAATTGTCGTCGATCCTCGGTGACATACCCCTGGCCTCTCTCCGCGTCCGGTCGATTCCGCTCAGGCTGCGCCGGGGTGGGGTCGTCGTCGTGGTGGCCTGCCGCCGCTGTCCGGGCGGTGTTCGAAGTGCCACCACTCGTTGTCGTAGATGCGGTAGAGGTCGTAGCGGGCGCCGTGTTGTTCGAGCCAGCGCGCGCCTTCGTGGGGGCGTACGTCCAGTGCGATGCCTTTGACGTGGGGGGATTCCGTCGGCGGTAGCACGAGCATGCGTGCCAGGGCCGGGGAGCCGCGGCGGCGTACCTCCTGGTCGAACATCTGTTGCTGGACGATGGGGGCGCGGTATCCCGAGGTGAGGCCGATGAGCTGGCGGTGGCGCCAGAGCGCCTCGGTGCGTGCCGCGGTGAACGCCGCCAGGGCGCCGTCGGTGAGGCCGGTGAGATCTTCGGCGGGGAATCGGATGCGTAACGCCCAGCGGCAGGCCAGTTCGCGGGCGTGGCCGGGTCGGCGGGCGAGTGCCGCGGGCAGCAGGAGCACGGCGAGTACGAGGGTGGCCGCGGCGTACAGCCGGTCTCGGGGCCGCGGTGGGATGGTGCGTGGTTCGTTCATGCCGAACTACGATTGGCGCCGAATGTGCGCGCGTTGTCCGCCGTATGTCACCGTTCGTCGACGGCGGCCGCGGCCGGGGCGACCGTGACACAACCATGACATGGCGCGGACGGGGCGGGGACATGGCCGGTCGACAGTGGGTGGGGTTGACCGGTGGGCGAGTTACGGAGCGTGCTGTGAAGCTCGGCAGCGTGTCGCGGGTGTTGTTGATCGAGGATGATGCGGCCGTGCGGGAGGGGCTTGAGCTGGCGTTGACCATGCATGGGCATCGGGTGCGCGCGGTGGAGTCCGGTGAGCAGGGGCTGGAGCGGCTGCGCGTGGACCTTCCCGACGTCGTCGTGCTCGATCTGATGTTGCCTGGTATGGATGGGTTCGAGGTGTGCCGCCGTATCCGGGCCGCCCGGGAGGTGCCGATCATCATGCTGACCGCGCGCGGTGACGACATCGACGTGGTGGCGGGGTTGGAGGCGGGTGCCGACGACTACGTGGTCAAGCCGGTGCAGCCCCGGGTGCTTGAGGCGCGTATTCGCGCGGTGCTGCGGCGGATCGGGCGGGATCAGGCGGAGCTGGAGGGGCACGGGGATCTGACCATCGATCGGGCGGGGTTGGTGGTCGTCAAGCGCGGCGTGCCGGTCGGTCTCACCCCGACCGAGTTGCGCCTGCTGCTGGAGTTGTCCGGGACGCCGGGCCGGGTGCACAGCCGCCAGCAGTTGCTGGAGTCGGTGTGGGAGCACGGGTATTTCGGCGATTCGCGTCTGGTGGACGCGTGCGTGCAGCGGTTGCGCGCGAAGATCGAGGACGATTCGGCGGCGCCGGTCTACGTGCAGACGGTGCGTGGGTTCGGGTACCGGTTCGGGCCGGTGTGAGCCGCCGGTGACACCCCGGCCGAGCCTGGGGCTGCGTGCCCGGCTGTTGTTCGCGTTCGCGCTGCTGTGTGTGGTCACGGCGGCGGCGGTGGCCGGTTGGAGCTATACCCAGGCCCGTACCGCCATCCTGCAGCGGACCCAGGATGCCGCGGTGGAGGCGATGAGGAGCCGCTTGCAGGGGCTCTACCCCTTGCGGAATCCGGCGCCGGGCCCGGCCGAGCTTGAGGACATCGCCCGCGTGGTGGCCGACCAGTACAGTTCCGCGGTCGCCGTGTACCGTGAGGCGCACTCGCCGGTCAGGCGGGCGCCGGGGCATTGGCGGCCGGGCGGGGGCGCGCCGTATCTGCAACCCGGGATGATTCCCGAGGAGTTGCGGCGGAAGGTGGCCGGCGGCGGGATGGCCTGGCAGCGCGTGGTGTGGCAGGGCGAGCCCATCCTGGTCATCGGTACGCCGTTGCTGATCGTCGAGGGGGATCGGCCGGTGCGGGTGTCCGGTATCGAGGTCTACGTCGCGCGCGACCTGAGCCCCGAGCAGCACAGCATCGACGAGCTCGCCGTGTCCGCCTGGCTCATCGGCGGCGCGGCCCTGATGTTCGCGGTCGTCCTGGCGTCGCTGGCCACCCAAGGGGTGCTGCGCCCGGTGCGCGAGCTCGGGCGGGCGGCACGCCTGCTGGGCGAGGGTGAGATGCGGACCAGGGTCGCGGTCCGCGGCTCCGATGAGCTGGCCGAGGTGGCGCACACGTTCAACAACACCGCCGCGGAGCTGGAGCGGCACGTCGCGCAGCTGCGCGAGATGGAGGCCGACGCCCGCCGGTTCGTGGCCGATGTGTCGCATGAGCTGCGCACCCCGCTGGCCGCGCTCGCCGCGGTCGCCGACGTCCTGGACGAGGAGGCGGCCCGGCTGCCCGAGCCCGCCGGCAGGGCCGCCAGGCTGGTGAGCCAGGAGACGCTCAACCTCACCGGGCTGGTGAACGACCTCATCGAGATCAGCAGGTTCGACTCCGGCGTCGCGGCCCTGGCGCTGAACGACGTCGACGTGGCCGAGCTGGTGCGCGCGACCCTGCGTACGCGGGGCTGGTCGGAGCGGGTGCACACCGAGCTCGCGTCCGCGGTGACGGCACGGCTGGACCCGCGCCGCGTGGACGTCATCCTGGCGAACCTGGTCGGCAACGCCCTGCGGCACGGCGAGCCTCCGGTGTCGGTGCGGCTGGACGCCGACCCGCGGTGGATCGCCGTGGAGGTCCGCGACCACGGGCCGGGGCTGGAGGAGGCGGTGCTGCCGCACGTGTTCGACCGGTTCTACAAGGCCAGCGCGGCCAGGGCCAGGTCCGAGGGCAGCGGCCTCGGCCTGGCCATCGCGCGGGAGAACGCGCGCCTGCACCAAGGCGACCTCACCGTCACCAACGCCCCGGACGGCGGCGCCGTGTTCACGCTGCGCCTGCCACGCCGGGCACCTGATTCAGAGGGAGGTCCTGAGTGAGGATGGGGTTCGCCCGCCGGGTGCTGGCCGCGGGCCTTGTGTCGCTCGCCGCCGTGGCCGGCTGCGGCGTGCAGCCCAGCGGCGCCATCGAGGCCGGCGACCCGCCGAGCGGAGCCGTCGCGCTGGACATGGGCATCACCCTCTACCTGGTGAAGAGGGGCCGGGTCGGCGTGGTGACGCGGCCCAGTGGCCGGCCGGTGTTCCGGGAGGACATGCTCGCGCTGCTGGCGGCGGGGCCCTCGGTGATGGAACGGGAGCAGGGGTTCACCACCGAAGTGCCGTCCGAGGCCGGCCCGTTCTCGGTGACCGTCATGCCGGCCGGCCGCTTGGTGGTGACCGTGTCCCTTCCGGCCGGTGAGTTGTCCCCACTGGCCGTCGAGCAGATCGTGTGCACGGCCGCCGCCACCGCGCCGGAAGGCCCTGCCCAGGTCACCCTCGTCGGCGCCGGGCAGAGCCTCACCCCCCGGAAATGCCCAGGTCAGCGGCGTACGGCCCGCTGACAGGTTCCTGACGCTCATCCGCCTGGGCATAGGTTTGGGCGGCATGGCGCTGCGGCTCTTTTCAGGTGAATCTCGAGGCTCGGGACGACTCGGCCCTCGGGCGAGCGTAGGGTCGTCCGGGCGCGCGAGAAGGGGGCGGGTGGAGACCCGCCCCCTTCGTCACCGTGGTGTCACGGTGTCATGGTGTCGCAGTGGTGCCCGGCGGTCAGAAGCCGGCGGTGATCCGGGTGAACTCCCACTCGGCCTGCGGCACGCCGCCACCGTTGACCCGGTCGCGGTTGGTGGCCCAGAAGGAGAACCGGGTGAGGCCCTTGGCCTTGGCCCAGTCGCGGATCTGGGTCCACTGGGCCGGGGTGGTGGTCTCGCCCTGGTCGGACTTGCCGTTCATGCCCGAGATGCCCATGTGGGCGTAGGCCTCGGCGTCGCTCCAGCCGAACGCGCTCTTCAGGGAGCTCTTCAGGCCCTCGGAGGCGTTGACGGTGTCCTGGTACATGTCGGTGCCGCTGAAGTTGAACGGCATGATCGTGTAGTTGTCGATCGGCGTGCCCAGGGCCTTGGCCTGGTTGACCAGGCGGATGCCCGCGGCGCTCAGGCCGGACTTGAACGTCGGGATGGTGACGACGATCTTGACGTTCGGGTTGTTCTGGCGCACGATCTTCAGGCCGTTGAGGATGCGGTCCTGGACGGTGTAGTTCTCGAACTCGTCGGTGTTCTCGATGTCGAAGTCGACCACGGTCGGGCCGTGGGCGTTGATGACCTGCTGCACCGCCTGGGCGAAGGCCTGCGGGGTGGAGCAGTTCGGGCCGAGCTTGTTACCGCTCCAGCCACCGAAGGAGATCTCGACGCTGCCGCCCTTGGACTTGATCGTGTTGATCGCCGAGGCGTCGGTGCCGCCGGTCAGCGGGCGCTGGCCGTCCCAAGCCGGGGTGCAGCCGCCCTGCGCCAGGATGAAGGCCATCGTGAAGGACTTCACGCCGGTCGCGTCCATGACGGTGCCCGGGTTCGGCGGGTTGCCCCAGCCCATGTACAGGTACGGGGCGCCGGGGAGCTTGCTCGGGTTGGGGTTGGTGCAGCCGGTGGTGGTGGCGCTGACGTCGCGGCCCGCCGACTCGCCGACGGAGTTGTAGGCCTTGATCGTGTAGTTGTGGGCCTCGCAGGTGCCGAGGCCGGAGATGGTGGTGGTGGTCGTGGTGACCTGGGCGCGCTGGGTGGCGCCCTCGTAGACGCGGTAGCCGGTCACGGTGCCGCTGGCGGCGCCCCAGGTCAGCGTGATGCTGGTGTTGGTCGTGGTGGCGGAGGCGGCGCCGGGCTGGCCGGGGGCGCCGTTGCCGCCGCCGGTGGTGGCGGTGACCGGGGAACTGGCGGCCGAGCGGTTGCCGGCGGCGTCACGGGCGCGCACGGTGTAGGTGTAGCTGGTGGAGGCGGTCAGGCCCGAGTCGGTGTAGCTGGTGCCGGTCGCGGTGGTGACCAGGGTCGTGCCGCGGTAGACCTCGTAGCCGGTGACGCCGACGTTGTCGGTGGAGGCGTCCCACGCCAGCGAGACGCTGTTGGCGGTGGTGCCGGTGGCGCGCAGGTTGGCCGGGACCGAGGGCGGCGTGGTGTCGCCGGGGGTGCCGGTGGAGACCTTCCACAGAGCCGGCACGTTGGACGGCTCCCAGCCGGGCAGCGAGGTGTGGCTCTGCAGGCACTGGTAGTCGACGCCGTTGTAGCTGACGACGGTGCCGGCGGTGTAGGCGGTGTAGGGAGCCCATGCGGCCGCGGCGGCCTGGACGTTCGCCTGCCGTGCGGCGCCGGCCTGGGCCAGCGCCGGCACGCTCACGCCCGTCATGAAGACGGCGAGGAGCGCGAGGATGAGTACACGGAATCTCACGTGACACTTCCAGGGGGTGGGGGGTGGAGTGTGCCTATGGCTCGCCCGCGACCGTCCTGCTCGCAGGCGAGAGGGGGCCACGGGCCGGGTTGCATGCACCGTCGGGCGTTGCCGTGCCGTGTTCGGCACCGCGCGGCCTGCCGGTCGCACCGCGAGGCCGCCTCAGCGCGGGTGAGCGTGGTGGAGCGGCCTCACATAGGGTGAAGAGGCAGGGTGGCGCCCCTGTACCCAGCTTAATCTTTAGTAAACTTTACTAATAGTTTCGGATTGTAGCCTCCCCTGTCAGACGCTGCAAGGGCCCAAGTCGACATGCGCCCCGCGCGTCCGGCGCGCCGCGCCGGGGACCGGCCGTGCGGGGAGAACGGCTCTAGGATGTCCTGAATGGTGGTTCCTGTCGTTCCTGTTACTGATGAGATCGAGTTGCGTTCGCTGACGCAGGGCGACGCCGAGGCGTTGCGGCAGGCGTATGTGCGTAACCGGGAGCATCTGCGGCCCTGGGAGCCGCGGCGCGGCGAGGACTTCTTCACCCTGGAGGGCCAGCAGGCGTTCGTGGCGGACCGGCTGGCGCAGCGGGCCGCCGGCCGGGCGCTGCCGCTGGTGCTGGCCCGGGGCGAGCGGATCGTCGGCACCATGACCCTGGCCACCATCGTGCTCGGCCCCTTCCGCAGCGCCAGCCTGGGCTACTGGATCGACGCCGAGCACAACGGCCGCGGCCTGGCCACCACGGCGGTCCGCCTGGTGTGCCGGACCGCCGATGAATACCTGGGCCTGCACCGGCTGGAGGCCAGCACGCTGGTGGACAACGCCGCCTCCCAGCGCGTGCTCGGCAAGTGCGGCTTCTCGCGGATCGGCGCCGCCCCCGACTACCTGCACATCGACGGCGCCTGGCGTGACTGCCTGCTGTTCCAGCGCATCTTGAACCGGCGCCCCCCGATGCCGTAGCCGGGCCGCCCCTCAGGCGTCGCGCCGGCGCAGCAGCAGATAGGCCACCAGCAGGGCCGCGCCGCTCCAGCAGGCCAGCACGCCGAGCCCCGCCCAGGGGCCGAGCGGCAGGGTGTCCAGCCCCCGGGTGGCCTGGACGGCGAGCCCGGCGTTCATCGGGGTGAGGCTCCACAGCGTGCGCCGCAGGTCCTGGTCGGAGACCAGCGTGGCCGCCAGCGGCAGCAGGTAGAGCAGGCCGAGCACGACCCCGGCGGACAGGGCCGCCTCCCGCACCGCGGCGCCGACGCCGAGGGCGAGCAGCGCCACCAGCACCAGGTACAGCACCGTCCCGGCGGCCGCGCGCAGGGTGGCCCCGTCGGCCAGGGACAGGGCCGGGTACCCGCGTCCCGGCAGAAGCAGCCGCCCGGCCAGCGCGCAGCCGAGCACCGCGGCGGTCCCGGCGGCGAGCGTCAGCCCGGCCACCGGCAGGGCCTTGGCCGCCAGCAGGACGCCGCGGCGCGGCGTCGCGGCCAGCGTGGCGCGGATCATGCCGGTGCCGTACTCGCCGCAGACGGCCCCGACGGCGAGCAGGACGGCGAACACCTGGCCCGCCTGGACCCCGCCGAAAGTCAGCTTGACCGCGTCCTCGCCGCAGCGGCCGTAGGAACAGGTCACCGTCGCGGCCAGCACCGCGCCCACGGCGACGGTGAGCAGGGCCGCGGCGGCCGACAGCCACGCCGGGCCGGCCAGGGTGCGCAGCTTGGTCCACTCGCCGTGCAGGGCGCCCCTCACACGTCCCTCCGCCGCAGCGTAATGATCGCCAAGGCCAGCGCGAGCGCGGCGTACCCGCAGGTCACCGCGAGACCCGCCCACGGGGGCAGCGGGAAGTAGCCGCTCTGCGGCGCGTAGTAGCCGGTCACCTGCGCGTACTCGGGAATGCTCTGCTGGACGGCGAACCCTGCCGCGGGGGTCAGGCACAGCAGCCACCGCGCCAGGCCGAGCGGCAGCACCGAGGCGGTGGCCAGCACGTACGGCAGCACCAGCACGCCGATCACGGTGATGACGGCCGCGGCGCCGCGCCGCAGCAGGGCGCCCAGCGCCACGGCGAGCACCGCCGCGGCGGCGGCCAGCGCCGCCAGCCCGGCCGCCACGCGCAGCCCGGTGAGCGCCGGGACCGGCAGCACGAAGGTGCCGCCCGCCTCCAGCAGCCGCGCGGCCACCGGCAGCGTCACCGCGGCGGCGGCCAGCGTGACGGCGAAGGTCGCCGCGGCGGCCACCACGGCCTTGGCCGCCAGCACACGTCCCCGCCGCGGGTTCGCGGTCAGCGTGGTGCGGATCAGCCCGCGCCGGTACTCGGCGGTGACGAACAGCACCGCGACCACGATGGCCGGGACCAGCGCGGGCAGCGCGCCGGCCAGCGTCCGCTCGACCGGCAGGCCCTCGTCGCCGCCGAGCGGCGCGATGTCGCCGTTGCCGGTCACCGTGAACACCCCGCCGGTCTCGCGGGCCTCGCCCGGGTGATGGATGCCGCCGGGTCCCTCGCCGGGAGAGGCGCCGATGTCGGCACGCCGCCAGGCGCCGGGCGCCCCGGAGTGGGTGACGTGGTCGAACACGGCGGTGGCCGTGGCCAGCCGCGCCTGGGTGACCAGCCCGCCGAGCTCGCCGCGCTCCACCGTCAGGTCGCT
The DNA here is from genome assembly GCF_014205275.1 of Sphaerisporangium siamense. Lineage (NCBI taxonomy): Bacteria > Bacillati > Actinomycetota > Actinomycetes > Streptosporangiales > Streptosporangiaceae > Sphaerisporangium > Sphaerisporangium siamense. The sequence continues at coordinate 5,763,852 of NZ_JACHND010000001.1, forward strand.
GGGGGAGGTGACGAAGAACCCGGCCTGGACGGTGGCCGGCAGGCCCGGCAGGCGCGCGGTGCCCACGGTGGTCCAGGCGCGGCCGTCGGGCGACTCCTGGCCGGTGAGCGTGTCGCCCGAGCGGGTCAGCCGCAGCCAGCGCGGCGCGGCGGGGGAGACGCCGCCCGGCCGTCCGGCCACGTCGTGGAGGAAGTCGTACTGCATGCGGGTGCCATGGGCAGCGGTGACCATGACGGCGGCGTAGGAGGAGCCCGGCCGGGTGCCGTCCTTGACGATCACGCCGGCCTTGGCCCACGGCACCAGGCCGGGGACGATCTCGTCGTGGTCGGGCGGGGGGTAGGTGATGAGGCCGCTCATCGCGGTGACGCGGGCGGTGACGGAACCGTCGCCGGTCAGCGGGCGGTGCACCAGGTACAGCTTGTCGCGCACCGCTTCCCCGCCGGGTCCGCGCGGGGGGATGGGGCACGGCACCTCGACCGGCCCCTGGCTGCAGGAACTGCGGCTGCCCGCGGCGAACGTCAGGCCGAGCAGCGGGATGAGCACCGCCATGACGGCCAGGCCGAGCATCCAGCCGCGCACGGTGCGCAGCTTGGTGAACTCGGCGCGCAACAGGCGGCTGAAACGGTCGGCACGCGGACCGGCCGGTACGGGGACGGCCGGGCGCGCGGCAGAGGCCGCAGAAGGGGACGGAGGAGACGGAGGAGACGCAGAAGGGGGAACCACGGATGGAACGGAAGGGGGTGGGCCCAGGGGAGCGGAAGAGGGCGAGGCCGGGGTGTCAGAAGGGGACTGGGTAGGGGCGCCAGGGTTCGGAGGGACGGAAGGGGACGGGTTTGGGGGACCAGAAGGGGACTGGCTCGATGGACCAGGGCTCGGGGGGACGGAAGGGGTCATCGGGTCGGCTCCGGGTGGGGGGCGGCGCGGAACTCCACCGCGTCGCGGGTCAGCTCCATGTACGCCTCCTCCAGCGTCGCCCGGTGCGCGGCGACCTCCGAGAACGGCACCGCCGCCGTGCCGAGCAGCTCCACGACCCGCTCGGCCGCAAGGCCCGAGACGGTCAGGGCGTCGGGGCCGGTGGCGGCCACGGTGGCGCCCGCGGCGGCCAGCGCGGCCATCGCCTCCGGCCGTGCCGTGGTGCGCACGCCGACCCGGCCGCCGGAGGCCGCCGCGATGAGCTCGGCCACCCCGGCGTCGGCGACCACCCGGCCCGCGCCGGCCACCACCAGGTGCCCGGCGGTGTCCTCCAGTTCGCTCATCAGGTGGCTGGACACCAGCACCGCGCGGCCTTCGGCGGCCAGCGAGCGCAGCAGGCCGCGCATCCACACGATGCCCTCGGGGTCCAGGCCGTTGAACGGCTCGTCCAGCATGAGCACCGGCGGGTCGCCCAGCAGCGCGGCGGCGATGCCGAGCCGCTGCCGCATGCCCAGGGAGTAGCCGCCCGCCTTGCGCCGGGCCGCGGCGCCGAGCCCGACCAGTTCGATCACCTGGTCCACCCGGCCGGCGCCGAGCCCCTGGGAGTGCGCCAGCCACAGCAGGTGGTTGCGGCCGGTGCGGCCGGGCTGCAGCGCGTCGGCGTCCAGCAGCGCGCCGACGTGCGCGAGCGGGGTGGACAAGGTGGCGTAGGGGCGTCCGCCCACCAGCGCGGTGCCCTCGTCGGCGGCGTCCAGGCCGAGGATCACCCGCATCGTGGTGGACTTTCCCGCGCCGTTGGGGCCGACGAAGCCGGTGACCCGCCCGGGGGCCACGGTGAAGGTCATCCCGTCCAGCGCGAGGGTACGACCGAACCGCTTGCGCAGCCCGGTGACTTCGATGCTCGCTTCCATGCCCGGCAGGCTAGGCCGCGGCGGCACGCGGGGGCGTCACGGCGCCGAGCGATCTTCGCCGTCACGGGCCCGAGGGAGGGGCATCCCTCCCACGAGGGATGCCGGACGGCTGCGCGGTCCGGGACAATGACCTGCGTGGATCGACCGCACGCCCAGCCCACCGGACACCACGCGCCCCGCCCGCGCGCCGCGATGACCGCCCTGCGGCCGGCCCTCCGCATGCGCCACAGCCTTCGGCCGGATGCCCGCCCGCTCGCCGCGAAAGCCGCCCCACGACGGATGCCCGCGGGCCCGCCGCGATGACCGGCGCGAACGGCGGACGGCGCGCCGGACGGGTGCGGGCCGCCCTGGCACGGGTGCGGGCCGCCCTGGCACGGGTGCGGGCCGCCCTGGCACGGGTGCGGGTGGCCCCAGGACGGGTTCGGGTCCTGGCACGGGTCACGGCGGGGACGCCCGCGGTGGTCGCGGCCGGGGTGGTGTCGGCCGTACTCGCGCTCGCCGAGGCGGTCTTCCGCGCCCGTGGCGGGCTGCCGCGCTTCCACCACACCGTCAGCGTGCCCGCCGGCGGGCCGGTCCCGGTGATCGCGCCGCCGGCCGAGCCGCGTGATGTGTCGCTCCTGGTGGTGCTCTGCCTGCTCGCGCTGGCCACCACGCTGCCGGTCGCACTGCTGTGGGCGCAGCGGGCCGCGGCGGGCGTGGTGGTCACGGTGGCGGTCGTGCTGTCCTTGACCGCTTTCCACACGTTGACGGTGGCCGGCCTGGCCGCGCAGCTCGTGGCCGGGTACCGGCTCGGGTACGGCAGCCCGGACGGGCACGGCGGCCGAGGTAGACAAAGCGGCCGAGCCGGCCAGGGCGGCCGAGCCGGCCAGGGCGGCCGAGCCGGCCAGGGCGGCCGAGCCGGCCAGGGCGGCCGAGCCGGAAACGGCAGCCCGGGCGGGCGCGCCGGCCGGGGTAGGTGCGCCGGCCGGGGTGGGTACGGCCGAGGTGGGTACGGCGGCCGGGGTGGGCTCGCCCTGGCGCTGGCGGCGCCGTTCCCGCTGCTGGCCCTCGTGGGCACGCCGGACGGTGAGGCCGGCGTGCTGACGGTGCTGCTGGCCTCGCTGGCCCCGGCCGCGGCGCTGGCCGGGATCGCCCGGCGTGCGCACGGCCAGGCGCGGCGCGACACCGCCGCCCGGCAGGTCGCCGCCGAGAGTCTGCTGGAGCACACCGCACGCGGCGAGCGCGCCCGCATCGCCCGCGAGCTGCACGACGTGGTGGCCCACCACATCTCCATGGTGGCCGTACAGGCCGAGACCGCCCGGCTGACCACCCCTGGCATGCCCGCGGCCGGGGCCGAGCGGCTGTCGGCCATCGGCGACACGGCCCGGGCGGCGCTGACCGAGATGCGGCGCCTGCTCGGCGTGCTGCGCGAGGACGCCAAGGGCGACGCCGGCGGGGCTGAGCGGCGCCCTCAGCCGGGGCTTCGGCTGGGCGAACTCAACGAGCTCGTCGATAGCGCCCGCGCGGCGTCGGGGTCGGCGACGCGGCTCATCCTGCGCGGCCCGGCCATCCCGCTGGACCCCGGGGTCGAACTGGCGGCCTACCGCATCGTCCAGGAGGCCCTGACCAACGCCCGGCGACACGCGCCCGGCGCCGCCGTCGACGTCGACGTCGAACTGCACTACACCGCCCAAGACCTGCGGCTACGCGTCCGCGACAATGGCCCCGGCCCTTCGACGCCCGGGCCAGGGCACGGCCTTGCGGGCATGCGCGAACGCGCAGCGGCCGTAGGCGGCGACCTGCACGCCGGCCCCGCCACCGGCGGCGGCTTCCTGATCGAGGCCCGCCTCCCCGCGGACGGGGAGAACTGACCGATGAACGTCGAGTCCGCCGCGCGGAGCGGCGGAAGGATCCGGTGGACCTCCCGCACCCCGTCACAACACAGATGGACGGCCGATGGACGTGCCACTTGCCGCGCGGACCCCGGAAGGCCGCCGGTGAACGTCCACAGGCGCAGAACCCAGATGAACCTCATGAGCCTCCCGCACCTCGCCACACCAGGAGGGGTGACGGACGTCGCCTCCGCAGTGCGGATTCGGGACAGGGAGCCGGTGAACCTCTCACAGGGACTCCAAGCCTGGGAGGTGGGCCGATGAACGACGTCGGGTTCGCTGCGCCGATCCTGGGGGTGGGGGGATGAGCGTGTCGCGTGTCGTGCGGGTCGTGGTGGCCGATGACCATGCGGTGGTGCGTAGCGGGTTCGCTGGGCTGCTGGGCACCCAGGCGGACTTCGAGGTGGCGGGGACCGCTGCCGACGGCGCCGAGGCGGTGCGGGTGTGCGAGGAGGTGGCGCCGGACGTGGTGCTCATGGACGTGCGCATGCCGGTGATGGACGGCATCGAGGCCACCCGCCGTCTGGCCGCCGCGGGCGACGGCGGGCCGCGCGTGCTGATTCTGACCACCTTCGACCTGGACGAGTACGTCTACGACGCGCTGCGCGCCGGAGCCAGCGGCTTCCTGCTCAAGGACGTCACCGCCGAGCGGCTGTTCGACGCCGTGCGCGTCATCGCGGCAGGGGAGGCGCTGCTGGCCCCGGCGGTCACGCGCCGCCTGATCGGCGAGTTCGCCCGCCTGCGCCCCGGTACGGGTCCCTCGTCCCCGGGGGCGCTGTCGGCGCTGACCCCACGCGAGACCGAGGTGCTGCGACTGGTCGCCGAGGGCCTGTCCAACCCGGAGGTCGCCGCCCGGCTGACCGTCACCGAGGAGACCGTCAAGACGCACGTCAGCCGCGTCCTGGCCAAACTGGGCCTGCGCGACAGGACCCAGGCGGTGGTGGCCGCCTACGAGACCGGGCTGGTGGTGCCCCGCTCACGCGGCGACTGACCCCCGGCCTCACGTAACCGGCCGGGGCGTACCGCTCAGGCAGGGTGATCCGGGCGGCGTACCGGTCAGTGGCCGCGTACCGGATAGGCGGAGACATCCGGTCAGGCAGGGAGATATGGGCGGCGTACCGGTCAGGCGGGTATGTCCCACAGGTTGGTGGTGTGGGTGCCGACGAGCCGGGCGATGCGGGCGAGCATCTCCTCGCACGGCCGGGCGGGCAGGCGGCGGCCGTCGCGCAGGCGCAGGGCCACCTCCTCGCCCGCGGCCTCCCGCGGTCCGATCACCGCCTGGTAGGGCACCAGCCGCTCGCGCCGTACCCGTGCCGCGAGCCCGCCCCGATCCGGGCCGGAGATCCGCGCGCGCAGTCCCTGGTCCAGGCAGCGTTCCAGCAGCCGCCCGGCGGCTTCCCGTTCGGCGTCCGAGATGGGCAGCACGACGACCTGGGTGGGGGCGAGCCAGGCGGGGAAGGCGCCGCCGTGTGCCTCCAGCAGGTGGGCGACGGCACGCTCCAGGCTGCCGATGACGCTGCGGTGGACCATCACGGGCCGGTGCCGGGCGCCGTCGGGGCCGGTGTAGCGCAGGTCGAAGCGTTCGGGCTGGTGGAAGTCGGCCTGGACGGTGGACAGGGTGGCCTCGCGTCCGGCCGGGTCGGCGATCTGGACGTCGATCTTGGGGCCGTAGAAGGCGGCCTCCCCTTCGACGGCGTCGTAGGCCAGGCCGAGGCCGTCGAGCACCTCGGTCAGCACGGCCGCCGCCCGCCGCCACATCCCGGCCCCGGCCACGTACTTGCCGCCGGGCCCGGGAAGCGACAGCCGGTAGCGGGCGGGGCGGATGCCCATCGCGGCGTGGGCGTGGCCGATCAGCTCCAGTGCTCCGGCGGTCTCGGCGGCGACCTGGCCGGGGGTGCAGAAGATGTGCGCGTCGTTGAGCTGGATCGCCCGCACGCGGGTGAGCCCGCCGAGCACCCCCGACGGTTCGGCGCGGTACATGCCGCCCAGTTCGGCGATGCGCAGGGGCAGCTCGCGGTGGCCGCGGGCGCGTGAGCGGTAGATCAGGGCGTGGTGGGGGCACAGGCTCGGGCGCAGCACGACCTGTTCGCCGCCCATCGCCATCGGGGGGAACATGTCCTCGCCGTAGTGCGCCCAGTGGCCGGAGATCTCGTAAAGCTCGCGTTTGGCGAGGACGGGGGAGTACACGTGCCGGTATCCGGCGCGGCGTTCCAGGTCGCGGACGTACTCCTCCAGGGTGTGGCGGACGATGGCGCCGTCGGGCAGCCAGTACGGCAGCCCGGCGCCCATGAGCGGGTCGGTGTCGAACAGCTCCAGCTCGCGGCCGAGCCGGCGGTGGTCGTGCATGGCGGTCTCCTCGCGGACGGCGGGGCGAGCGACCGGACGCCAAAGCCCCGGGGCGCTCGCCCCGGGGCTTGGAAAGAACAGTGGTCAGCGCGCCGGGACACTCCTCGGCGTCGTCGTCACACAGGCACGCTTCATACCGCGGACGCTAGCAAAACGCCCCCCGCCCGCGCGCGCCCCTTTCCCGGCGGCCCGCGGTCCGTACCGGAACCGACGTGACCCCGCCGGGGACCGTCTCAGCCGGTGACGCAGGCGCGTACCGCCGCGACCAGGCGGGTGGCGCGGGGGTCGCCGTAGCCGATCATGCGGTTGGTGACGTAGGCGAAGCCGAGGCCGAACTCGTCGTCGCCGAAGGCGTACTGGCCGCCGGCGCCGTCGTTGCCGAAGCCGCGCGCGCCCGGCAGGGGGCGGAAGGCGCAGTCGAGCAGGAAGCCCGAGCCCCAGCGCTGGCCGGCGTCCATGCCCGACCAGGTCGTCCCGGAGGAGAGTTCGCGGAGCGCGCCGGTGAGGGTGTCGCGGGTGAGCAGCGGCGCCGTGCCATCGATGCCGGTGACGGCCGCGGCGTACACCCCGGCCAGGCCGGTCGCCGAGGCCACCGCGCCCGCCCCGGGAACCTCGGCGCCGAGCAGCGCCGGGTCGTTCCACCCGTGCGGCTCCTCAAGGCCGGGGAAGGCGAAGGCGCCGTTCATCGTCACCATGCGCATGATCAGCGACTCGGCGGGCGGCATCGGGGGGCGTCCCTCGGCCTCGGACAGCCGGGCCAGGTGTGCCGACTCCTCCGCCGGCAGGCCGATCCACGCCCGCAGCCCGAGCGCGTCGCCGAACGCCTGGCGGAAATAGGCGCCGGGGGTGAGCCCGGTGATCCGGCGGATCACCTCGCCGACCAGGAAGCCGAAGACGTGCGCGTGGTACTCGTAGGCCGTGCCCGGCTCCCACAGCGGGCGCTGCTCCTCGATGGCGCGCACCACGGGCGTCCAGGCCGGCACCTCCTCGAAGGACAGCGTGCGGTCCAGCACGGGCAGTCCGGCGCGGTGGCCGAGCACCATGCGCGTGGTGATCGCCTCCTTGCCCGCGGCGGCGAACTCCGGCCAGTAGCGGGCCACGGGGGCGTCCAGGTCCAGCCGTCCCTGCTGGGCGAGCAGGTGGGCGCAGACGCTCACGATGCCCTTGGCGCAGGAGAAGACCGGGACGATCGTGTCCTGCTCCCACGGGCGGCCGGTGCGCGCGTCGGCGACGCCGCCCCACAGCTCCACGACCTTGCGCCCGCCGGCGTAGACGGTGACGGCCGCGCCCAGCTCACCGGGGTCGGCGAAGCCGGCGGCGAACGCCTCCGCGACCGCTCCGAAGCCCTCGTCCACCCAGCCGTTGTGCTCCACGTCCCGATCTCCCTGCTCATGCCCGCGGCGGACCCCGCGCGGCACCTGACCGGCACTGCCACCGGCGTCACGACCCGCGACAGGCTACGCGGCGCGCGGTGACCCGCTCCAGCGATTTACCGGGCGGGGCCCCTTGCGGGACCGGCGCGTGCGGCCGCCCGGACGGGCCGTGGTCAGGCCGCCGACCGCGCGAGATCTCCCTCGGGGCAGGTGACGAGGATCTCGCCGGTGTCGCGGTCCGGGACGGCCGCGTAGCCGGCGCCGGTGAGGACGGTCAGCAGCGCCAGGTGGACCGCTTCCCGTACCAGCCGGTGGGCGGCGGGGTTGCGGGCGCGCAGGCGAGCGGCGGTCTGCCAGCTCACCACCACCCCGCGGACCGGGTCGTCATGGAGGCGTACGTCGCACTCGATCGCGCCGGTGGCCGCGCCGACGAGGTAGCCGGCGCGGGTGAGCTCGAGACGGATCGCGTCGATCGACGGGGCAGGTGCGGCCGGGCAGGGCATCACGACAGACTCCGCTTTGGCTGATCAGGCGGCCGGCACGTCCAGGCCGGGCAGACGGGCGGTGCGGGAGAAGAACGCGTTGATGTGCTGGACGGCGGCGGTCAGGCCGGTGAAGTCGACCGGTTTGGTGACGTAGGCGTTGGCGTGCAGCCGGTAGGAGGTGGCGATGTCCTCCTCCAAGCCGGAGGTGGTGAGGACGACCACGGGAATCGAGCGCAGGGAGGGGTCGGATTTCATGTGCCCGAGCACCGTGCGCCCGTCGCATTTGGGCAGGTTCAGATCGAGCAGGACCAGGTCGGGACGCGAGGCGTCGGCGTAGGCCGCGTTCCGATGCAGGTAGTCCAAGGCCTGCTCGCCGTCCGCCACCACGACGACCTGGATGGCGGCGGTCAGGGCGTGCTGGTCCAAGGCCTCGCGGATCAGCAGCTGATCGCCGGGGTCGTCCTCCACGACCAGCAGTACCAACGCCCGCCGGGACTGGTTCATCGGCTCAGGCCTTTCCGCGGTGGTGCGACGGGACGGAGTCCGTCGAGCGGACCTGGTCGTGGCTGGCGAACATCGCCAGAAGCCCGGCGACGCGATGGTCGGCCTCCGCCGGGTGGCGGAACGGACGGCTGGGGTCGACGCTGTAGTGGTTGCGCCGTCCGACCCGGGTGCGCGTCAGGTAGCCGGCCTCTTCCAGGTCGGTCACGATGGCCTGGGCGGCACGCTCGGTGATACCGATCCCGGCGGCGATGTCGCGCAGCCGCGCGTCCGGGGAGCGGGCGATCTCCACCAGCACCCGGGCGTGGTTGGTGAGGAAGGTCCAGCTCTTGTGCTCCGCTCCGTTCTCCGTCCCGTTGCGGATCATGTCCCCGGAAAGCTCCACGGCCTCCTCCTTCGCCCACGACTCGGTCGCCTGTGACCCGAACAGTAATGCACGAGACGCGACTACCGAATCATACTTCCTGAATCAGATCTCGTCACTACCTGTTCCTGTGACAGGGTCGCCGCTGAGCGACGACCCTCGGGGACGTCCGAACCGAACGGGTGCGCCACCCGGCTGGCGGGTGGCGCACCCTTCGGCTGTGCGGTCGCGGGGCTAGTCGAACGGGGCGTACCTGTTCCAGAAGCCGCAGTTGTGCTGCTTGGCGATCTCGGTGGTCATGACGCTGTCGCCCGCGGGCGCCAGGGACATCACGGCCGGGTTGGAACGGGTGTACTTCGACCAGTACGGCGTGCCGTCCACCGTCGGGTCGCCCGTGCGCGCGAACCCGGTCCACTGCGCGACGAGCTGGTTGCCGAGCGTCTGCTGGTTGGCGCTGGCGTTGGTCATGGCGGACTGCAGGAACTGGTTCTCGTTGACGTGGAAGGCGCCGTTGGGCTTGCTCTGGTCCACGAACGACGCCGGCGGCGCGTCGGCGTTGGCGTTGACGAACCCGAACACCGTGATGTGCCGGGACAGGCGCTCGTTGTTCAGCAGGGAGGGGCAGACGGAGTTGGAGTCGGCCAGGATGGTGCGGAAGGCCACGTACGGCGCCGGGGCGGGGAAGCGCTTGAGCGGGTAGCGTTCGAACACCTCACGCGCCAGCGGGCCGTACTGCTCCTTGACCAGCGCCTCGTACTCCTCGGGGGTCTCGGCCACCCGCATCTGGGTCTCGTCGCGGTCCACGCCGTGGATGAGGGTCACCTTGTTGACGCGTCCCTTCTCGAACGCCTCGGCGGGGGACATGGTGAGGATCTCGCCGTCGACGATCGGGCCGAGCGTGCCCTGGTCGGGGGCCATGCCGTTGCCGGCCTTGTCCAGCAGGGTCTTGGCGGGTATCCGCCGCAGGCACGCCGCCACCTGCCGGTCGGCGTCCCGGCCCTGCGCCTCGCAGCCGAGGGCCGCGGCGAAGCGCTCGCCGGCCTTGCCGGCCTCCTGCAGGGTGGGCAGCCTGGACTTGCAGTCCTGGGCCTGCCAGGTGGTGTTGACGCCGCGCAGCGAGTTGTACTCGCCGCTCATCGCGATGCCCTTCTGGAACAGGCCCTTGGCGACCGGGGATGCCGTCTGGGCGCACACGCTGGACCCGCCGGCCGAGGCGCCGTAGATGGTGATGTCGCCCGGGTCGCCGCCGAAGTGCCGGGGCGATCACCGGACCCGCGTCGGCGGCGAACGGTCGAATCGTCTCGACCGGCGGCCCGCTGTTCCGCCCACGCCCAGGCGTGCTCAGGCGTGCTCAGTCCGGCGGGTGTCCCGCGACGACGGCCCGGCCCGGCCGCCGCGGGGCGGGCGTCATGGCTCGATCAGGCCGGCGCGGATGGCGTGGCGGGTGAGCTCCAGACGGTCGCGCAGGCCGAGCTTGGCCAGGATGTTGGCGCGGTGCCGCTCCACCGTCTTGACGCTGATCACCAGCATGTCGGCGATCTGCTTGCTGGAGTGACCCTCGGCGATGAGCTTGACGATCTCCTCCTCGCGCGGGGTCAGCACGGTGTCGGGCGCCGGCTCGCCCTGCCGGTGGCGCAGCAGGTAGTCGCGGATCAGCGCGGTGACCGCGCCCGGGTAGAGGAACGGCTCGCCGCGCATGGCGGCCCGGCAGGCCTCCAGCAGGTCGCGGTCGGCGACCGACTTGAGCACGTATCCGCAGGCGCCCGCCTTGAGCGACTCGAACAGGTACTGCTCGTTGTCGTACATCGACAGCATGAGCAGGCGGATGCCGGGCGCCCGGCGGGAGATCTCGCGGGCGGCCTGGATGCCGGTCATGCGGGGCATGGCGATGTCCAGGATGGCCAGGTCGACGCCGGGGTCGGCGCCGGAGCGGGTGGCCAGCTCGACGGCCTCGGCGCCGTCGCCCGCCTCGGCCACCACGGTCAGGTCGGGCTCGGCGTCCAGGATCATCCGCAGCCCGTGCCGGACCAGCGCGTGGTCGTCGGCGAGCAGGATCCGGGTCGGGTGGCCGGGGGTCATGTCGCCTCCTGGACGGGCGGGGGGACGGCGTGCGGGGGGCCGCCGCCGGGCGGGGCGGGCACGGTGAGCCGCACCTCGGTGCCGCCGCGGGGCCGCTCGCCGATGGACAGGCCGGCGCCGATGAGCAGCGCGCGCTCGCGCATGCCGCGGATGCCGGTGCCCTCGCGGATCGGCCCGCCGCGCCCGTCGTCGGCGATGCGCAGCACCACCGCGCCCTCCTGTTCGGCCCGCAGGGAGACCTCCACGTGCGAGGCGCCGGCGTGGCGTGCCACGTTGGTCAGGCCCTCCTGGGCGATGCGGTAGATCACCAGCTCGGCCTCCCCGCCCATCCCGGGCAGCCGCGGGTCCAGCAGCCGGGTGACCGGCACACCGCTGACCTCGGAGAACTCGCTCATCAACGCGTTCATCGCGGCGGGAAGGCCGAGATCGTCCAGCACGCCGGGCCGCAGCCGGCGGGCGATGCGGCGCACCTCGTCCAGGCTCGCGCGGACGGTCTCCTGCACCGTGCGCAGGTCCTCGCGCAGGTCCTCCGGCGCGCGGTCCACGCCGCGCTTGAGGCCGAGCAGGACCACGGTCAGGCTCTGGCCGATCTCGTCGTGCAGCTCGCGGGCGATGCGCTGGCGTTCGGCCTCCTGGGCGGCCAGGGCGTGGGCGCTGCTGGCGCTGCGCTCGGCCTCCAGCCGGTCCAGCATGGCGTTGAACGTCCCGACCAGGGCGCCGAGCTCGCCACCGCCGCCGGGGCACCGCGCGGAGGGGCGCAGCAGGTCCACCCGTTCCATCAGCGCGGTCAGCGCGGCGAGCGGCGCCAGGCCGCGGCGCAGCAGCAGCGCGTTGGCGCCCAGCATCAGCGCGAGCCCGGCCGCCAGGACGGGCACCTCGGTGAGCAGCACGGGCGAGGAGATCGTCGCCGGTGACAGGGCCAGCACCGTCAGCCCGGCGGCGAACACCAGCCCGTTGATGAGCATGATCCGTCCGAGCAGCGCCGAGGCCATCGGGCGGGCGCGCCCGCGGGCGTCCCGGCCCGGCCCGGCGTGGCGGCTGGCTGCAGCGGTCATGCCTCCAGCCTGCCGGACCCGGGCGCGGGGCGTCCATCGGCGTCACCCCTCATCGGCGCGGCACGCCACCCGCGCGGACCGTCCCGGTCTACAGGGTCGCCACCAGGGAAAATGGGTGCCGGTACCGATGGCGGGGTCCCGGCGGCGGGCGAAAGACTGAACGACGGGGATCCCCACCAACGTGAAGCCGCCTGCGACGTCCCGGCGAGATGGGACGGCGCCGGCGGCGCGACGACCGGCCGTGACAGGACGGCGGGCCCGGACCGGCGGGCCGGCCTTCTAGTTACCAGGCACCATATATCGGCATATCGACGGAGGTTCTTTGGTGAACGCCCCACCGGCCGCCACGGTCACCGGCTCACCGCTGGCGACGGTCGCCAGAATCGTGCCCATCGTGGCCGTGGGCGTGCTGATCGGGGTGTGGGGACGCACGCTGCCCGTCGCCGTCGAGGTGGTCGTGGTCGCGCTGCTGGCCGCCTCGGTGCTGGCCGCGGTGCACCACGCCGAGGTGGTCGCGCACCGGGTGGGGGAGCCGTTCGGCTCGCTGATCCTGGCCGTGGCCGTCACCGTCATCGAGGTCGGCCTCATCATCACCCTGATGATCAGCGGCGGCCCGGCCACCGCGTCCCTGGCCAGGGACACCGTCTTCGCCGCCGTCATGATCACCTGTAACGGCATCGTGGGCCTGTCGCTGCTGCTCGCCGCCCTGCGCACCCGCACCGCCCGCTTCAACGCCGAGGGCACGGGCGCGGCGCTCACCACGGTCATCACGCTGGCGACGCTGAGCCTGGTGCTGCCCACCTTCACCACCAGCGCCCCGGGCCCGGAGTTCTCCCCTCCGCAGCTCGCCTTCGCCGCCTTCGCCTCCCTCATCCTGTACGCGCTGTTCGTCTTCGTGCAGAGCGTGCGCCACCGCTCCTACTTCCTCACCCCCGGCGCCGGCGAGGTCCGTGACGGGGAGGACGACGACGCCCACGCGGCCGGCCCGTCCAACCGCACCGCCCTGATCAGCCTCGCGCTGCTGCTGGCGGCCCTGGTCGCGGTCGTCGGCCTGGCCAAGGTCGAGTCCGGCACGATCGAGCACAGCGTCGCCGCGGCCGGGCTGCCGCAGTCGGTGGTCGGCGTGGTCATCGCCCTGCTGATCCTGCTGCCGGAGACCCTGGCCGCCGCGCGCAACGCCCGCCGCAACCGCACCCAGATCAGCCTCAACCTGGCACTCGGCTCGGCCATGGCCAGCATCGGCCTGACCATCCCCGCCATCGCCGTGGCCTCGATCTGGCTGTCGGGCCCGCTCGTGCTCGGCCTCGGGGCCCTGCAGATCGTGCTGCTGGCCCTCACCGCCGGGGTCGGCATCCTCACCGTCATGCCCGGCCGCTCCACCCTGCTCCAGGCCGCCGTCCACCTCGTGCTGTGCGCCGCCTACCTGTTCCTCGCCGCCAACCCGTGACCCCGCGCCACCGGAGGTATGCTCGGCCTCACCCGGGCGACCGCCTGTGACCGCTCCGAGGGAAGGGCCGCGAGGACACGCCATGGCCACCGCTCCGCCCGTGTCGTTCGACGACGTCCGCGCGGCCGCCGCCCGCCTGGAGGGCGTCGCGCACCGCACCCCCGTCCTCACCTCCCGCACCCTGAACGCCCTGGTCGGCGCCGAGGTGTTCATCAAGTGCGAGAACTTCCAGCGCGTCGGCGCCTTCAAGTTCCGCGGCGCCTACAACGCCGCCGCCCGGCTCGCGCACGAGCGGCCGGCCAAGGGCGTCGCCGCCTACTCCTCCGGCAACCACGCCCAGGCCGTCGCGCTGGCCGCCCGCGAGCTGGACGCCCGCGCCGTCATCCTGATGCCCGCCGACGCCCCCCGCTCCAAGGTGGCGGCCACCGCCGCCTACGGCGCCGAGATCGTCACCTACGACCGCTACACCGAGGACCGCGCCGCGCTCGGCCGAGCCCTGGCCGAGGAACGCGGCCTGGCCCTCATCCCGCCCTACGACCACTCCGACGTCATCGCCGGGCAGGGCACCGCCGCCCTGGAACTGCTCCAGGAGACCGGGGAACTCGGCGCCCTCGTCGTGCCGGTCGGCGGCGGCGGCCTCATGGCCGGCAGCGCCATCACGGCCACGGCGCTGCACCCGGCGATCCGGCTCATCGGCGTGGAACCGGAGAACGGCGACGACACCAAACGCTCCCTGGAGAGCGGCCGGCGCGTCACCATCCCCGTCCCCCGCACCATCGCCGACGGCCAGGCCCTGGCCACCCCCGGTGAGATCACCTTCGCCGTCAACCGGCGCCTGGTCGAGGCCATCGCCCTGGTCGGCGACGAGGAGATCGTCCACGCCATGCGCTTCGCCTTCGAACGCCTGAAGATCGTCCTAGAACCCAGCGGCGCCACCGCACTGGCCGCCCTCATGGCCGGCCACCTCACCCCCCTCCCACCCCGAATCGGCGTCATCGCCTCCGGCGGCAACATCGACACCCGCAGATTCCGCGAACTCGTCGGCGACTGACCCCGTCGTGACACATGGCGGCCGGGACACCTATCGTTGTGGATCACGGCCGGTGGGCAGGCGGCCGTGCCATCGGCCGGTGGTCCGGCGGTGGCCCGCGCGGGCAGCGTTCCAGAAGTCTGGAGTTCGAGGATGCCGACGCACTCCACGGCCGGCCGGGCCGGCCGGTGGGGCATGTCAGCCCGGTCCCACGCCACCATCGACGCGCTGGAACACCTCGTCGCCGGGGTGGCCACCGCCACCCTGGCGCTGGTCGCGCTGCTCGGGCTGGTGATGATCGCGCTGCTGTGCCTGGCCGGGGTGGGACTGCTCCTGGCGCCCGCCACGCTGGGCGTGCTGCACGCCGCCGCCGACCGGGAGCGCGGCCGGCTGACGCGCTGGGGGCCGGAGCTCATCGGCCCCGAACCCCCGCCGCGCGAACTGCGCGCCGCGCTGGCGAGCCCGACCGTGCGCAGGGAGGTGGGCTGGGCCGCCTGCCACGCGACCGCCGGCCTGGTGCTCGGCGTGATCGGCATGACGTTGCCGTTCGGCGCGGTGGTCGGGCTGACCTTCCCGCTGTGGTGGTGGGTGCTGCCGGACCAGGGCGGCATCGTCATCGGGCTGTGGACGTTGAGCGCCCAGGGCCTGCCGGACACGCTGGGCGTGGGCGCGACCGGCATGCTGTGGGTCGTGCTGTGCCTGCTCCTGGCCCCCGGCCTGGCCCGGCTGCAGGCCTGGCCGGGACGCCGGCTGCTGCCCGCCGCCCCCGGCACCGACCTGGCGCTGCGGGTCGCCCACCTCACCGCGACGCGGGCGGCGGCGCTGGACGCGCACGCCGCCGAGCTGCGGCGCATCGAACGCTCGCTGCACGACGGCACCCAGAACCGGCTCGTGGCGGTCACCGTCCTGCTCGGCGCCCTCCGCCGCGCCATGACCCGTGACCCCGCCACCGCAGAAGAGATCCTCGACCGCGCCCAAGGGGCGGCGGAACAGGCCCTGGCGGAACTGCGCGCGGTGGTGCGCACGATCCTGCCCCCGGTGCTGGAGAACCGGAGCCTGGCCGACGCGCTCACCGGGCTGGCCGCCGCCTGCCCGATCCCCTGCACGGTCACCGCCGACCTGCCGGGCAGGTGCGCCGTCTCGGTGGAGGCCACCGCCTACTTCGTGGCGGCCGAAGCCCTCACCAACATCGCCCGGCACAGCCGGGCCGCGCACGCCACCGTCACCGTCCACCGGGACGAGGACCGCCTGCGCCTGCGGGTCACCGACGACGGCCACGGCGGCGCCGACGAGCGCGCCGGGTCCGGCCTCTGTGGGATCCGCCGCCGGGCCGAGGCGCACGACGGCACCTTCACCCTGACCAGCCCGCCCGGAGGACCGACCGTCCTGACGGTGAGCCTGCCCTGCGGAGCGTGACCGCCGCCCGCGCGGCGGCGTGACCGGGCGGGGGCCCATAACACCCGGATATGAGAACTTGTTGCTATCCGTAACGGAGATCCGGTGTCAGCGTGAGGGGAGGCGGTGTGCGGCCCGGTCGCGCCGCGGAGGTGGGAGGGAGGCACATGACGTGAAGCGCTTGGTCCGCCTTTGCGCGGTGGTGCTGGCGGCGGTGATGGCCGGGAGCCTCGCCGACCCCGCCCTCGCCATCCCGCCCGAGCCCGACTACACCGTCGCGCTGACCGAGACCTCGGGCACCACCGACCAGGGGGGCGTGGCGAGCACCACGTTCACCAGCACGGTCATCACCGGAGGGACGAGCATCGCCCTGTCGGCGAGCGGCGTGCCCGAGGGGGTGACCGTGACCTTCGCCCCCGAGTACACTTACAGCGGCGGCGGCTCGGCCGTCGCGATCACCACCTCGCGTTCCACGCCGCCGGGCACCTACCCGATCGGCATCGACGCGCGGGCCGGCAAGAGCCACTCGGTGACGTACACGCTGACCGTCGTCCCGGCCGACCCGGCGAACGACTTCACCGTGGCGCTGAGCGACCCGGCGCCCACCGTGGACCGCGGGACCTCCGGCACCGTCACCCTGACCAGCGCCGCGGGCGGCGCGGCGCCGCAGAGCGTCGCGCTGTCGGCCGTGGTCGCCCACCAGGGCATCGGGGTGTCCATCGCGCCCGCGACGATCACCAGCGGCGAGAGCGGCGTGATCACGCTGTCCCCGGCGAACCTGCCGTTCGGCTCCTACAACGTCATCGTCTACGCGTCCGGCGCCGTCAGGCGGGCCGCGGCGCTGCGGCTGACCGTACGCGACGGGCGTCCCGACGACTTCTCCGTCCGGCTGCTGCCCGCCGCCGCGACGGTCGACGCCGGGCAGGGGTCGAGCACGACGGCGCTGCTGCAGACCACCCAGGGCCGCAGGCAGCGGGTCACCTTCTCCTCCTCCGGCGCGCCGGAGGGCGTGACCGTCACCGGGTGGCCCAGCCCCGCCGACAGCGACGCCTACGTCGCGGTGCGCGTGGTGGTGGGCCAGAAGGTGCCCGGGGGCACCTATCCGATCACCCTGGCCTTCACCGGCAGCGTCACCCACACCGCCACCTACACCCTGACGGTGCGGCCGCGGGTCATCCCGGCCTGGAAGCCCAACTACGTCTACTTCATCGGCGACCTGGCGGGCTACGACGGCGTGGTCTACCGGTGCACCTACCAGCACACCTCCATGCCCGGCTGGGAGCCGCCGCGCATGCCGAGCCTGTGGACCGTCTGGTGACAGGCGGGAAGGGGCGCGGCCCTCGGCCGGGTCCGCCCGGCGGCGGCTCGTGCCACCGGGGTACCCGGCGCGGCAGGTGGTGACCAGGGCGCCGGTCTCGGCGTAGCCGGCCGAGGACACCCCGGCCCGGCGGAGGACGCGGGTACCGGCCGCTGTCGTGGTGGTTCAGGCTCCCCTGCCGCCGCGGGGGCCGCTGGTGGTGAAGCCGGTGGTCGCGGCGGTGCCCGCCGTGATGCGCGTGCCCGCCCGGGCGGGCACGGCCAGGCCGGTCGGACGGGTGTGAATCCCCACCGTGGTCATGACCGCGGGGTTCCTTGTGGAGGCCATTTTCGGTTTCCTTTCGCGTGGGCCGGAATGCGCGGCCGGTCGGCGCCCCGGCGGCCGTCCCGTCTTTTCGGGAAAGCGGCGTGCGGCCGTTTTCCGAGCGGTCGGGCCGCCGTGGGCCTTTGACGGTTCCGAGCGTGCCGCCGGCCGCGCGAGTACGGCTTTCATGGCGCCTTAGTGGCTGGTCGGAAAGGTTCGGCGCCGATCGTTCCGCTCGTCTTCTTCTCGCGGGCTACCGTAGGTTCAGGGGCGGGGGTCCGAGGAGGTTGCGTGGGGGAGGCCCTGGGGACGATTCGGTTTTCGTTACTGGGTCCGCTGAAAGCGTGGCGGGACGAGGAGGAACTCGATCTGGGCTGGGCCCGGCAGCAGGCGGTTCTGGCGGTGCTGCTGCTGGAGATGAACAGGCCCGTATCCGTCACCGCGCTGGTCGACGCGGTCTGGGGTCACGATCCGCCGCGCAACGCGCGCAGCACCGTGCAGACGTACGTCAGCCGATTACGGCGCGTCCTGCAACCGGGTCTGCCCTCGAACGCGCCGGGGGCCGTCCTGGTCTCCACCGACGCCGGCTACCAGGTGCGCGGCGATCCGTCGGAGCTGGACGTCGCGGTCTTCGAGCGGCATCTGGCGGCGGCCCAGGACCATCGCGAGCGGGGCGACGCCGAGGCGGCGGTCCGGCGGGCGGCGGCGGCGCTGGCCCTGTGGCGGGGTGAGCCCTTGGGCGGTTTGCAGGGCCCCCGGATGGAGGCCGAGCGCAGCCGGCTGTCGGAGCGGCACGGCCTGGCCAGGGAACTGCGGGCGGCGGTCCGCGTGGAGCTCGGCCAGAGCACCGAGGCCATCGCCGAGCTGACCCGGCTGATCGGCGACTTCCCGCTGCAGGAGCGCCCGCGGGCGCTGCTGATGCTCGCGCTGTACCGCGCGGGCCGCCAGGCGGACGCCCTGGCGGCGTTCCAGGACGTCCGCCGGCTGCTCGCCGAGGAACTCGGGATCGACCCAGGACCGGAACTGCGCGACCTGCACGAGCGGATCCTGCGCGGCGAGGACGACCTGGCCGGACCCGCGCCGCGCCCCGCCGCCGCGCCGGACGACGGCGCGGAGGGCGGCGCCGCCCCCGGTCCCCACCATCGCCTCGACCGGGCGGCACGGGAACTGGCGCTGGCCGTCACCCAGCAGTGGACGGCCGAGGCCGCGCGGTCCCTGTACCGGCCGAAGCCGGTCCGCGTGCGCTGGTCCAGCACGGGGCGGCCCATCACCGCCACCGCCTCCGCGGTGCTGGGCGAGGCGCGGGCGGGGCGGGCCGAGCGCGTGGAGCTGCGCGGCGATCTGGAGGAGCTGGTCGCCGCCTTCCGGCGGCTCCCGGCGCGTCAGCTCGTGATCCTCGGCGAGCCCGGCGCGGGCAAGACGGTGCTGGCGACCCTGCTCACCCTCGGCCTGCTCGACGCCCCCGAGCCGGGCGAGCCGACGCCGGTGCTGGTGCCGCTGTCGTCCTGGAACCCCCGCCGCGATCACCTGCACACCTGGCTCGCCCGCAAGCTGGTCGAGGACTATCCGGGCCTGGCCAACCGGACGGCCTACGGCCCGGACGCCGCGGCGCGCCTGGTGAGCACCGGACGGGTCATGCCGGTCCTGGACGGCCTCGACGAGACCCCGCCGGGCCTGCACGCGCTGGCGATCGACGCGCTCGACCAGGCGATCGCCGGCGGCCGTCCGCTCGTGGTCACCTGCCGCAGCACCGAGTACGAGAAGGCGGTGCAGCACGGCGGCGCCATCCTGGCCAGGGCGGCCGTCGTCGAGATCGAACCGGTGGACGTCGACGACGCGATCACCTACCTCACCGCGCGCCGCCGCCTCGGCGACGACCGCTGGAACCCCGTCGCCGAGCATCTGCGGGCCCACCCGGAGGGGCCGCTGGCCGCCGCGCTGTCCACCTCTCTCATGGTGGACCTGACCCGCGGCGCCTACGCCGATCCCACCGGCGACCCCGCCGACCTGCTGGACGACGTCCGCTTCCCCGGCCAGGCCGAGATCGAGGAGCACCTTCTCGACGCGTTCCTGCCCGCCGCCTACCGGCCGCGTCCGCCCGCGCCGGGCGCCCCGCCGCAGCCTCCCTCGCGGTACCGGCCCGAGCAGGCCGAGCGGTGGCTGACCTTCCTGGCCGGTCACCTGCGGCGCCGGCACACACACGATCTCGCCTGGTGGGAGCTGGCCGACGGCCTTCCGCGCCGCACCAGGGGGCTGGTACTCGGACTGCCGCCCGCCCTGCTGTCCGCGCTCACCGGGTACCTGGCGGCGGGACCGGGGGCCGGGCTGGTCTACGGGGCCTCGTTCGCGCTGGCCGGCGTCATCGCCAACGGGCGGGGCAGGCGGGCGGGGCCGGTCCGGGTCGAGACCCGGTTTCGCGGCACCACGGGCCGTTTCCTCACCCGGTTCGCGATCGGCCTCACGGTCGGCGTCGGCCTCGGGCTCGGCTGGTCGCTTCCGCTGTCGGTGACGCTCATGCTGTGCGCGGTGTTCGGGCTCGCGACCGGCTCGCACGTCTGGCTGGACACCCCGGCCGACGCGACGCGGGCCTCCAGCCCTTCGGCCGTCCTGCGGCAGGACCGCGTCGCCACCCTGTCGCTCACGCTGTCCACCGTGCTGGCACTGGGCCTGTTCTACGCGACGGCCTACACCTTCAGCGGGGACGTGCGGCTGATCCCCGTGCTCGGCGGCGTCTTCGACCTCGAACTGGCCGTGCCCGCGGGCGTGGCGGCGGCCCTGCTCGGCCGTTCCCTGTTCGGCAGGGTCGGCGCGGTCACCTACGGGCTCGCGGGCGCCGCCGTCGGCGGCCAGGTGATGGCCACCACGAGCACCTTCGCCTTCGGACTCGTCGTCGGCCATCTTTTCGGGCTCGCGGTCGCTCTCGGCGTCACCTCGTCCCGGGCGTGGGGCGCGTTCACGGTCACCCGGGTCTGGCTGGCCCTGACGGGACGCGCGCCGCTGCGCCTGATCCGGTTCCTCGACGACGCCCACCGGCGCGGCGTGCTGCGCCAGACCGGCGGGGTGTACCAGTTCCGCCACGCCCGCCTGCAGGACCACCTCGCCAACGGCCGGTAGCCTCGCCGCTCGTCACGATCCCCGCGCGAGCGGGGGCCCGCCCGGTCAGGGGGAGAGCAGGTGGGTGCGCCGGCCGTCGTGGTCGAGGATGGCCAGGACCTCCGCGGGGCCGTCGTGGGAGCCGAACGCGTGGGGGATCATGGTGGAGAACTCCGCCGCCTCGCCGGCCTGGACGCGGATGGTGCGCTCGCCGAGCAGCAGCACCAGCGTTCCCGACAGGACGGTGAACCAGTCCCTGCCGGGGTGCACCTTCATCTCGTCCACGCCGCGCCGCACGGGTTTGGTGAAGCGGATCCTCGCCACGGTGAAGCCGTCGGGGCCGGACCTGCTGCTCAGCGTCCAGGACGTCCGGCCCCGCGCCTCGTCGTATCGCGGCTTGATCACCACGTCCTCGTCGCCGACCGGTTCGACGAGCTGGTCCAAGGTGGTGCCCAGGGCGCGGGCGATGGAGGTGAGCTGGTCCAGGCCGATGCGCCGGTGGCCGGTCTCGATGCGGCTCAGCGTGGAGGGGCTCATGTAGCAGCGCCCGGCCAGCTCGTCGAGCGACCAGCCCAGGGCCACCCGCATGCCCCTGATCCGCTGCCGCACCAGGACGTCCACGGAATCCTCTTGCGTCATACGCAAGATGGTATGCCGCACGAGCAAGCGGCTCGTAGGGTCGGACCATGACGAACCACACGCACCATCATGGCCACGCCGGCCATGCCGGTCACGGCCACCACCACGGCGCCGCGCACGACGACGCGGCCCTGGCGGAGATGCTGGACCTGGACGCCGAGATCCTGCACCCGATGGTGTCGGAGATGACCGCCTGGCTCGCGGAACTGGCCGGCGAGCCGGCTCCCCGGCGCATCCTCGACCTCGGCAGCGGGACCGGAAGCGGCGCCTTCGCGCTGCTGCGCCGGTTCGACGACGCCGAGGTGACCGCCGTGGACGCCTCGGACACCATGCGGGAGCGCCTGCTGCGCAACGCCCGCGAGCAGGGGCTCGCCGGCCGGATCCACGCCGTCCGTGCCGACCTGGACGAGGGATGGCCCGCCGTGGGCGCCGCCGACCTGGTGTGGGCGTCGGCGTCCCTGCACCACCTGGCCGACCCCGGCCGGGTGTTCGGCGAGGTGCTGGCCGCGCTGCGCCCCGGCGGGCTGTTCGCCGTGCTGGAGATGGAGTCCTTCCCGCGGATCCTGCCCGACGACCTCGGCGTGGGCCGTCCCGGGTTGGAGGCGCGCTGCCACGCCGCCCTGAAGGAGCGCCGCCGCCATGACATGCCGCTCATGGGCGCCGACTGGGGCGAGCTGCTGTCGGAGGCCGGCTTCGCCGTCGAGGCCCGGCGCGATCTCACCCTCACCCTGACCACCCCGCCGCCCGATCTCGCCGACCGCTACGCCCAGGTCATGCTGGAGCGCCTGCGCACCCACCTGCGCGACGACCTGGACGCCGAGGACCTGGCCACCCTGGACGCCCTCCTGGAGGCCGGCGGGCCCCACGACGTCCGGCACAGGACCGACCTGACGGTCCGCGCCACCAGACCGGCGTGGGTGGCCCGCCGGCCCTGAGCCGGCCTCGGCGGGTCACATCGCCATTCCCCCGTCCACGGGCAGCACCGCCCCGGTGATGTACCCGGCCTCCCGGGAGGCCAGGAACCCCACGGCCGCGCACATCTCCGCGGGGTCGGCGAACCGGCCCATGGGGATGGCGGCCGTCATCTCCTCCCGCTTGGCCTGCGGTATGGAGGCGATCATGCGGGTCTCGGCGTTCGGCGACACCGCGTTGACCGTGATCCCGAAGCGGGCCAGCTCCTTGGCCGCGGTCTTGGTGAACCCGACGATGCCCGCCTTGGCCGTGGAGTAGTTGGCCTGGCCGACGTTGCCGCGCAGGCCGGAGTAGGAGGTGACGTTGACGATCCGGCCGTAGCCGCGGGCCCGCAGGTGCGGCACGACGGCCCGGGTCATGCGGAAGGTGCCGCCGGCGTGGACGGCCATCACCCGCTCCCAGTCGTCGTCGGTGAGCTTCCACAGCACCGTGTCCCTGAGGATCCCCGCGTTGTTGACCAGCACGTCCAGCCGCCCGTGCCGGTCCACGACCGACGCGACGGCGGCGTCGGCCGAGGCGGTGTCGCTCACGTCGCAGCGCGACCATCGCGCGCCGATCTCGGCCGCCGTCGCGGCCACGCCGTCCCCGTCGAAGTCCAGCAGGTGGACCTCCGCCCCGGCGCCGGCGAAGAACCGGCCGACCGCGCGGCCGATTCCCCGGGCCCCGCCGGTGACCAGGACCACCTGCCCGGAGTAGTCGAACGACAGCGTGCTCACGACAGGCGCTCCAGGATCATCGCCATTCCCTGGCCGCCGCCCACGCACATGGTCTCCAGGCCGATCTGGCGGTCTCGCGCGCGCAGCGCGTTGATGAGCGTGGCGGTGATCCGGGCCCCCGTCATGCCGAACGGGTGCCCGAGGGCTATGGCCCCGCCGTTGACGTTGAGCTTGTCCTCGCCGACGCCGAGCGCCCGCGCCGAGGGGATCACCTGGGCGGCGAACGCCTCGTTGATCTCGACCAGGTCGACGTCGCCGATCGTCATGCCGGCGCGGGCGAGCGCCCGCCGGGAGGCGTCCACCGGGCCGAGGCCCATGATCTCCGGGGACAGGGCCGACACCGCGGTGGCGACGATCCGGGCCAGCGGGGTCAGGCCCAGCTCGGCGGCCTTGACGTCGCTCATGACGACCAGGGCCGCGGCGCCGTCGTTGAGCGGGCAGCAGTTGCCCGCCGTGACGGTGCCGCCGGGGCGGAAGACCGGCTTGAGCGCGCTCACCGCCTCCAGGGTGACGCCCGGGCGCGGGCCGTCGTCGGCGGTGACCACGGTGCCGCCGGGCAGCGTGACCGGGCTGATCTCGCGGGCGAAGAACCCGTCGGCGACGGCCTTCTCGGCGAGGTTCTGGCTGCGCACGGCGAAGGCGTCCTGGTCGCGCCGCGACACCTCGGCGTACTGGGCGACGTTCTCGGCGGTCTGGCCCATGGTGATGTAGAGGTCGGGCGCCGCGCCCGCCTCGCGGGGGTCGGTCCAGGGGTCCGCGGCGTCGACGCGGTCCCGGGTGCGGTGTTCGGCGGCGGCCAGGCGCGGGTTGTGCGTGCCGGGCAGGTCGTCGGCCACGCCCTGCCCGTAGCGGCTGACCGTCTCCACTCCCGCCGAGACGAACACCTCGCCTTCGCCGGCCTTGATGGCGTGGAAGGCCATACGGGTGGTCTGCAGGCTGGAGGAGCAGTAGCGGTTGACCGTCACGCCGGGCAGGTGGTCCATGCCGGCCAGCACCGCCACCGCGCGCGCCAGATTGTGGCCCGACTCGCCGGCCGGCTGGGCGCATCCCAGGATCAGGTCGTCGAGGTCGTGCCGGTCCAGCCCGGGCACCTTGGCCAGCGCCGCCTCGACCATCTGCGCGGCGAGGTCGTCGGGCCGCATCGCGGCCAGCGACCCCTTACGCGCGCGTCCGATCGGCGACCGCGCGGCCGCGACGATCACTGCTTCTGGCATGCGTGTTCTCCTCTGTGTGCCGCCGGACGGTGTCGCCCGGCTCGTGTCACGGGCTCCTGGCACCGTCCCGCTCATGGCGCCGGCCGCTCGATCGCCTGCCAGCGCGGGACCGGTGTCCTGCCGTTCGGGACGCGCAGCAGCCGGGGATAGCCGTACTCGCGCAGCGTCTCCAGGGTGTGCTCCCTGCCGTAGCCGCTGGCCTTCACGCCGCCGAAGGGGCTCCCGGTCAGCATGCGGTTGTAGTTGTTGACCAAGGTCATGCCGGTCTCCAGGCGGCCGCAGATCCCGATCGCCCGGGAGACGTCCGCGGAGAACACGCCCGCGATGAGGCCGTACTCGGTGTCGTTGGCGATCGCGACGGCCTCGTCGTCGCCGGCGAAGGTCATGACCGCCGTCACCGGCCCGAAGATCTCCTCGCGGGCGACGCGCATGTCGCGGGTCACCCCGTCGAAGACGGTGGGGGCGACGTAGTACCCGCCGGCGAGATCGGGGTCGGCGGGCAGGGGCGCCCGCGCGCGGACCGTCGCGCCCTCGGACGTGCCGATGCGGATGTGGTCCAGGATCCGGTCGCGCTGGGCGGCGGTGACCACCGGGCCGACGTGCGTGCCCGGGCCGGGCGCCCGGGCCGACGACCAGGCGCTCGGTCGCCTGCGCGAACAGGGACACGAACTCCTCGCGCACGGACTCCTGGACCAGGATCCGCGACGCGGCGGTGCAGGCCTCACCCTGGTTGAAGAAGGCTCCCTCGACGGCCCAGGCCACCGCCGAGGGCAGGTCGGCGTCCTCGCAGACGATCAGGCAGTTCTTTCCGCCGAGCTCCATCAGGGTCGGGGTGTGGTTGACCGCCGCCGCCTGGATGACGGCCCGGCCGGCGCCCGGCGAGCCGGTGAAGGCGACCTTCCTGACGCCGGGGTGGGTCACCAGGATCCGGCCCTGCTCCGGCCCGCCGTGCACCACCGACACCACCTCGTCGGGGAGCACCTCGGCGACGAGCTCGCAGATACGGGTCGGCGTCATCGGGGTCTGCTCGCCGGGCTTGAGCACGACGGCGTTGCCGGCCGCGAGGGCCGGCGCCAGCTTGCCGCCGGTGTGGATCGGCGGCCAGTTGAAGGGGATGATCGCGCCGACCACCCCGTACGGCACCAGCTCGGTGGTGTCGAGCGAGAACGGCGTGTGCCGTGCCTGGCCGTGCTCGGCGACGATGGCCCCGGCGAAGAAGTCGAACAGGCCGATGCAGGCGAACACGTCGCCGCGCGCCTGGTCCAGCGGCTTGCCGTTCTCCCGGGTCTCCATCCGGGCGATCTCCTCGGCGTGGGCCCGGAGGGTGTCGGCGACGGCGTTCAGCGCCCTGGCACGCTCGGCGGCAGGCCGGGCCGCCCAGACCGGCTGGGCCGCGGCCACGCGCGCGACCGCCGCGCCGATCTCCTCGCCGCTGTGCGGGCGAACCCAGGTGATCTCAGAGCCGTCGGCGGGATCGTTGACCACGAACGGGTCGAGATCGCTCTGGCCGGCCCATCGGTGCTGGTAGAGCTCCACTGGTCGCGTATCCGTTTCTGCTCGTCGGTGTTCGGGCGCGGGCGGGTTCACAGGCCCAGCACACGGCGGGCGTTGCCGTGGGCGACCTTCTCCTTGACCTCGTCGGACAGGCCGGCCTTCTCGACCGACGCCACCGCCGCCGCGGTGTCCTCGTAGGGGTAGTCGATGGAGAACATCACCGCGTCGGCGCCGGCGGTGAGCACCGCCGCCTCGACCGCCTCGGGGGCGAGCACGCCGCTGGTGGTCAGCAGGATGTTGGTGCCGATGTACTGCGACGGCATGCGGTTCAGCGGCGTGTCCACGCGCAGGGTCCGGTACCGGGAGTCCAGGCGGGAACGCTGGAAGGGCAGGAACTCGCCCAGGTGGCCGAGGATGAGCGTCGCCCGCGGATGCCGGTCGAACACCCCCGCGTAGATCAGGCGCATCGCGTGGCCGCCCGTCTCGGCCTGCCAGCTCCAGCTCGCCCCGTACATCTCGGGGCGGCCGCGCATGACGTGCCAGTCGTCGGCGGGCACCGAGCCCGGGTGCAGGTAGAGCGGCACCCCGAGCTCCTCCAGCGCGCTCCACACCTGCTCGTACGCCGGGTCGTCCAGGTACCGCCCCTGGGTGTGGTCGTTGACCAGGGCGCCCACGAAGCCGAGGTCGCGCACGCAGCGCTCCAGTTCGGCCACCGCGGCCGCGGGATCCTGCAGCGGCAGCGCGGCGAACCCGCGGAACCGGGAGGGGTGCCGGGCGACGGCCTCGGCGAGGAAGTCGTTGGCGAACGCGGCGTTGTCCACGGCCGTACGGGGATCGGTGTCGGCCTGGACGCCGGGCACCGTCAGCGACAGCACCTGGACGTCGATGCCGTGGGCGTCCATGTCGGGCAGGCGGTACTCCTCGAAGTCGGGGAGCAGCCGCCCGCACAGCTCGGCGTACTCGCCGGTCACGCGGATGCGCATCGGGGTGGCGGGCTGGCGCGCGGCCAGCTCGGGGATCGCGAACGCCTCTTCCAGGGCGATGTAACGCATGCCGTCCTCTCAGGTCGACGCCGTGCGGCGGCGGACGATGGTGGCCACGGAGACGGCGATGATGAGCGCGGTCCCGTAGAAGACGTTCTCGATCCACCCGGTGTAGCCGAGCATCTGGAGCCCGAGGATGCCGGTGGCGAGGAAGTAGATCGCCACCATCGTGCCGATCGGGTTGTGGCGGCCGGGCCGCACGACGGCGGTGCCGAGGAAGGTCGCCGCGAACGCCGGCAGCAGGTAGGTGGGGGAGACGGTGGAGTCGTAGCCGCCGACCGAGGCGACCAGCAGCACCCCGCCGATGCCCGCGAGCGTGCTGCCGACGACGAAGGAGCCGAGGCGGATGCGGTTCACCGCGACCCCGGCCAGCCGGGCGACCTCGCGGTTGGCGCCGACGAAGGTCATGTGCCGGCCGAGCGGGGTGAAGGTGAGCACGTAGCCGATCACCAGGGCCAGGGCCAGCCCGTAGAAGAAGCTGATCGGAAGCCCGGCCACCTCGTACAACGCGATGTCGGCGAAACCGGACGACAGGCCGGACACCGTGGTCTGGTGCGAGACCAGCGAGGCGATGCCGAGCATCAGCGTGGAGCTGCCCAGGGTCACGATCAGCGCGGGAACGCCGACCTTCACGACCAGGAACCCGTTGAGCAGCCCGCCGAGGGCCGCGGCGAGCACGGCGACCACGCAGGCCAGCGCCAGGTTCCAGCCGTGCAGGATGGCCAGCACCGGCACCAGCGTGGCCGACAGGCCGAGCGCCGAGGCGATCGACAGGTCGAACTCGCCGACGACGAACGTCATCATCGCGGCCATCGCCAGGAACACCAGCGCCTGCTGGGAGGCGAAGATGCTGCGGAACGTCGAGCCCTGCAGGAACGTGTCCGGCATCAGCACGGCGTAGAAGGCGCACATCAGGATCCAGATCCCGACGATGGCGTAGCGGCTGGTGAACTGCTGCCAGTCCGGGCCGCCCTCGCGCGGGCGGCGGCGGTCCGGCCGGGCGCCGGCCTCGCCGGGGGCCGGCCCGGGGGCCGGCGCGGCGACCCCGCCCTGGTGCTTCATCTGGGACATGGGTCGGCCTCCGAGTGCGGAGATGGTGAGGTGGCCGCGTACACCGCCTCGACGACGGCGTTCTCGGTGGGCGCGGTGATCTCGCCGTCCACGCGGCCCTCACGGAAGACCAGCACCCGGTCGCAGACCGCGGCCAGGTCGGTCGGCTGGATGGAGGCCACGACGACGGCCACGCCGCGCCGGGCGGTCTCGGAGATGGCCCGCAGGATGTCCTCGCGGGCGCCGACGTCGACGGCCTGGGTGGGCTCGTGCAGCACCAGCAGCTCCGGGCTGCCCGCGAGCCACTTGCCGAGCATCACCTTCTGCTGGTTGCCGCCGCTGAGCTGCCCGACGGGGATCTCGGCGCGGCGCGGCCGCACGTCCAGGGATCGCAGGATCGCGTCGATCTCCGAGCGCTGCCATCCGCGGCCGATGGTCCAGGGGCGGCCCCGCTGCCGGACGCGGGGCAGGGTGATGTTCTCGCCCACCGACATCGTCAGCGCCAGGCCGTCGTCTATGCGGTGCTCGGGCAGCAGGGCGATGCCGGCGGCGATGCAGTCGGCGCTGCGGGCGCGGGCCAGATCGAGGGTGGCGGCGCCGGTCGTGACCGAGCCGCGTGCCGGGCGGCGCGCCCCGGTCAGCAGGTACGGCACCTCGTCCCAGCCGGCCCCGGCGACGCCCGTGAGGCCGAGGACCTCGCCGGGCCGGACCTCGATCGTCACCTCGTCCACGACGCGGCCGGTGAGCCCGCGCACGACGATCGGGGGCGCCGGGCTCGGCGCCCGGCCGCGGGTGTGGACGCGCTGCTCCACGACGTGGCCCAGCATGCGGCGCGCGATGTCCTGCTCGGAGGTGGCCGCCGTCTCCAGGGTGCCGTCGACGACGGCGCCGTCCCGCAGCACGGTGACCCGGCCGGTGACCTCCCTGATCTCCTCCAGGTTGTGGGAGACCATCAGGGCGGCGCCGCCCTGGCCGGCCACGCTGCGCAGGACCCGGTAGAAGTCCTCCAGGCCGTCCTTCGGCAGCGCCCGCGTCGACTCGTCCAGCACGATCAGCCCTCGCCCGGCCGTTGCAGGCGCAGGGCGCGGGCGATCGCGACGATCGAGCGGTCGGCGGGGCCGAGCGCGCCCACCGGCCGTGCGGGGTCGATCCAGGTGACGTCGAGACGCTCCAGGATCTCGGCCGCGCGGCGCTGCTCGGCCCGCCAGTCCACCCGGCGTGTCCACCGGGTGGTGATGAAGGACCCGACGGCGATGTTCTCGGCGACCGACTTCTCCCGCACCAGGCCGAAGTCCTGGTGCACGATGGCGATCCCGGCCGCGCGCAGGTCCCGCGGTCTGATCGGCGTGGCCAGGTCCCGGCCGTCGACCAGGATCCTGCCGCCGCGGTCCGGCGGGTGGTAGCCGGCGAGGATCTTGATCAGCGTGGACTTGCCCGAGCCGTTCTGGCCGACCAGGCCGTGGATCTCACCCGGTCCGACCGTCAGGCCGACCTCGCGCAGGGCGCGGACCGTGCCGAAGGACTTGGACAGCCCGGCGAGCTCCAGGCGAGGCGGCGCGGAGGTCACCGCGCGCTCCACAGGCCTGTGAAGGCCTTCTGGAAGACCGACGGGTCGCCGAACCACTCGCCGCTGACCTCGGCCTGCGGGGTCAGCTTCATCTGGCCGATGTTGCCCTTGGTGATGGCCCGGGCCATCGAGGGGTACTCCGCCGGCGGGGCCTGGCCGGCCAGCATGCGCAGCGCCGAGTCGGCGATGGTCCAGGCCAGGTACGGCGGGTTGACGCCGACCACCGCGATGAGCCGGTCGTTGGTCTTCACCTGCTGCACCGCCGCCAGCGTCGCCCCGCTGGTGGCGATCTTCACGCTGCGGGCCTTGCCGCTGGACTGCAGGCCGGTGGTGACCGCCGCCAGATAGGTGTCGTACTGGGGGACCACGTAGCCGATGGACGGGTCGGTGATCAGCGCGCTGCTGACCAGCGACGGCACGTCCTTCATCCGGCTGAGGTTCACCTGCTTCTCGGTGATCTTGCACCCGGGGCAGGCCTGCTTGAGGTGTTCCAGGGCGCGCACGCCCGAGCGGCGGGTGCTGGAGCTGTCGGTCACCGACAGGAACAGGATGTTCGCCTTGGCGTCGGAGTCGGCGATGACCGCGTCGCCGAGGCCGTCCATCAGCACGAACCCCTGCGGGTCGGGGTCGCCGAACGCGAACGTCGCCGACTGCGGCGTCCCCTCGGGGGCGGCCGCGCCCGCGACGTACAGGGGGATGCCGCTCTTACGGACCCGCTCCAGGGCGGTGGGCACCATCTCGTAGGGGACGTAGTCGGTGATCACGGCCGCGGGCTTGGCGGCGATCGCCTGGTCGAGGCAGGCGCTGATCCCCGACGGGTTGCCCTGCCCGTCGCAGGGGTGGACCTTGACCCCGGCGCGGCCGAGCGCGTCGGTCAGGTTCTTCTCGATCAGCGGGAAGTGGCCCACCTTGAGCGCGATCGGCACGTAGTAGACCGTCTTGCCGGCCAGTGCGGAGGTGTCGATGGGCTTGCCCGGCTCGGCGATCTCGTCGGCGGGCTCGGCCCGCTTGGCGAGTGCCGCCTGGGCGGTCTTGCCGGCGTCCGACGCCGGTCCGGACGCGGCGGAGCCGCCGTTCCCGGAGGTCGCGGACGGGCTGTCGTTACCGTTGCCGCACGCGGCCAGGGTGACCGCGAGCGCAGCGGCCAGGCCGGCGGCCGCAAGGCGGGCCGCGGTGACGGAGAGGGCCGTTCGGGTGGGGACGGTGGTGTTCATGGCGGACTTCCAGAGGTTCAGCGGTGGGGCGAGGGGGCCAGCAGGACGGCCGTGGTGGCGACCGCCTTGCGGGCGAGCGCGGCGAACAGGGGCTCGCCGCCGGTGTCCGCGACGGTGGCCAGCAGGCGGCCGTGGTCGTCGAGGCAGCAGGCGATGGGAAAGCCGGGGGAGGTGTCGATCGACTCGGCGAGCTCGCCGTCGCGGACCCGGGCGACCACCTGCCCGGTGGTGGTGGCCACCCAGACGCCGTCGCCGGCGGGCCAGATGCCGTCCGGCCTGGCGTCGGGGCCGACCAGGCGCGCGATGTCGGCGTAGGTGCGCCGGTCGCGCAGGGTGCCGTCGGCGGCGACGCGGAAGGCGGTGAGCCGTTGCCGCGAGGTCTCGGCGACGACGAGGGTGGCACCGCCGTCGAGGAAGGCCAGCCCGTTGGGGAACTCGACGTCCTCGGCGGCGACCGCGGTGGTCCCGTCCGCGCGGACCAGGATGATCCGCCCGGGGCGCGGCGACTCGCCGCGGGCGGCGGCGAAGGCGACGTCGTCCACGTACAGGTTGCCCGCCGCGTCGCCGACGAGGTCGCCGAGCGGGCCGACCCCGAGCGGGGCCAGGTCGGCGTAGGTCTCCCAGCGGCCCCCGTCCCACACGCCGATCCGCTTCTCGTCCATCATCGCGCCGGTCAGGCGGCCGTCCGGCAGGAACCACAGGCCGTTGGACACCGACTCCAGCGGCGTCGCGGTCCAGGCGCCCCCGGCGTCGGTCCACAGCCGGCTCCCCTGGGTGTCGGACAGCCACAGCGCGCCGTCGTGCCAGCGTGGCCCTTCTCCCCAGGTCATCCCGGTCGCGTAGGTCCTCATGCCGCCGCCCGGGCGGGCAGGAGGCGCTCGCTCAGCGCGCGGGTGGCCTCGTCCAGCGCCGCGGCGCCGGCGAGGGCGGCCTGGGTGTACCGGTCCGGCCGGACGATCACCGCGTCGGCGCCGTGGGAGGCCAGCCAGGCGGCCAGCGCCGGGGGCGGCTCGTCGAGGACGACCGCGCCCAGCCGTCGCCACGCCGCACGGGTCTCCTCCGACACCCCGCCGATCGTCGCGCGGTCGCCGGCGACCAGGAAGCGGTAGCCGACCAGGTCGTCGAGCAGGACGCCCTCGGCGGTGCGCGGCTGCGGGCTGAGCTGCCCGACGATCCCGCCCGGCGCGGCGACCAGGCCGGGGCCGAGCAGCGGGCGGTAGCGCTCCAGCACCTGGGCCGGGCCGGGTTCGGGGCGCGCCGCGGGGTCGGCGAACGCCTCGATCATGTTGGACTGCCGCGCCGACTCCACGATGTAGGGGCGCACGTGGGGGGCGCGTTCGCTCTCGTAGGTGTCCAGCAGCGCGGCGTCCGCGCCGGACAGCACGGCGCTGAGCTTCCAGGCCAGGTTCATCGCGTCGCGAAGACCCGAGCACATGCCCTGGCCGAGCATCGGCGGCATCTCGTGGGCGGCGTCGCCGGCCAGCAGCACCCGTCCCTGGCGCCAGCCGCGCACCAGGCGGGCGTGCCACTCGTAGACGTCGGTGCGCAGGATCCGGTACGAGCCGGGGGCCAGCCACCGCGACAGCAGGTCGTAGGCGCGGGCGGGCCGCTCCAGGGCGTGGGCGTCGTCGCCGTCCTTCAGCATGAACTCGAACCGCAGCTTCGGCGGGAAGATCGGCACGTAGGTGACGGGCCGCTCGTCCTCGCAGTTGATGAAGCCGCTGGTGACGGGAAGGGCCGGCGGGTGCTCGAAGGGGTGGACGTCGATGATCAGCGAGCGCTGGGTGCCCTGGAGGTCCTCGACCTCGGCGCCGGTCCCGCGGCGGACGAAGGAGTTGGCGCCGTCGGCGCCGACCAGGTAGGCGGCCCGCAGGACGCGCTCCTCGCCGCCGCGCCGGTCGAGCACCCGCACGCTCACGGCGTCGCCGGTCTGGGTGAAGCCGGTCACCTCGGCGCCGAGCAGCAGATCCACGTGCCCGTCGACCAGCAGGCCCCGCAGCCGGGACTCGAAGTCGGGCTGGTGGAACTGGTAGTCGGTGAACCAGCCCTGGTCGGACTCCTGGGCGGGCATCTCGAAGGTCAGGAACACCGAGCCGTCGGCGCCGCGGAGCTGCCAGCCCTCCTGGCGCAGGAAGCGGGGTTCCAGGTCGGCGGCGCCGAGCGTCTGCAGGGTGCGCATCGTCTCGTCGTCCAGGTGGGTGGCACGCGGATGGTGGCAGACGACGCGGTTGGGGTCGACGAGGGCGACGCGGTGGCCGCGCATCGCCAGCAGCCGGGTGAGGGCCAGGCCGACGGGACCGGCGCCGGCCACGATGACGTCGTGGGTCGCGGTGGTGGGGTGGGTCATGGGGGTTCCTCCCGGCCGCTCAGGGCGCTCGGTGGGCGCCGGCCATCAACGCGGCGAGGTCGTCGGGTTCGATGAAGGACGGGGGAGGCGGCGGCCCCCAGCTGTAGAGGCTGTGCGCGGCGTCCCAGACCTCGGGCTTCCAGAGCGCGTCGTCCACGACGCAGTCCAGGTCGGAGTAGTACTCCGAGAAGGTGCCCGCGGGGTCCTTGAGGTACCAGAAGAAGTTGGAGCCGATGTGGTGCCTGCCCAGCCCCCACACGTGGCGTCCGGGGTTCTCGCGGAGCATCGCGGTGGCGCCGCGGCCGATCTCGTCGACGTCCTCCACCTGCCAGGAGGTGTGGTGCAGGAAGTTGACCGGCGCCTGGGAGACCAGGACGTTGTGGTGGTCGGTCGAGCAGCGCATGAACGCCGCCATGCCGGGCACCACGTCGCTGACCTTCAGGCCCACGCCCTCGGTGAAGAACCGCTCGGTGGCGGGCTGGTCGATCGAACCGATGACGACGTGGCCGAGCTTGCGGGGACGGACCGGCGTCTCGCGCAGGATCGCCGGGGCGCGGGTCGCTCCCCGGGCCGGGTCGCCGGGCGCGTTGTACGGCGGGGCGGGGAGGCTGGGCTGGTCCAGCCGGTCGGCGACCCGCGCCACCACCCGCACGCCGCTGATCGGCTCCCGCACCGACAGCCGGTCCTCTGCCGCGCTGACCTCCAGGTCCAGGGCCCGCAGGCTCCGGCTCATGCGGGCGACGTCGTCGGGGTCGTCCACTCCGATCTCCAGTTCGACCAGCCGGCGCGTCGGCGTCGTGACCAGGCGGAGCTGGCGGCCGCCGTCGGCGGTGGACAGCCAGCCGTCCGCCTCGGGGCGCAGGCCGAAGTCGCGGTAGTAGGCGATCGCCGGGGCGAGGTCGGGGACTCCCATGGTGAGGGAGGCGAGTCGGTGCAGTGCCATGGCTACTCCTGGGCGGAGACGAAGGTCTGGGTGAGCCGGCCGACGTTCTCCACGAAGGACACGAGGGTGTCCCCGGGTGCGAGGAATCGCGGCGGGTTCTGGGCGCCTCCGACTCCGGAGGGCGTGCCACTGAAGATGACGTCGCCGGGCAGCAGGGGGGCGACGGCCGACAGCTTGGCCAGGAGCACCGGCACCGAGAAGATCATGTGACGGGTGCGCGACTTCTGAACCGTCTCGCTGTTGACCGCGCAGCCGATGGCGAGGTCGTCCGGGTTGTCAAGCTCGTCGACGGTGACCAGGAACGGTCCGGTCGGGCCGAACCCAGGATAGGACTTCGCCAGACTGAACTGCGGCAACGGGCCGACATGCTGAAGCCTGCGCTCGGAGAGGTCCTGGCCGGCGGTCACGCCCGCGACGTGGTCCCAGGCCTGCTCCGGCGAGATGTTGCGGGCCTCGCGGCCGATGACGACCACGAGCTCGACCTCCCAGTCCACGTTGCCGTCGGGCAGGGTGACCTCGGTCACCGGCCCGGTCAGCGAGGTGGGGAACTTGGTGAACACCGCGGGCTCCTCGGGCACTCCGACGCCCGACTCGCCGGCGTGCTCGGCGTAGTTGAGCCCGATCGCGAAGACCTGCCGCGGTGAGGGCGCCGGGGCGCCGATCTGTTGCTCGGTGAAGTGGCGGACGCCGGCGTCCAGCGGCGCCCGCGCGGCCCAGGCGCGGAAGTCCGTCCAGCGGTCGTAGAGCGACTGCATGGACGGGCCGAAGGCGCCTTCGCTGGCGGTGGCGATGTCGATCCCGGTGTCGTCACCGGTGATGAGAAGCGCCCGTCCCCCGACGTTTCCGATGCGCATCGATGCTTCCTCTCTCAGGTGGGCAGGTCACACAAGATGCGGCACGACTTTCGCATGTGTCCAGAGAGTTTCGAATGTTGCCGGTAAGTTTCGTATCCGGCTAGGCTGCGCTGCATGCCCAAGCAGCAGCCCGCCCCGAAGAAGACGCGGACCGACCGGGTCTACGAGCAGATCCGGGCCGACATCTTCGCGGCGCGCCTCAAGCCCGGCGCCCGCCTGAAGTTCCCCGACCTCTGCGCGGCCTACGACACCAGCGTCGGCGTCGCCCGTGAGGCGCTCACCCGGCTCGCCGCCGAACGCCTGGTACGGCCACAGCCCCACCAGGGCTACACCGTCGCCGAGCTCTCGCAGGACCAGCTCACCGACCTCACCATGGCGCGGGTCGAGATCGAGGCGATGACCTTCCGCCAGGCCGTCGTGCACGGCGACATGGCCTGGGAGGGCGAGATCGTCGCCGCCCACCACGTCCTGTCCCGCATCGACCCCCACGTGTTCGCCGAGGCCGCCACCGACGCGCTGGAGGAGTGGTACGCCGCCCACGAGGTGTTCCACCGCGCGCTCCTGCGCGCCTGCCCCAGCCGGCGCATGGTCGACATCGCGCTCGCCCTGCGCGACGAGGCCGAGCTCTACCGCCGCTGGGCCGGGCCGCTCGGCAACGAGAAGGACCGGGACGTCGCCGGCGAGCACCGCGCCATCCTGGAGGCCGCCCTGGCCCGCGACGCCGACCTGGCCGCCCGGCTGCTGCGCGACCACATCGCCCACACCACGCAGGTACTGATCTCCGGCGTCGAGTCCGTCGACGCGCTCGCCCCCGAGTGACCGCCCCACCCGCCCGGGAAGGAGCCCTCGCCATGCCCCACGTCCTTCCGGACTGGACCCCGTCCGCGGACGCCGTCGCCGGCGCCCGCGTCACCGGCTTCGCCGCGTACGCCTCCGAACTGACCGGCCGCGACCTCACCACCGGCTACCCCGACCTGTGGCGGTGGTCGGTGGAGGACCTCGACGGCTTCTGGTCCGCCCTGTGGGACCACCTCGGGCTGCCGCCCCGCCCCGCCGGCGTCCCGGCCCTGGCCAGGGACGAGATGCCGGGGGCGGTGTGGTTCCCCGGCGCCGCGCTCAACTACACCCGCGAGG
Organism: Sphaerisporangium siamense; assembly: GCF_014205275.1. NCBI lineage: Bacteria > Bacillati > Actinomycetota > Actinomycetes > Streptosporangiales > Streptosporangiaceae > Sphaerisporangium > Sphaerisporangium siamense. The sequence goes on from NZ_JACHND010000001.1 coordinate 5,799,522, forward strand.
TGTTCCGCGACCGCCCCGATCACGAGGTCGCCGTCATCGCCGTCGAGGAGTCCGGGCGGACCCGGGAGGTCACCTGGACGGAGCTGCGCGCCCAGGTCGCCTCCCTCGCCGCCACCCTCACCGGCCTCGGCGTCCGCCCGGGGGACCGGGTCGCCGGCTACCTGCCCAACGGCGTCGAGGCGGTGGTCGCCTTCCTCGCCACGGCGAGCCTCGGCGCCGTGTGGGCCATGTGCGGGCTCGACTACGGCGTGTCGGCGGCCGTCGCGCGCCTGGCGCAGCTCCGGCCGGTCGTGCTGGTGGCCGCGGCCTCCTGCGTGTCGGCGGGACGGCGCGTCGACCGTGGCCGCGAGCTCGGCGAGCTGCGCGCCGGCCTGCCCGGCCTCGCCGCGACGGTGTTCGTGGGCGACACGCCGCCCCCCGGCACCCTGCCCTGGGCCGAGGCCGCCGGCCGGACCGGCGTCCCGCTCACCCCGCTCGACGTGCCGTTCGACCACCCCTTGTGGGTGCTGTTCTCCTCCGGCACCACCGGACGGCCCAAGGGCATCGTGCACGGCCACGGCGGCGTCGTGCTGGAGCACCTCAAGACCACCGCGCTACACTTCGACCTGCGCCCCGGCGACCGGATGTTCTGGTACACCAGCCCGAGCTGGATGATGTGGAACTACCTGGTCGGCGCGCTGCTGGCCGGCGTCTCCATCGTCTGCTACGACGGCAGCCCGGCCCACCCCGCGCCCGACCGGCTCTGGGACATCGCCGCGCGCACCGGTGTCCAGGTGCTCGGCACGAGCCCCGGCTACCTGGCGGCGTGCCAGAAGGCCGGGGTCGACCCCGGCGCCCACGACCTGGAGGCTCTGCGCTGCCTGGCGGTCACCGGCTCTACCTTCCCGGCCGACCTGCACCGCTGGGCCATCCGCGGCCTGGGCTCCCGGGTGCCGGTGGTCAGCACCAGCGGCGGCACCGACGTGGTCACCGCCTTCGCGGGCGGCGTGCCCACCGTGCCGGTGTGGGCCGGCGAGCTGTCCGCGCCGTGCCTCGGCGTGGCCCTGGCCGCCTACGACGCGCTCGGCGCGCCGATGGAGGACACCGTGGGGGAGCTGGTCGTCCGGCGGCCGATGCCGTCCATGCCGCTGCGATTCTGGGACGACCCCGGGGACGCGCGGCTGCGCGAGGCCTACTTCGAGACCTTTCCCGGCGTCTGGCGGCACGGCGACTGGGTCACGATCACCGGCCGCGGGTCGGTCGTCGTCCACGGGCGCTCCGACGCCACCTTGAACCGGCGCGGCGTCCGCATGGGCAGCGGTGACATCTACGCGCCCGTGGAGGACCTTCCCCAGGTCGCCGAAGCCCTGGTCATCGGCCTGGAAGAACCCGGCGGAGGTTACTGGATGCCGCTGTTCGTCACCACGGTCCCCGGCGTCGAGCTGGACGAGCCCCTGCGCGACGCGATCAGGGCCGCCATCAGGACCCACGCCTCGCCCCGGCACGTGCCCGACGACATCATCGCCGCGCCCGGCATCCCGCACACCCGCACGGGCAAGAAGCTGGAGGTTCCCGTCAAACGGATCCTGCGCGGCGACGACCTCACGAGCGTGGTGGACCCCGCCGGCATCGACCGGCCCGACCTTCTCACCTGGTACCAGCGAATCGGCGCCCACCGCCGCGCGACCATCGCCTAACCGTGGAGTCAGCATGGGCATTCTCGACAAGTTCCGCCTCGACGATCGCGTCGTCCTGGTGACCGGCGCCTCCTCCGGGCTGGGCGTCGGGTTCGCCCGCGCCTTCGCCGAGGCGGGCGCCGACGTCGCCCTGGCCGGACGGCGCGCCGACCGCCTGGAGCGGACGGCGGAGCTGGTGCGCGAGACCGGACGCCGCGCGCTGCCGGTCACCGCCGACGTGTCCGACCCCGATCAGGCGTACGCGCTCGTCGACACGGTCATGGCCGGGTTCGGCCGCGTCGACGTGCTGGTGAACAACGCCGGCGTCGCCAGCGCCCACCCGGCGCTCCGGGAGACCCCCGAGCAGTTCCGCCAGGTCATCGACACCAACCTCAACGGCTGCTACTGGGTCGCCCAGGGGTGCGGGCGGGTCATGCGGCCCGGCTCGTCCATCATCAACGTCTCCAGCGTCCTCGGCGTCGCCACCGCCGGGCTGCCGCAGGCGGCGTACTCGGCCAGCAAGGCCGCGCTGATCGGCCTGACCCGCGACCTGGCCCAGCAGTGGACCGGACGCAGGGGCATCCGGGTCAACGCCGTCGCGCCCGGCTTCTTCGCCTCGGAGATGACCGACCAGTACACCCCCGGCTACCTCGAACGCATGATGCCCCGGGTGCTGCTCGGCCGCATGGGCGACGTGGAGGAACTGGCCGCCACCCTCGTGTGGATGGCCTCCGACGCGGGCGGCTACCTGACCGGCCAGACCGTGATCGTGGACGGCGGCTACACCGTCACCTGACCCGCGCCGCCCGGCCGCGCGCCGTCAGCGGCGGCGCAGCGACGGGTCGAGCAGGGCGGGCGGGGTGTCGTGCTTCTCGTCCGGGGCGAGGTCGAGGCCAGGGGGAACGATCTCGTCGATGGCGTCGAGGACGTCGGCGGACAGCACGGTGTCGGCGGCGGCGAGCTGGGCGCGCAGGTGCTCCAGGGTGCGGGGGCCAAGGATCGCGCTGGTCACGGCCCGGTGCGCGGTCACGAAACCGAGCGCGAGCTGGATCATCGTCAGGCCGGCCTCGTCGGCGACCTTCGCCAGCCGCTCCACCGCGTCGAGCCGGGCGCGGTTGGCCGGGATCGTGGTGTCGAACCGCTGCGGCATGACCGCCGAGCGGTGGGTGGCGATCTCGCGGCCGGCGCGGACCGCGCCCGACAGCCAGCCCGAGGCCAGCGGGCTCCACGCCAGCACACCGAGCCCGTACTGCTCGGTCACGGGCAGGACGTGGGTCTCGATCCCGCGCTGCAGGATCGAGTAGCTGGGCTGCTCGGTGACGTAGCGACCCAGGTGGTTCTCGCGGGCGGCCCACTGGGCCTGCACGATGCGGTACGCCGGGAAGGTCGAGGAGCCGAAGTAGCGGATCTTCCCCGCGCGCTGCAGGTCGGTGAGAGCCGACAGCGTCTCCTCGTCGCCGGTCGCCGGGTCCCACCGGTGGATCTGGTACAGATCCACGTGGTCGACGCCGAGGCGGCGCAGGCTGTTGTCCAGCTCGGTGACCAGCCAGCGGCGTGAGGCGCCCCGGTGGTCGCGCCGGTCGCCCATCGGCATGCCCGCCTTCGTGGCCAGCACGATCTCGTCGCGGCGGCCGGCGATGGCCTTGCCGACGATGACCTCCGACTCGCCGTCGCTGTACCTGTCGGCGGTGTCGATGAGGGTGATCCCGGCGTCGAGGGCGGCGCCGACGATGGCGGTGGCCTCGTCCGGGGTGGTGCGTCCGATCGCGCCGAAGTTCATCGCGCCGAGCACGAGGGAGCTCACGGGCACGCCGGTGCGGCCCAAGGTGCGGTACTGCATGACTCCTCCATCTGCGGGTGAGGCGTGGGGGGACGCCTGGCTTGGTCTGCCGGCCGCCGCTCTGGCATCATGAGCAAGCGGAACCAGGTTCCGGTAACGATACGGAACCGTGTTCCGTTTGGCAAGCCCGGTAGCGGAGGGACGGCACGGTGAAGGACGGCGACGGACGGCCGGTGGGCCCGCGCAAGCGGGCCGACGCCCGGCGCAACGAGAGGACGCTGCTCGACGCCGCCGCGGCGGTCTTCGTGACCTCGGGCGTCGACGCGCCGGTGCGCGACATCGCCGCCAGGGCGGGCGTCGGAGTGGCCACGATCTACCGGCACTTCCCGACGCGGGCCGACCTCATCATCGCCGTCTACCGGCACCAGGTGGACGCGTGCGCCGAAGCCGGTCCGGCCCTGCTGGCGAGCGGCGCGAGCCCGCACGCCGCCCTCGGGCGATGGATCAACCTGTTCGTCGACTTCCTCGCCACCAAGCACGGGCTCGCCGCCGCGCTGCGATCCGACGACGCCGGCTTCGACGCGTTGCACGCCTACTTCATCGACCGGCTCGTGCCGGTATGCGCCCACCTGCTGCGGGCAGCAGCCGCCGAGGGGGAGGTCCGCTCCGACGTCGGCGCCTACGAACTCATGCGCGGCGTCGGCAACCTCTGCATCGGCGCGGACACCGACCCCCGCTACGACGCGCGCCGACTGGTAGAACTCCTCATCACGGGCCTGCGCCTCCCGCGCTGACCTCCCTCGCCGAGATGGGTGGCAGCGCTGTGACGCAGCGGGTGCAGGTCAAGCCCGGCGTACTTTTCGAGGTCCGAGGTAGGCCGGTCCCACGTCTCGCACCACGGATGCTCGGCCGCAAGGCCGCCGTCCTTCGCGACGGTCGAACGGCCCCCAGCGGTGCTGGGGGCCGTTCGACGCGTTCGAAGACCGGGAGGTCAGACGCCGAACGCCGCCGGGTAGCGGATGACGCCGCTCGGGACCGGCTGTTCAGGGTCGAGAGCGAGCGCCATCATGTACTTGTCCTCGACGTCGAAGGGCGGGCGGATGCCGAATCCGGAGGCCGGGGTGAAGCCGAAGCGCGGGTAGTACTCGGCGTGGCCGAGCACGAGCACCAGGTTCTCGCCCTGCTCGCGGGCGGCTTGCAGAGCGGCGCGGATGGCGGCGGAACCCGCGCCTCGCCGCTGATGGTCGGGCTTGACGGCGCACGGCCCCAAGGTGAGGGCGGGTGAGTCGCCGACGTGGCAGCGGGTGAGCAGCGCGTATCCGGCGAGCTCGCCGCCGGGGGCCTCGGCCAGCCAGGACAGGCCGGCCAGCCACGCCTGCGGATCGGCCCGCAGCGCCTCGACGAGGTCGGCCTCGAGCGGGGTGGGGAAGGCGGCAAGGTTGATGTCGCGGATGATGGCGACATCGCCGGCGCTCTCGGGACGGGTGGTGAGGGAAGAGGTCACGATCGGGTTCGTCTCCTTGTCCTTCTGCGGATGCAGGACATAGCCGGTGTACTGGTAGTCCGCGCCGTGCTCGCGGCGCATGGTGATCTCTTGCAGGGTGGCCGCGACCGCCTCGCGCATCCCGGGTACGGCCAGGTCGGCCGCGTGGGCGCGCTGTGACAGCGGCGTGTAGTACTCCTCGAACCAGTCGCGGTCGGGGAGTGTATGCAGTGCGGCGACGGCGTACCCTGCGGCGTGCGCCGTGGCGATGTTGTGCTCTCGTGTGCGTAACGGATACGCCTGATCCCAGAACGCGCGGGCTTCGGCGGATGGGGAGTCGGTGCTCCATTCGCATTCGGTGACGACCAGCCGGCCGCCTGGGGCGAGCAGCCGCCGCCAGGAGCGCAGCGCGGTGTCGAAGCCGATGAAGTACGCGGATCCTTCGGCCCAGATCAGGTCAAAGCTCTCGTCTGGGAAGGGCAGATCCGCCATCGACACTCGTACGGTGTGGACGGCGAGGCCGCGGTCGGCGGCGGTTCGTGCCAGTTCGTCGAGGTACGGCTGATGCAGGTCGACCGCGGTGACCTCGGCGCCGGCCTGGGCCAGCACCAGCGAGGAGCGGCCCGGCCCGCAGCCGATGTCCAGCACGCGCGGGCGCGGCGCCGGCGGTCCGGCCAGGGACAGCAGGTGGCGGGTGGTCGCGTCGGAGCCGGGGCCTTGACGTGCCAGGTTGTCGTGCAGGGTGAAGAACGCCGCCACTGTGGGGTCGCTGATCAGGTCGTGCGGGCTTTCGGGCATGGTGGTGCGGGCTTCTGGTGGATGATGAGCGGTCGGGGAGGTCGGTGGGATGCGGCCGGTCATGGCTGCTGGTCCCGGAACCTGTAGGTGGCGCGCAGGTGACTGGTGATGGCCTTCTGCTGGTTGACGCGCTCTTCGCGCAGCCGGGCATCGGTACGTGAGGCCGCCCAGGCGTTCTCCCGTTGCAGCTTGTGGTAGCTGCGCAGGCGACGTTCGGGCAGTTCACCCGCCTGGATGGCGGCCTGCACCGCACATCCTGGCTCGGTGTCGTGGGCGCAATCGCCGAAGCGGCAATGCGCGGCGAGTTCTTCGATCTCGGCGAAGACCTGCTCCAGGCCGTCGGCGGCGTCGTGCAGGCTGATCCCGCGCAGGCCGGGCGTGTCGATGAGGACCCCGCCGCCGGGCAGGGGAAGCAGCTCGCGGCGGACGGTGGTGTGGCGGCCCTTGCCGTCCTGCTCTCGTACCGTGCCGGTGGCCAGCAGTTCCTCGCCGAGCAGCGTGTTGCCGAGGGTGGACTTGCCCGCGCCCGAGGGGCCGAGCAGCACGGTGGTGCCGTGTATCAGCGCGGCCAGCACGTCGATGTTGTGACCGGTGGCGACGCTGGTGACCAGGATGTCCACGCCGGGTGCCAGCGCTTCGGCCTCGGCGTGGACGGCCTCGGGATCATCGGCCAGGTCCGCCTTGGTCAAGACGATCACCGGCTGTGCCCCGCTCTCCCAGGCCAGGGCGAGCAGCCGCTCCAGTTTGGCCGCGTCCAGGGGCGTGGCCAGGGACAGGGCGATGACGACCGTGTCGACGTTGGCGGCGAGCACCTGTCCGTGGGAGGACCTGGACGCCGACGAGCGCATGATCGCGCTGTGCCGCGGCAGGAGCGCCACCAGGTGCGGTTCGGCGCCCGGGCGCAGCGCGGCCCAGTCGCCGGTGCAGGGCGTCAGGAGCGGGTCGGGCGGGTGCGGCGCGGCGAACGTGGCCCGCGTCGGGCCCGACGTGGTGATCGCCGTGCACAGGCCGCGATCGACCCGGGAGATCCGGGCCGGTACGAGGCCCGCTTCGTAGTGCTCGGTGAAGGTTTGGTCGAGTGCGCCGGTCCACCCATACCGGGACAGGCCGGATGGATCGGTGTACGTGTATGGCAACGTGAGAGACCCTTGCGGAGAAGGGGCCCCGACGAGACGCGGACATCACCCCGCCTGGCGAGCCCGATGGCTCAAGGCTGGGGGAAGAAGTAGGTCAGACCGGGGCCCGGGACGTGAGGTTGGTCCGGGCGCTGCGCATAGCAGCGGTCTTCACCGCGGTCATCAAACCTCACCTCCCTCCCACGCCGATCCAATACTGAACGAACGGCAGCCTAGCACCCCCGACCAGGGTCAGTTGTACCGCTGCCGTTACCGCTCTTAGTAGCGGGCAGGCCATGAAGAGGGCGCACCCAGAGTCGGCCCCTGCGCGGATGAAGGCGTGGCGGCGCAGAAAGATGAGGTGGTGCCAGAACCGCTGTACCGGCCCGCTGGAGGTCCGCTCACGCCGCAGTGAGGTTGAGCCGGGTGTCCATGTCCAGCCGGAACCGGCCGTAGGGGTTTACATGAGCCCAGAACAGCGGGCTGAGCGCGCGCGATCCCTCTGGCCGGGTCATTCCTGCGATGTAGTCACCGCGACCGACGCCGTGCTTATGGGGCGTAAATGAGAATGCCTGGGTGGTGTCAACGTGGCTGGATCTCCTGTGCCCCGATCAGCGGCGTGCTCGCCCGTCCCGGCGGGCGCTCGTCGCCGACCTGCTGGTCGCCCTCGTCCTGGCCGGCCTCGCGGTGGCGGCTGCCGCCTCCATCGCGGACGATCCGTATCGGATCTCCCTGGCCGGGTCCTTGCGGCTGCCGCCCGTGGTCGAGCCGTCGGCCGAGGGGGCGTACCCGGTCGTGGCCACCTGGGAAACGCCGCAGGGCCCGTCCGCGCTACTGGTGATCGCGACCGCCCTGCCGCTGGCGGTGCGGCGGCTGAGCCCGCTCGGCGCCTTCTGGGTGGTGCTGCTCGCCGCGCTGGCCACGCACGACGACGCGACCTGGATCACCGTGGCGACCTGCGCCCTCGCCGCCTACAGCGCGATGGCCTACAGCCGGTACCGGGTCCTGGCGACGGGCGGGCTCGCGGTGGCGGCCGTGCTGGCGGGCGTGGCCTTCCAGAACTCCGTCGGCAGCCTGCCCGGCTGGCTGGGGCCGTTCACCGTCCTGCTGACCGCCGGGGTCGTGGCCGGCTCGGTCCGCCTGTGGCGCCGGCGGTCGGACGAGGCGAGCCGCGCGCAGGAGGAGGCCACGCGCCGGGCTGTGGAACTGGAGCGGTCGCGGATCGCGCGTGAGTTGCACGACGTCGTCACGCACAACGTGAACGTGATGCTGATCCAGGCGGGAGCGGCGCGCAAGGTGATGGACGCGGCACCGGAACGGTCGAAGCAGGCCATGCTCGCGGTCGAGGCCAGCGGCCGCGCGGCCATGGCCGAACTGCGCCACGTCATGGGCCTGCTCGCCGGCCCGGGCGACGAGGAGGCCGGCCTCCCGGCCGACGGCCTGGAGCCGCAACCCGGGCTCGACCAGCTGGAAGCGCTCATCGCGCGGATACGGGCGGCCGGCGTGACGGTCAGCGCCGACGTGGCGCGACCGCCCGGCCCGCTGCCGCCAGGGGTGGAGCTGGCCGCCTACCGGGTGGTGCAGGAGGCGCTGACCAACACCATGAAGCACGCCGACGGCGCGGCGGCGTCGGTCGCGATCCGGTACCACGGGGAGTGGATGGAGATCGAGGTCGCCGACACCGGCGGATCACACGTGGCACGGGCGGGGGACGGGCAGGGCCGGGGGCTGGCCGGACTGCGGGAACGGCTGGCGATCTACGGCGGTAGCCTGCGCGCGGGGCCTGCCGGCGCCGGTTACCGGGTCGAGGCGCGTCTGCCGTGGAGCACGGCGTGAGCGGGCCCCTGCGGGTGGTGGTCGCCGACGACCAGGCGCTGGTGCGCAGCGGATTCGGGATGATTCTCACCGCCGACGGCATCGAGGTCGTGGCCGAGGCGGCCAACGGCATGGAGGCCGTCGCCGCCGTCCGGCGGACCGCCCCCGACGTGGTCTTGATGGACATCCGCATGCCGGAAATGGGCGGGATCGAGGCCACCCGACGGATCGTCGCGGGCTCCGTCGGCGGCACCCGCGTCCTCATCCTGACCACCTACGATCTCGACCAGTACGTCTACGCCGCGCTGACCGCGGGAGCCAGCGGCTTCCTGCTCAAGGACGTCACCCCCGAGCACCTGGTGGCCGCGGTGCGGCTGGTGCGTTCCGGTGACGCCCTGCTCGCCCCGTCCATCACCCGCCGCCTGGTCGAGCGCTTCACCCGCCGCGACCAAGCGATCCACCGCGACCTTTCGGCCCTGACGCCCCGCGAACTGGAGGTGCTACGCCTGATGGCCACCGGATTGAGCAACGCCGAACTGGCCGACCGACTGATCCTCAGCCCCGCCACGGTGAAGACCCACGTAGCCCACATCCTGGCGAAACTTGCCCTCCGCGACCGCGTACAGGCGGTGGTACTCGCCTACGAAATCGGACTGGTCACTCCCGGCTCCTCCGCACACCCGACGACCGACCACACACTCGACCAGAACTGAGCCCGAGCGCCGACCGCCCGATCCGATTTCCTGCTACTAAGAGGCGCCGTATTGCTGACAGGAGCCCTCATATGGATCCACTTGGGAGATGCGCGCCACGGTAGACGGAATTACCGGACTTGGAAAACGTCTCTCCGGCGGGTCTCATCGGTGACCGAGCGCTGCTCCGTTATCTCACGGGAGACCCGTGGACGCCTTATGACGAGAATACGGTCGTAGTCGTTACAGCTCAGGACGTGGACATCGACACTGTGACGGTCATCTACGACTCCGGATCGCCCCCCAAGGAGGGGCCGCTCTCGCGGACGAGCATTCCCGCGACCGTCGCCAAGCCCGCCGGTCCCGACGTGGAAAGGGTGTTCATCCCGGCGAAGGTGGCGCGAGACCTGGGCCTTGACCTGGAGCCTGAGCAACTGATCATCGACCCTTCCCTCCATCGGACATCGGCGATCGAGCGGGCCCGGCTCGACCACCGGTTGGGTGACACCGCGACCACCTACGTCGAACGGGGATTCCAGGAACCGACCGGCTGGCGGCGGTTCGTCCTGGCGGCGGTTCGTCCTGGCGGCGCTCGTCGTCGCCCTCGGCTGCGCGCTCGCCGGGGCCGGGCGGTCCGGCGGCTCCCGATCGCGGCGTGTCCTGCTACGGGTCGCAGGCTCGACCACGATCCTGCGGTTGTTCGCCGCGTGCCGTATGGGGCTCGGCACGGCCTGCGGCACCGTTATCGGTGCGGCCGCCGGGTCTACCATCGGCCTTCTTCTGGCGTGGCCGATGACGACCTCGGTCGAATGGGAACCGGTGCCCTCCCGAGTCGGCTTCGATACCCCGTGGCCGTCGATCGCCGCCCTGGCCATCGGCTTGCCCGTTCTCACCGCCGCCCTCGCCGGTCTGTTCCCCGTGAGAACCACAGGGGTGCCGCCGAGCGGGTCCGTGGGAAAGGGGTAGAACGGTGGCCGCGTGGTACGAAGGCCGGCGGAGTCGGTGTGGGCGATGGGAGAACGTCGTGCCGCTGCCCCAGGTCCCGAGCGGCGGCCCGCGTGCGGTGGCGGTGTCGCACGCCGATCGCTAGCGGGGCGTTTCGTCGCGGTCGTTTCTTTGGGTGAGGCGTTGGAGTTGTCCTTCGTGTACGTCGCTCACCCATTCCCAGCCGGGCTTGGCCGATGGGCCGAGTCGTGGGTCGGCGGGGGCTTGGCCGTTCCGCAACGCGAGTACGTACGCCCGGTCCTGTTCGATCCGTGCCTGTACCTGGTCGGATGCGCCGACGGAACCGTGGCCCGGGACGACGACGTCAACGCCGCCCGCTACGCCCTCCAGCAGTCGCAGCGCGGTGAGGTAGTCCTCGATCGGGTTCGCGGTGCCGTCCAGGTCGAGCATCGGGATCAGGACGTCAGAAAGCATGTCGCCGGCGACGAGAACCCCGCGTTCCTCGATCAACAGTGCCGCGTGGCCCGGGGCATGCGCTTGGTGCTCGATGATCCGGACCCCGGGGCCGTCCCAGGGAATCTGCGCGGTTTCGGCGGGCAGGCCGGTAATGAGGCCGAGGAGGTCCAGCGGTACCTGCCCGGCGATCTCCGTCTCGAGCAGGTGGGCGGCGATGCGATCCTTCGTACCGGCGTCCGACAGTAGATCTCGGATAGTGGCCGCGCAGCGCGCCGTGCCGTAACGGGGCGCCTCGCCGAGCCGGGCGTGCCAGAGCAGGTGATCCCAGTCCGGATGCGTAGAAAACCCTGCCACGACGGGCTGACCCAACTCGCGGAGGTCGTTCGCGAGGCAGTCGATCTCGGAGCCGGTCACCCCGGGGTCGATGAGCAACACACCGGCCCGGCCCTGCACCGCAATGGCGTTGCTCTGCACGAACTCGCTTGCGTGGACCCACACACCCTCCGCGACCTGCCTCAGCACGAGGTCGCCTCCTTCGCGTCCCGGATGGCGTAGCGATGCATGGTGACGCCCTGCTCGAACGATCGCTGCTCCAGCAGGTCGAGATCGATCGGCAGGTCGTAGTCGTCGAACACGGGCCTGCCGAAGCCGAGGATCGCGGGATGGGTGAAGAGCAGCAACTCGTCAAGAAGCCCGGCCCGGAGCAGCTGCGTGGCGAGCGCCGCGCCGCCCACGCTGATGCTGCCGTCGGTCGCGGCCCGCAGGGCGGCGAGCTGCTCGATCGCGTCGTCTCCGCCGATGATCCGGGTGTTGTGATCGGCGCTGCGGCGCGTACGGGAGACGAGCACCTTGGGCTTGGCGGTCCAGATGTCGCCGTACTCGCGCATGACATCCGGCAGCGACGCGTCCTCGCGCGCCCGTGGCCAGTGCTCCTCCATGACCTCGTAGTAGACCCGGCCGTGGACCATGAGCGCGAGCGCCCGCGCCCACGCGTTGGCCTCGCGGTGCAGTTCCTCGCCGATGCGCAGCCACTCGCCGGCGCCGTTGTCCCCTGGAACTTGCTCGATGCGCAGGTCGAGGGATACCTGCATCGAGTAGACGAAGCGGCCCATCGGCTCCTCTTCCCCAAGTGCTTGCAATGTGCAACTACTATATTGAGGGCGAAATACCTGTCAAGGAGGCATCGTGGAACCACGGTCCGGGTGTCCGATCAACGCCGCCGTCGAGGTGCTCGGAGATCGCTGGTCGTTGCTCGTGCTGCGCGACGTCATCTTCGGCGACCGCCGCTACTTTCGGGCGCTGCTCACCGGGTCGATCGAGGGCATCGCCTCGAACATCCTCGCCGACCGCCTCGTGCGGCTCGTCGAGGCGGGGATCCTCACCCGCGGCACCGCCGCGCGGGGGCAGCGCGCTCGCTACAGCCTCACCGAAGCCGGCATCCAGACTCTTCCGATCATCTACGCTCTCGGAAACTGGGGCCTCGACTGGCGCACGGGCAGCGATGAGCTCCGCAGCCGGCAGCAGCTCATGCGCGATGAGGGTCCGGCGTTCGTCGAGGAGCTCATGGACGAGCTCCGCGTCCGCCACCTCGGCGCCCCGCCGAAGCCGCACGACGGTCCAGGCCCGCTCGAGCGCCTCGACGCCGCCTACGCCGCGGCCGCCGAGCGAGAACACGCCGATCAACGGTGACGGAACGTCCCCCGCCCTGACCTTCTCCCGCAGGGGCGCTCAGGGCCTGCGGCCGTGGAAGGTGCGGCGCAGGTCGTTCACCCAGGCGTCGGGGTTCTCCCAGGGGATGAAGTGGCCGCCGTGGTCGTGGGCGTTGACGTTGACGTGGTTGAACCAGTCGCCCTGCGGGCCGTTCTTGAACGCCTGGACGCGCTCGGTGGCGGTGTGGATGCCGGGCGGGTTCTCGTAGGTGACAAAGGTGAGGCCGACCGGGGCCTGCACGACCGGGGTGCGGTCGTGGGCGGGGGACCAGGGGTAGCGGTTGGCGTTGGCGTAGTAGCGCATCGACGTGGCGATGGAGTTGTTCACCCAGTAGATCGTGGCGTGGGTGAGCAGTTCGTCCCTGGTGAAGACGGACTCGACGTCACCGCCGTTGTCACTCCAGGCGTTCCAGCGCTCCAGCAGCCAGGCGAGCAGTCCGGCGGGCGAGTCGCTCAGCCCGTGGGCCAGGGTGGCGCCGTCGAGCATGTGCACGGCGAGGTGGCACGCCGAGCGGTGGTCCATCTCGATGATGCGGGCGCGGACGTCGGCGGGCTGGTCGTCGGTGAGGGGCCGATTCCGGGCGAAGTCCCAGGCGCGGGGGCCGGTGAAGAAGTCGAGCGGCAGCCCGGAGCCGATGTGGATGCCGTACAGCTCGTCGGCGTACTTGTGGCCGAGCTGGCTGGAGACGATCCCGCCGATGTCACAGCCCCCGGCGGCGTACTTCTCATACCCCAGGGTCTCGGTCATCAGGATGTGCCAGAGGTCGGAGACCTTCCAGAAGTTGACGTCAGGAAAGCCCCTGAGCGGGCCGGGGAAACCGAAGCCGGGCAGGGACGGCACGATGACGTCGAACGCGTCGGCGGGGTCACCGCCGGACGCGGCCGGGTCGGCGAGCGGGTCGATCACCTTCGACCAGTGCCAGAACGTCCACGGCCAGCCGTGGGTGAGGATCAACGGGATCGGACAGGGGCCACGGCCGGGCTTGCGCATGAAGTGCACCGGGACACCGGCGACGCTCACCTGGTAGTGCTCGTAGACGTTGATGGCGGCCTCGGCCTTGCGCCAGTCGTAGCCGTCCCGCCAGTAGGCGGCCAGCTCACGGAGATAGCCGTCCGGGACGCCGTAGGACCAGTCCCCATTCCCCTCGTCCAGCGGCGGACGGGTCAATGCGAGACGGGCGCGCAGGTCATCGAGGACCTCGTCGGACACGCGGATCGGGGTGGGCTCCAGGGGGAAGGCGTGCGGGGTGCTCATCGCATGGTTCCTTACTGGGGTGTGCCGTCGGCCTGTCGGGCGGCGAGCCGTGATGGCCTTCCGTCAGGAGTTCTCCGGCCGCCCGGCCCGTCGGCGAACGATCGAATGACGACAAGCACCGGAAGCGCCCAACGAGCCAGCCATTCCAGCGCGAAGGTGCGTCGCCAATCCAATCACGGCCGAGGGGATCACCGGTACAGCGATCAACGCCAAGCCTGCGTGCTGGAGCAGCCGGACCGCGCACTTCAGCGGCGGGACATCCGTGCGGGAGGTGCTTCAGTTAGCCGCCGGGGCTGTGCTGCGGCGAGTCATGGCGAGGGCGTTGCTCCAGGGGGCGCCCAGGACCGAATGATCGCGAGCTTCTTTCCACCTGGATGTGGCTGAGGGAGGGGTGGCGTCAGGGCGGCCGTCACTGGGCTGCCGGGCCGGAGGTGAAGAACGCGGTCATCTGCTCCAGGCCCCGCTCGCCGAACATCGTGTCCAGGGTGGCGGCGGACTTGGCGGCGGACGCCTCGCCGCGCGAGAAGAGGGCCTCCTCGTACGCGGCCAGGGCGGCCTCGGTGTCGCCGGGGTGGGCGGCGATGGCCAGGGCGAGTTCGGCGCCGTCGAACATGGCGAGGTTGGCGCCCTCCCCGGCGAAGGGGGACATCACGTGGGCGGCGTCACCGAGCAGCGTCATGCCCGGCACGCGGTCCCAGCGGTGCCCGACGGGCAGGGCGTGGATACGGCGCGGGATGATCGTCTCCGCGTCGGCGACCAGGCCGCGCAGGTCCTCGTCCCAGCCCTCGAAGTGGGCGAGGACCGCGGCCTTGGCGGCGGCTTGGTCGGTGAAGTCGATCGTGTCCAGCCAGCCTTCGTCGATCTTGAGTGCCGTGTAGACGTGGAGGCTACCGTCGGCCTCCCGGTGCGCGAGAACACCGCGTTCGTGCCCCAAGGCGATGAAGAACCCGCCGCCGATGACCGCGGCGCTGCGTGGGTGGCGGGTGTCGGCGTCGAACAGGTCGGTCTCGACGAAGGAGATGCCGGTGTAGGTGGGCTCGGCGTCCGAGGCCAGCGGCCTGATCCGGGACCAGGCGCCGTCCGCGCCGATCAGGAGATCGGTGGTGATGGTGGAGCCGTCGGCGAACGTCACCTCGTGGCGCCCGTCGCCCAGCGCCCGGGCACCGGTGGCCTTTCGGCCCCAGTGGATCGTGCCGTTGGGCAGAGAGTCGAGCAGCAGATCGCGCAGGTGGCCGCGGTCCACCTCCGGCCGGCCGCCGGTGCCGTCGTCCTCCTCGGCCACGTGCACCGTGCCGTCGGAGCCGAGCAGGCGCATGGCCTGCCCGCCCTCGTGGACGATCTTGAGGAAGTCGTCGTGGAGGCCGGCGGCGTGCAGCGCCTTCTGCCCGTTGTCCTCGTGGATGTCGAGCATCCCGCCCTGGGTACGGGCCGCCGCCGACGCATCCCGCTCGAAGATCGCCGACTCGATGCCCTTGACGTGCAGGACACGGGCGGCGGTCAGGCCGCCGAGGCCTCCGCCGATGATCGCGACAGGAAGATGACTGGTGCTCATGAGGCCTCCGGAAGAAGTAGGGACCACCTCTGTCCGCCGAGTGATCGCCGCCGGCGCCGCACGGCCCCTTCGGAGGGCGGTGTCCGCGACGGGGCGGCAAGCGATGCCTCGGCCACTCCCGTCATCGTAACGAACATGTTCGTGGCGAACAAGTTCGTCCAACGGAGCGCCAGTAGCGAGCGGCGAGAGATCTCCGCTCCCTACGCCCCTCCCGTCGGCAGGGCGGCCCGCCCCGCCCGAAGATCAGTCGACGGTGCCCGGGACCGGTGTGTGCGTGATGCCGTTGACGAGGACGTCGAAGCTCCAGCGGATCCTGTCCCGCGCCGAGCCACCGATCAGGGCGGGCATATGCGCGGTGATCGCCGGATGCGTGGTGGCGTCCAGGGCGTGCAGCGCACGCACGGTGGCGTTCCACTCGTCCTCGGAGGCGGGCTCGTGCTCGCGCGTCGAGTGCTCGGCGGCGGTGGCCGTCGCATCCTGGAGCAGTTTGTCCACCCCCCAGGCGACCTGCTCGCGGCCGGCGCCACTGCACGAAAGGAGAGCGAGGATGCGCTCCAGCAGGCGCAGGTAGTTCTCGCCGCTCGGGCGGGTGACGAGCGCGGCCCGCGCGAGCTGCGGGTGCTCGAACAGCACCAGGGTGTACGACGTCATGACGGCACGGAGCTGCTCGCGCCAGTCATCACCGCCGTCCCGTCCGGTCAGGTCGACCTCGCCGAGCAGAGAATCCAAAACGGCCGCGTGCAGCTCGGCGGTGTTGGCGACGTAGACGTACAGTGACGCCGGGCCGGTGTCCAACTCCTGCGCCAGGCGGCGCATCGTGACCTTCCCCAGCCCCTCCGCACGCATGATCCGCACGGCGGTGTCCACGATCCCGCGCCGGGACAGGGCAGGCTTCGCCGGACGCTCCCGGCGGCTGATCGGCTCTTTTCTCGCAGTCACAAGCCGATCGTAACGAACATGTTCGTAATACAGGATCCCTCGATTGGGGCGCCCCGAGTACGGGAGCCGCTCACCTGTGCGCGGCACTTCCGGCCACGACCGGACCATGATCAATCTCAGCGTTGACCGCTGTACCGCTGCTGCTCAAGCCCGGTGGACGCGGCGGCTGGATGCCCAGACCACGAAGGCGCAGGTTGCGAAGGCCGCGCCGAGGATGGCGGAGCCTGTCCATCCGGCGCCGGTGAACACCGTGGTCGTGGTGGTGGCGCCGAGGGCGGAGCCGAGGGAGTAGAAGATCATGTAGGTTCCGATGACGCTGCTGGTGCGGTGCGGGTGGGCCGTGGTGAGCAGGTGCTGGTTGCTCACATGCACGGCTTGGACGGCGAAATCGAGCACGACCACGCCGATGACGACGAGCCACAGCGACCACGACGCCTGCCCGATGGCCGGCCATGAGGCGGTGAGGAGGACGAGCGCTCCGCCGGTGACGGGGCTCGTGAACCCGGCGTCGGCCCAGCGTCCCGCCCGGGCTGCGCCGAGAGCGCCGGCCAGGCCGGCGATGCCGAACAGCCCGATCTGCGCCGTGCTCAGATGCCACGGGGCGGCCGCGAGGGGGAGTGCCAGGCCGCTCCACAGCGTGCCGAAGGAGGCGAACAGGAAGAACGCGATCAGCCCGCGCGAGATGAACAGGCGCTCGCTGAACAGGTCGCCGAGCGACGTCAGCACCTGTCGATACGTGGTGTGGCCGGCGCGCGTGTCCGGCGGCAGTGTTCTCAGGACGAGGCACGCCAGCGTCGCCAGCAGCATGGCGAGCGCGACGTACACACCGCGCCAGCCCCACACCGCGGCCAGCACGCCGGCCGCGACGCGTGCGCCGAGGATGCCGATGACGACACCGGAGGTCACCACGCCGAGGTCGCGGCCGCGTTCCTCGGGGGAGGACAGGGCGGCGGCGTAGGCGACCGTCGTCTGCACGACGACCGCGAACAGTCCCGCGACCACCAGTCCGACGAGCAGCACCCAGGTCCGGGTGGCCGTCGCGGCAAGGGCCGTGCCCGCCGCGGTCAGCAGAAGGTGCCCCGCCATGAGCTTGCGCCGGTCCATCATGTCGCCCAGCGGGACGAGAACGGCAAGTCCTGCCAGGTAGCCGAGCTGCCCGGCAGCGACGATCCATCCCAGGCGAGCCTGCGGGACGCCGAGATCGCTGCCGATCTGGGCGAGTACCGGTTGCGCGGCGTAGATGCTCGCGACGGCGACCGCGCAGACCGCGGCGAACAGCGTCCTTCGGCCAACGGTCAGGCCCATCCATGCCCCCGCATTTAGTAGCAGATTGCAACTGTTTCAAGGTAGGGCAGAATGGTTTCAATCAGCAACTCTTCGGGAGGCGCGATGGCTCAGGACGCGGTCAACGCCGAAAATGTGACCTGGACCGACCCGGCCTGCCCGGTGGCGCGGACCCTCGACCTGATCGGTGACCGCTGGAGCCTGGTCATCGTCCGCGACGCCATGGACGGCGCGCGCGCGTTCACCGACTTCCAGCAGCGCACCGGCATCGCCCGCAACATCCTCACCGACCGGCTCCGCCGGCTGGTCGAGCGCGGCGTCCTCGACCGGCAGACCGCGCCCTCGGGCAAACGGCGTCTCTACACGCTGACCTCCGCCGGGCGCGACCTGTTCACCGTCATCGTGGCCCTGCGCCAGTGGGGCGAACGCCACGCCTTCGCCCCCAGCGAGCCCCACTCCGTCCTCGTCGACGAACACGGCCTCCCACTTCCGGAGCTCCGCCCGGTCGGCTCAAACGGTGAACCCGCCGACGTCGACACGACCTCCGTGCGAAAGCACCGCTGACGGCAGTGTCGCGACGGCCGGACGGCCCGCGTCACGTCGGTGCGTGTGGTCGTCGTCGCTGTGGATTACTTGCGGGAACTCACGTTCCCGTTGGTTATCGTCTGCGAAGCGACACGCAACGGATCTTATTTTTCGGATTCGAATTTCTGGAAAATAGAAAATGCTAGGGTGCTCGGCATGACGGTGAAGGCGGGGGAGGACCCGGCGGGGGCGCACGACGGAGAGGTCGAGGCGGACGCGGCGGTTGGGGCGGCGGTGCGGCCGTGCCGGCACTGTGGGGCCGTGGTGGAGCAGCGCGGCGGGCGGGGGAGGCCGCGGGAGTACTGCGCGCAGGGCGACTGCCAGGCCGCCGCCAAGCGGGAACGTGAGCTGCGCCGGGCCACCCCCGGGCTGGAGGGCTCGCTGGCGCGGGCCGAAGAGCTGTACGAACGCATGGAGAAGGGGCTGGCCGCCGCGATCGCCCCGCTGGCCCAGGTCCTGGCCGACGAGCTCAGCCCGGCGGGCGTCGAAGCCAAGATCAGCGCGGTTCAGGCCGAGGCGCACACCCGCGTGGCCATCGCCCGCACCGAGCGCGAGCAGGCATTCGAGCAGGTACGGCTGGCACGCGAGGCCACCGAGCACGCCCGCAGGGAACGCGACGCGATGCGCCGCCAGACCGAGGAGGCCCTGGCCGAGCGCGACACCGCGCTCGCCGACGCCGAGACCGCGCGCGAGCAGGCCCTGGCCGCCCTGCGGGAGGCCGCCACCACCGAGCGGGTGGCAAAACAGGCGGCCGAGCAGGCCGCCCGGCGCGCCACCCGCGCCGAGGCCGCCCGCGACCAGGCGGTCCGCGAGATGCACGAGCGCGTCGAGGCCGCCACCAGCGAGACCGACCAGGCCCGCGCCGACGCCGAGCAGGCCCGCACCGCGGCGGCCCGTTCGGCACGGCAAGCGGAGAAGGCCCGCGCCGACCGCGACGCCGCACGTGCCGAGGCCGACCAGGCGCGCACCGCACGCGCCCAGGCCGAGCACTCCGCCGCGGCGGCCACCGCCCGCGCCGAGGCCGCCGAGGCCGAACGCGACCGCGCGCAATCCCGTGCCGACACCGCCGAACGCGCCCGTGCCAAGGCGACCGCCCAGGCCGCCCGTGCCGAGGCCGACGCCGACCTGGCGCGCCGGGACGCCTCCGAACGCATCGAGCAGGCCCGGCGGCAGGCCGAGACGGCCGAACGCGAGGCGACGGCCCGCGCCCGGGCCGCCGAGCAGGCGGCGACCACGGCCCGCGACCAGGAAGGCGCGGCCACCACCGAACGGGACCGGCTCGCCGCTCTGCTGGAGATCGAACGCGCCCGCGTGGAGGACCTCCGCGCCCAGGCCGAGTCCTTGCGCACCGAGGCGGCCCACCTGCGCGAACGCGCCGTGACCGCCGAACTCCACGCCACCCTCGGCACCAGGCCCCCTACCCGCGGCGGCACGGCCCCGGCCGGCGACTGACGGGGAACCCCTGAAGCGTCAGTGGTTACGCGTCCCAGGTGACCGGGAGGCTCTTCACCCCGTAGATGTCCGCGGTCTCCGGACGCAGGCTGACCTCCTCGGCGGGGACGGCGAGGCGCAGCGTGGGGAAGCGGTTGAACAGGGCGGGGAAGGCGACCCGCATCTCGACGCGGGCGAGCTGCTGGCCCAGGCACTGGTGGATGCCGTGGCCGAAGGCCAGGTGGCCGCCGTCCTGCCGGCGCAGGTCGAGCCTGTGGGGGTCGGGGAAACGTTCGGGGTCACGGTCGGCGGTGTTGAGGGACAGGATGACCGTCGTGCCGGCCTCGATGGTGTGGCCGCCCAGCTCGACGTCCTCCAGCGCGACCCGGTGGAACTGCTTGGCGATGCTCAGATAACGCAGCAGCTCCTCCACGGCCTGGTCGGCGAGCGCGGGGTCGGCGCGCAGCGCGGCCAGCTGCTCGGGGTTCCGCAGAAGGGCGAAGGTGCCCAGCGCCAGCATGTTCGCGGTGGTGTCGAACCCGGCCGACAGCAGGATCAGGGCCATGCCCTTCAGCTCCTCATCGGTCAGGTCGCTGTCGAGCAGGTCGCTGAGCACGTCGTCGGTGGGCTCGGCGCGCTTGGCGGCCACCAGCTCGGCGAGGTACTGCTGGGTCGCCAGGTAGGCCGCGAGCAGTTCCTCGTCGCCGGTTTCTCCGCCGAGGAACTTGTCGATGTTCTCCTGGAAGCGGCCCCGGTCCTCGTAGGGGACGCCCAGCAGCTCGCAGATCACGATGGCGGGGATGGGCTTGGCGAAAGCGGTGACCAGGTCGGCCGCCGGGCCGGCCTTCTCCATGGCGTCCAGGTGGTCGGCGGTGATCCGCTCGACGCGCTCGGTGAGCAGCCGCATCCGCCGGACGGTGAACCTGCCCACCAGGGGTTTGCGGTAGCGGCTGTGCCGCGGCTCGTCCATCAGCAGGAACTCGCCGGGCGGCGCGGGAGGGACCTCGATGTCGCCGTAGTCGATCAGCGGGTGGTGGCGCATGAGCTCCTTGCGGGAGCTGAAGCGCGAGTCGGCCAGGACCGACCTGACCAGGTCGTACCCGGTGACCAGCCAGCCCTGGTGGCCGCCGGGGAAGGGGAAGCGGCTGATCGGGCCGTGCTCGCGGGCCTGGATCAGCTCCGTGGGCGGGTCGAAGGGACAGCCGGGCTGACGCGCCGTCGGCATGGCCGTGAGGGTGTGGACGAAGTCGTTCATGACCCTTCCTTTCGATGGGCGGGCACGCGGCCCGCCTAGGAGATCCTGCGGCGGTAGGTCCTCATGGCGACGGCGTAGGCGACGACGAGGATGCCGACACACCAGGCGAGGGCGACCCAGATGTCGTTGCCGACCGGCAGCCCGGTGAACAGGGCGCGGATGGCGTTGACGATGGAGGTCACCGGCTGGTTCTCGGCGAAGGCGCGCACCGGGCCGGGCATGGTGGCGGTCGGCACGAACGCCGAGCTGAGGAAGGGCAGGAAGATGAGCGGGTAGGAGAACGCGCTCGCGCCTTCCATGGTCTTGGCCGACAGGCCGGGGATGACGGCGATCCAGGTCAACGCCAGGGTGAAGAGGACCAGGATGCCCGCCACCGACAGCCACGCCGACACTCCCGCCTCCGAGCGGAAGCCCATGAGCAGGGCCACGACCATCACGACCCCGAGCGAGACCAGGTTGGCGACCAGCGAGGTCAGCACGTGCGCCCACAGCACCGACGACCGCGCGGTCGGCATCGACTGGAATCGCTCGAAGATGCCGCCCTTCATGTCCATGAACAGCCGGTACGCGGTGTAGGCGATGCCCGAGGCGACCGTGATGAGCAGGATGCCGGGCAGCATGTAGTTCACATACGAGCCCGACCCTGTTCTGATCGCGCCGCCGAACACGTAGACGAACATCAGCATCATGGCGATCGGCATGATCGCGGTCGTGATGATGGTGTCCGGGCTGCGCGTTATGTGGCGCAGGGACCGTCCCAGCAGGACGGTGGTGTCGCCGAAGAAATGCTTGCTCATCGTTGTTCCTTATGACTTCGTGCCGACGAGGGTGAGGAAGACGTCCTCAAGGGTCGGCTGCTTCTCGACGTATTCGACCTTGGCGGGCGGGAGCAGTCGCTTGAGCTCGGCCAGGGTGCCGTTGACGATGATCCGGCCCTCGTGGAGGATCGCGATCCGGTCGGCGAGTTGTTCGGCCTCGTCCAGGTACTGCGTGGTGAGCAGCACCGTCGTGCCGTGCTCGGCGAGTTCCCTGACGGCCTGCCACACCTCGATGCGGGCCTGGGGGTCGAGCCCGGTCGTCGGCTCGTCGAGGAAGATGATCGGCGGACGGCCGATCAGGCTCATCGCGATATCGAGGCGGCGGCGCATGCCTCCCGAGTACGTCGCCGCCTTCCGCGCGCCCGCCTCGGTCAGCGAGAACCGCTCCAGCAGGTCGTCGGCGATCTTGCCTGGGTTCTTGAGGTGCCGCAGCCGGGCGACCAGCACCAGGTTCTCCCGCCCGCTGAGGATCTCGTCCACGGCGGCGAACTGCCCGGTGAGGCTGATCGACTCGCGCACGTTCGCGGCCTGCGTGGCGACGTCGAAGCCGTTCACGCGGGCCGTGCCCGCGTCGGCCCTGAGCAGCGTGGACAGGATCTTCACGGCGGTGGTCTTGCCCGCTCCGTTGGAGCCGAGCAGGGCGAAGATGCTGCCCTGCGCCACCTCGAAGTTCACGCCGCGCAGCACGCGCAGTTCCTTGTACGACTTCTCCAGGCCGTTCACCTGGATCGCCGGGGCTTGCTGGGTCGTCATCACGCGGTCCTGTCCTGTGGCGGGGTGGTGTCGCCGGCGGCGCGGGCGATGGCGCTGGTGAAGCGGTGGCGTTCGCGGGCCCGGTACTGGCCGAGGGGGTAGTTGGCCATGAACGCCTCGACGAACTCGATTGGGTCGTCGCCGAAGAGGTCGCGGATGGGGGTGGCGTCGGCCGCGCTCTGCTCGAACAGGTCGGCCAGGTCCTCGTACATCGACATCGCGCCGGCGCCGTCGGCCGGCCCGAAGTGCATCAGGTAGCGCTCCAAGGCTTCGACCGCGATGCGGTAGTTCTCGGGCAGCCGCTTGATGCGTGCCTTGTACTGCCGGTAGCGCTTCTTCTCCTCCAGCGACCCGGTGACGATCTCCAGGTACTGCAGGTAGCGGCTCTTCGGCTCGTTCGATCCTGTGGTCATGTCTACTTGCCTTCCTTGCGGAGCTGTTCGAGCCGGTCGGCCAGGAAGATCCAGGTCCGCCAGAACTCTTCGAGGTACTCCCGTCCCTGGTCGTTGAGGGAGTACACCTTGCGCGGGGGCCCCTTCTCCGACGGGACCTTCTGCACGTCGACCAGGCCGCGTTGCTCGATCCTGACCAGCAGCGCGTAGACGGTGCCCTCGGCGATGTCGGAGAAGCCCTGGTCCCGTAGCTGCGCCGTGATCTCGTAGCCGTACGCGGGCCGGCCGGACAGGATCGCCAGGACGATGCCCTCCAGCGTTCCCTTGAGCATCTCCGTCACGAGCTTGCCCATGGAGCGCCTCCCCTGTTTCAGCTACTCGGTGTCGCTGACTACCGGTACAAAGTAACACTGACTACTAGTACCTAGCAACACCGAATAGCTGAGGCGTAAGGCGAAAGCTTGAGCGTGTGGGTGCGGGGGGCGAGATGCCATTAGAGACGCGTCCGGAGACGATCGCGCCCGAGGTCTTACCGCTGGCCGGCCGCTGGACGTGCGGGCGGGTATCCGCCGGCCGAGCACCGCGGGCGACCACGGCGGCGGCTCCGGCGGAGAGGATCGGCGCGACTCGGGGCTTGAGCAGCAACCCTGCGGCCAGTGGCGTTAGCGAGCCGATGGGGCAGGGCTTACCGCCACTGACCGGTCCGATGCGGGTGCTGGTTCCGGATGCGGGCCTGCGTGGGATGGACCGGGCCGCTCAATCCCCAGGGTTCGGGAAGTCCTCGGGGTGGTGTTCCGTAAGGGGATCCCCCAACGGAACACCACCCCGCCTGGATCGCGACCCAGGTAGGGGTGTTCCGTAAAGGTGTTCCGGACTTTGTCCCGGTGATGGGGGGGGCTTACGGAACACTTGGGGCGTGGCCGAGACCCGTCGCGTCGGATACGCCCGCTGCAGCACCGATGAGCAAGACGTCCAGATTCAGGCCGAGCAACTCCGCGCGCTCGGCGTCCCAGAAGACCGCATCTACATCGACCGCGGCTTCTCCGGCACCACCCGCCGTAACCGGAACGGCCTCGACCAGGCCCTCGCTGCCGTCTGGGACAGCAGCGTGTTCACCGGGACGAAGTTCGACCGGTCCGCCCGCAACATGGCCGAGGCCAACGACATCCTGACGGGCCTGTCTGGCCGGGGCGTCCTGTTCGGCGTCGGCATGACCATCCACGACTGGAGCGACCCGTTCGGCCGACTGTTCCTTCAGACCCTCGCCATGGTCGCCGAGTTCGAGGCGAACATCGGGCACCAGCGCACCCGCGAAGGAATGGCGTTGGCGAAGAAAAACGGCAAGCTCAAGGGCAAACAGCCCAAACTCCCCGCACTGCCGGTAGTGAGCCCGGAACCCTCAGTGGCCAGGCGTTTTCGCAGGCTGGGATCACGAGACGTTAGGCGTCATCCCGCTTGTCCAGCCATTTGAGAATGGCCTGGTTTGTTTCTTCGGGTTTTTCCTGCTGGATCCAGTGGCCGCAGTCCAGACAGACCACTTCCACGTTGGGCACGAACTCTGCCAGGTTTTCCGACCTCGCGACCGGGTCCCGGTCGCCGTAGATCATGAGGGCGGGCTGGTGGATGATCGAGTCCACGTTCGCCAGGAGGCGCCAGTTGCGGTCGAGGTTCCTGTACCAGTTGATGCCGCCGGTGAATCCGGATGTTTCGAAGGCGGAGACGAGGACGGCCAGTTCGCTGTCGCTCATGATGGGTTCGCCGAGGGGTGTTCGCGCTCTGGCGAGGTTGATCAGTGCCATGCCCGGCTGAGGCTCCGGCGGCGGCTGGTTCTTCCGGTACAGGTTGCGGAGGAACCGGGCGGTGTTGTCTTCGAATACGGCGTCGGCGACGCCCGGCTGCCGGTTGAAGTGGACGAAGTAGAAGTCGCCGCCGAGCACGTCTTCCATGAACTCGATCCACGGCTTTTCCCCGCGCTCCTGGTAGGGCAAGCTCAGGTTGATCACCTTGTTCACACGGGTGGGGTGCAGCAGGGTCAGGCCCCAGACGACGAACGCGCCCCAGTCGTGGCCGATGAAGGTGGCGTCTTGGTATCCGTAGTGGTCCAGAAGCGCGACGAGGTCACCCGACAGGTGTTCGATGTCGTAGTCCGTCACCTCGGCCGGGCGGGAGGAGTTACCGTAACCGCGCTGGTTCGGGGCGATGACGTGGTAGCCGGCCGCGGCGAGGGCGGGCATCTGGTGGCGCCAGGTGAAGGCGTGCTCCGGCCAGCCGTGGCAGAGCACGATGGGCCTTCCCGCGTTCTCTCGGCCCGCTTCGAAGACTTCGAGTTCTACACCGTTGACCGGAATGAGGGTGGGCTTGGGGAAATCGGTTGAGGTCATGGCACCATCCTGACGCCGAAACCGGTCACCTTATGACCGGTTTGTGTGGGAGTCTTGTGGGCGTGCGAACCGACCGGCTGGTGGCCGTCCTCCTCATGCTGCAACGGCGCGAGCAGGTGACAGCGGCAGAGGTCGCCCGGGAGCTGGAGGTCTCCGAGCGCACCGCCCGCCGCGACCTCGACGCCCTGGCCATGGCCGGGGTGCCCGTGTACTCCACGCAAGGACGGGGCGGCGGCTGGCGCCTGATGGGCGGCGCCCGTACCGACCTGTCCGGGTTGACCGCGGGTGAGGCCCGCGCCCTGTTCCTGGTCGCCGGCCCGGCCTCGGCCGCGACCCCGGCCGTGAAAGCAGCCCTGCGCAAACTCGTCCAAGCCCTGCCGGAACCCTTCCGCGCCCAAGCCGAAGCAGCAGCATCATCCTTGGTCATGGACCCGCGACGATGGGGGGCGAGCCGGGTCGAGCACCGACCACCTCGCTTCCTCGACGACCTCCAGGACGCGGTGATCCGCGGCGTCCAGGTGCGGCTCGGCTATGTCGACAGCAAAGGCGCCGAGACCGAGAGGACCGTCCACCCGCTGGGCATCGTCGCCAAAGGCCCGGCGTGGTATCTCGTCTCCCACACCGAGACCGGCCGACGGACCTTCCGGATCGACCGCGTGACATCCGCCGACCCGACCGGCGATCACGTGCACCGGCCCGAGGACTTCGACCTCGCCGAGAGCTGGCGCGAGATCGCCGACGAGATCGACCGCAAACGAACACCTCTGGAGGTCCAGGCCGTCTGCGCGCCCCACGCCATAGGCATTCTCCGGATCGGGTTCGGCGACCGACTCGAAGTCGGAGGCACCACGACCAACGGACGCATCGACGTCGTGATCCGCGGCCACGACGACTACACCCTCGCCGGCGAACTCGCCGGGCTGGTCGAATGGCTCGACGTGACCGGCCCCCCGGGTGTGCGAGACCACCTGGCCTCGATCGGCAACGCGCTCGTCGAGCGATACAGCTGACGCCGGCACGGGCGCTCAGCCCACGTGCTGAGCATGCTCGACGAGCATGATTCGATCGCGGGAAGGTACCGCCGATCGCCTTTCCGTCATCTTCCTGCGATGCCTACGGTTCAGCGAAGCGCAGGTACGCCGACGCGACCTGCAGCTGTCGCACTCCTCGGACCGTGCACCAGCGGAGATCTTCACGCTTCTTGAAGCGGACAAGACGGAGTTTCGAGAGCACAGTTCTGGTGAACAACGTGGGTTCGTCTGTTCTGGCAGACATCCGGTCACGACGTCGGCGGGTCCGTCGGCCTGGCTCGCTGAGGGTGGATCGTCTCGTGCCGGGCCAGCATCGTCACGTACTCGGCGATCTTCCGGGTACGCGTCTCGGCCCGCTTGACGGCATTGACCCGGCTGATGAGAGCGAAGCGGTTGGTCTTGGTGAGCACCTCGAACATCGCCTGCGCCGCTGGGTCGGCGGCGATCGCGGCTCGCAGGTCGGCCGGGAGCTCCGCTTCCGACGGCGGTGCATAGGCGGCCGTCCACCGCCCGTCGGCCTTCGCGGCTTCCACCGCGGCACGGCCAGCGGGCAGCATCAGGCCGGCAGCCTCCAACCGGGCCACGTTGGCGACGTTGCGCTGGGACCAGACACTGCGGGACCGGCGCGGGGTGAACCGCCTCCAGGAACTCTCCTCGTCGCGCTTGCGGGCCTGCCCGTCGATCCAGCCGAAGCACAGTGCCTCATCGACCGCCTGCTGCCAGGTCAGCGTGGTGACGGAGCCGCCCTTCCTGGTCAGGGCGAGCCACACGCCAGGAGAGGCAGTGTGGTTGCCCAGCAGCCACGCGCGCAGCGCCGCGCTGTCAGCCACGATCAACTCGTCCAGTTCGGTTCCGGTCACCACCGCAGGCTAGTACCGCGACCCGGTGTTGCGACTGGTCCGAGTGGCTCGTTGAGCTGGCGCCGGCCTCGGCGATCGAGACCCCTTCACTCAGATCTCGTCATCATCCTCGGTGCCGTCGGGGTCCCGCAGGTCGCGAATGGCGCCGGGGGCGAGGCCGGGCAGGGCGAAGGTGTAGGTGCCGTGAACGCCTAGGTGGGAGTGGACGAACGGCGACAGGCGGGCCATGTCCTCGTCCTGGACGGGGTAGCTCTCGGGCTTTCAGCTGGGGGTCCTCCAGGAACGTACCGAGCCAGCGGACCGTCACCAGCTGAAGGGCGAACCCGAGCCGACCCACATCGGACCGGTCAGTGGCGGTAAGCCCTGCCCCATCGGCTCGCTAACGCCATTGGCCGCAGGGTTGCTGCTCAAGCCCCGACTCGGCGCGCGCGGCGGCAAGCAGGTCGTCGGCGGTCAGGGGCCGGATGTTCTCCTTCGGCTCACCCGTCGAAGAACGGCGCCGCCACCGGTCGACGGGCGTTACTTCCCGGCCGTGCCGGGGTTTTCGCTGATGGACTCCTGATAGATGTCCGCGTAGGTGCGCGAGTCCTTGAGCAGATCGTCGCAGAAGGCGGCGACGTCATCGCCGATGAGTCCCAGGACTCCCTTGCCGGCCGCGACGCCCTCCTCGAAGAAGTCGAGGATCCCTGAGAGCGGGTGCCCGTCAAGCAGATCGATCGGTCCGACCTTGAAGATGTACCTCTGAATCTCCTTGTAGACGATCTGATAGTCCGGCGGCAGCGCCTTGACCCGCGCCGTGTGCGCCCGCCACTGCTTCTTGCCCTCGATGATGTCCCGGACGCCCACGTCAGCCTCCTAGCCGGCCCAGTTTCCTCGCGACGTTCCTGTTCAACTGCTCGCGCCACCGGTCGCGATGGCTCCGGGCACCTTCTCCGCCGGCCAGCGCCGCGCAGAAGCCCGCGATGTCGTCGCCCAGCACCTCGTGAATGCTCTGCCCGTCGGACGCCGTCTCTTCGAGCAGTCCGAGAGCGTTGTCGAGAATCGGCATCAGGTTGCGACCCGTGAAGTCCCCGTAGGAAAAGAGATGAGCCTTGATCTGTTCCCACGCCGCCCGGTAGTCGGCCGGCAACGCCTCGGCCCGGGCTTCGAAGGCCTTCCAGTCCCTGGTGAGGTCGCTGCCTGTCATGGCCTCCCAGAACTTCATCTCCCGCCCTCCTTGAGCTTGTCGATCCGCGATGTGATGTACTCCCATTTCGCCCAGAACGTTGCGAGCTGTTCGCGCCCCGCGTCGTTGAGCGCATAGAACTTGCGCGGCGGGCCCATCCCGGACGGCCGCTTCGTCACCTGGACGAGCCCGTTCTTCTCCAGCCGCAGCAGGATGGTGTAAACCGTCCCCTCGACGACGTCGGCGAAGCCGAGTTCGTTCAGCCGCCGCGTGATGGCGTACCCGTAGGTCTCCTCGCTGCCGATGATCTCGAGCACGCACCCCTCAAGCGTGCCCTTCAACATCTCCGTCAGGTCGTCCATCGTGGCTCTCTTCACTCCTGGTACCTTGTAGTACCGAGTACCACTACATAGTAGCACAGAGTACTGAGCGGATACCCGGTGGGCGCAGTGACAGCGGCGAGCTCCGACGATTTCTGGAAATCGGCATGCCGCCGGTGTCGAGAACGCGGGGCCGGCTCCGTCCCAGGGGCACGAACGGCCACGACGGGCCGCGAGACGAAGGAGAACTACCATGAAGTACCTGCTGCTGAAGCACTACCGAGGCGGCCCGACCCCCACCGTCGCCTTCGAGCCGATGGACCGCTGGACGCCGGAGGAGGTCGACGCGCACGTGCAGTACATGCACGACTTCGCGGCACGCCTGGAGGAGACCGGCGAGTTCGTCGACGGGCAGGCGCTGGCCCCCGAGGGCACGTTCGTGCGGTATGACGGCGAGGGGCGCCCTCCGGTCACCGACGGCCCGTTCGCCGAGACCAAGGACCTCATCGCCGGCTGGATGGTCATCGACGTGGAGTCCTGGGATCGCGCGGTCCAGCTCGCCGGGGAGCTGTCCGCCGCGCCCGGCCCCGGCGGCAAGCCGATCTACGAGTGGCTCGAGGTGCGGCCGTTCCTCTCCGGGGCGCACACGGGCACCGAGTGAACGAGTCGCTGCTGCGGGAGCTCGTGCCCGCGGTGATCGGTGTCCTCGTCCGACGCGGCGCCGACTTCGCGTCGGCCGAGGACGCCGTGCAGGAGGCCCTGATCCGGGCGCTGCAGACCTGGCAGGAGGACCCGCCGCGCGATCCGAAGGCATGGCTGGTCACGGTCGCGTGGCACAGGTTCCTCGACGCCGCCCGCGCCGAGACGTCGCGGCGGGGCCGGGAACTGGCCGTGGAGGTCGAGCCTCCGGCCGGTCCTGCGACCGCCACGGACGACACGCTGCGGCTCTACTTCCTGTGCGCGCACCCCGCCCTGCCGCCGAGCTCGGCCGTCGCCTTGACGCTGCGCGCGGTCGGCGGTCTGACCACGCGGCAGATCGCGACCGCCTGCCTCGTCCCCGAGGCGACCATGGCGCAGCGGATCAGCCGGGCCAAGCGGCGGATCGCGGGGCTGCCGCTCGATCGGCCGGGCGATCTCGGGACGGTGCTGCGCGTGCTCTACCTCGTCTTCAACGAGGGGTACGGCGGGAACCTCGACCTGGCGGCCGAGGCCATCCGCCTCACCCGCCAGCTCGCCGCCTTGACCGACGAACCCGAGGTCGCCGGGCTGCTCGCGCTCATGCTCCTTCACCATGCGCGCCGCGCGTCCCGCACCGGCCCGGGAGGTCGCCTGGTGCCCCTCGCCGCGCAGGACCGATCCCGCTGGGACACCGCCCTGATCGCCGAAGGGGTGGCCATTCTGCAGGCCGCGCTCGCCCGCGACCGCCTGGGCGAATACCAGGCGCAGGCCGCCGTCGCCGCCCTGCACGCGGACGCCCGGAGCGCCTCCGAGACCGACTGGGTGCAGATCGTGGAGTGGTACGACGAACTGCTGCTCCTCACCGGCAGCCCGGTGGTGCGGCTCAACCGCGCGGTGGCGGTCGGCGAGGCCGACGGACCGCAGGCCGGTCTGGCGGCGCTGGCCGGCGTCCCCGCGGACCTGCCCCGTTACACCGCGGTGACGGCATACCTGCACGAACGCGCCGGCGACCTCACCCGCGCCGCCGACCTGTACGCCGAGGCGTCCCGCGCCGCCACCAGCGTGCCGGAACGCGACCACCTCACCCGGGAGGCCGCACGCGTACGGCAACTGCCGCGTCCGTGAGCCACGACATCGCGGTCTCCTGATCGGCGGCAGGCGGCGTCAGCCGAGGTGCCGGGCGAAGAACCGTAGCGTGCTGTCCAGCTCGAATGCCGGGACCTCCCCGTGCTCGCCCGGGTTGGCGTGCAGCGTCTTCTCCTTGGAGGCGAAGGCGTCGAACAGCGCCAAGCCCGCGGCCCGCGGCACCCGCTCGTCGTCCCATTGCAGCAGGAACTCCACCGGGACCGTGATCCTCGCGGCGGCCTCCGCCGATGGCGCCCCGCCGCCCAGGCCCAGCACCGCCGCGCGAACCCGGGGTTCTGCGGCGACGAACGGCACCCCGAGCCCGCACCCCAACGACACGCCCCAGTAGCCCACCGGACCGGCCCCGACGTGCTCCAGCCCCTGGAGCGCGTCCAGGACCGCCCGCCATTCCGGGACGGTCTGGCGGGCCACGAGCGCCTGGAAACCCGCGATGAGTGGGGCCGGCTCCTCCCCGGCCTCCACGCGGGCCTGGTTCTCGGTCGCGATCCGGTTGTACTCCTCTTCCATCGGCCGGTCCCCATGGCCGGGCACGTCGACCGCCACGACCGCGAACGCGCACTCGGCCACGAAGCGGCGCGCACGGGTCACGATGTCGGGGGCCTTCTTGTGCTGACCGCCGCCATGTCCCATGACGACAAGGGGACGAGTACCGGTGGCGGCTTCCGGCGTCCACAGCACGCCGGAAATCTCACCCAGCGTGAAGAGCCGTTCGGAGACACCGCCGGATGTGGTCTCAGAGGTGAAGCGCATGGCGTTCCAGCCTTTCGGGATGCCTGGGCGGGCAGGTCGACGGATCCGCCCGCCCCGGTCGGGGAGCTGTTCTCCACCATCCTGGCCGGTTTCGCCGGCAGGACATCTGGGTTCATCCCACTGCACATACGCCATGAGTTATTTGCGCAGGCAACTACTCCGCGATCCCCGCCCGTAGCGGCACCTGGCGCCGCTACGCTGCCATGTCATGCAAGGGACGCGGCTCGACACCGCTCGCATCCGGGCGGCTCGCCGGGTGATCGACCCGATGTTCCTCGACACTCCGCTGTACCGCTGCGAGGCGCTGGAGCCCGACCTCGGGTGCGCGGTGAGCATCAAGCTCGAAACGGCGAACCCGGTCCGCAGCTTCAAGGGACGCGGCACCGAGCTGGTCGCGAGCCTGCTCGCCGGCAACGGCTCGCGGGCCGTGGTGTGCGCCAGCGCGGGCAACCTCG
Source organism: Sphaerisporangium siamense (assembly GCF_014205275.1). Lineage (NCBI taxonomy): Bacteria > Bacillati > Actinomycetota > Actinomycetes > Streptosporangiales > Streptosporangiaceae > Sphaerisporangium > Sphaerisporangium siamense. The sequence continues at coordinate 5,831,020 of NZ_JACHND010000001.1, forward strand.
GCCAAGCCCTCGCCTGGTCCGGCCGCGGCCGGGGGCTCGACGTCACCGTCGTGGCGTCCCGTTTCGCGCCCGCGGCCAAGCTCGACCGCATCCGCGCGTTGGACGCCAGGCTGGAGCTGGTGGACGGCGACTTCGACATGGCTCGCGAGCGGGCGGCGGCCCTCGCGCGGCGCGACGGCATCCGGCTGGTCGAGGACAGCCTGGACATCGAGACCTGCGAGGGCGCGGCGACCATCGGCCTGGAACTGGTGGACGCCGTGCCGTCGTTCGACACGGTCCTCATCGCCCTCGGCGGCGGGGCGCTGGCCACCGGTGTGGGTCATGTGCTGAAGGCGTTGGCGCCCGAAGTCGAGGTCATCTGCGTCCAGCCGCTGGGCGCGCCGGCGATGACACGCTCCTGGCGTCAACGGCGCGTCGTCACCACCGACACGACCGACACCATCGCCGACGGCGTCGCCGGCCGGTGCCCCATCCCGGCCGTCCTGGACGACCTCCTCCTGGTCGCCGACGACGCCGTCCTGGTCCAGGAGGCGTCGATCATGGCCGGTATGCGAATGCTCCTCCACCACGCCGGCCTCGTCGTCGAACCGTCGGCGGCGCTCGGCGTCGCGGCGATCCTCGAAGACCGTGACCGCTTCGCCGGCCGGCACGTGGCCACCATCGTGTGCGGCAGCAACGTCGACGTGGACGCCTATCACCGCTGGGTCGGCGCGGCTCCCGTCCGCGGATCCTGACGGTCGCGCCACGCCGCGGCCGGAGGGACGACCAGGCCGTCCGCGTCATCTTTCACAACAGGACACGACAGGCTTCGCGAATCACTCCGGTTCGACCGCGAGCCGGTCCCAGATGTGAGGTTCGCGGGCGCGCAGGTAGGCGTCCAGGTCGGCGGCGCCCTTGAGCATGGCGCGGCCACGGGCGGACAGGCGGCTCTGCCAGTCGCGCAGGGTCGACTCCAGCGGGGCGACGCCTCCGGCGGAGCGGACCTGGGCGATCAGCGGGGCGATCTGCTCCAGCAGGTAGCCGCCCCGCCTGAGCTGGTGGGCCAGCCGGACGTCCCGTACGTCGGCCGCGCCGTAGATCCGGTAGCCCGTCCGCGGATCACGGCGCGGCCGGACCAGCCCGGCGCTCTCCCATTTGCGCAGGGTGGCGGGGCGGAGGCCGAGCCGCCGGGCCAGCGGGCCGATGAACGTGTCGCCGCGTTCCTGCGGCACGGGCGCCAGGTCGCGGAGCGCGGCTTCGACGGCCTGGAGGGTGCGGCGGTCGCCGAGGAGCTGGCCGTGGCTCTCGTCGATGAGCCGCAGCGCATCCTCGGTGGCACCCCGGTTGACCGCCTGCATGATCGACGTGGCCGTCCGGTGGCCGTGCCCGGGCACGAGGGCGAGGAACGCGCGCAGGGCCTGCGCGTGCAGCGGCGTATAGGTGCGGTAGCCGTGGACGGTACGTCCGGCGGCGGGCAGGATGCCGGCGTCCTCGTAGTTCCTGATCGCCTGGGTGGACAGGCCGTGCTCGCGCGCCAGGTCCACTGGCCTCATGGATGCATCACCGATTGAAGGTCCGTCGCGACGAGATCTGGGATTTGTCTGCAAAAGTTTCCATCGAAGGTTCAACGATACCGTTGAAGGCATGGATCTCAAGGACACCGCCCGGCCGCTCGACGGTGCGGGGATCTCGGCCTTCGTCCGGTCGCTTCCCGCCAAGCCCCTGCTGCTCGGCCTGGGCGAGGCGAGGCACTTCGTGGGGGAGCTGGGTGACGTGCGCAACGAGGTCTTCCGGCATCTGGTCGAACACGAGGGTTACCGGTCGTTCGCCGTCGAGAGCGACTGTCTCATGGGTCTGGTGGTGGACGACTACATCACGACGGGCGCGGGCACGCTCGACGACGTCATGGAACGCGGCTTCAGCCACGGTTTCGGCGCCTCACCGGCCAGCCGCGAGCTCGTGCGCTGGATGCGGGCGTACAACGAGGAACATGAGGAGAAGCTCCGGTTCTTCGGGTTCGACGGCCCGCTGGAGTACTGGGCGGCGAGCCCGCGCCAGGCCCTCACCGCTCTCCACGACCTCCTCGACGGCCCGCTCCCTTGTACCAGGGAAACCCTCGGCACGCTGCTGGGCCCGGACGAGCGGTGGTCGAACGAGGCCGCGGCCATGGACCCGTCCCAGTCGATCGGCCGGTCGGCCGAGGCCCAGCGGCTGCGGCTGATCGCCGACGACCTGGTGGCGCTGCTCGACACGCAGGTGCCGCGGCTGAGCGCGGAGGACAGGGAGCGGGCGGCACTGTACGGGCGCACCGCCGTCGGCCTGCTCCGCTACCACCACGGGATGGCCGACGCGTCCCCGGCGCGGTGGGCCCGGCTGTCGGCCCTGCGGGACGCGATGATGGCCGCAAACCTCCGTGCCGTCGCCGGGCACGGCCCGGCCCTGGTCTTCGCGCACAACCTTCACCTGCAGCGGAACAGGACCCTCATGCCGTTCGGTGACCAACAGCTGGAGTGGTGGAGCGCGGGGGCGATCACCGCGGCGCACCTCGGCGACCGGTACGCCTTCCTCGCCTCGGCCCTCGGCACCGTCGGCGACGACACCCCGCCGCCGGACACCGTCGAGGGCATCCTGTCCACGCTCCCGTGGGACCGCTCTCTCGTCGACGCCCGCCACCTGGCCGAGGCCGTCACGAAGCCCGCCCCGCGCGTCTCCGACGACTTCCGCTACTTCCCCCTGGACCCGGCCCAGCTCGACATGATCGACGGCATCGTCTTCCTCAAACAGGCCGTCAGGCTGGATTGACAGGCACGTGCGTATCAGGCGGGCGTTCCGTGTCGCTGATCAGATCCGGTGGGGCGGCGAGAGTCGCCTCGTTGCCGAGTACGGGTGACCATTGACCTTGCGGGGGCACGGGCGACGCCCACGAACGGGCGCGTGCCCTTACCGGCGTCGTCCAGGCGCGGCCGTTCGGCCCGCCGTCTCGCCTGCCGGGCACGCGTATGACCGGGAACGGCGTCGCCTGAAGGGACGTTGCGATCAGGTCACGTTGAGCTGGCGTGCCGCCGCCTGGACCGTCTGGGCGAGCAGCACGGCGATGGTCATGGGGCCCACGCCACCGGGGACAGGGGTGATCAGGCTCGCCCGGTCCTTGGCCGTCTCGAAGTCGACGTCCCCGACGTTGCCCGGGTTGTAACCCGCGTCGATCACCACGGCGCCGGGCTTGATGTCCCGGCCGCCGATGAACCGCGGCCGGCCCACCGCGGCCAGCAGGACATCGGCCTGTCGCACGATCGACGGCAGGTCGGCGGTGCGCGAGTGGCAGTAGGTCACCGTGGCGTCCCGGCCGAGCAGGAGCATGCCCGCCGGCTTGCCGAGAATGGCGCTGCGGCCCACCACCACCGCGTGCTTGCCGGCCAGGTCGACCCCGTACTCGTCCAGCAGGCGCATGATCCCTGCCGGTGTGCAGGACGCGAAGCCCGGCAGGCCGAACCCCATCGCGGCGAAGGAGTGCATGGTGACGCCGTCGACGTCCTTCTCCGGGGCGATGGCTTCGAAGGCGGCGCGTTCGTCGATGTGCGGTCCCACCGGGTGTTGGAGCAGGATGCCGTGCACGCCCGGGTCCTGCGACAACTCGGTGATGGCCTGGACCAGATCACCGGTGCCGACCGAGGCGGGCAAGGCCACATGCCGGGACCGGATGCCCGCCTTCTCGCACCGGGCGCGCTTCATCCGGACGTATGTCACCGAAGCGGGGTCTTCTCCGACCAGCACGGTCGCCAGGCACGGGGCGGTTCCCGTGCGCCGCCGCACGTCCTCGGCGGCCGCGGAACTGGTCTCGATGATGCGGGCGGCGAGGCGGGTGCCGTCCATCAGGCGGGCTGTGCGCGTCTGGGCCATGTGCGACTCCTGAGGTCCGCGGTGGGTCGCCCAGGCGCACGGCATCGACGATTCGCCGGGCCGCTCCCCGGTGGTACTCCACCTCAGCGCCAGTCACGGCCCAACCCCACCCTAGCCAACCCCTACAGGGGTTGCCGCAGCATCCGCCGAACATCCAACAGATTGGACCCACCAGCACGTATAACAGTCCGATAACTGTCATCACACACCGTTTGTACACCCTGGCGTGGTCCATGCAGCCGGAGCGGGCTGCATGGCTTCAAGGGGGTTGAACTGGGCGGGTGAGGCGAGGTCCGCGACGAGTGCGCCCATCAGGTGGGTGCGTGTGCGCGGCCCCGGCGCGCGTGCCGGGAGGTGGTATTACGGCTCGGTCAGGCCCGGCGTGTAGGCGCCGGCGCCCGCGTAGGCGTGGACACGGTAGCGGTAGGTACCGGCAGGCCCCGCCTCCGCTGGCGTTCACGTGGAACGTTCACGGAAGCGGAGCCCGCAGGGGATCGGTTCAGGCGGTCGCCCACAGAGCGGGAGTGTTCGGCGGCTCCCAGCCCTGGAGGGCGGTGTGCGGCTGCACGCAGCGGTAGCGCGCGCCGTTGTAGGTCACGATGTCACCGGCCTTGTACGCCGTACCGGCCGCCCACGACCCACTGGGCGGGTCGGTGGGGCCGGAGGTGGGGCTGGGGCTGGGGCCGCTACCGGTGGTCTTCAGCGTCAGGCCGTAGACCGAGAGGATCTCGTTGACGGGCTGGAAGTAGGTCGTGCCGCCCGAGGAGCAGTTGCCCGACCCGCCGGAGGTCACGCCCTGCGCCTGGTTGCCGGAGATGAACGAACCACCGGAGTCACCGGGCTCGGCGCACACGTTGGTACGGGTGACCTCGTACACGGTGCCCTGGGAGTAGGTGACGCTGCTGTTGCGCTGCTGGACGCTGCCGCAGTGCCAGCCGGTGGTGGAGCCGGAGCGGCAGATCGAGGCGCCCTCGACCGCCACCGTCGAGCCGGCGACCTGCAGGTTGCCGCCGTTCTGGTTCACCCACGGCTGCGGGGTCCAGTTGCTGTTCGTCGCGATCCACGAGTAGTCGTTGGTCGGGAAGGACGAACCCTGGAAGGTGCCCTGGGCGACGCGGTTGGAGCCGGTGGTCGTGGCGCCGGTCGAGCCGCAGTGGCCGGCGCTGACGAAGCCGCCCTGGGTGCCGCGGGTGGCCGGGAAGCCGATCGAGCAGCGGCTGCCGCTGCCGATGTAGTAGGCGTCGCCGCCGCGCAGGTCGTAGTACGTCTGCGGAGTCTCGTTCGACACCTCGACGCGCACGGCGCTCCGGTCGGCGCCACTGGCCGCGATGAAGGCCTCGGCGTCGGCGGGCTTGGAGGTCTGCACGACGACGCTGTTGGTCCGCACGTCGACGTACCACACCGGCGCCGACCTCGTGGCGGTCTTGGCGCTGGCCCTGTCGAGGGCGTCCTTGGCGGCGTTCAGGGAGGCCAGGCTGTGCCTGACCACCTTGGCCTGGACGCCGGCGCCGCTCACCTGCGACGTCGCCGAAGCGTCGCTGGTGGCGACCGTGAGGGTGGAGGAGGTCGGGCCACTCAGCCAGGAGCCCGCGAAGTCCTCGCCGAGCTGCTTGCGGATCTTGGCCTCGACGTTCGTCAGGCGGGACTCGTTGAGCAGGCGCGACTCGGCCTGTGCGGCGGTGAGTCCGAGGTCCCGCTGGAGAGCCTGGACCATACCCGGAGGGGGCTTGATTGAGGAGTTTGCGGACTGGCCCGAAATTTCGGGTTCTGCACCGGCCGGAGAGACCAGCAGGGCCAGCGCGCCGACGGCGAGAGCGCATGCGGCGGTGACCGCGCGGCTTCGGAGCATGGGTACTCCTAGAAGGTTGGGGGATGCGCCGCCACCGTAGCCCGCTGACCCGTTGCAAGCGGAACTATCGTTTCGGTCCTATCGCGACATTATGGAACCGTCCCAAAATGGGGACTTCGGACTAGCCGTTCCGCGTAGGCCCGGCCGACGCGCCAGGGGCGCGCGCTGTAGTCGCGGTCTTCGCGTTCGCACCGCTGGGGGAACGCTTCTGCGGAGCAGCTGAAGAATTCCCCATCGCCGCTCCGGATGATCCAGTCGCCTACGCCGGCCGGCTGCGAACCCTCAAGCCTCGTAGAAGCCAGGGTTTCGGCTGTGGATGGCGCCGCCCGGCGTAGGGCCGGATTGGCTCCCGTAGCGGCCCCACCGCGCTGAGCCGGCCAGACGCCGTTCCAGGTGCCGGACCGGATCAGGATTCTGTCCGGCCAGCGCCCCGGCGCGGCCCGCCCGGTCAGCGGCAGGTTCGTTGGATTTTCCGCGACTACTACTGGGACCCCCTACAGGGGGGAGAGGCGAAGATCTTTGAGTTCGTCGAAAACCGACACGACCTGCGCTGCCTGGGCGGGTGATCAGGAGGCCGAATCGCGGGGGCGCAGGCCGCTGAGGGCGGTGGTGACGACGCTGTCGGCGTAGTCGGTGGTGAGAGGGGCGCTGCGCTGCAGCCAGCGGTTGAGCACCGGGCCCCACACCATGTCCACGGCCACGTCGAGGTCGAGGTCCCCGGCGAGCTGGCCGGCCTGCTGCGCGCTGCGCAGCCGCTGCTTCTTGACCTCCTTCATCGGGCCGTCCAGCCGTTCGGCGTAGGCGGCGGCCAGGACGGAGTCCTGCGCGATCGCCGTGTTGAGCGCCCGCATCGGCTCGTCGTAGCGCGGGTCGTTCAGTTCCTCGACCGTCGCGCGCAGGACCGTCTTCAGATCCGCTTCCAGATCGCCGGTGTCGGGCAGCGCCGCGGGCTCTCCGTCCTCACCCTCGTTGAGCATGAGGAACGCCTCGAAGAGCACCGTGCCCTTCGACGGCCACCAGCGGTAGATCGTCTGCTTGCCGACGCCGGCGCGCGCGGCGATCCCCTCGATGCTGAGCTTGGCGTAGCCGACCTCGTTCACCAGCTCAAGGGCCGCGGTGAGGATGGCCCGCCGGGAGGACTCGCTGCGCCGGGAGGCATTGTGGTGCGTCACCATGGCGTCATTCTAGACGAACCGGACCGTCTTGACTTGCGCGCGGAGAGGGATTACCGTCATCGCATGGCAAGACGAACCGTCTCGGTCCGTCTCTGCTCTTATGAATGTCCGATGCCGACGAACGGAGTTCTCTCGTGCGTACTTCCTCCGCTTCCTTCCGCACCTGGTTCATCACCGGCGCCAGCCGCGGCCTCGGACGTGCTTTCGCCCAAGCGGCGCTGGAGCGGGGCGACCGGGTGGTCGCCGCCGCCCGCAGTGTCACCCCGGCCGATTTCGATGAGCGGCACGCCGACCGGCTGCTCGCACTGCCGTTGGACGTGACCGATCGTGCGGCGGTGTTCGCCGCGGTCGCCCGCGCCGCCGAGCATTTCGGAGAGATGGACATCGTGGTCAACAACGCCGGGACCATGTCGTCCGGCATGGTCGAGGAGTTCACCGAGGCCGAGGCCCGCGCCCAGTTCGAGGTCAACTTCTTCGGCGCCTTGTGGGTCTCCCAGGCCGTCCTGCCCCATCTGCGCGCCCGCGGTGCCGGGCATATCGTGCAGATCTCCAGCATCGCGGCCCTGGGCGGCTTCCCGTCCACCGGGATGTACAGCGCGAGCAAGTTCGCGCTGGAGGGCATGAGCGAGGCGCTGGCCATGGAGGCGGCGACCTTCGGCGTCAAGCTCAGCATCGTCCAGCCCGGCGGCTACTGGACGGACCTCTACTCCCATATCTCCGCCACCGAGCCCATGGAGCCTTACGCACCGCTGCGCGTCGAACTGGAGAAGCAGTGGGCGGAGGGCTCCGTCGACAGTGAACCCCGCCTGGCCGCCGAAGCTCTCCTCAAGCTCGTCGACAGCGACGACCCGCCACTGCGCCTCCTGCTCGGCAGCATGGTCTACGACCTGGCCGCCGACATCTCCCGCCGACGCCTGGACACCTGGGCGGCCTGGGAAGAGGTCAGCCGCGCCGCCGAACACGCCGTTCCCGCTCCCGGCTCTCCGGCGTGAGCCACGGGCGGCCTGGCCGAGAGAACAGGATCAGCGGCGCAGGGTGGTCTCCCGCTCGACACGTGACAGCTTCTCGGGGTTGCGCACGGCGTACAGGCCGGTGATGAGGCCGGCGTCGATGCGCACCGCGATGACGGTGTCGATCTCGCCGTCGAGCCGGAGGATCAGTGCGGGATAGCCATTGACCTGTGCGGGCTGCAGCAATGCCGCGGCGCCGAACCTGCGCAGGCCAACGGCCAGGGGCGCCACTCGGCCGGCTCCCACGATGGGCGCCGGCGCGGCCTCCTTGATTCCGCCGCCGTCACCGAGGGCCCACATGGCCAACTGACCGGCAGGCCGATCCCGGCCCGGCCCAGGATCACCCGATCTGGGCCGGGGCCCGCGCATACGGCGCCGTCCGGTGCGTCGGCGTGTGTCTGGCCGGAAGTCAGGCGGACTCTTCGCCCGGCTCCTTGGCGAGGGACACGCCACGCAGGCTGAGCAGCACCAGGGCGGCGCATCCGCAGGTGAGGGCGATGTCGGCGACGTTGCCCACGAACACGCCGTAGTCGATGAAGTCCACGACGTGCCCGCGGGCGAAGCCGGGCTCGCGGAAGAGCCGGTCGCCCAGGTGGGACACCGCGCCGCCGAGGAGCAGGCCCAGCACCAGCGCCCAGCCGCGTGAGGCCAGCCGGCGTGCGGTGTAGAGGATGCCGACCACCGCGCCCGCCGCCGCAAGGGCGAACACCCATGTCGTGCCGGTGCCTATGGAGAACGCGGCACCGGGGTTGTACAGCAGCCGGAAATGGATCAGAGGGGGGATCACGGCGACGCGTTCACCGTCGGACAACGCGGAGACCGCCCAGAACTTGGTGAACTGGTCCAGGAGCACGACCACCGCGGTCAGCATGAGCATCATGCCGTACAGCCGGCTCGAACCCCGCTCCGATCGCATCATTCATGGCCTCCGTGCCGCAGTAATGTCCGAACGAAAATTTGCCTGAGACTACCGGGCGCCCTGTGAGGCATCCGTCAGTACCAGAGGCCGCGGCCGGAGTTGGGGCTTGGCTAGGCGCCCATATGAAGGTAGGGCACCCAGACGGAGGGGGAGTGCGGGTAGCGCGCGCGGAGGACCGGCCCGGGTCGTCGTCGCACACCTCGGCCAAGGCGCGTTCCGCGAGCTCGACCGCCTCGGGGATCGCCGTGCGCTCCCCGGCGAACAGCCGGAGCCGGGTCAGTCCGTACGCGAGCGCCGCGATCGTCTCCGGGGGACCGTCCTGCCGCCGATCGGCCGCCTGCAGCCGTCGCAGCGCCGACTCGTCCCGCACCGCGTCATATTCGTGGCGGGACGCCGGCAGGAGGTTCGCGACACGGTCGACACGGAAACGGTGCTCGCCCGGCGTGAGGGCGACGCCCCTGCGTCCGACGCGGAGGCAGGGGAAAGGAGCCCTCGTCGTTCAGGTAGAGGGGGAAGAGCAACGTCATGGCGTCCGACTGGTCCGCCGGGTTTCCGGTGGCGTTGTGCCGGGCGAGATGGAGATCACCGAGAACGAGCAGCGCACTCGGATGCGGTCAGGCCCCGCGATCTGCCGGGGGCGCGGGTCGGCAGTGTCTTACGCCACGAGGGCCGCTCCGCCGCGCGCGTGCTCGACGGCCGCCTCGTTGAACGCCCGGATTGCCGCGGTCTCCGCCGCCTTCACCCAGGCCAGGCCGAGCATGGAGGGAGGCAACCCCACGACGGGGACGAAAGTGATGTCCGGGCGCCTGTGGTGAAGCGCCGTGGGGGTGCAGAAGAGCATGCCGCCCCGGTTGAGCGCCACCTGGGTCAGTCCCTCTTGGGAGGTGGCCACCGTGCCGCCGCGGGGGACGGGGCGGCCGGACGGAGTGACGGACGGTGCGACGTACTCCCGCCACGCGCGCGGAGCGGGGTCGTCCAGGCCGATCAGGGACACGCCGGCCAGTTCCTCCGCGCTGATGCTCGAACGCGTGGCCAGCGGGTGGCGCGAGGAGACACCGAGCCGGTACGAGACCCGGTTCAGCGCTTCACCCGTCGCCAGATCGGACTCCTCCACCGGTAGCAGCGTGAACGTGATGTCCACCTGCCCGGCCCGCAACTTGCCGAAGGGGTCGGAGAGCGGGATCTCCACGAGCTCCGTCTCGCACCCCGGGTACCGGCGCTCGAAGGCGCGGACGCTGCCGGTGACGACGTCCGTGGGCGTGGCCAGGAAGCCGAGCCTGATCACGCCTGTCACCTCGCGGGCGGCGGCCTTGGCCCGGCGGATCGCGTTCGCGAGACCGTCGTAGGAGGGGCGCAGGTCGGCCAGGAATCGTTCGCCCAACGGCGTGAGGCTCACGTGCCTGCTGGTCCGGTGGAAGAGCCGGCCGCCGACCCTGGTCTCCAGCGAACGCATGAGCTGGCTCACCCGGCCGGGTGAGAGGTAGAGGCGCTCGGCCGTGCGGGCGAAGTGCAGTTCCTCGCTGAGCACGACGAAGCACTCCAGTTCCCTGAACTCCATCGCCGCCTCCAGGTGATCGCTTAATCCTCCTAAACCAAGCCTTCGAGCTTGGCGATTGTTCCCGCCCGTGGTCCGCAGAAGGCTGACGGGCATGACCATGACGGACGTTTCCCCCGTTACCCGGGCACGCTGGCTCGCCGTGTTCTCGGTCTCGGTGGGCACCTTCACCATCGTGACCAGCGAGATGCTGCCCGTCGGCCTGCTGACCTCGATCGCCGCCACCCTCGGCGTCTCCGACGGGACCGCCGGGCTGATGATGTCGGCGCCCGGGCTGGTCGCCGCCGCCTCCGCGCCCGTGCTGGCGTTCACCACCCGGCGGCTCGACCGGCGGGTCACGCTGATGGGGTTGATGGCGCTGCTGGCGGTGGCGGATCTGATGGGCGCGTTCGCGCCGAACTACCCTGTCATGCTCGCCGCCCGCGTGCTGACCGGGGTGAGCATCGGCGGGTTCTGGGCCTTCGCCGCCGGGCTCGGCGTGCGCCTGGTTCCCGAAGGGGCCGTCGGGCGGGCCACGTCGATCATCCTGGCCGGGGTGTCGGTGGCGTCGGTCCTGGGCGTGCCCGTGGGAGCGTTCATCTCGTCGTTCGCGGGGTGGCGGACCGCGTTCGTCGCCATGGGCGTGCTGGCCTTGGCCCTGGTCGGGCTGCTGGCCACCGCCCTGCCGCCCCTGCCCGGCGAACCTCGGGCCCGCGTGCCCGAGCCGTCGCCCCGGGCGACGCCCGTCCGCGGGCCGGCGTGGCTCTCCGGCCCGCTCAAGGTCGTCCTCGTCCTGACCGTCCTGATCGTGTCCGGCCACTTCGCGGCCTACACCTACGTCCGGCCGTTCCTGGAGCAGATCTCGCAGGCGGGTCCGGCGTTCGTCAGCGCCGCCCTGCTGCTGTACGGCGCGGCGGGCGTGGCCGGCAACTTCGCGGCGGGCGCGTGGGCGGCCAGGAACCCCAGGCCGGTCCTGGTCGTGCTGGCCGTGCTGATGGCGCTCGCCACGGCGGCGCTGCCCCTGATCGGCCTGCCCTTGGTCGTGCTGGTGGTGTGGGGCCTGGGCTACGGCGGGGTGGGGGTGACGTTGCAACTGTGGATCATGCGGTCGGGCGGCGGGGAGATGGGTACGGCGCTGTTCGTCGGCGCCTTCAACGTCTCCATCGCGCTCGGCTCGTTCGCCGGCGGCCGCGTCGTGGACGGCGCGTCGCTCTCCGCGGTGATGTGGGCGGGCGCCGTGCTCGCCGCGGTCGGCGCGGCCGTCGCCGCCTTCTCGGGCCGCACCTTCGGGAACGGCCGAAGGGGCCGCGCTCGCCGTTGACGCACGGCATTGCATTCTCATTATCGATAATGATAACGTCCGAAGGTGGGCATTTCGACTGAGCGGTGGGCCGAGCTGGCGCTTCATCCCGTGCGCATCCGGATCCTGGCCGCCGTGGCCGGGGATCGCCGCACGGCGTCCGAGCTGGCCGGCCTGCTGCCCGACGTGCCGCAAGCCACCCTCTACCGGCACATCGCCACGCTGGCCAAGGCCGGAATGCTGGAGGTGGTGGAGGAGCGGAAGGTCGGCGGCGCGACGGAACGGGTCCACGCCTTGCCCAAGGAGGGCCTGACGCCGTCCGCCGAGGCGCTGGCCTCGGCGTCGCCGGAGGAGCACGCGCGGTACTTCACCGCGTTCGTCTCCACCCTCCTGTCGGAGTTCTCGCGCTACCTGACCAAGGAGCACATCGACCTGGTGGCCGACGGCGTCGGCTACCACCAACTGGTGCTGCACCTGGACGAGGAGGAGCTCGCGCGCTTCGCGCAGGGCTTCGCCGAACTCGTGCGGCCCCTGCTCGCGAACGAACCGGGAGGGAACCGGACGCCTCGACTGCTGGCGACGATCCTCCTCCCGTTGACGAAAGGCTGAGACCCATGGCCACGGTCATGATCGCAGACGGTTCGATCACCATCGAGTTCGGCCCGTGGGAGCGGATCTTCACGGGCCGGTCCCGGCACACCATTCCCCTGCGTGCGGTACGACGGGCGGCCGTCGCCGACCGGCCGCTGCGCGTCGCACGCGGCGCGCGACGGGGACTCGCCGTGTCCGGGCACACCAAGATCGGCGTTTGGGGTCTGTTCGGCGGCCCTCGTCAGCTGGTCGCGGCCGGCCGTCACCGGCCCGGTGTGCACCTCATCCTGGATCGCGCGAGATCCGGCGGCGAGTTCGACGAGGTCGTCGTGTCGGTCCCCGACGCCGCCCGGCTCGTCGAGACCATCAGGCGCGTGGCCGCGTGACCGGCGTCGAGGTGCGCGACCTGACCAAGACCTTCGGCCGGGTCACCGCCGTGGACCACCTGACCTTCACCGTACGGCCGGGCGCCGTCACCGCGTTCCTCGGCCCCAACGGCGCCGGCAAGACCACCACGATGCGCATGATGATCGACCACGTGGCGCCCACCTCGGGCGGCGTGGCCATCGGCGGGCGCCGCTACCGGGAACTGCCGCAGCCGACCGCCGTGGTCGGAGCGGCCTTCGACACCGCCTCCTTTCACCCGCGCCACACGGCATGGGACCACTTGCGGATCTACGCCACGATGGGCGGACACCCCGTCGACCGGGTCCCGCGACTGCTCGATCTGGTCGGCCTGGCCGGAGTCGCCAGACGCAGGACGGGCGCCTTCTCCACCGGCATGCGCCAGCGGCTCAACCTGGCCACCGCCCTGCTGGGCGACCCCACCGTCCTGTTGCTGGACGAACCGGGCAACGGCCTGGACCCCGAAGGCATGACGTGGCTGCGTTCGTTCCTGCGCGGGCTGGCCGACGAGGGACGGACCGTCCTGGTCTCCAGCCACGCGCTCGGCGAGATGCAGCAGATCGCCGACGACGTGGTGGTCATCCGGCAGGGACGGCTGCTCGGCGCCGGACCTCTCCGCGAGCTGTCCGGCGCGGCGCCGGCCGTACTGGTGCGGACGCCGGACGGCGCGGCGCTGAGCCGGATCCTCGCACGGCAGGCGCGGGCGGTGGAGGCCGACGGGCCGGACGACCTGCGGGTCCACGGGCTGGAGGCCGCGGCCATCGCCGACCTCGCGGCCGCGCACGGCCTGCGCGTCCACGGCCTGACCAGCCACCGGCCCAGCCTCGAACAGCTCTTCCTCGACCTGACCGGCGAACGGACGAACGCATGACACCCCTGATCCACGCGGAGGTGCGCCGGCTGCTCGCGACCCGGATGTGGCTGGGCGCCCTGCTGGTGGCAGCCCTGCTCGGCGGCGGCCTGATCGGCCTGCTGACCGTCGTCGGGCCGGAGAACTTCCAGCCCCCGATGCCCGGACTGGACACCGAGGCCGGGGTCCGAGCCGTCCTGGGTTTCCTCGGCTTCACCGCCTTCGTCCCCGCCGCGATCGGCACCCTGGCCGTGACCTCCGAATACCGGCATCGGACCGTGAACTTCACGTTCCTGTTCGCGCCGGGCCGCTGGCGGGTGCTGGCCGCCAAGCTGGTCACGTACGGCGTCGCGGGCATGGTCTACGGGCTCGTCCTGTCGGGCACGGCCGCGCTGGCCCTGTTCGGCGCCGCCGCGGCCCGCGGCGTGAATCTGGGCCTGCCCGCCGGGACCGTCGTGGAACTGCTGGCCCGGCTGGCGGTCGCGATGGTCGCCTACACGGTGCTCGGCGTGGGCATGGGAGCCCTGATCCGTCACCAGGTCGCCGCCCTGTGCGTGGTGATCGGATACCTGTACGGCGCGGAGCTGCTCCTGATGACGATCCCGGGCGTCCGCCACCTGTATCCGTGGCTCCCCGGCGGCGCCACCTCGGCGCTGACCGACTTCACCGCCGTGGCCGACGCCCTGTCCCAGCAGCTGTCCAGCGAACCGGTCCGGCTGCTCTCCCCGCAGGCCGGCGCGCTGCTGCTGGTCGGATACACGGTGCTCGCGAGCGCCTTCGCGCTCCTCAAGCCGATGCGCCGCGACGTGACCTGACCACCCCGGCCGCTCGCCGGGGTCCGAGGCGCGGCCGGCTGTCGTGCTCATCCGGTGGATCGGCGTGCCCGTCGTACTTCGCGGTCGATCGCCCAGGCGTCCGCTACCGGGCCCACGTGCCGGAGCTTGTCGGGGTTGATCACCGAGCGGATCGTCTGGATCCGCCCGTCGAGCACATCGAGCGCCATGGTCTGCAGCACCTTGCCGTCCCGGTCACGGAAGATGGCGCCCGGCTGGCCGTTGACGTGGTGCGGCTCGACCAGCACGCCGATCCTGACCAGCCTGGAGTGGACCGAGGAGAGCAGCCGGGCCACTTTCGCGGCGCCGATGACGGCCCGGGCGAGCTGCGGGGCCTTGCCGCCGCCGTCGCCGACCATCGAGACGTCGGCGGCGAGCAGCTCCCGCAGGCCGGCGACGTCGCCTTCGCGCAGCGCGTCGAAGAACCGCGAGGCCAGTTCCTCCTGCTCCTGGCGGAGCGCTTCGAAGCGCGGCCGGCCGGCCGCCACGTGCCGCCGCGCCCGTACCAGCAACTGCCGGCACGCCGCCTCCGAGCGCCCCACCGTCGCGGCGATCTCGTCGAACCCGAAGCCGAAGACCTCGCGCAGCACGAACACGGCCCGTTCCAGCGGGCTGAGCCGCTCCAGCAGCAGCAGCGCCGCCATCGACACCGAGTCGGCCAGCTCCGCCGCCCGCGCCGGATCCTGGTACGGATCGCTCAGCAGCGGCTCGGGAAACCACGGGCCCACGTACTCCTCCCGCCGGGACCGCGCGGAGCGCAGCACGTCGATCGCGATGCGCGTCACCGTGGTCGCCAGGAACGCCTTGGTCGAGGCGGGCCGGGTCGCCGAGCCGGCGAAGCGCAGCCACGTCTCCTGCACCGCGTCCTCGGCCTCGCCCACACTGCCCAGGATTCGATAGGCGATGGAGAACAGCAGCGGCCGCAGCTCCTCGAACTCCTCGACCTCGCTCACGCCGGATCCCCTTCTTTGAAGCCCTCCCGCCTGGCCGTGCTCGCTGGAGCAGGCGCCATCTGGTGAACAGGCAGGCCAGGGTAGCGGCCCCGCACCCGCCGGCCCGCAGGCGGACCCGCGGGCCGGCGGCGGACGCCGTTCAGTGGAACCGGCCGGGCTCGTAGTCGCCGGCCGGCTGCCGGGTGATGATGTTCAGCCGGTTCGCCATGTTCATGAAGGAGATCAGCATCACCAGGGCGGTGAGCTGTTCGTCGTCGTAGTGCGCGGCGGCGCGCGCCCACACCTCGTCGCCGACGCCACCGGCCGCGTCCGCGACCCGGGTCCCTTCCTCCGCCAGTTCCAGCGCGGCGCGTTCGGCCTCGGTGAAGACGGTGGCCTCCCGCCACGCCGCGACCAGGTTCAGCCGCACGGAGGTCTCGCCGCCGGCGGCGGCGTCCTTGGTGTGCATGTCGACGCAGACGGCGCAGCCGTTGATCTGGCTGACGCGAAGTGCCACCAGCTCCTGGGCGGCGGCCGGCAGCGAGGATTCCTTGAGGGCCTTACCCGCCGGCATGAGGTGCTTGAGCGCCTTGCCGGCGGCCGGCGAGGCCAAGTAGTCCAGTCGCGCGTCCATGGAGTGCTCCTCTGTGGTCGTCCGTTGCTTCACCCGTTGAGACGAGGTGGCCCGGCGCCCTGTGACATGGACGAATGTGACGTGTCTCACCGGTCCTGCGGAGCAGCGCCCGCGGATGTGCGGTGATGCGCCGACCTGACATTTCACCCCGCTGTCTTGTCGAACCGGGTGAGAGCAGACGCTCTCACCCGATCACAGGATGGATGGGCAGATGACGACGCCACCGCTGAAGTTGCCGCTGCACATGCGGCGGAACGGGTTGGACCCGGTCGAGGAACTGGCCCGGGCCCGCGAGGACGAGGGTGTGGTGCCGATGGAGACGCCGTGCGGTCCACCCGAGTATCTGATCTGCCGCCATGAGGATGTCCGCCAGGTGCTGGCCGATCCGGGCCGGTTCAGCAGTGCCCTGGCGCCGTTACCGGGATTCGAATACGTGGACGCCGAAGAACTGGAGCGACTGCGGGCCGGGCAGTTGTTCAGGTCGGATCCGCCCGAGCACACGCGGCTGCGCCGGATGCTCACGCCCGAGTTCACGATGCGGCGGATGCGCGAGCTGGAGCCGCGGATCACGCAGATCGTCCACACGGCCCTGGACGATCTGGAGCGGGCCGGGAAGCCGGCCGATCTGGTGGAGCACTTCGCGCTGCCGGTGCCCTCACTGGTGATCTGCGAGCTGCTGGGCGTGCCCTACGCCGATCACGCCCGGTTCCAGCAGTGTGCCGTGCGCCTGCTGGACACCTCCTTGCCGATGGAGCAGCGCGTCGAGGCACAGCGGGAGAACCGCGCCTACATGGCCGGTCTGGTCGCCCGCGCCCAGGCCGGCCCGGGCCAGGACATGCTCGGCATGCTGGTACGCGAGCACGGCGACGACCTCAGCACCGACGAGCTGATCGGCATCGCGGAACTGCTGCTGCTCGCCGGGCACGAGACCACCTCCAACATGCTCGCCCTGGGCGCCCTGGCCCTGCTGCGGCACCCGGACCAGCTCGCCATGATCCGCCAGGACTTGGCCCAGGCCGAGCCCGCCGTCGAAGAGCTGTTGCGCTGGCTGTCCGTCGTGCACGCGGTGCCACCGCGCATGACCACGACGGAGGTGGAGATCGCCGGGCACGCCATTCCCTCGGGCTCGCTCGTGACCTGCTCCCTTCCCGCCGCCAACCGCGACCCCGCCCTGGTCCACGATCCCGAGACCCTCGACGTCACCCGCGCGGCGACCGGCCACCTCGCCTTCGGCCACGGGGTGCACCACTGCCTCGGGGCGCCGCTGGCGCGGATGGAGATGCGCATCGCCTTCCCGGCCCTGCTGCGGCGCTTCCCCGGTCTGGCCCTGGCGGATCCGAACGAACAGGCGGACTTCCGGGTCTCCACCCTCGTGTACGGCGTGAACGCCCTGCGAGTGACCTGGTGAACGGACGGCCGCCCCGCGTGGAACGGGCTCTCGGCTCCTGACGAGCCGAGAAATCCTTTGCGCGGAAGCGCGAAGCGTGGGCACAGTGACCGGATGAGCGACCGCATCGAACTCTTCTCACGCTCTTGGGCGGCGTTGCGCGCGGCGGTGGCCGAGACCCCGGACGAGGACTTCGGGCTCCCGTCCGGGTGTGCCGGCTGGCTCGTGCGGGACCTGGTGTGCCACCTGGTCATCGACGCCCAGGACGTGCTGATCACCCTGGTCACGCCCGCCGCGGCCGAGCCGACCGTGGACGCGGTCACCTACTGGAACCTCGTCGAGCCCCCCACCGGAGAGGACCCGCTCGACGCGCTGATTCCCCGGCTGGCCGCCGCGTACGGCGAGCCGGGGCTGCTCAAGTTCCACCTGGACGACGTAGGCTCCGCCGCGGGCCGTGCCGCCGGGCTCGCCGATCCTGCGGCCCGCGTCGGCACCCGCGACCAGGTGCTCACCGCCGGCGACTACCTGTCCGCGTACGTGCTCGAATGGGCCTTGCACCACCTCGACCTGATCGCGTACCGGCCGTCGGCCGCCGAGCCGCCCGCCGAGACCCTCGCGGCGGCACGCGGCTCCCTGGAGAAGATCGCCGGTGCCTCGTTCCCCGCGTCGTTCTCGGACAAGGACGCGCTGCTGGTCGGCACCGGGCGTCGTGCGCCGAGCGACAGGGAGACGGCCGCGCTGGGCGATCTGGCGGCGCGGCTCCCGTTCGTCCTCGGCTGAGCGGCGGGCTCGGCGGTGCGGGGCGGCCTCCCGTCCGGCACGACGAAGGGTCAGGGACGCAAGCGGTCAGGAATGGAGAAGCGCCGGTCAGCGGAGCGTGGCTAGCGTTGCCGACATACCGCGGCGACGTCCTCAAGCTGCGCCAGGACCGGTGGTCGCCGCGCGAAGAACCGGACTTATTCGTCTAATCTGGTCAGCCCCGGCCAGGCGATGTCGACAAGAGCCCGCCAACGCGGCCCGCCCGAAGAACAGATGGAGACACGATGAGCATGGCCCCGAGGACGGACACGCGCTCGCCTGCGCCGCACGTCGCCGACAGCCACGATCTGATCCGCGTGCACGGTGCGCGCGAGAACAACCTCAAGGACGTCAGCATCGAGATCCCCAAGCGTCGGCTGACGGTGTTCACCGGGGTCTCGGGCTCGGGCAAGAGCTCGCTGGTGTTCCGCACCATCGCGGCGGAGTCACAGCGGATGATCAACGAGACCTACAGCGCCTTCGTGCAGGGCTTCATGCCGACGCTGGCGCGGCCCGAGGTGGACGTCCTCGAAGGGCTGACGACCGCGATCATCGTCGACCAGCAGCGCATGGGCACCGACCCCCGCTCCACGGTCGGCACCGCCACCGACGCCAACGCGATGCTGCGCATCCTGTTCAGCCGGCTCGGGCAGCCGCACATCGGCTCGCCCAACGCGTTCGCCTTCAACGTCCCCTCGGTGCGGGCGAGCGGCGCCATCACGGTCGAGCGCGGCAACAAGAAGACGGTGCGGCAGACCTTCACCCTCACCGGCGGCATGTGCCAGCGCTGCGAGGGCCGGGGCACGGTGTCCGACATCGACCTCACCCAGCTCTACGACGACTCCAAGTCGATCGCCGAGGGCGCGTTCACGATCCCCGGCTGGAAGTCCGACAGCTTCTGGACGGTGCGGGTCTACGCCGAGTCGGGCCTTCTCGACCCGAACAAGCCGATCCGCAAGTTCACCAAGAAGGAGATGCAGGACTTCCTCTACGGGGAGCCGACCAAGGTGAAGGTCGAGGGCGTGAACCTCACCTACGAGGGGCTGATCCCGAAGATCCAGAAGTCCTTCCTGTCCAAGGACCGGGAGTCGCTGCAGCCGCACATCCGCGAGTTCGTGGACCGGGCGGTCACCTTCACCACCTGCCCCGAGTGCGGCGGCACCCGGCTCAGCGAGGCGGCCCGGTCGTCGCGGATCAAGGGCGTCAACATCGCCGAGGCGTGCGCGATGCAGATCAGCGACCTGGCCCGATGGATCGGTGGCCTCGACGAGCCGTCGGTGGCGCCGCTGCTCGCCACGCTGCGCCGCACCCTCGACTCGTTCGTGGAGATCGGGCTGGGCTACCTGTCCCTGGAGCGGCCCTCGGGCACCCTGTCGGGCGGCGAGGCGCAGCGCGTCAAGATGATCCGCCACCTCGGCTCCTCGCTCACCGACACCACCTACGTCTTCGACGAGCCCACCATCGGCCTGCACCCCCATGACATCCAGCGGATGAACGACCTGCTGCTGCGGCTGCGGGACAAGGGCAACACGGTGCTCGTCGTGGAGCACAAGCCGGAGACGATCGCGATCGCCGACCACGTCGTCGACCTCGGCCCCGGCGCCGGCACGGCGGGCGGCTCGGTCTGCTACGAGGGCACCGTCGAGGGGCTGCGGGGGAGCGGCACCATCACCGGCCGCCACCTCGGCGACCGGACCTCCCTGAAGGAGAAGGCGCGCACGCCCACCAGCGCGCTGGAGATCCGCGGCGCTACGGCGAACAACCTGCGCGACGTCGACGTGGACATCCCGCTCGGGGTGCTCACCGTCATCACCGGCGTCGCCGGCTCCGGTAAGAGCTCGCTGGTGCACGGGTCGATCCCCGCCGGCGCGGGCGTGGTGTCGATCGACCAGGGCGCGATCCGCGGCTCGCGCCGGAGCAACCCGGCGACCTACACCGGGCTGCTCGACCCGATCCGCAAGGCGTTCGCGAAGGCCAACGGCGTGAAACCGGCGCTGTTCAGCGCCAACTCCGAGGGCGCCTGCCCCACCTGTAACGGCGCCGGCGTCATCTACACCGACCTGGCGATGATGGCGGGCGTCGCCACCACCTGCGAGGAGTGCGACGGCAAGCGGTTCCAGGCCGCGGTGCTGGAACACCACCTCGGCGGGCGCGACATCAGCGAGGTGCTCGCGATGCCGGTGACCGAGGCCCGCGAGTTCTTCGGCGACGGCGAGGCGCGCACGCCGGCCGCGCACGCCATCCTCGGCCGGCTCGCCGACGTCGGGCTCGGCTACCTCAGCCTCGGCCAGCCGCTCACCACGCTGTCGGGCGGCGAGCGGCAGCGGCTGAAGCTGGCCACCCACATGGGCGACAAGGGCGGCGTCTACGTCCTGGACGAGCCGACCACCGGCCTGCACTTGGCCGACGTCGAGCAACTGCTCGGCCTGCTCGACCGGCTCGTCGACGCCGGCAAGTCCGTCATCGTCATCGAGCACCACCAGGCGGTCATGGCGCACGCCGACTGGATCATCGACCTCGGTCCCGGCGCCGGCCACGACGGCGGCCGGATCGTCTTCGAAGGCACCCCCGCCGACCTCGTCGCCGCCCGCTCCACCCTCACCGGCGAGCACCTCGCGACCTACGTCGGCGCCTGACGGAAGCCACCGGAGTCAGGGACCACCTGCCCCGCCGAATGAGCACCACGGCACCCGGGCGCCGCCGCGCGGTCACGTGCCGGCCGTCGCGGGGGGGCCTGGCCAGTTGCGCAGGGCGACGTCGAGGGCGTCGAGCATGCGCTCCCAGGACGGGTCGGCGCCGCGCGGGTGGTGGCGGAAGCCGCCCGCCCGTTCCAGGGTCACGAAGCCGTGGAAGGCGCTGCCCAGCAGCCGGACGGCGTCGGTCTGGTCCGGCTCGCCGAGGGCGTAGCCGCGCAGGATCGCGCGCATCATGTCCGAGTGCCGCCGCGCCGCGCTCGCCTCCGCCGTCTCGAGGTCGAGTTCGACCTGCGCGGCGGCGTACCTGCCCGGATGCTCCCTGGCGTAGTCGCGGTAGGCGGCGGCGAAGGCGACGAGCGCGTCCTTGCCCGCCCGCCCCGCCAGCGCGCCCGCCGCCCGGTCGGCCAGCTCGGCCAGGGCGAGCACGGCGACCCGCACCCGCAGCTCGTGAACGTTCCTGATGTGGGAGTACAGGCTGGCATCCTTCACGCCGAACCTGCGCGCGAGCGCCGCGAGCGTCACGTTCTCCAGCCCCACCTCGTCGGCGAGTTCCGCCGCCGCCTCCGCCAGCCGTTCGGCCGTCACCCCGGCACGTGCCATGCACCACGCTCCTTCCCTAGGGGTCCTAGGCTAGTGACTATTCAGTTGCGGCGCACGCTTACGGTGGATAGCTTCGTGGCTATGAGACCGCTCGCCGAGCCGGAGATCCGCGCCTCTTTCGTCAACTGCACCAAGGGCGAGGCCAAACGCCTGGCCGTGCCCAGGGACCTGAACACCCGGCCGTGGGACGACCTGGACTTCCTCGGCTGGCAGGACCTGGCGTCACCGGGCCGTGCCTACCTGGTCGCCGAGCACGGCGGGCGGCTGGTCGGGGTGGCGTTGCGCCGGGCCGCGCCGCATGCCGGGCACCTGCGGCGCAGCATGTGCTCGCTGTGCCTGACCACGCACACCGGGGACGGCGTCGCGCTGCTGACGGCGCGTCGTCCCGGCGGCGGCGGCGACTCCGTGGGCGCCTACATCTGCACCGACCTGGCCTGCTCGCTCTACTTGCGAGGGAAGAAGGACGTCGGCCCCGGCGGGCGCATGCACGAGTCGCTCACGCTCGACGAGAAGATCGGCAGAACCGCGGCGAACGTGGCCGACTTCCTGGAGAAGGTCACCCAGTGATCAGGTCCGGCCGGACGTGCCGCGGCCCTTGCGGTGCCGGCCGATCAGGGCGGCGGCGCAGCCCAGCGCGACCAGCCCGAACCCGGCTCCGATGAACCCGCTGAGGTCCGCCAGGTGGGCCACCATGCCGCCGACCGCGCTGAGCAGCAGCACCAGCCACAGCACCACGCGCGCCAGGCCGGGCTGGGCGCCGTCCGGTGGGGAGGAGTGAGGGTCGGCCATGGTGGGCTCCCGGTGCCGTGCGGAGTTCCGCGATGGGTGGACGAGGCACCAAGCTAGGCGCCGCCACCGCCGCCGCCGATCCCGTAGACGCGACCTGAACGGTAGAGCAGCCTGTACCACGCGGCTCCGGTGATCGAGCCACCTCCTGACGGTGCCGTACATCCGGTCACCGCCCGGCGGGGCGCGGGCGGTGCACGTCGATCCAGCGCGGGACGCCTCTCGGTCAGCGAGGCGACGTCGTGAGTTCCCGCCGGGCGAGTTCTCGCAGTTCGGCGGTGCACATCATGAATCTGCCCGTGGGGAGGTGCGCCACGTAGTGGTCCAGGTCGGCGCCGAGGGCGAAGACGTGGACCGGGGTGCCGGTGCCGGCGCCCGATTCGACCGCCTGGCGCAGGCCGGCCAGGACGGCGGGATGCCGGGTCTGGTAGGAGGGGGCGACCAGGTGGTTACCCCGGTCGGCGGCCAGGTAGAACTGGGTCAGATCCTTGGTCCCGACGAAAAGCTCGCTGGCTCCGGCGGCGCAGAACTCGGCCGCGGAATGGACCGCGGCGGGGGTCTCGACGAAGACCGAGAGAGGAAGGTCGCCGGGCAGGTCGAGGTGCAGGCGCAGGCGCAGGAACTCGTCCTGGTCGTTGATGAAGGGCACCGCGAAGCTCACCCGCGCCGCCGCGAGCCCGAGCCGTTCCCGCACGTGGGCGCGAAGCGCCCGGAACGCCCGCGGGTAGTGCTCCTCGTTGAGCAGTCCGCGCGCGCCGTGCAGGCCGAGTTCGGGGTTGGGTTCGTGGTCGACCTCGACCTCGGTGGTGATCCGCGCGGCGTCGTCGGAGCGGAGGTCGAGCAGTCGCATGACGATTCGCTGGCCGGGGAGCAGTTCCCTGACCAGCGCGCACAACTCCGCGGCGACCGCGGTTCCGTAGCGTTCGGCCTCGGCGGCGCCTGCCCGGAGCGCGTCCAGCGGGCTCAACCCCGCCGAAAGGCAGAGGAACTCCTCACGGATGAAGAAACTGTCCACCTGCTCGACGCGGGGGACGAGCGTGTTGATCGTCCGGATGTCGGTCGCGGCGGCGACGACCACGCAGATCGACCCGAGGTCGCCCGGAGTGACGACCGGGGACTCGGGAGCGTGCACGGAGGGCTCGGTATCGCCGAGCACGACGGACTGGCGGTCGGTCGAGACGGTGACGTAACCGCTGACCCGCGCCAGGTCGGACGGCGCGACGCGCAGGACCGGGATCCCCCGGGTGCGGCACAGGGACTGCATGTGGCCGGTCCGGCCGCCGCGGGAGCAGATCACGGCGGACGCGGCGATGACGGCCTTGTACAGTTCCGGGCCGAGCGTCTCGACGACCAGCACAGAGCCCTCGATCGGCTTCCCGGTGCGATTGCAGACGCCCCCAACGGTCGTCGACGGCGTACCGGCGAGCAGAACCCCTGGTATCTCGCGAGAACTCACGGTCGTCTCCCATGGCCACAGGTCGGTGACGACGACGAGAACGCCGGCGGGCGGGCGCCTCGGCGTCGTCATGGCTCCGCCGGAATCCGATGGAGCCATGACACGAGCCTCGCAGCCGTCCGTCCGGCCACGCGTCTTCTCGAATGCTGATCAGCCGTGCGGAGGGTCTGTGGTCTCGCCGGGAGCGGCGGTACTTCGGTGTCAGGTAGCCGGTTCCGCCGGTTCCGCGAGCCCGAGAAGGGAGCGGAGGTCCCGGGGCGTCACGGAGAGGTCCGTCATCTTCACCGTCGCGGCGGCGTTGACCGCGAAGCGCAGCGCGGGAGTCGTCGCGGGGGTGCCGCCGTTCCGCGTCGTGATCTCGCGGATCCTCTGGATGCTCTGTTCGAGGTGGCCCTCCAGTGCCTGGCGGTCGGCGCGCCGCCGGGTCGCCATCCGGCGCACGTCGAGCATGACCGCACGCCCGGCCGCTTCGCCGCCCTCCCGGTCGGTGGCGCCGGTCAGCGTCACGGCGTCGTCGCCGGCGCGTTCGTCGTAGCAGGATTCGAGCCGGTGCAGCACGGTGGCCGCGACCTGCACCGAGTGGTTCTTGATCGCGGCGAGGTTGAAGGCGAACGCCCCCGTCCGCCCGTAGCGCACGATCTCGTCGCCCTCGCGCGGGCCGCCCACCACGGAGATCGGGCCCGACGGGACGCCGTCCCGTCCCAGGAGGACGCCGCGCTCGTCCACCTCGACGCCCCGCCCGGTACGCCCGTGCGGCAGTGCGAGCCCCTTCCGCAGGAGGCTCGCCCAAAGCGCGGACTCGACGCGCTCGTAGTCGGACTCCCGCCCGAAGTTCGAGATCACCAGGTCGGCCTCGACGGTGCGGGTCGAAAGCCGTCCCGCGACCGACAGTACGAGTCCGCCCGCCTCGGTCTCGCCGATGTCCACGATTCTTCCGGTGGTGATGATGATCTGCCCGCCGGCGGCCATCGCGGCGTCGACCACTTCCGTCGTATACGCCACGGCGCCCACGCGCAGCACGGCCAGCAGGCTTCCGTAACCGTCAAGAAGCGCGCGGAGATCGGCGGACGGGACGCGCCGCAGAATCCGCGGCATATAAGGTTCCCAGGATTTGGCGACCCTTTCCGTTATCACCTCCGGCGGCACGTCGGGATACTCGCGGGCGACGGCGGCGCAGGCCCGTTCCCATTCTTCGGTGAGGCACCGGACGAATTCGTCGAGTCCTTCGTAGGCGTCGCGGTGCAGCCGGGGCGGGGGCAGGCGTAGCACCTGGTGCCGGTGGTCGGGGGGATATGTTCGCAGCGTCAGGCCGGAGCGGGAGATCATGTGAATCGTCCCCGTGTGGCCGCGGCGCAGCAGGAGCGCCGCCGAGTCGTAGGCGCTGAGCAGCGTGCCCACGATGGCCACGACGGCGTCCCGCCTGACGTCGAGGATCCGCGCGATCCCCGCCTCCGAGTACGGGTGCCGCACGAGCGCGGGATGGTCCATCACGCGGGCCGCGAAAGCCGGCCGTTTCCTTTCGAGGCCGGTGGCCAGCACGACGTGGTCGGCTTCGAGCACCGTGCGGCCGGATCCGCCGGCGTTCCCTGGCGCGGGGAAACCGTCGAGACCGTCGATGACGACGTGCACGTGGTCGCCGACGACGTCGAGGTCGACCACCTCGCCTCCCGCCTCGGTCAGGGTCACGCCCGTGGACGCCTCGCGCGCGGCTTCGGCCAGGCGGCTGGCGAGGTAGTCGGGGTAGATGCGCCGGGGCGCCGGGCCGGACTCGGTGAACTCGGTGTCCCGCCATTCCGCGGGCCAGCCGGTCCGGTCGGCCTCATGGTTGGCCCACAGCACGAAATCGTCGACGTCCTCGCGGAACATCGACATGCGGCCGGCCTGGATGTTGAAAACGTGGTGCCAGTGATTGCCGGCCCGGTGATACGCCACCCCGGCGCCCCGATATTCGGCGCGTCGTTCGAGTAACACGACCTGCAATGGTTCTCTGGCGAAACGAAGAATACGGATGGCGGTGGCGGTACCTGCCAGGCCCGCCCCGACAATGACGACCCTGCGAGTCCGGCCGGCGCGCGTCACCCTGCTTCTCTGTCCTTTCCGGCACGGCCGGTGAGAACCGGAGGACTCGACCGGGGTCGCGTCGTTCCCGTGCGTCGAATCGAGCTGCCAGTGGGCACGCTACCGTCGCCCCGCGCCGGGAAATAGCGGACCCCATAAAGGCCCCCAGAAGGATAGGGGTGGTTATGGGGTCAGTCGCTTTCAGGGCCGCTCCTATATCGGCGCGGCGCTCGCTTTCAACGGGGCCGAGCACCATTCCCGCCGCCCGGTCTCGCGGCGGAAGCAGAGCACGCAGCCGGCCTCGGACCGGCGGGTGTCGGCGCGACCGTCCCGCCGGCGGCCGTGCGGTTCCTCATCGAGCCCGCCACCCGCAGGCGGATGCGCGTCAACGGCCGGGCGCGCCGGCACGGCGGCGTCCCCCAGCGCTGGTCCTTCGGCGGCTACTTCCGCTTCAACCCCGCCTGACCACCTCCGGAGACGAGAGAGCCATGGTGTCCTAGGGCAGTTCGGCGAAACGCTCGACCCGGTCCGTAGGGCCGGAGACGATGACGACGTCGCCGTAGCGGAGTTCGGTCTCGGCGGTGGCGTAGGTGAATTCCTCTCCCGGGCTCTTGACGGCGACGATCGTGACGCCGTGCTTGCGGCGCAGGTTGGATCGGCCGAGCGGGACGCCGACGTAGTCCTTCGGCGGAAGCGTCTTGACCAACGCGAAGTTCTCGTCCACCTGCATGTAGTCGAGCATCCGGCCGCTGACCAGGTGGGCGACGCGCTCGCCCATGTCGTGCTCGGGGAACACCACATGATGGACGCCGATCCGGTCCAGGATCCGTCCGTGCTGCTTGCTGACCGCCTTGGCCCAGATGTGGTCGATCTCCAGCTCCACGAGCAGGGACGCGGTCAGGATGCTCGCTTCGATGTCGCTCCCGATCGCGACGACGGCACGGTAGAAGTCAGGCACGCCGAGCTGACGCAGGGTCGCCATGTCGGTGGCGTCCGCGGTGGCGATGTGGGTGATCTCTCCCGCCAGCCGCTGCACGTGTCTGGGGTCGTTGTCCAGGGCCAGTACCTCGGTGCCGCGCCGGGCCAGTTCGAGGGCCAGCGCGCTGCCGAACCGTCCCAGCCCGATCACCACGACCGGGTCGTTGTTCCTGTCAGCCAACGATGACATTCTCCTCGGGGAGTTGGTAGCGGCGGATGCGGTCCTTCAGCGCCAGAGCGGAGCCCAGGGTGAGCGGACCGGTCCTGCCGATGAACATGAGCAGCGTCAGCAGCACCTGCCCGGCGGGCGTGGTGTCGGCGGTGATGCCGGTGGACAGGCCGACGGTGGCGAAGGCCGAGACGACCTCGAACAGCACGTGGTCCAGGCCGTGCGATGTCAGAGCCAGCAGCAGGTACGTCGACACCGCGACCAGCGCCACGCTGATGAGGCCGATCGAGACGGCCTGACGCTGGGCCGCGTCCGTGAGCCGGCGATGGCCGATGTTGACCTCCCGCTCGCCGCGCAACTCGGCCCAGATCACGAAGGCCAGCAGGCCGAAGGTGGTGACCTTGATGCCGCCCGCGGTGCCGGCGCTGCCGCCGCCGATGAACATCAGCAGGTCGGTGGCCAGCCAGCTGGTGGGGTACATGCCGGAGAGGTCGAGGCTGTTGAATCCCCCGCTGCGGGGCATGACGGCGGTGAAGAACGCCGCCAGCAGCTTGCCGGAGCCGTCGAGCGCGCCGAGCGTCTTCGGGTTGCGCCATTCGGTGGCCAGGAACACCAGCGTGCCCCCGACCAACAGGACCGCGGTGACCCCGACGGTGATCCTGGTGAGGACCGACCAGCGGCTGGGCCGGCGCCAGCCGCGCGACAGCTCGAACATCACCGGGAAGCCGAGCCCGCCCACGATCACCGCGATCGCGATGGTCAGGCAGATCCACGGGTCGGTGACGTAGCGCGTCAAGCTGTCGGGCCACAGCGCGAACCCCGCGTTGTTGAACGCCGAGATCGCGTGAAAGACGCCCTGGTAGAGGGCGCGGCCGAACGGCTCCCCGTAGCCGAGCAGGAACCGGCCGGTCAGGACCAGCGCGGTGACGGCCTCGCAGGCCAGGCTGAAGACCACCACCTTGCGGACCACACGCCGGACGTCGGTCATGTTCAGGGTCTTGGTCTCGGCCTGCGCGAAGATCCTGGCGCGCAGACCGAGACGCCCGGCCACCAGGACGGTGAACAGCGTCGCCAGGGTCATGATCCCGATGCCGCCGACCTGGACCAGCCCGGCGACCACCCACTCGCCGAACATCGACCAGTGGGTGGCGGTGTCCACGACCACCAGCCCGGTGACGCACACCGCGGACGTCGCGGTGAACAGGGCCGTCAGCCAGCCCGCCGACTCGCCCGACTCGGTGGCGATCGGCAGCGCCAGCAAGGCGCTGCCGATCAGGGCCACCGCGGCGAACCCGGTGACGATCACCTGGGCCGGGTGCTGGAAACGGCCGAGGATTCCGGGGGGTCGTCTCATGGCGTCCGCTCGCGTCCGCGGAGGCGGCCGAACCAGGTGGGGACGTCGTGTTCATCGCCGAAGCCGCGGGCCACCACGATGTCGGTGGAGGAGTGCGGCAGGGATGGGGTGATGAGCGCGCCGAAATGCTCGAACGATGCGCGACGCCGAGGCCCGAAGGTCGCCACGGTGATCCCGGCGGCGAACGCGGCCGGGAACAGGTCGCCGTGCGTGGCCTTGCCCACGGCCAGGACGAGCAGGCCCGCGAAGGCGGTCAGCAGGCTGCCCATCACGCGGGCGGGGGAAAGGTGATCACGCGAGGCGGGTCTCCGGTCCGGTCGCCGTCGAATTCGTCGCCGACCAGACTTCCCGGCGCACCGGCGATTACCTTAACAGCGCCGTTGGCGGCACGCACCGAGAGGTTCTCGACCGCGGCCCATGGAGCGGGCGGCTGTCGCGATCTCGTCATGGGCGCCCTCGGAATGATGCCGTCTCGAAGCGAGAAGTATGGATGCCGACCCTGCCAGTAAACCGGCCGGGCGGGGCTGGGCAGTCACCTGCCGTGTACGGGCCTGCCGAGACCTTGACGGGTCCTGGTACGTTTTGTCCAGGTGCGCCGGGAAGTCTGGTCGGCAGGTCCTTGTCCCGTTGACGTAAGGATGTGCTGGTGCGCGCCCGAGACCTGCTCGCCGACTTCCCCGTGGTGGGGCTCGATTCCCCGGTGATCGACGTGGCCCGGCTGCTCGCCGACCAGGATCTGCCCGGCCTCATCGTCATCGGAGACGACGGCACGCCGTTCACGATCCTGCCCGGCACCCAGGTGCTGCGCCTGGCGGTGCCCGGCTACTGCGTTGACGATCCCGCGCTGGCCCGGGTGGTGGACGAGGCACATGCCGACGCCTTCCTGCGCGCACTGGACGGCCGCACCGTGCGCGACGCGCTGCCGGAGCAACCGCGCGAACTGCCGGTCACCGACCCCGGCGCCACCGTGCTGGAGCTCGCCGCGCTGATGGCACGCACCCGCAGCCCGCTGGTCGCCGTGGTGGACGACGGGCGATTGCTGGGCGCGGTGACGTTGCAGGCGCTGCTGGACCGGATGCTCGCCGCGTGAGCGTGCTCCCCTGGGCGAGCGTCGCGGTGTTCGTGGCCGCCTACGTGCTGATCGCCACCGAGAAGGTTCACCGGGTCGCGGCGGCGCTGGGCGGGGCGGGGCTCATGCTCCTCATCCATGCCACCGGCGCCAAGGCCGCGTTCTTCTCCGAGCACACCGGCATCGACTGGAACGTCATCTTCCTGCTGCTCGGCATGATGGTCATCGTCGGGGTGCTCAAGGAGACCGGCGTCTTCGAGTACCTGGCGATCTGGGCCGCCAAGCGCGCCCGGGGGCGGCCGTTCCGGTTGATGGTGCTGCTGGTGCTGATCACCGCCTCGGCCTCGGCGCTGCTGGACAACGTCACCACGGTGCTGCTGATCGCGCCCGTGACGTTCCTGGTGTGCGAGCGCCTGGCGGTGAGCCCGGTGCCGTTCCTGATCGCCGAGGCGATGGCCTCCAACATCGGCGGCGCCGCCACCCTGGTCGGCGACCCGCCCAACATCATCATCGCCAGCCGCGGCGCCTTGACCTTCAACGACTTCCTCGTCCACATGGCACCGATGATCATCATCCTCATGGCGGTGTTCGTCGCCCTGTGCTGGCTGCTGTTCGGCCGGTCGTTCCGCTACGACCCCGAGCGGGCAGAGCACATCATGGCGCTGGACGAGCGGGAGGCGATCGCCGACCGGTGGCTGCTGTGGCAGTCGCTGGCCGTACTGGCCCTGGTGATGGCCGGGTTCGTGCTGCACCCGGTGCTGCACTACGAGCCGTCGGTGGTCGCGCTGCTGGGCGCCGGCGTGCTGGTGGCCGCCACCAAGGTGCGCACCGAGCAGGCCATCGCCGAGGTGGAGTGGCCCACGCTGGTGTTCTTCGCCGGGCTGTTCGTCATGGTCGGCGCCCTCGTCGAGACCGGCGTCATCGGCCGGCTGTCCCAGGCCGCGGTCACGGCGACCGCCGGCCAGCCCGAGTTGACCGCCATGGGGCTGCTGGGCGGCTCGGCGGTGGTGTCGGCCATTGTGGACAACATCCCCTACGTCGCGACGATGAGCCCGATCGTGGAACAACTGGTGCAGGCCGAAGGCGGCAACGGGCCCGGCCAGGTGCTGTGGTGGGCGCTGGCCTTCGGCGCCGACCTCGGCGGCAACGCCACCGCCGTCGGCGCCGCCGCCAACGTCGTCGTGCTCGGCATCGCCGCCCGCAACGGCACTCCGATCAGTTTCTGGCAGTTCACCCGGTACGGCTTGATCGTCACCGCGGTGACCGTCACCCTGGTGGCCCCCTACTTGTGGCTGCGCTACCTGATGTGAGCGCACGGCCACACCCTGGGCGGGGTGGCGGCGCGGGGGCGGTCGAAGAGGTGGAAGGCGGCCCAGCACACCAGCAGGGCCAGGGCGAACGCCGGAAGCCAGGCCAGGCGGGCGGCCACCCAGGCGGGCGAGTCGGGCACGGTGTGCAGGCCGGGCAGGGCGGCGCCGGTGAGCATGCCCAGCGCGGTGATGGTGATCATGGCGGTCTGGTGCCACAGGAACAGCGTCATCGCCGACAGGTTGAGCAGCGCCACGGCCGCCCAGGCGGCGGGACGCCGTCCCAGCAGCCGCCGCAGCGGGCCGAGCAGCAGCGAGGCCGCCCCGCACTGGGCGAGACCGAAGGCGACCGCCGCCAAGGTGGGCGGGGCCTGGTTGGAGACGGGCGCGCCCGGCACGCCGACCATGGCCGCCGGATAGCCGCCCCACACGACCAGCGCGGCGGTCGCGGCGGCCCCGCCCGCCAGCAGCGCCCACCCGGTCGCCCGGCCGCGCGCCCGGCCGCGTGCCCAGGCCGCGCCGAGGCAGTACGGGACCATCCAGCCGGCCACCACGTTGACCCACGCGGGCCACTCGGGGCCGCCGACGCCGAACCTCACCAGGTCGGTGAGCGCGACGAGGGCCAGCGGCCACGCCGGGTTCAGCCGGGCGGCCAGCGGGGTGACCGCCGTCAACACCGCGAACACCGGCAGGAACCACAGCGGCCCCCACACCAGTTTGGCCAGCGCCCGCACGGTTTCCGGGTCGGCCCCCGCGGCGAGCGACCCGGCCGCCACCGCGATCCACACCGCGGCCACGGCCACCACCGGCCGTACCAGCCGCGCCGTGCGGACGCGCAGCCACCGGCCGTAAGTGGTGCCCGCGGCCCGGGCGCGGGCGTGACTCTGGGCGGCCATCTGCCCGCCCACCAGGAAGAACACCGCCATGGTCTGCAGCAGCCACGACGCGGGGGCCAGGCCGGGCATGTACTTGAGCGGGCTGGTGGTCCGCAGGGTGCCGCTGTCGGCGACCAGGGCCGTGACCAGCCAGTGGCCGAGCACCACGCCCAGGATGGCCAGCGCGCGCAGGGCGTCGGCGGCGCGGTCGCGGCCGGGCGGTGTCCGCGCGCCGATCCGGCTGACGAGGTCACCCATCGCGTCCCCCCGTGGACGGCGCCGGTGTGAGGGGCACGGGGGAGAGGGCGGATGGAGCCCTGAACCCCCAGCTCAAGCCTCTGCCACCACCTCCGACGATACCCGTCATGCCGTCCTGCGGCCCCGGCGGCACGGCGGCGCTGAAGGCGGTCACCGGGCAGGCCCCGGACTCCACGGCCGGGCCGCGGACGGGCCCGCGCATCGGAGAGGTGGCCGTGCCGCCGACCCGGCCGAGCGCGCCTGGTGACGCGTGATCGCACGCGGTGCGGACGGCCACAAGGGTGGGGGGCGCGGCGCGGGGATGACCGTGGGGGGACGGCCGGACTGCTGTTCGGATCACGGGGTAAGGGTGGCGGGTCACGGGGTGGAGCGGCATCGGACCGCCGGCCACTTCCGCGCGGGGCCGGGTCACCCGGAGGAGTACGTCCGCGGGCCGATGCCCGCTCGCGCGGGCGCTGGCTACGATCGACGCATGTCCGCCGCACCGCTCGCTCCTTCGCGCCACGTTAAGGTGGCGCGGTCGGCGCCGGCCTGGTGCGGGGCACTGGCGTTCCTGGCGGTGGTCGCCGCCGAGGCGAGGAACTGGCCCCGCGACCCACTGGCCCTGAGCCTGCTGCTCACGATGCTGGTCACGGTGATGCCGGCCTGGCTGCTGCGGCGCAGGCCACTGCCCGCCCTGGCGATCATCCTGGCCGGGACGTTCATCGCCGCGACGACCGACCACTCCTGGCTGATCACCTACCCGCTGGTCGCGGCGGGGGACGCCGCCGTCGCGTACATCGCGGCCACCCGCAGGCGTCCCGTCGCCATCTGCGGAGCGCTGATGGCGCTGGCCGCGCAGATCGCCTGCGCCCTCTACTTCACCAGCGGCGGGGACGTCTTCACCGCGACCGTCGCGCTGCTGGTCCTTGGGGTCTCCACGAGCTGGCTGGTCGGCCACTCGGTACGCGAGCGGCGCGAGCACGCCGTCGCGCTGCGCGAGCGGGCCACGGTCCAGGCGGTGACCGCCGAGCGGCTGCGCCTCGCCCGCGAGCTGCACGACATGATCGCCCACAGCATCGGCCTCATCGCCATCCAGGCCGGGGTGGGCAGCCGGGTCATGCACACCCAGCCCGCCGAGGCGCGCAACGCGCTCATGACCATCGAGGCCACCAGCCGCGAGACCCTGGCGGGGCTGCGGCGCACGCTGGTGGCGCTGCGGCACGGCGACCCCGGCCGCGGGTCCGGCGAGCCCGCACCGGGGCTGGGCGACGTCGAGCGGCTGGCCGCGGCCACCACCGACGCGGGGGTCCGCGTCCGGCTGGTGTGGCGCGGGCGGCGGCGCGCGCTTCCCCCGGACATCGAACTGGCCGCCTTCCGCATCGTCCAGGAATCCCTGACCAACGTCGTACGCCACTCCGGCGCCCGCGACGCCCAGGTGACCGTCGACTTCGGCGAGGGTCAGCTCACCATCGAGATCCTCGACAACGGCCGCGGCGACGGCGGCCGCGACGGGCACGCCGTCGGCTTCGGCCTCGTCGGCATGCGCGAACGAGTAGCCCTCCTGAACGGCCACCTCACCGCGACCCCGCGCCCCGAGGGCGGCTTCCGCGTGCGGGCCCGGCTACCCGTGCCCGCGGACATGGCGGAGGGCGCGGAAACGGCCGCACCGGCGGAGGTGACGGTGGGCGCGGGGAGCGAACGCGGTGACGGACACACGGACGGGCACGCCGGCAGGCCGAAGCTGGGCGCGGGGGCGGCGGGCGCGGAAGCAGAGGAGGGGTGGTGAGGGTCCGGGTCCTGTTGGCTGATGATCAGCCATTGGTGCGCGCGGGGTTGCGTGTGCTCATCACCGATACGCCGGACATCGAGGTGGCCGGCGAGGCCGGGACCGGGGCGGAGGCCGTACGGCTCGCCCGGGAGCTCGCGCCGGACGTGGTGCTGATGGACGTCCGCATGCCGGGCATGGACGGCATCGAGGCCACCCGCCGGATCATGACCGGCCCCGGGCACACCCACGTGCTGGTACTGACGACCTTCGACGACGACGAGTACGTCTACGGCGCCCTCCGCGCGGGCGCGAGCGGGTTCCTGGTCAAGGACATGGCGCTGGACGACATTCTGGCGGCCGTCCGCGTGGTCGCCGCCGGCGACGCCCTGATCGCCCCGAGCGTCACCCGCCGCCTGATCGCCCAGTTCACCGGCCGTTCGGACCCGGCGCCGCCCCGGCGCCTGCCCGCGGGCGTCACCGACCGGGAACGCGAGGTGCTGACGCTGGTCGCGCGGGGCCTGACCAACGGCGAGATCGCCACGCGGCTGTTCATCAGCGTGGCCACGGTCAAGGCGCACGTGGCACGCCTGCTGGCCAAGCTCGGCGCCCGCGACCGCGTCCAGCTCGTCATCGCCGCCTACGAAGCCGGCCTGGTGTCCCCTTCGGCGTGAGCGTCCCCGCCTTGGCGTGGTCCGCCGGCGCGTCAGGAAGGGCGGGCGGGCCGGTGGCCGGGGTGCTCGGTCCGGCGCGGACGTCGCAGGGGGCCGCGGCGGCCATCGTGCTGCCGGGCCTGGCCGCCGCGGGGGTTCTGCTGGTCAGGCGCGGTCGACGTACTCGCGCAGGTGGAGGGCGGTGAGAGAGGTGCCGGTGTCGACCAGGTCGGCCGGGGGGCCGGAGAAGACGACCTGGCCGCCGTCGTGGCCGGCGCCCGGGCCCAGGTCGATGATCCAGTCGGCGTGCGCCATCACGGCCTGGTGGTGCTCGATGACGATGACGGTGTTGCCGTCGTCGACGAGACGGTCGAGCAGTTCCAGCAACTGGTCGACGTCGGCCAGGTGCAGCCCGGTGGTCGGCTCGTCCAGGACGTAGGTCGTGCCGTTCTTGGCCATGTGGATGGCCAGCTTCAGGCGCTGGCGCTCGCCGCCGGACAGCGTGGTGAGCGGCTGGCCGAGGCCGAGGTAGCCGAGCCCCACGGCGGCCAGGCGGTCCAGGATCACGTGGGCCTGGCCGGTCGGGAAGAACTCGCGCGCCTCGGCGACCGGCATGGCCAGGACCTCGCTGATGTTCTTGCCGCGCAGCGTGTACGCCAGCACCTCGGGGGTGAAGCGCTTGCCTTCGCACTTCTCGCACACCGTGGCGACCCCGGCCATCATCACCAGGTCGGTGTAGATGACGCCCGCGCCCTTGCAGGCCGGGCAGGCGCCCTCGGAGTTGGCGCTGAACAGGCCGGCCTTGACGCCGTTGGCCTTGGCGAACGCGGTGCGGATCGGGTCCAGCACCCCGGTGTAGGTGGCGGGGTTGCTGCGGCGCGAGCCGCGGATCGGCGACTGGTCGGCCACCACCACGCCCTCGCGCCCGGCGACGTATCCGTGGATCAGCGAGCTCTTGCCCGACCCGGCCACGCCGGTGACGACGGTGAGCACGCCGAGGGGGATGTCGACGGCGACGTCCTTGAGGTTGTGCAGGGTGGCGCCGGTGATGGACAGGTGGCCGCTCGGCTGCCGCGGCTTCTCGCGCAGGCGGACGCGGTGGTCGAGGTAGCGGCCGGTCAGGGTGCCCGAGGCGCGCAGGCCCTCCAGGTCGCCGGCGTAGCACAGCCGCCCGCCGGCCGTGCCCGCGCCGGGGCCGAGGTCGACGACGTGGTCGGCGATGGCGATCGTCTCCGGCTTGTGCTCCACGACCAGGACGGTGTTGCCCGCGTCGCGCAGTTGCAGCAGCAGCCCGTTCATCCGCCGGATGTCGTGCGGGTGCAGCCCGGCGGTGGGCTCGTCGAAGACGTAGGTGACGTCGGAGAGGCTGGAGTTGAGGTGGCGGACCATCTTCACCCGCTGGGCCTCGCCGCCCGACAGCGTCGCCGACTCCCGGTCCAGGCTGAGGTAGCCGAGGCCGATGCCGACCAGGGAGTCCAGGGTGTCGCGCAGGTTGTCCAGCATCGGCCCGACCGAGGCGTCCTCGATCCCGCGCACGAACGCGGCCAGGTCGTCGATCTGCATGGCCGCGCATTCGGCGATGTTGCGGCCGCCGATCCTGGCCGACAGGGCGGCCTGGTTGAGCCGGGTGCCCTGGCAGGCCGGGCACCGGGAGAGCTTGAGGGCGCGGTCGGCGAAGGCGCGGGCCGCGGGCTGCATCGACTCGCGGTCCTTGGCCAGGTAGATCCGGCGGACCTTGACGGCCAGGCCCTCGTAGGTGAGGTTGTTGGACCCGACCTTGACCTTGGTGGCGGGCTTGTGGAGGAAGTCCTCCCACTGGGCGGGGGTGTAGTCCTTGAGCTTGACGGCGGGGTCGAAGAACCCGGAGTGGGCCATCACCTGCCAGTACCAGGTGTCCACGCCGAACCCGGGCACCTTGATGGCGCCCTCGTCCAGCGACAGGTCCCGGTCGACGAGCGCGTCGACGTCCATGTCGGAGACCTTGCCGAGCCCCTCGCATTCCGGGCACATGCCTTCGGCCAGGTTGAAGCTGAACGCGCCGGCCGAGCCGACGTAGGGGGTGGCGATCCGGCTGAACACGATGCGCAGCATGGTGTAGGCGTCGGTGGCGGTGCCCACGGTGGAGCGGGCGTTGGCGCCCATGCGCTCCTGGTCGACGATGATCGCCGCGCTCAGGTTGCGCAGCGCGTCGACGTCGGGGCGGCTGAGGCTCGGCATGAAGCCCTGGACGAACGCGGTGTAGGTCTCGTTGATCAGCCGCCGGGACTCGGCGGCGATGGTGTCGAAGACCAGGGAGGACTTGCCTGACCCCGAGACCCCGGTGAAGACGCTGAGGCGCCGTTTGGGGATGTCGAGGGAGACCCCGGTGAGGTTGTTCTCCCGGGCGCCACGGACCTCGATCGCGTCGTGGCCGTCGGCGGCCGCGTGGTCGGATCGGCGGCCGGTGTCGTATCCGGCGGTGTTACAGCCGGCGGTGTCATATCTGGCGGTGCTTGGCTGGTCGCTGGAGACCACGGAACCCTTCCATCGTCGATGGTCGATTCGAACGGCGACCACGGCCGCGGCCGTGGTCGCCGGGGGGAACCGCCCGCGCTCGCGGGCGTTGCGAAGGTGCTGCCGGCGTGGGGGAGGGGGATAGCCTACATCGGGCTACATCGGGCTACATCGGGCTACATCGGGCGCTGCATGGCCTTTTCCCGTTTCGCCGCCACGCTGGAACCGGACTCGCGGCGCGCCATCCGGCGCAGCACGATGGGCGCGAGCAGCAGCCCGGCCACGGCCCAGGCGCCGAGGACGCCGGCCGTCTCCAGGTGCCGCCAGGAGGCGCCGATCTCGGCCGCGGCCATCGCGTCCGGCAGCAGCGCCGAGCGCAGCCCGAGCCCCATCCAGTACAGGGGGAAGACCTGCGCGATGACCTGCACCCAGCCGGGCAGGGCGGTGATCGGGTAGAACACTCCCGAGACGGCCAGCAGCACCATGATGGGCAGGCTGACCACGCTCAGGCTCTGCGTGCTCGCCGTCAGCGAGCCGATGACCGCGCCGAGCGGCAGGACGGCGGCCAGGCCGAGGGCCAGCACCCACGCCACGGTCAGCCAGGACGACACCGAGGCCAGGTCCAGGCCGTCGAACAGCAGCGCGGCCGGGACCAGGGGGACCAGCACGCTCACCACGACCATGCCCGACCTGCCGGTCACCTTGCCGACCAGGTAGCCGAGCATGCCGCCCGGGATGGCCTTGGCGCGCAGCAACGTGCCGTCCTCGCGGTCCATGGTGAGCACCACCGCGACGGCGGTCAGCCCGTTGAACACGACGTTCATCGCCAGGATGCCGGGCACCGAGTGCGAGCCGACCGAGAAGCCGGTGCCCGGCACGGTGTTGCCCCGCAGCAGGAACATCACGACCAGCGCGATGAGGGGGAAGAACGCCGCGCCCCACAGGTCCTGGGCGCTGGTGACGCTCTGGCGGAACTCGATGCGCCCGCGCTCCAGCCCGGCGCGGACGGCGACGCCGGTGGGGTTCACGCGCCCACCCCCGTCAGCTCGCCGGGCGCCGTGGCGGGCCGTCCGGACTCGAACTCGCGCACCATGGCCAGGTAGACCTCCGCCAGGCTCGGCCGGCGTACCTCCAGGTCGCCGATCGCCGTGCCGTGCCGGGCGAACAGTTCGCGCACGTACCCGGTGGCGTCCTCGACCGAGACGCTGTGGTGCTCGCCGTCCTTGCTGAAGCGGACCTCGGCCTTGGCCGAGACCCGCGCGGCCAGCTCCGCCGCGCTTCCCTCGGCGACGATCCGGCCGCCGGCCAGCAGCGCGATGCGGTCGGCGAGCCGTTCGGCCTCGTCCAGGTCGTGGGTGGTGAGCAGGATCGTGGTGTCCTCCAGGTCCGACAGCCGGCGCACCAGGTCGTGGAAGTCCTGCCGGGCCACCGGGTCGAAGCCGACGGTGGGCTCGTCCAGGAACAGCAGGTCGGGCCGGCCGACCAGGCCGACGGCCACGTCGAGCCTGCGCCGCTGCCCGCCCGACAGCCGGGCGACCATCGTCTCGGCCTGCTCGGTCAGCCCGACCAGGCCCAGCAGCTCGCCGGTGTCGTAGGGGCGGGGACGGCCGGGCGTGCCGTAGGGGGTGTAGTAGCGGCCGAGGTGGGCCAGCAGCTCGCGCACGCGCCAGCGTCCGTGGTCTCGCCACGACTGCAGGACGATGCCCAGGCGGGCGCGCCACGCCTCGTCGCCGTGGTCGGGGTCGGCGCCGAGGACGCGCACCTCCCCGGCCGAGCGCCTGCGGAAGCCTTCGAGGATCTCGATGGTGGTCGTCTTGCCGGCCCCGTTCGGCCCGAGCAGGGCCAGCACCTCGCCGCGGTGGGCGCGCAGGTCCACCCCGTGCAGCACGTCGGTGGTGCCGTAGCGCATCCGCAGGCCGCGGATCTCGATGACGGGCTCCCCGGCGTGCTCGCCGTCCCTCTGGTCAGGGCGCGGGCCCGGTGATATGTGACGGAGGGGATCCGTCGTCGCGACGTCTGGTTCGCGGGAATCCATGCGTTCAAGTCTCTCATTGAAGCGCCCGTGGAGACTTTTTCCGGATAACCGCCTCTTGACGTGGCAATGCACCTTCATAACCTTCAACCGGCTTACGAACGCCTGCTATGAAGCGTCGCGGTGACCACAGGCGGACCGACGACGGCACGGGCGGGCATCAGGGCTGGACGTTCTCCAAGTCTTCAAGGAGGCCGGAGTACGTCGGCTGCCATCCGAGGGCGTTGCGGGTGCGGGCACTGGACGCCGGTCGGTCCATGGCGAAGATCGCACCGAACGGGCCGAAGCGCTCTGGGCCGGCTCGCTCGGGTGGTCTCGGCGGATCCGGCGGATTCTCCGCAGTGCGCCTGCTCAACGGCCTACGACCCGTCCGTCGAAACCCCGTGGCCGCAGACGCCATCGACGGATACCGCCACGCCGCCGCACCGCGACTCGAGCCACGTGGCTCAAGATGCGAGCTGGACGCGTTTTGACACTTCCTGCAGATAACCGCTATCTATTGGCTAACCGTTAGGGGATGCCGTGCAAGACGCAGTACTGGCGATGCTCGCCAAGGAGCCGTCACACGGGTACGGCCTGCGCGCCCGGCTGCGCCAGAGCCTGGGCCCGCTGGGCGAGTCGATGAACCCCGGCCAGATCTACGTGACCCTGTCCCGGTTGGAGAAGCTTGGGCTCGTCGTCTGCGAGCGGGAGGACGGACTGCCCGAGCGGCCCGACCGCAAGGTCTACGCGCTGACACCGGCCGGTCAGCAACGGGTGGCCGCGTGGCTGACCGAGGTGGGCTGGCCCAAGCCGGACCAGGCGGAGTTCCACCTCAAGCTCGTCGCGGCGGCCGCGGCCCGGCTCGCCGACCCGATCGAGCTGGTGGCGGCGCAGCGCCGCGAGCTGCTGCGCCGCCTGCGCGAGGCACAGCACACGATCATGGCCGAGCCGGTGGGCTCGAAGGCCGTGCTGCTGCTGGAGGGGGTCGTGCTGCGGCTGCAGGCGGACCTGCGGTGGCTGGAAGCCTGCGAGCGGACCTGGTCCAGGGCCGATGACAGAGTTGAGGGTGGCGCGTGAACGAGTCGGGTGCCGTGGTCCGGGTCCGTGACCTGGTGAAGGAGCACGGTCAAGGGGAGAGCCGGGTCCGGGCGGTCGACGAGGTCGGCCTGGAGGTGCCCGAGGGGCAGATGCTGGCGGTGATGGGGCCGAGCGGCTGCGGCAAGTCGACC
The DNA here is from genome assembly GCF_014205275.1 of Sphaerisporangium siamense. NCBI lineage: Bacteria > Bacillati > Actinomycetota > Actinomycetes > Streptosporangiales > Streptosporangiaceae > Sphaerisporangium > Sphaerisporangium siamense. Next base: position 5,870,855 of record NZ_JACHND010000001.1, read on the forward strand.
CTGCTGCACATGCTCGGCGGCCTGGAGCGGCCCACCCGCGGGGAGGTGTGGCTGGCCGGGCAGCGCATCGACACCTTGAGCGAGCGTGCTCTGGCGCGTATGCGGCGCCGCTCGGTGGGGTTCGTCTTCCAGGCCTTCCACCTGGTGGAGGAGCTGTCGGCGACGGAGAACGTGGAGTTGCCCGCGCTGCTGGCCGGCCGTTCGCCGCGGCAGGCCAGGCGGTGCGCGAGCGCCCTGCTCGAACGGGTCGGGCTCACGGCGCGCGCCCGGCACCTGCCGTCCGAGCTGTCGGGCGGGCAGCGTCAGCGGGTCGCCATCGCCCGGGCGCTGGCCAACCAGCCGCTTGTCGTCCTGGCCGACGAGCCGACCGGCAACCTCGACAGCGCGGCCACCCTCGACATACTGCGGATCTTCGAGGAACTGCGTTCGGCGGGACAGACGCTGGTGATCGTCACGCATGACGAGCGCGTCGCCGCCAACGCGGACCGGCTGATCTCGATGCGCGACGGGATGTTCGTCGACGACACCAGCTTGGCCGGCTCCCACCCGCGCGGGCTCGGCGGCCTGATCGGGCTGGAGGGCTGAACGGCATGGGCTCCCTCGTGCTCGTCGTGCGCCTGGTGCTCGCCGACGTTCGCCGGCACCCGTCCCAGGTCGCGATGCTCTTGTTCGCGGTGACCGCCGCCAGCGCCACTCTGGCTCTGGGCCTGTCCCTGGGCGGGACGAGCCAGACGCTGTACGAGCAGACCCGCGCGGCCACCGCCGGGCCGGATGTGGTGGCGCTCTCCGGCGACACGGGCCCCGCCGTGACCTCGGCCCTGGCCGAGCTGGCGGACGCTCCCGACGTGGTCGGCCACCACGGCCCCTATCGCATCGTCTACGCCGACCTCACCACGCGCGACGCCACGGCGTCCCCGGTGGTGGTGCACGGCTTCGCCGAGAAGCTCGGCGCGCTCAACCGGCCGCTGGTGACTTCCGGGCGGTGGGTGCGTTCCGGCGGCACCGTCCTTGAGCGCGGCTTCGCCGCCGCGCTGGGCGTCGGCGTCGGCGACCGCGTGACCATCGCCGGCCGGTCGTACCCCGTCGTCGGGATCGCCGTCACCGCGGCCACCTCCATCTACCCCTGGGCGGCGCAGATCGGCCCGGGCGGCGGCCCGACCGACTACACCGGCCTGGCCTGGATGACCCGCTCCGACGCCCGCTCCCTGGCCTCCTCCCACGGTCTGCCGGTGACGACGGCCATGGACCTCAAGCTGCGCGACCCAGCCGCCACCGAGGCCTTCCGTCACGCCCACCGCGGCTCCGACGTCAGGATCAACTTCCACTCCTGGCAGCGCGAGGCCGACCAGGACGCCGTCATTCTCCGGGGCACCCAGCCGATCCTGGTCCTCGGAAGCTGGCTGCTCAGCTTCGTGGCCGTCACCGGGGTGGCGGCGCTGGCCGCGGGCCGCGTCGTCCGGCAGACCCGGCGGGCCGGGTTGCTCAAGGCCGTCGGCGCCACCCCCGGTCTGATCGCCGCCGTCCTGCTCACGGAGTATCTGGCCGTGGCGCTGCTGGCCGACGTGCTGGGGCTGGTGATCGCACGCCTGACCGTGCCCGTCATCGCCAGCCCCACCGCCAGCAGAATCGGCGACCTCGGCGGCCCGACCGGCTCCGTCATCGCCGCGACGACCGTCCTGGCCGTGGCGGTGGCGGTACTGTCGGCGCTGCGTCCCACGCTGCGGGCCCTGCGCACCGCGACCATCGCCGCTCTGGCCGACACCGTTCACCGGACCCGCCGCCGTCCCCTGCTGACCGCGCTATCCGCGCTGCTGCCCACGCCGTTCCTGCTCGGGCTGCGGCTGACCGCCCGCCGGCCGGGCCGGGTGATGCTGCAGGCGTGCTCGACCGCCACCACGCTGATCGCGCTCACCGGCCTGCTGTCCCTGTCCGTCGATTCGTCGAGGGGCTACGGCCTGAACGGCTCCACCGCCCTGCCGAACCTGCGGGCCGAGAACGCCGGCCACCTGCTGATCGCGGTCTCCGCCCTGCTGATCGCGCTGGCCGTGGTGAACACCATCGCGTTCACCTGGACCATGGCGATGGAAGCCCGGCCGAGCCTGGCCATCGCCCGTGCGCTCGGCGCCACCCCCGGACAGGTCTCCGCGGGGTTGTCCATCGCTCAGCTCCTGCCCTGCCTGCCCGGCGCCGTCATCGGCATCCCTCTGGGCATCGGCGTGTTCTCCGCCTTCAGCCCCAGGAACGCGATCCTCGCACCGGTCTCCTGGATGCTCATCGCCGCGCTCGCGACCCTCCTGGTGACGGTGACGCTCACCGCCCTGCCCGCCCGCTTGGCGGCCCGCCGTCCCGTGGTACCGGCCCTCAGCGCCGACACAGCGTGATCGACCGGCCGCGGCGGCCGCGAGCGCGCCGTCGGCCTCTTCCCGGCACCCCTACGCGCCTGCGCGCCCGCGCCCGCGGGGGCCCGAGTAGCAGGGTTTCACCGGTTTCGCCAGTCATCCCACGCACGGGCGCGAGGCCCCCACCTGCGACGATGGCCCGGAGTCACCATCTGGTCTTCATCGGGGGGGAATTGTGGCGTGGCTCCAGAACAAAGTAGTGATCATTACCGGTGCCGGGAGCGGCATCGGAAAGGCGGCGGCCGAGTTGATGAGCCGGGAGGCGGCGAGCGTCCTCGTGGCCGACCTCGACTCCGCCGCCGCGCGGGACGTGGCCGAAGGCATCGTGGCCGCGGGTGGTCGTGCCATATCGTGCGAGGTCGACGTGACCGTCGAGGCTTCCATCGCGGCCATGGTGGAGACGGCCGTGGCCGAGTTCGGACGGCTCGACGTCCTGTGCAACCACGTAGGGGGAACGGATCCGCGCCGGGATCTGGACCTGCTCCGGCTGGACATGGACGAGTTCGACAGGGCCGTGGTGCTCAACGTCCGCAGCGCCCTGCTCGCGACCAGGCACGCCCTGCCGCACCTGATCGAGGCCGGTGGCGGTTCCGTGGTCAACACCGTCTCGATCGGGGGCCTGCTGGGCGACTCCTTGCAGATCGCCTACGGCGCGGTGAAGGCGGCGTTGATCAACGTCACCAGATACATCGCCGTCCAGTACGGGCGGCAGCGGGTCCGCTGCAACGCCGTCGCCCCGGGGGCGGTGATGACTCCGGCACTGCGCGACAACATGCCGGTCGAGGCGATCGAGCGGCTCCAGAGTCACAACGCGCTGCCGTATCTGGGGGCTCCCGAAGACATCGGCAACACGATGCTCTTCCTCGCCTCCGACGAGTCGCGCTACATGACAGGGCAGACGCTCGTGGTGGACGGAGGCTGTACCAGCCAGTCCCCGGTCGCGCCGGATCGCAGGGCACTGCTTCCCGAGTGAAGCCCTGCCCGGCCGCCCCCCTTCGCTTCACGCCCGCCCCGGCCGGCGAGCTCCCCAGCGCACGATCGGCGGCGTGACGGCCGGGAGAACCGCCGCAGATGGGTCATGGAGACCGGCCCGGTGCGGCCAGGACATGAAGGACGGCCATACGGGCATCGGCCCTGCCGCCTCCCGGCGGCCTTTGTGCAACTCGGCTGCCCGTGCTCCCGATGAGGTCTGGCATGCCCGCCCGGCCGGTGCGTCGCACCGGGGGCAGGACACCCGGCGGCCCCAGTCCCGTTCGCGGGAGCGTTCGACATCCCCGCGCTCGCACTCTTCTTCGGATGCCTTCACGTGTGCGTGCCGGAACTCGCGGCCGATCCGCTCGGCCATCGTCCACCTGCTTCCCGGCCTCGTCCATCTGGCCGAGAACCTGTCTGTGACCATGCGGCGTTCTGACCACGTCAGTCAGTTCAGTATCAGAGGCCTGAACTGCCACTAAAGCGCCATGAATGCGCTGCTAACCCACCCGCCCACATGCTCGGCGAACGAGCCGCCAAGCCTGTCGCACGCGGAGGCGGCGGCAACAGCGTGACACGGGTGGAGCCAACGGTGACGTAGTCCGCCGTGAGCGCCCACCCCGAGACGACCGGTAGTGAACTACGACTCGCAAAGGACAGCGATGCAGCGATTAACCGCAGTACTCGCCCTCGCGGCCCTGACCGCGCTGAGCGTGCCGCCACCACCCGCCACCGCAGACACGGGCACGGGCACGACCGCCGGCCCGGCCACTAGCCCGGCCCCGGTACGGTCCGGCCCCGCACCGGCGCCCACGACCATCACCCTCATCACCGGCGACCGGGTCACCGTGCCGGGCACCTCCGGCGACCCGCAGGGATATCGCGTGACGCCCGGCGCCGGGCGCAAGGTCACCTTTTCCATCCAGACGGTCGCCGGGCACACCTACGTGCTGCCCTCCGACGCCAAGCCGCTCATCGACAGCGGCCTGATCGATCGGCGCCTGTTCAACGTGACCCAGCTGGTGGAGTGGGGCTACGACGACGCCCACACCACCGGCATCCCGGTCCTGACCAAGGGCGGCGGCACACCACGGCCCGCCCTGGCCGGACGCACGCTGGCCTCCATCGGCCTGAAGGCGGCCAAGGTGCCCAAAAGCCAGGCCGCCACCGTCTGGCAGCGGTTACGTCCCACCGCGGGCGCCAGGACGCTCGCGGCAGGGGTGTCCAAGCTGTGGCTGGACGGCGGCGTCTTCCCCACTCTGGACAGGAGCGTCCCGCAGGTCGGCGCCCCCGTGGCCTGGCAGAAGGGCCTGACCGGCAAGGGCGTCACGGTGGCCGTCGTCGACTCCGGTTACGACCCGAACCATCCCGACCTCAAGGGCGTGGTCACCCAGGCCGTCAACTTCACCGACGCGCCCGACACCATGGACGAGCTCAACCACGGCACCGGTGTGGCCTCCGCCGTCGCGGGCTCGGGCGCCGTCTCCGGCGGCAAGTACCGGGGTGTCGCCCCGGACGTCAAGATCGCCGTCGGCAAGGTGCTCAAGGGCAGAGGCAACAACCTGGTGTCCGACGTGGTCGCCGGCATGGAGTGGGCGGCCAGAGTGATCAAGGCGCCGGTGATCAATGTGAGCCTCGGCATGGCCGACGCGCCGGGCCTGGACCCGATGGAGGAGGCGGTGAACAGGCTCAGCGAGGAGACGGGAAGCCTGTTCGTCGTCGGGGCCGGCAACGAAATGTTCCCCGAGACCATCTACAGCCCTGGCAGCGCCGACGCCGCGCTGACGGTCGGCATGGTGGACCACGACGACAACGTGGCCAACAACTCCAGTCAGGGCCCGCGCGTCATCGACAAAGCCGTGAAACCGGACATCACCGCACCAGGCGTGGAGATCGTCGTGGCACGCAGCAACGCGGACGGCGCCGGCCTGGCGTACGAGGCGAGGATCGGCACCTCGCTGGCGGCTCCGCACGTGTCCGGCGCCGCCGCCATCCTCGCCCAGCAACACCCCGGCTGGAACCGCCACCAGCTCAAGGCCGCGCTGATCGGCACGGCCAAGCCGGCCACCGGCATGAGCCAGTACCGGCAGGGCGCCGGTCGCCTCGACGTGGCCCGCGCGGTCAGCCAGGGCGTGACAGCGGACACCGGCAACCTCTGGACCTACCTCTCCTGGCCCCACCACAACGAGGAGGTCACCGAGAAGGTCACCTACACCAACGCCACCCAGGAGCCGGTGACCCTCACCCTGACCGAGGACGGCCCCTACACGCTGTCCGCCGACCACCTCACCGTCCCAGCGGGCGGCGACGCCTCGGTGACGCTCACCTTCGACCGGAACCGGCAACCGGGCGTCTACACCGGGACACTCACCGCCACCGCGGGCGACCTCACCATCCGCAGCCTGACCGGCGCCTACATCGAACCCGAGGCCCACACCCTGGCGTTGACGATCATCGGCAGGGACGGCCTGCCCGCGACGGAGTTCGCCTTCCCCTCACTGATCAACCTCACGACCGGTGAGCGCGCCCCCGCGAGGTTCGTCGACGGTGTCCTCGAGCGGCGGCTGGCACCCGGCGAATGGAACTTCTACGCCGAAGTGCTCGGGAAGGACGGCGATTCGACCTTCATCGAGCGTGTGATCCGGATCGACTCCGGGGATCTGAGCCTGAGACTCGACGCCCGCCTGGCCCAGCGGATCAGCCTCACGGTGGACGACCCCGCGGCCAAGCCCTTCGGCAACCTCTCGGTCACTCTGGGCACCACGAGGGGCCAGGGCTTCGAGGCGACCCGTGCGATGTCTTCGGGGAAGGCCGCGTACGTGCTGCCCGACCGCCTGCCGGGCCTGAAATACGTGGCTTACCAGGCGCTGGCGGCGGGCGGCGCGACACCCAGCCGGTACGACCTGGTGGACCAGCGCACCGGCGAGATCCCCTTCGTCCCGGCCAAGCAGTTCAAGAAGGCCGACCTGGCCAAGGTCAGCATGACCTTCCGCGCGCAGAACGTGGACACCGAAGGCCGGTTCCACAGGTCCGTCCGCGTGGGCGACTCGAACTCCATCGGCGGCGACCCCATCCCCGTGACGGTTCCCGGCACGATCGACAACTACCTGACACCGGGACAGGACATGCGCTGGTCCGGCGCGTTCACGCAGCCCGGCTACTCCCTCGCCGACATCGGTGAACGCACCGTGCAGCGCGGGCAGTCCACCGAGGTGTGGAACACGGCGGTGACCGGGCCCGCCGCGCCGCGCATCACGCGCTACGGCGACGACCTCGACTACTCCATGGTGGGCCTGTTCAGCGACGGCGACCCCGGCCGCACCGGCTGGGACGGCAACCTCACCGGCACCGCGGCACTGCTGAAGGACGGCACCGTCCTTCAGCAGACCGATCTGCAGGACTGCGACAGCCCCGATGACTGCTCCCTGTCCGCGCAGGTCCCGGCCGCCGAGGGCGCCTACACCGTGAACGTCTCCGCCCGTCGCGACGTCGACTACGCCGCGCTCTCCACGGCGATCGACACCTCCTGGACGTTCACCTCGGCCCACACCGACGGGTCCACCCAACTCGCGGTGCCGTCCATCCGCTACGCCCCCCAGGGCCTGGACGTCCACAACCGGGCCAAGCCCGGTTCAGTGACCGAGATCCCGATCACGGCCCACGGAGGCAAGCTCACCACCCTCCGCCTTGAGGCCTCCTTCGACGACGGCACCACCTGGCAGGATCTCCAGGTCCGCCCGAACGGCGAGAGCTGGACCACCTCGGTCACCAACCCCACCACCGCCGGACACGTCACCCTGCGCGCCACGGCCACCGGCCCCGGCGGGGTGCAGGTGAAGCAGACCATCACCCGCGCCTACGCCGTCCAGAACTGACCACCTGACCCTGCGAGACGGCAGGACTGATCGAGCAGCCCTGCCGCGGGACGCCCGCCATCCGCCGATGGCGGGCGTCCTGGCATCCACGCGGCCGCGGCAAGGAACCGCGGCGGTGCCGTGCTGCTCGTGCTCTCGGTGTTCGCGGTCAGGAGGGCTGGACTTCGTCGAAGAGGGTGAGGGCTTCGGCGGGGTCCGGGCTTACGAGGCGTTCCAGGCCGGCCGCGGTGATCTTCGCCCATCTGCCGGCTCGTGCCCACATCTGTTCCTCGAAGGCGCGGACGGCCTCGTCCAGATCGTCAGGGCCGGGGGCGGCGGCGACGGACTCGGCGAGTTCGGCGCCTTCCAGCATCGCGAGGTTCGCGCCCAGCCCCAGTGGGGGCATCAGGTGGGCGGCGTCGCCCAGGAGCGTCACCCCGGGGACGTGGGCCCAGGTGTGCGACACGGGCAGGACGTGCAGGGGGCGGTGGACGAAAGCGGTGCCGTGGCGCAGGAGGTCGAGGACGGGAGGCGCCCAGCCGTCGAACAGGGCCAGCAGGCTTGATCGGACGGCCTCGGCGTCGGCCGGGTCCAGGCTCGCGCCGAGGCCGGTGCGCCGGTCCAGGTTCGTGTGCCAGTCCAGCGGTGCGCGGAACTGGGCGTAGACCTTGACGTGGCCGCCGCTGTTGCGCTGGGCGACCAGGGCGCGGTTCACGCCGTACACGGCCAGGGAGCCGTCGCCGATCAGCCGGGCGAGGCCGGGGTGGCGGGTGTCGACGTCGTCCAGGGAGGTCTCGACGAAGGTGACGCCGGTGTAGTGCGGCGTCGCGGACGAGACCGCCGGGCGGACGCGGGACCAGGCGCCGTCGGCGCCGACCACGAGGTCGAACGTCTCCTGCCGCCCGTCCGCGAAACGGACCAGCACGCCGTCTCGGGTCCCCGGCACCACCTCCGTCACGCCCCGGCCCCACTGGACGTCCAGGGATCCGAGCAGCAGGTCGCGGAGTTGCCCGCGGTCGATCTCGGGATTGGCTCGCTCGCCCGGACGGGGTCGCCAGTCGCGCAGGACGGTTCCGTCCGTGGCCAGGATGCGCATGGCCTGCCCTTCGGGACGGGACAGCGCCTGGAACCGCGCCAGCAGCCCCGCCTTGTCCAGCGCGAGCTGGCCCATCCCTTCGTGCAGGTCGAGCGTGCCGCCCGGGGGCCGGGCGTCGGGGGAGGGGTCGCGTTCGAGGACGGTGACGGGGTGATCGTGGCGGTGCAGGACGCGGGCGAAGGTGAGGCCGGCGGGGCCGCCCCCGATCACGGCGATACGACGTCTCATGTCGATACACTGTATTTAGGCAATACGGCGTATCGCAACAGTACGATGTAACCCATGACCGTGTGGGACCGGCCGGAGCCGCCGACTCGCCCAGCCCCGCTCGACCGCGAGCGAATCGTCGCCGCCGCCATCGCACTGGCCGACGAGGGCGGGCTGGAGGCGGTGTCATTGCGCAAGGTCGCCGCCCGGCTCGACGCCGGCCCGATGCGGCTGTACCGATACATCTCCACCAAGGAAGAGCTGTTCGATCTCATGGTGGACGAGGTCTACGCCGAGATCCTCCCCAAGGAGCGGCCCGGCGACTGGCGGGAGGCGCTGCGCGGCCACGCCCACCGCACCAGGCGAGCCGCCCTCCGTCACGAATGGCTGGCCGACCTGCTCGGCGGCCGCCCGAGCCTGGGCCCGAACGCTATGGCCGTGGCAGAGGGCACGCTGTCCGCCCTCGACGGCCTCGCCGACCTCGACACCGTCATGCGCGCCGTGGAGACCGTCAGCGCCTACATCACCGGCGCGATCAGGCGCGAGATCGCGAACCTGCGAGCCGAACGCGCCACGGGCCTGTCCAAGCTCGACTGGCAGCGCGCCTACGGCCCGCACGTGAGCAGGATGCTGGCCACGGGCCGCTTCCCCGCGCTGGCCAAGGCCGTGCACGACGGCACGGAGGTGGACGCCGAGACGTCCTTCACGACCGGCCTGGACTGGATCCTCGACGCCGTGGCCGCCAAACTCACCCGGCCGCCGACGTGAGGACACCTGTGACCAGCCGCTAAAGCGCCAGGTTCTCATGCCTGCTCCCTTATCGAGGCGTGAAATGGGCGGGATCCGGCTTCGGAGTGCCTACGCTCCGGAGCCGGACCGCGCGCGCACGCGGTCTATGACTCGTCCGGTTCCGTAAGGCCGCGCCTCGGCGCAGCGCCTCGATCCGTCAGCCCGCCCAAATGACCGAGTGCACGCGCGACCTCGGCCGTGGAGCGATCCATGTGCCGGGGTCGTGGAAAGCTGCGAGTATCGCCGGACCGATCGGGAGGGGAGTCGCGTGAGTGAGCCCGTGGTCCGGCCGAACGAGACGACGGTGCCGTTGATGCCGTGCGCGTCGGCGGAGGACACTCTGGCGTTCTACAAGGGGCTGGGGTTCGAGGTGGCCTACGAACAGCGCAGGCCTTATGTGTACCTGGCGCTGCGGTGGAGCGGATTCCAGTTGCACTTCGGGCCGGCGCCCAAGGATCTGGACCCGGCGCGGGAGCAGTCCGGCGCCTGCCTGGTCATGGTCGACGCCGTGGCGCCGTACCACGCGGCGTTCGTGGCGGCGATGCGCCGGGCCTATGGGAAGGTGCTGAGCTCCGGCCTCCCGCGGATCACCCGCTACCGGCCGGGCGCCTCTCGGTTCACCCTGATCGACCCGTCCGGCAACTCGATCGTTTTCATCCAGCGCGACGAGCCGGCCGAGCTGGAGTACGGCGGCTCCAAGCGGCTGGCGGGCCTGGCCAAGGCGCTGGACAACGCCCGGATCCTGCGCGAGTTCAGGAACGACGACCTGCAGGCGTTCCGCGCGCTGAAGTCCGCGATGCGCAGGCACGGCGCGGACGCCTCACCCGTCGAGCGGGCCATCGCCCTGGGCCACCTGGCCGACCTGGCCACGGTCCTGGGCGAGCCGGCCGAGCCGTGGGTCGCCGAACTGCGCGCCCTGGAACTCACCGCCGCCGACAGAGAGCGTGTGGAGTCGGAGCTCAGCCACCTGCCCGGTGTGGGGGAGTGGCTCAGCTGAGAAGGGTGGTACCCGTCGCCGCCGGGCGCGGCGGGACGGGGCTCCGCCGGCGCATGGCGCATGGGAGGGCGCGGCGCGGGTACAGGGTTATAAAAGTGCAAATCCCCTCAAACCATGACAGATGGGGGTGTAGACGTGCAGGTGCCCTCGCCGCGCGGTCCTCTCACCTGCCGCCTCGTGGATGAACTGGTCCGCGCCCCCCACGACCTGAGCCCCGGCCCGGTGCCGCATGAGACCTGCGCGCTGACCGACGAGGACCTCCAGCTCGCCTTGTACGTCTGCTACGAACTGCACTACGGCGGTTTCGACGAGGTCGACGACCGGTGGGAGTGGAACCCCTCGCTGCTGGCACTGCGGGCACGGCTGGAGGAACGGCACGCGGCGGACCTGGCCGCGGCCGTACCCGAAGCGCCGCGCGTGGCCGCCGAGGACATCGCCCAGGCGCTGGCCGAGCTCATCGCCTCCCAGGAGGAGGGCGCCGCCATGGCGATCTTCCTGCACCGCGCCGCGGACCCCGGCCAGTTCCGCGAGTTCCTGATCCACCGGTCGCTGTACCACCTCAAGGAGGCCGACCCGCACACCTGGGCGATCCCCCGGCTGCGCGGCCCGGCCAAGGCGGCGCTGGTGGAGATCCAGGCCGACGAGTACGGGGGCGGCCGCCCGCACCGGATGCACTCGGAGCTGTTCCGCGCCACCATGCGCGCGATGGGCCTGGACGACTCCTACGGCGCCTACGCCGACCGGGTGCCCGCGATCACGCTGGCGATCGGCAACACCATGTCGATGTTCGGCCTGCACCGGCGGCACCGGGGCGCGCTGCTGGGCCACCTGGCGGCCCTGGAGATGACCTCCTCGCTGCCCAACCACCGCTACAGCCAGGGCCTGCGCAGGCTCCGCGCAGGCGCGGCGGCGCGGCGCTTCTTCGACGAGCACGTCCAGGCCGACGCCGTCCACGAGCAGATCGCCGCCAACGACATGTGCGGCGCGTTCGTGGCCGAGCATCCCGGCCTGGCCGGGGACGTGCTGTACGGCGCGGCCTGCGCGGTGACGCTGGACCGGCTCTTCGGCGAGCACGTCATGCGCCACTGGTGCGCCGGAAGGACGTCCCTGCGCGACCACGCCACGGCACACCCGTGATCGACCTGGACTACGTGCTGCCGCTGCGCTGGGACGACGACGCCGATCCGGCGGAGCTGACCGGCTACCTGCGCCGCCTGGCCGGGCAGGTCCGCGTCATCGTGGTGGACGGCTCGCCGCCGCGGCAGTACCGGCGGCACGCCCGGGCGTGGCAGGGCATCGTTCGCCACGTGCCGCCGCGGGAGACGACCGCCAACGGCAAGGTCGGCGGGGTGCTCACCGGCGTGCGGCTGGCACGCTCGGACTACGTGGTCATCGCCGACGACGACGTCCGCTACGACGCGGCCGGGCTGGCGGCGCTGCGGGCCCTGCTGGAGAAGGCCGAGGTGGTCCGGCCGCAGAACTACTTCGACCCGCTGCCCTGGCACGCCCGCTGGGACACCGCCCGCACGCTGATCAACCGCGCGTTCGGCGCCGACCACCCCGGGACGCTCGGCGTGCGCAGGTCGTTCTTCCAACGCATGGGCGGCTATGACGGCGAGGTGCTGTTCGAGAACCTGGAACTGGTCCGCACGGTCCTGGCGCACGGCGGCCGCGCGCGCCACGCGCCCGGCCTGTACGTGCGCCGCCTGCCGCCCGGCGCGCGGCGGTTCTGGGCGCAGCGCGTCCGGCAGGCCTACGACGATCTCGCGCAGCCCGCGCGGATGGCGGTCTTCCTGGCGGTCGTCCCCGGACTGGTCTGCCTGCTGGCGCGCCGGCGCCTGGCGGGCGTGCTCGGGTACGCCGTGCTCACCGCCGGACTGGCCGAGGCCGGGCGGCGCAGGGCAGGCGGACGCGGGGTGTTCCCGGCGTCCTGCGTGCTGTTCGCCCCGGTCTGGGTGCTGGAACGCGGCGTGTGCAGCTGGCTGGCCCTGTACCGGCGCGGGCGCGGCGGCGTCCGCTACGCGGGCCGGACGATCCGGGTGGCGGCGCACTCGGCCCGCCGGCTCAGGGCCCGCCGTCAGGGCGGCGTCTCGGGCTCGCTGGACGCCCGGAAGCCGACGACCTTGTGGGAGCCGTCGCAGAACGGCTTGGTCGCCGACCGGCCGCAGCGGCACAGCGCCACCGTCGCCCGCCCGGGGTCGATGACGCGGCCGTCCTGAGTCGTGATGGTGAAACGGCCCCGGACCAGCAGGGGCCCGTCCCGGCACGGCGTCACGGTCACCCCGTCGTCCTGCTCCTCCATGCCGGCCCCTCCCCGTCGCGCCCCCCGTCAGGACCGATTGCCCTTCCGGCACCCCGCAAACCTGCGGCCTCCGCTTGCCGTCCTCGGCACTCAAGGACGGTTCGGCTGCCGCGCGAACCGCACGGTGATGGACAAGCCGCCTTGTGGGCGTGCGCCGGCGGTGAGGGTGGCGTGGTGGGCGCGCGCGACGGCATCGACGATGGCCAGGCCGAGGCCGTGGCCGCCGTGACGATCGGGCGCCAGTCTCTGGAAGGGGTGGAAGAGGCGCTGGATCTGATCGCCGGGGACGACCGGCCCGCTGTTGGTGACGGTGAGGACGGCCTGAGCACCGCAGGTCCGCGTGGTGATCTCTACGTGCCCGTCCGGGTGGTTGTGGCGGATGGCGTTGTCGAGGAGGTTGGCGACCAGGCTTTCGACCAGTCTCGCGTCTCCGGCCGTCACCACGGACGTTAAGCGCTCGGCCAGACCGATGCCTTTCCGCGTCGCCTGATCGCGGCGGGAGGCGAGCACCGTTTCGGCGACGTGGGCGAGGTCGAGGGCGTCCCATCGGGTCACGCCGCGCTCGCTGGTGGCCAGGGTGAGCAGCGCGTGGACGAGCCGCTCCTGATACCCGCCGAGAGCCAGGGCCTCCTGGCAGACCGAGCGCAGGGTGCCGGCGTCGGCGTCGGGATCGGCGAGGGCCACTTCGAGGAGGGTGCGCAGGCCGGCCAGCGGGGTGCGCAGTTCGTGGGAGGCGTTGGCGACGAAGTGGCGGTGGGCGTCGAAGGAGCCTTGAAGGCGGGCGAACAGGTCGTCGAGGGTGTGGCCGAGCGCGGTCAGCTCGTCGGTGGGCTCGCCGAGGTCCAGGCGCCGGTGCAGGTTCCCGGCGGAGATGTCCTGGGCGGTGGCGGTGATGGCGCGCAGCGGATGCAGGAACCGGCCGGCGACGAACCAGCCCAGAGCCAGGGCGACGGGAATCAGCAGGACCAGCGCGACGGCGGACCCGGTGAGGAGCTGGGGCAGGCCGACCCCGGTCCCGGTGATCGCACGCGAGGAGGGCCGGTCTACGGGGGTGGCCGCGTTGACACCGGCGAGCGGGACGGCGACGAACAGCAGCACCAGGACCCCGGCGGCGTAGATGCCCGCCGCGTAGGCGAGCGCGAGCCGCGTCCGCAGGGACCTTCTGGCGAGCTTCCGGGGGGTCATGGCGGTCCGATGCGGTAGCCGCCTTCGCGGATGGTCTCGATCACCGGCGGGTCGCCCAGCTTGGCCCGTAACCGGTGCATGGTGTGCTTGACGGCGCTGCTGAAGGGGTCGGCGGCCTCGTCCCAGACGCGTTCGAGCAGTTCCTCGGCGGAGATGACCAGGCCGGGCACGGCGAGCAGGCATTCGAGCAGCGCGAACTCCCTGGGGCTCAGGTCGAGGCGCCGGCCGGCCCGGGCCGCGGTACGGCGGGCCGGATCGAGGCTGATGTCGCCGCACGCCAGGGTGGGCGGCAGGGGTGGGGTGGCGCGGCGGGCCAGGGCACGGACGCGGGCGACCAGTTCGGCGAACGCGAACGGCTTGGGCAGGTAGTCGTCGGCGCCGAGGCCGAGCCCGTCGACCCGGTCCTCGATCGTGCCGGAGGCGGTGAGCATCAGGACGCGGGTCTCACAGCGGCCGTGCGCCAGTCGCCGGCAGATCTCGTCCCCGTGGACGCCGGGCAGGTCGCGGTCGAGGATCACCACGTCGTAGCGGGTGGCGGCCAGCCGGTCCAGGGCGGCGGTCCCGTCCATGACGACGTCGACGGCCATGCCCTCACGGCGCAGCCCGGTTCCGAGGGAGCGGGCGAGGATCTCGAAGTCCTCGACGACGAGGACCCTCACCGCCGCTCACCGCCGGTCGTCGTGCGGGCGCGGCGGCCGAACCGGCCGCCGGGTCGAGGTGCCATGGGTGAACGATGCCAGATTCCCGGTCGCAGCCGGGTCGCAGCCGCCGCGACCCGGCTGCGACCGGGTGCCGCGTACAACCGTCGGCATGAGTTCATCCACACCTCGCCCCTGCGGGCAGGATCGTTTCGCTCAGGTGGTGCGCGCGGAGTGGAGCAGGTTCCGCACCGCGCGCGGCCTGGTGCTCGCCATGGCGGCCTCCGTGCTGGTCACCGTGTCGCTCGGACTGCTGGTCGCCGGGGGCGCCCGCACCAGCTGCGTCACCGGGCGGGGGGAGGGCCCCTGCCCCGCGCCGCTGGTGGGACCCGAGGGCACGGCGGTGAAGGACAAGTACTACTTCGTGCACCAGCCGCTCACGGGGAACGGCACCATCACCGCCCGCGTGTCGGACATGACCGGGCAGATCCGGCTGCCGGACGTCGTACCCGGGGTGCGCAACGTCGCGAAGGGGGTGGTGCCGTGGGGGAAGGCCGGGCTGCTCGTCCGGCAGAGCCTCAAGCAGGGCACACCCTATGCCGCCGTCATGCTCACCGGCGCGCACGGCGTGCGGATGCAGTACAACTACATCCACGATGTGGCCGGCGGCCCTCACAACGGCCCCCAGTGGCTGCGGCTGAGCAGGTCGGGCGACACCATCACCGGCTACGAGTCGGACGACGGCGACAGGTGGGCCGAGGTCGGCACGGTGCGGCTGGCCGGGCTGCCGCAGACGGTCGAGATCGGGCTGTTCGCCACCTCACCAGGCGCGGTATGGGACATGGCGAAGGCGTTCGCCCAGGCCACCGCCACCTTCGACCAGATCACGCTGCAGGGCGCGAACGGCTCGTGGCGCCGCGACGACGTGGGCGTCTCGATGCTCTCCGACGGCAAGACCCCGCATCACCCCGGCGGGGTCGTCGAGTCCGGCGACAAGCTCATCGTGACCGGGGGCGGTGACATCGGGCCCGCCACGATGGAGGGCGGCATGCGCGCCGACCTCATGCTGATCGGCGGGGCCGTGGGGCTGATCCCGGTGCTCGTGGCGGCGGTCACGTTCTTCACGGCCGGACAGCGGCGCGGGCCGATCAGGACCGGCCCGCCGGTCGCGCCGCGTCCGGCGCCGGTGGCGGCCACGGCCATGGTGGCCGGCGCGGCCGCGTTCGCGGCGGGGCTGGTGACCTCGGGGATCGTGGTTCCCGCCGGCCTGGCGATGTTGCGCGCCAATCAGAACCCGGTTCAGCCGATCACGCCGGCGACCGAGGTGCGGGTGATCGTCGGCTACGCGGCGCTGACCGCGGCCGCCGCCGTGCTGGCCGTGGGCCTGGCCGCGCTGGTCAAGCGGGGCGTCGTCGCCATCGGGCTGGCCGTCGCGCTGGTCGTCGTGCCCTACCTGTCGGCGACCGCGGGCCTGGCGCCATGGCTGCTGGCGATCACCCCTGCCGCCGGGTTCGCGATCACGCAGAGCGTCCCCACGTTCGCGCACGTGGACGTGGACTCCTCACTGCTCGGCGGCTATTACCCGCTCCCGCCAGGGGCGGGTTTGACCGTGACCTGCGGATACGCCGCCCTCGCCCTCGGCGCGGCGGTGGCCGTCCACCGCGGCAAGGCCGCACGTCAGGCTCCGCTCGCCTGACGGCGCGTAACCCCGGCCGGCACGATCTGCGGTGGCGACCCCGGCGCCGAGACATCGCGTTCTGCCGTGACATCGCGCCGGCCGCACCGGTGCCGCGGTCATCCGGTCACGGCGCCGGCCAGGGCGAAGCCGAACGCTCCCGCGCCCAGGCCGCCCGCCACGCCGGCCGCGACGCTGGCCACGGCGGTGAAGCGGGCGCCGTCCTCGATCAGGCGCAGCGTCTCGTAGCTGAAGGTCGAATACGTGGTCAGCGCGCCGCAGAACCCGAGCCCCGCCCCGGTCATCACCACCTGGTCGGCCGGCAGGGCGGTCAGGAAGCCCAGCAGCGCCGACCCGGCCAGGTTCACCGTGAAGGTGCCCCACGGGAACACGGTGTCGTGGCGTGCCTGGACCAGGCGGTCGGTCAGGTAGCGCAGCGGCGCGCCGATCGCCGCGCCGGCCGCGACCAGCAGCACGGCCAGCGGGCCGGTGAGCGTGCCGCTCATCGCGGGCCGCCGGGGGAGCGGCCGGCGTAGCGGATCACTTCGACCTCGTCCAGGATGACCAGTCCTTCGCCGATCAGCTCGTCCAGTTGCGGGAGGAAGGCCCGGATCGGCGCGGGTTCGTCGATGATGACGATCGCCACCGGCAGGTCCTGCGACAGCGACAGGATGCGGGTGGTGTGGATGAGGCTGGAGGCGCCGTATCCCTCGACGCCGCGGAACACGCTGGCCCCGGCCAGCCCCGCCGCGTGCGCGCGGTGCACGATCTCGTGGTAAAGCGGCCGGTGATGCCACTGATCGGTCTCGCCGACCAGCACCGTCAGCCGCAGCGCGGCGCCGTGCGGCCTCATCGCCCGCGCCCTTCCCCGCGGGCGCCCACCTTCCGGGTGGCCGCGCTGCCGGCCCACACCCCCGCCAGCGCCAGCACCGGCGTGACCAGCAGGTACGCGACCGCCGCGCGGGCCTGCCCGCCGGCCAGCAGACGCCCGGTGTCCACCACGAAGGTGGAGAAGGTGGTGAATCCCCCGAGCACTCCGACGCCCAGCAGCGGCCGCACCCAGCCGGGCGCCGTCCACAGTTCGGTGATCGCGACCATCAGCACCCCGATCAGCAGGCTCCCGGCCGTGTTGATGGTCAGCGTGGTCCACGGGAAAGCCCCCGCCGGTTGCGGGAACGCCACGCCCAGGCCGTAACGGGCCAGGGTGCCGGTCACGCCGCCCGCGGCGATGACCCCCAGAGTGGACCACGGCGCCCGCCGCAGCTCGGCGCGCTGGGCGGGCACGTGAAGATCGACGTCGGAGTCGACGGGACGCCCGGGCTCATGACGCGACATGCGAATCCTCCTACCAGCAGCACGACTTCACCTCTGGTAGGGACCGTTGGCGAGCGACGGTCGCGGTTCCCTGCGCCCCCTTGGCGAGGTGCGAGGACGGCGGGCCCCACCGCCGCGGCCCCGTCCCGCGGGGCGTGCCCTCACCTTACCAACCGCCACCGATCGCCCGCCGCCGGGCCGTCTCGCCTCAGGTCCGCTCGTACACCGAGACGTGCTGCCGGCCGGCCGCGGTGAACGGGGCGCGGTCCCAGCCGGCGTACCGGTCGCGCAGCCGCATCCCGGCCAGCCGGGCCATCAG
This sequence comes from Sphaerisporangium siamense, assembly GCF_014205275.1. Taxonomy (NCBI): domain Bacteria; kingdom Bacillati; phylum Actinomycetota; class Actinomycetes; order Streptosporangiales; family Streptosporangiaceae; genus Sphaerisporangium; species Sphaerisporangium siamense. The sequence goes on from NZ_JACHND010000001.1 coordinate 5,888,602, forward strand.
GTCCAGTTCGCTGGGCCAGCAGTAGCGCAGCCGCAAGGGGCGCAAGGTCGTGCGGCCCGCCGTGAAGGCGACCCGCTGGTAGGTGATGACCTGACGCACCGGGTCGTGCCGCTGGAGGTCCATGTCCACCGAGTCTTCGGTCATGGACCGGGTCGCGACGAGCTGGTCGTTCCGGAACCCGGTCAAATCCGGGACGAAGGCCTCGACGACGAACAGGCCGCCCGGGGCGAGGACCCTGGCCACGTTGCGGAAGCAGTCGACCTGCCGGTCCTGTGCGGTCAGGTTGAACAGCGTGTTGTACACCAGGTAGGCCAACTGGAAGGGGCCCTCCACGGGCACGTCGGCCATGTCGCCGGTGGCCACGGGGATGGCGGCCCCGCCGGGCTTGGCGCGCATCCGCTCGGTCATGGCCTCGGAGGCCTCGACGCCCTCGACGGCGAGGCCGCGCCGGGCGAGCGGCACGGCGACGCGGCCGGTGCCGCTGGCCAGCTCCAGCACCCGGCTCCCGCCGGGGACCAGGCCGGCCAGGAACTCCACGGCCGGGGCCGGGTCCAGGGGATGACGCTCGTCGTACTCGTGGGCGTAGCGCTCGCCGAAGAAGGCCGGGTCGTCGAATCCGCTCATGCGGCCCACCCAACCAAGCCGCCTCCGGGCGGCGCCATCGAATATCAGGGGGCCGGGGCGTCCAGGAGCGGCACCAGGTGTTCCTCCTCGTAGTCCAGGTGGGTCTCCAGCTCCGTGGTGAGCCGCTCGACCTGGTGCGCCAGGCGCGCGGGGTCGGCGTCGCCGGCGGACAGCACGGCCTTGAGCTCCTCCATCAGCGCCGCGATCGCCTCGTGCTCGCGGTTGAGCCGCTCCAGGACCGGGGCCAGGTGGGGGTGGCGCTCGCCGATGCGGGGAAAGAGCATGGTGTCCTCGCCGACGTGGTGGTGGTGCAGGCCCTGGCAGACGGTCAGGCAGTTGACGCGAAGCTGGGCGCCCAGCGCCGGGCCCGAGCGGGCGACGTCCTGGCGGATCAGGGCGAGCTCCCTGCGGAAGATCTGGTGGACCAGCTTGAGCGTCGCGCCGAACGATCCGGCCGCGGGCGGCCCGGCCATGATCTGGTACAGGGCGACCACGGGCAGCGTCCGCCCGGACTTGGCCTCGTAGTCGGCCCAGGCGGGGTCGGCCTCGGCGGCGCGGGCGAACAGGCGGTCGCGCTCCTCGCCCTCCAGGACGGCGGCGCGGGCCTTGACGGTGAACAGGCCGAACTCGACCGTTACCTCGGGGTTGGCGAGCACGTTGCGAAACCAGTCGGGGTGGCGGGGCGAGCCGCCGGCCGAGGCGACGACCAGGGTGCGCTCCAGGCCGTCGGGCAGGTAGGCGAGGGGGGTGGTGTGCGGGCGTCCTGACCGCGCTCCCGTGGTGGTCAGCAACAGCAGCCGTCCGCCTGCGAAAGGCCCGCCGACTTGTCCTTTCGTGGCGCGGAACTCCTCGATGACCTGCTGGTTGAAATCAATGGGCATTGTGGTGGTGTTCTCCGTTTCCTGGGCCGCCGCGAACCGTTCGCGGGCATGGCGAAGAACCGCCCGGCGGGCGGTCGGGATTAGACCACGGCGTCACGGTGTGCCGTAGGCCGGTAAATGCGGTCGCGCGCGGTAATTGCGTCCGGCGCGCGCGGGAATGCGCCTCCGAGCCGCGGCCGTCCCGTCGGCGTCGTGGCGGGGGAACCGCAGGTGGAAGCGGCGCCGACCGGCGACGAGGCGATGGCATACGCGGAGGGAAATGCGCTGATGATGGGGGAGGCGGGGCTCTGGCCCGCCCGGCGCTCACGTGGAGGCCGGGTGACTCTCTCGCTTTTGGCCCATGGCCGACCCGGCAGTCACGAGGAAAAGCCTAGTGCGCCCGCCACGCCGGGGCAACCGGCCTTTTCCGCGAAATGCCATGACTCACGATTAGCCGCCGCCCCGTCACCGTGTGCCGTTTTTCCGGAGGGAATACCGCCGTGGGCGCAATGGCCGTGCCGCCGGGTGGACGCCGGCGCGTCACCGGCTGGTCTGGCCGCCGGGCCGCTCCCGGGGGAGCAGGGCCGGGCCGGCGTCGGTGATGCGGGTGCGCAGCGGGCGGCGGTCCAGGGCGCGCAGGGTCTCCTCGATCAGGCGGCTGAGCGGGTAGGGCAGCTCGGCCTCCAACTCGGCCGCCGCGGCGGCGGTGGCGTCCCATTCGGCGCGCAGCAGGGGCAGCAGCTCCTCGGCCCTGGGGGTCAGGCCGGCGATGCGCTCGCGGGCGTCGGCGCCGGGGGTGAGCGTGACCAGGCCGTCCTTGGCCATCTGGGCGACGGTCTGGCTTGCCGCCGAGTGGGTCACCCCGGCCGCGCGGGCCAGGTCGCGGATGGAGGCGGGACCCGAGGCGGCCAGGGATCGCAGCATGGGGGTGTAGCGCGGGCGGAACCCGGCCAGGCCGAGGCCGGCGTAGACGGCGGCGACCTCGCCGTCCAGCAGGTCGATCAGGTGGCGCAGGCGGGTGCCGAGGAACGCGGGGCCGTGCGGGGCCGGGACGGGAGAGGACACCCCCATAATGTAACAGCGCTGTTGTATCGTGAGGAAGGAAACCCCCGCCATGACCGTGCTGTATCCCCCGGTGGAGCCCTACGCGCAGGGCATGCTCGACACCGGCGACGGCGACCGGATCTACTGGGAGACCTGCGGCGACCCCGGCGGCGGGCCCGCCCTGGTCGTGCACGGCGGCCCCGGCGGCGGCGCCGGGAGCGGCTACCGGCGTTACTTCGACCCCGCCCGCTACCGGACCGTGCTGTTCGACCAGCGCGGCTGCGGGCGCAGCACCCCGCACGTCGCCGACCCCGCCACCTCCCTGCGCCGCAACACCACCGACCACCTGATCGCCGACATGGAACTCCTGCGCGAGCACCTGGGCGTGGAGCGCTGGCTGCTGTTCGGCGGGTCGTGGGGCTCGACGCTGCTCCTGGCCTACGCCGAGCGCCACCCCGAGCGGGTCCGCGGGATCGTCGTCTACGACGTCACCACCACCCGCCGCTCGGAGATCGACTGGCTGTACCGGGGGGTCGGCAGGTTCTTCCCCGAGCAGTGGGAACGGTTCCGGGCAGGCTCCGGCCTGCCCGGGGACGGCGACCTGCTCGCCGCCTACGCCCGCCTGATGGAGGACCCCGACCCCGCGGTGCGGGCCCGCGCGGCGGCCGACTGGTGCGCCTGGGAGGACGCGGTGGTCTCCCTGGAGCCCGGCGCCCCGCCCGCCCCCTACGGCTCGATCCCCTCGGCCGACCGGCAGGCGCTGGCGCGCCTCGCCGCGCACTACTTCTCGCACGGCGCCTGGCTGGAGGAGGGGGTGCTGCTGCGCGAGGCGGGCAGGCTGGCCGGGATCCCCGGCGTGCTGATCCACGGCCGCCTGGACCTGAGCAGCCCCCTGGACACCGCCTGGCACCTGGCACGCGCCTGGCACGGCGCCCGGCTGATCGTCGTCGACGACGCCGGCCACATGGGCAGCGACACCATGCGCCGCGAAATCCGCACCGCCCTGGACGCCTTCGCCACCCCATGAACCCGGCGAGAACGCCCCCGCCCGGGTCAGCCCCGCCGCCGGTCGCCGGCCCTCTTCAGCGCAGGTCCCGGTTGGCCCACGCCAGCCCGGCCAGGACCAGCGGCAGCGCGGCCAGCCACCCGTAGTGGACGGCGTCCCAGGCGGCCTCCTGCGGATACAGCCACGGCCAGTACGTCCCGCGCAGGGCCAGGGTGACCGAGACGAACGCCACCAGGGCGCCGGTGCCGGCCAGGGCGGCGGCCCTGCCCTGGTGGAAGCGCCCGGCCACGGCCACCGCGAGCAGGCCCACCGCGACGCACACGGCGGCCTCCACGGCCATGCCCGGCACGCGCAGCTCCTGGCCCGCCGGCAGCCGGGCCACGGCGACCAGCAGGGCGGCCGTCCACCCCAGCGCCGCGGCCAGGTCGGCGAACGCGCAACGCAGCCATTGGCGCGCCCAGCGCGGCACCGGGGCCGCCGCCGTGCCGGCGTCCATCTCGTCGACCAGGCCGAATCCCGCGGCCGCGGCCAGCAGCACGCCGCCCATCCTGAGCAGCGTGAGGGCCATGCCCGCGCTCAGAGGGGACCCGGCGTCGACCGCCGCGACCATGAGCACGGTGGTCGCCCCGGTGACGGCCGGCGGCGCCCAGCCGAAGGCCCGCGCCAGCGGCCCGACCAGGTGGATCACTCGCACGGCCGTCCCCTGGCCGGTTCGGAGGAGAACTCCGCGCGCAGGCCGAGCAGCGGGAGGGCGCGGCCGAGCGGGGTGGCCGGGTCGACCAGGGTGTCCCAGTGCGCCCAGATCCGCTGTCTCGCCTGGGGCGTGGCGAGCAGCCTGCGCGCGTACCCCAGCTCGGCCGCCCCGTACCGCACGAAGCCCAGCGGGGAGCGGGTCGGTCTCATGGTGGACTGCCCGGTCCTGATCTCCCGGTCGGCGGCGGGCCCGGGCGCGACGACCTGGCCGAGCAGCCACAGCGCCACGAGAGTCCTGCTCCGCCCGCCTCCCTCGCAGCCCTGCGCCCCCGGCGCGCGCACCTTCAGCGCGCGGGAGATCACATCGGAGGCCAGCAGGCCGCGGTAGGCGGCCTCGGCTCCGGCGCGGCCCCACACCATGAAGGTCTCGACGACACGCTCGTCGTACTCCTGCGCCATCCACCAGGTGTCGGGAGACTGCCGGACCGACAGCCCGGCGGGGCGCCGCGCCGGGGGGATCGCCGCCACCACGGGGTCGACCGCGGCGATCCAGGACGGGATCCAGGCGGCGTAGTCGCGCAAAGCGCAGTAGATGACGGGCCCGTGCGCCCGGCACACCCGGGCGCCGGGGCCCAGGTAGAGGTCGCGGACCGCGGGGGGCAGCGCGCGCCTGGCCGCGGCCGGCCCGAGGTGGGCCAGGTCGAAACGGCCGTTCATCTCCTGCCCCGGCGCGGCGGCGCCGGCCGCGAGCGCCGAGGCCACGGCGACCGCCGCCGCGGCCGGCCCCGCGATCACGGAGGTCCGCGTGCGCTCGTGCCGCAGCCGGACCAGGACCGTGAGAAGGACGGTGGCCGCCAGAAGGTAGAGCACGTGCAGCGCCGAGGGACGCGGCGGCCAGTCGGGCGCGTCGAACAGGACGACCGGCAGGAACCAGCCCCCGTACCCGCCGCGCCAGCTGTTGAAGTACACCAGCGCCCCGATCGTCAGGGCCGCCACGGGCACCATGACCGGCCAGGGCGCCCACCGGGCCAGCGCCGCGCCCAGGGCGGCGGCGAACGGCACGACCAGCACGCCGCCCAGCGCCTCCCACGGATCGAACGCCCCCGCGACCGGGCCCATGAGCGTCCTGGCCAGCAGGTAGCCGCCCATCACCGCCAGCGCGATCAGGGTGCCGGCCGCCACGGCGGCCAGGGTCGCCGCCGTGGCGCGGGCGGCGGCCCGCACGGGCAGGGCCGCGAGGGTCTCCGGCATGCCGCCGCGGGTGTCGCGGGCTGCGGCGAGGTTGGCGGCGAGCATCATGGCCGCCGCCAGGACCAGCATGGCGCCGGAGGTGCCGGCCGGGTCCACGCGCATGTCCGGCAGCCACTCCCAGGTGGAGTAGAGCCGCAGCCCGAGGCACAGCGCCGCCCCGCCCCAGGGCAGCGGGCCGCGTACCAGCCTGCGCGTCTCGAAGGCGAACAACGCCGGCGTCGACGGCGGCGCCTGCGGCGGTGCGGGCGCGGGCGGCGTCATGCCGCCGCCCGCGCCGGTTCGCCGAGCAGCAGCAGGTAGCCGTCCTCGATGGTCGGATCGGCGGGTGTGCCGCCCCGCGGCCGGGGGCCCACGGTGCGGTAGCGGCCGTCGGCGGCCCGCCAGAACAGGGCCGACCCCTCCGGAGGGTCCTGGCAGATCCACACCTGCCCGGCGGCGGCGCCGGCGAGCTGCCCGGGAGACCCTTGGAACACCGCGCGCCCCTGGCTCAGCACGATCACGCGCTCGCACAACGCGGCCACGTCCTCGGTCTGGTGGGTGGACAGCAGGACGGTGCGGCTCTCCCCGAGGCGGGAGATCAGCGCGCGAAAGCGCAGCCGCTGCCCGGGGTCCAGGCCGGCCGTCGGCTCGTCCAGGATGAGCAGGTCCGGTTCGCCGATCAGTGCCTGGGCCAGGGCCAGCCGCCGCTTCATCCCGCCCGACAGCTTGCGCACCTTGGTCGTGGCGCGGTCGGACAGGCCGACCTCCTCCAGCACCCGGCGCACCTCCCGGTGCCGGGCCCGCCGGTCGGTCATCTCCTTCAAGATCGCCATGTAGTCGACGAGCTCGACGAGCGTGAAGTGGGGGTAGAAGCCGGGATCCTGCGGCAGGTAGCCCAGGCGGCGGCGCAGCCGGGTGCGCTGCTCGCGGTCGGCGGGGTCCAGCCCAAGGGCGCGCACCCGGCCCCGGTCGAAGGCCAGCGTGGTGGCCAGGCCGCGCAGCAGCGTGGTCTTGCCCGCGCCGTTGGGACCGAGCAGGCCGGTGACCCCGCGGCCGAAGTCCAGGTCCAGTCCGTCGAGCACGACGGTGCGGCCGTAGCGTTTGGTCAGGCCGCGGACGGTCACGCTCGGGTTCATACGGGCTCTCCCGGGTCGAGGCGGGCACGCCGCCGGTAGATGGGCGCGATCAGGATCAGCGCGGCCGCGCCGTAGAAGGTCTGGGCCGCGGGGGAGAAGACGGCCGGGCCGTCCCCGGACAGCCCGGCAGCCGCCACCGCGCCGAGCCAGGCCAGGGTCAGCCCGGTGGCCGCGACCGCGGGCGCGATCCAGGTGGACAGCGCCAGGGTGGCCGCGGCCAGGGCGAGGGCGGGCAGCAGCCACGCCGCCGCGGGCCCCGGCGGGCCGGGCAGCAACGGCGTCGCCGCGCCGGTCAGCGTGATGGCGGCCACCAGCACCGCCGGCGCCCGCCACAACAGGGCCCTGGCGCCGGCCATGGGCGTGGCGGCCTGCATCTCGTGCATAGGGTCGACCCGGGGGCCGTAGGCCAGGGCGATGCCCGCCAGGGGCAGCACGGGCGCCACCGCCAGGAACGGCAGCAGCCGGTCGAAAGAAGCAGGGGCGCCGGGGCCGGCCAGGTGGGCGGCCGCCACGGCGAACGCCGTCACCGCCGCGACCGCCACCAGCCATCCGCGGGCCAGGGCGGGGGTGGCCGCCAGGAACGTGGCCACGTGCTCGGGAACCCCCAGCCGGCACAGCAGCCGTGCCAGGGGCCGCGGCCGGGGGCGCACCACCCGGTCGGCGATCCGCTCCCAGCTCGCCTCCAGCCACCGCGGCGGGCAGGGCACCGCGGCGCGGCAGCGGGCGCACCGGTCCAGGTGGCTTTCCACCGACATCACCTGCACCGGCGCCAGGTCCCCCCGCGCGTAGCGCTCGACCAGCCCGGACGGCAGGTGCCATGGGTCGCTCACGCCAGATACCCCCGGAGACGGGCCTTGGCCCGCATGACGCGGGTCTTGACGGTTCCTTCGGGAACGCCCAGCAGCCGGGCGGCCTCCCGCGTGGTCAGGCCGTCCAGCACGGTGGCCTGGATGGCGGCGCGCAGGTCGGGGGAGAGCCTGGCCAGCGCGTCGCCGAGGTCGCCGTGCTCGACGCCGACCAGGACCGCCTCCTCGGCCGACCGCGTGATCAGGGGCCGCCCGTCGCCGGGCGCGGCCGCCGGCGGGGCTGCGCCGCGGCGGCGCAGCCCCGATATCAGGGTGCGGATCGCGATCGTCCAGATCCACGCCGCCACCTCGCCCCGGCCGGCACGGTAGCGGTGCGCGCCGCGCCACACGGCGACGAAGGTGTCCTGGATCGCGTCGTCGACCAGGTCGGCGTCGGCGCACCGGCGCGACAGCCGGGCCCGCAGCCACGGCGCGTGCCGCTCGTGCAGCAGCCGCAGCGCCTCGCCGCGCCTCTCGGCCACGGCCGCGAGCAGCTCGGCGTCGCCGCTGTCACGCCCGATCGGCGGTGGATCGCGATGGCGGGAGAAGAATGAGCGCACATCCGGTCTATCGCGCCAGGAGGCGCCTCCGGTTCCGTGGCGGGACGGCCTTTCGCCCGCCGCCGCTGGCGTCCCGGCGGGCGCGGTCGCCGGCGCGGTGCGCCGGGTGTTGTCTCAGCGGGTCAGGCGGGCGGCGCGGGAGGTCAGGTAGCGCTGTTCGGGGAGGCTGGTGGTGCGGCGGGCCGCGCTGCGGTAGGCCGCGCGGGCCTGTTCCAGGTCGCCGTTCATCTCCAGCAGGTGGGCGCGTACCGCGTCCAGCCGGTGGGAGGCCGCCATGCGCGCGTCGCCGTCGAGATCGGCCAGCAGGTCGAGCCCGGCCCGTGGGCCCTTGACCATGGCCAGGGCGACCGCGTGGTTGAGGGTGACCACCGGGTTGGGGTCGATCCGGCCCAGCAGCCCGTACAGCTCGACGATCTGCGCCCAGTCGGTCCGCGCGGCGTCGGCCGCCTCGGCGTGCACCGCGGCGATGGCCGCCTGGAGCTGGTAGGGGCCGAGCGGCGCGCGGGACAGCGCCTCGGTGATCAGCGCCACGCCCTCGGCGATGTGGCCGGGGTTCCACAGCGCGCGGTCCTGCTCGGCCAGGGGGACCAGCGCGCCGCCGGGGCCGGTGCGGGCCGGGCGGCGGGCCTCGGTGAGCAGCATCAGCGCCAGCAGCCCGGCGACCTCGCCGTCCTCGGGCAGCAGGCGGCGCACCGCCCGCGTCAGGCGCAGCGCCTCGCCGGTCAGCTCGGCCCGGTGCAGGTCGGGGCCCGAGCTGGCGGTGTACCCCTCGTTGAAGATCAGGTACAGCACGTGCAGGACGACGGCCAGCCGGGCGGCCCGCTCGGCGGCCGGAGGCGGGGCGAAGGGGATGCCGGCGGCCTTGACGCGCTGCTTGGCCCTGCTGATGCGCTGGGCCATGGTCGCCTCGGGCACCAGGAACGCTCCGGCGATCTGGGCGGTGGTCAGGCCGCCGACGGCGCGCAGGGTGAGCGCGATCTGCGAGGCGGGGGTCAGCGCCGGGTGGCAGCACAGGAACAGCAGGGTCAGGGTGTCGTCCTGGTCGGGCGTCCACTCGCCCGGCTCGGGCGTCAGGGCGTCGCGGTCCGGGGTCATGGCCGCCAGGGTGACCTCGCGGGCGCGGCGGGCGTGGTCGCTGCGCCACTGGTCGGTGAGCCTGCGGGAGGCGACGGTGATCAGCCACGCCTTGGGGCTGCCGGGCACGCCCTGGCCGGGCCACTGCAGGGCGGCGGCCAGCAGCGCCTCCTGGACGGCGTCCTCGGCGGTGTCGAAGTGGCCGTGGCGGCGGATCAGCGCGCCCAGGACCTGTGGCGCCAGCTCGCGCAGCAGCTCCTCCACGCCCGCGCCCGCCCGCGAGGTTCCCGCCATGCTCCCGATCGGCCCTTCCCCGCCCCCGCGACGGCCCGTGAGGTCCCCTTTTTCAGGACATCAGAATGTACCCCACGCCCGCGCCGCGGGAGCGCCGATCGGGGGGCGACGGCGGCGCGGTCAGCGCCAGCCGCCCTCCTCCACCCCGCCGGGCACGGGCGCGGAGGGGTCGTAGGGCCGGCGGGTGAAGATGAAGGTGTTGAGGTCCAGGTGGCTCGCCGTGCCGTCGGGGCGGCGCACCACGCGCAGCACCTCGCCGGCGTAGTAGCCGTCCAGGCCCAGCCAGGTGCCGTCGGGGCGGGCGGCGAACCGGGAGGCCCGGCTGTGGGGGCCGAGCGGGGTGAGCTGCAGGTCGCGGCCGGGCAGCAGCCGCAGCAGGTAGGCGGCCGGGCCCCAGTACCAGGGGCCGGTGAGCTCCAGCAGGTCCGGGTCGGCGGTCGCGGGCGACCACTCGGCGGGGATGGCCGGCTCATGGGTGTCCAGGATGTCCAGAAGGTCGGTGGCGACCGAGCCGCGCAGCCCCGAGGTGGTGTTGGCCATGCACACCACGCCGGTGCGGTCGGCGGGGTCGATCCACACCACCGCCAGGAACCCGGGCATCGAGCCGCCGTGCCCGGTCAGGCGCCGCCCCCGGTGACGCAGCAGTTGCACGCCGAGCCCGAAACCGGCGCTCCAGCCGTCGCCGTCCTCCACGACGGCGGCGGGCTCGCGCATCTCGGCGACGGTGGCGGCCGGCAGCACGCGCGCGTCGCCGGCGGCCAGGAACGCCGCCCAGCGGGCCAGGTCGGCCGTGGTGGACCACATCTGGCCCGCGGGGGCCATGGCCCCGGCGTCGTGCTCGGGCTCGGGCAGCAGCACGTCGGCGAAGGGGTGCACGGCGTAGCCGCGGGCGTGCGGTTCGCGCGGGCGGGGGGTGGTGTCGTTCATGCCGAGCGGGCGCAGGACCTCCTCGGTCACCGCCTGCGCCCAGCTCGTGCCGCGGTGGCGGGCGATCAGCTCGCCGAGCAGCGCGAAGCCGACGTTGGAGTAGTGGAACCTGCGGCCGGGGCGGTGGCGGGCGGTCTCGGCGTCCAGCGACCCGGTCAGCGCCTCGGCGGTCACGCCCGGGGTGCGCTCCCACCACGGGCCGGGCGGTTCGGCGGTCAGGCCGCCGGTGTGGGACAGCAGCTGGGCGACGGTGACCTCGCCGACCGGGGTCGCCGGCACGTGCTTGCCGATCGGGTCGTTGAGGTCCACGGCGCCCTCGTCGCGCAGGCGCATCACCATCGTGGCGACCATGGTCTTGGTGATGGAGCCGATGCGGTACTGGGTGCCGGCGGTGGGAGCTGCGCCTTCGACGGTGCCACGGGCGGCGAACCAGACCGGCGCCCCGTCGCGGATCACCGTGACGGCCAGCGAGGGCACGCGCGCCTCGGCCTGCTCGATCGCCACGCGCCGCAGCAGCGCCCGCGCCGTGACCTCCAGAACCGCCGTCATCGGGCCGCCTCCCCGTCATCCTCACGCCGCTCGCCGGCAACCCTGCCACCCTAGCGGGGATCTTCCCCCGCCCGGCCGCCGATCCCTCACCTCAGGCGGTAACCGCCGTGACCGCCGTGACCGACATGCGACCGGGTGCGCCGCCGGTGACCCACCTCATGGAGGCCCCATGTCCGGGGACGCGCCGCCCGTCCTCGACGGAACGCCGCGGCGAGCACGACGACGGCGAGAAGGCGCCGGGTCCGTGGCGCGTATTGAGAAGGGCGTTGTGGTGTGGCCCGGTAACGGTTTCCGGTACGGCTTGGCGGCCCCTCGGCGCCGATATCCGCGTCCACCTGGAGGACACGGACCGTACCCCACCCGCGAGAACGGGCGAGTCCGCTCCTCACCTCCGGCGAAGGCACCCGGTACCCGGCGGAGGGCGCTGTTTCCCCGGCCCGCGAATGCCGCGACGCCGGGACCGGAAATCAGCGGTGCGCCCAGGTCTCCGGAATACCACAGCCATCAACTTTCGCATTTCCGGCATTTCTCCGGCAAAGTCCGTCGAGACGGCATTCCCCGCCCCCTCAGGGACCGCGCTCCCGGCGCGCCGCACCGCCCACCGTCCGCCCACGGCCTGGAGGTTCTCGTGATCGACCTCGACCTGATCGTCATCTACACCGAACGGCTGGAGGAGGTCCGCGCCTTCTACGCCGGGCTGGGCCTGGAGTTCACCGAGGAACGGCACGGCCGGGGTCCCGCGCACCACGCCGCCGTGCTCGGCCCCACCGTCCTGGAGCTGTACCCGGCGGGCGAGCGCCCGCCCACCGGCCGGCTGCGCCTGGGCCTCACCCTCCCCGCGGGCCCGGCCTCCCTGCCCCCGGGACCTCACACGCTGACCGACCCCGACGGGCGGACCGTGGCCGTGACCGTGACGGCGTGAAAGCGGGTAGATCAGTGACCCCTTCCGGGAAGTTGCCGAGCCTCCATTTCACGTCTCTAATCATCGGAGATGGGGTGAACCGCCCCACTATCTCCGTGAAATGTCCATCGGTCACCGGCGCCTCCACATCTCGACAGAGGAGAACTCCCCATGTCAACGGACCCCCTGACCGGACGACAGCCGATCTCCGCACCGCCCGCGCGCGGCAGGCCGCGCAGGGCCGTCTCGGTGCTGGCCGGAACGCTCATCCTCCTGCTCGCCACGGCCGTCCCCGCCCGCGCGGGAATCGCGCGCACCCTTGACTGCCCTGCTCCTTCCTGGGTCAAGGTGGCGCAATCCAACAGCGCCGGACAGGTCAACCACAGCAACGCGGCCTATTCGGTCAGCCCGGGCGGCACCGTCGAGCTTCACTACAGCCAGCCCGCACTTCGTTATGTGAGCCATTTCGGCGACGTGCGCCCCAATACCCGGGCGACTTTCGACTTCTACGAAGTGAATTCGGGCACCCTTATCACCTCGCACACCACCTATCCGGCGCGCGGCAACGGCGTCATCCACCAGGAGCCCGAGGTGACCCCCGTCAGCGTTCCTCCCGGCGTGGTGCTGAGCATCCAGGCCACCTTCACCGATGAGTGCGGCGCCGGACTGGTCAGCCTTCACCTCGGCTACCTCAGCATGCTCGCCTGAACCCCTCCCGCGGGCGCGCGCCGGCCGGAACCGCGCCCGCGCCGGCGGATCGTCGGCGAACCCGGCGATCTCTCGGACGGCGGCCGCCTGCTCTACTCTTGGCGAAAGCGCCGGGGGGAGGGGGTTCCGTGACCACGACCGGATCAGAGGCTCCCCCTGGCGTGACGTTGCAAGGAGTCCTTGAGCGCATCACCTACGCCAACGAGGAGACCGGGTACACCATCGCCCGGGTGGCCCCCGAGCGGGGCGGCCCCGATCTGGTCACGGCGGTGGGCCCGCTGCTCGGCGCGCAGGTGGGCGAGAGCCTGCGGCTGCGTGGCCGGTGGGGCTCCCACCCCAAGTACGGCAAGCAGTTCGAGGTGTGGTCCTACACCACCGTGCTGCCCGCCACCATCCAGGGCATCCAGCGTTACCTGGGGTCGGGGCTGATCAAGGGCATCGGCCCGAAGATGGCCGAGCGCATCGTCGGCCACTTCGGCACCGACACCCTGGAGGTGATCGAGTCCTCGCCCGAGCGGCTGGTGGAGGTGCCGGGCCTGGGGCCCAAGCGCACCAAGATGATCGCGGCGGCCTGGGAGGAACAGAAGATCATCAAAGAGGTGATGATCTTCCTGCAGGGGGTCGGGGTGTCCACCTCGATCGCGGTGCGCATCTTCAAGCAGTACGGCGACTCCTCCATCACCGTGGTCAAGTCCGAGCCCTACCGGCTGGCCGACGACGTGTGGGGCATCGGCTTCAAGACCGCCGACACCATCGCCCAGGCCGTCGGCATCCCGCACGACAGCCCCGAGCGCGTCAAGGCCGGCCTGCGCTACACCCTGTCGCAGGGGGCCGACGCCGGCCACTGCTTCCTTCCGGCGCCCAACCTGGTCGGCGACGCGGTGAAGATCCTGGAGGTGCCCGCCGAGCTGGTGGCGAGCTGCCTTGAGGAGCTGGTGGCGTCCGAGGGCGTGGTGCGCGAGGAGGTCCCCGCCGCCGAGGGCCCGGTGCCGGCGGTCTACCTGCCGCCCTTCCACCGCGCCGAGCAGGCGCTGGCCGGGGGGCTGCGCCGCCTGCTGGACTGCGGGCACGACCGGCTGGCCGCGTTCGCCACGGTGGACTGGGAGGCGGCCTTCGGCTGGCTGCGCGGGCGCACCGGCGCCGACCTGGCCCCCGAGCAGGCCGACGCGGTGCGCCTGGCGCTGACCGCCAAGATGGCCGTGCTGACCGGCGGCCCCGGGTGCGGCAAGAGCTTCACCGTGCGCTCCATCGTCGCCCTGGCCCGCGCCAAGAAGGCCAAGGTGATCCTCGCCGCCCCCACCGGCAGGGCGGCCAAGCGCCTGGCCGAGCTGACCGGGCACGAGGCCACCACCGTGCACCGCCTGCTGCAGCTTCGCCCCGGCGGGGAGGCCACCTTCGACCGCGACAACCCCCTGGACGCCGACCTGCTGGTGGTCGACGAGGCCTCCATGCTGGACCTGCTGCTGGCCAACAAACTCGTCAAGGCCGTGCCCTCCGGGGCGCACCTGCTGTTCGTGGGGGACGTCGACCAGCTTCCCTCGGTCGGCGCCGGGGAGGTGCTGCGCGACCTGCTGGCCGCCGAGGCCGTCCCGAGGGTGCGGCTGACCCAGATCTTCCGCCAGGCCCAGCAGTCCGGCGTCGTGGTCAACGCCCACCGGGTCAACACCGGCCTGGGCCCGGTGCTGGAGGGGATGACCGACTTCTTCCTGTTCCCGTGCGAGGAGCCGGAGGAGATCGCGGCGCTGACCGTCGACGTGGTCGCCCGGCGCATCCCGCGCAGGTTCGGCCTGAACGCGCGCCGCGACGTGCAGGTGCTGGCGCCGATGCACCGGGGCCCGGCCGGGGCGGCCAACCTCAACACCGTCCTGCAGGAGGCGCTCACCCCCGCCCGGGACGGCCTGCCGGAGCGGCGCTCGGGCGGGCGGGTGTTCAGGATCGGCGACAAGGTCACCCAGCTGCGCAACAACTACGACAAGGGCGCGGCCGGGGTGTTCAACGGCACCGTCGGCGTGGTCACCGACCTGCGCCCGGAGGACGGCAAGCTCACCGTCCTGACCGACGAGGACGAGAGCGTGGAGTACGGCTTCGACGAGCTGGACGAGCTGGCCCACGCCTACGCGGTCTCCATCCACCGTTCCCAGGGCAGCGAGTACCCCGCCGTGGTGATCCCCCTGTCGACCAGCGCGTGGATGATGCTGCAGCGCAACCTGCTCTACACCGCCATCACCCGCGCCAAGAAGCTGGTGGTGCTGGTCGGCTCGCGCCGCGCGCTCGGGCAGGCGGTGCGCACGCGCGGCGCCGGGCGCCGTCACACCGGCCTGACCCACCGGCTGCGCCAGGACTGACCCCCGCCGGCGCCCGGCGGCGCCCGCGTAATGATCTTTAATGCCTCGCCGGAGAGGCGTTTCCTGACCGCGCGCGGAGATCTTCTTGACCGTGCGCCGTGGTCTTCAGAGCCGCATTCCCCGCCCACAGTGACCGAAATGTGATCTAACTCGCCCATAAGATGTGCGTCCAGGGATGAATCGCCATTAGGGTTTTTTAAAGGGACTTTGCCGCAATGGGGGAGAGGTCTGTGCGGGACTTTCGTCAGCGTCTGAGGGCTCCGCTCTCCGTGCTCGCCGTGGTGACGGCCGGCCTGCTGACCGCGTCATGTTCGGGCGGGTCACCGGGGCCGGGCTCCGGCTCCTCCGGCGGGGGCGCGTCGGCGACGCCCACACCGCTGCCCGTCATCCAGATCAGCCCCGCCAAGGGCGCCAGCAAGGTCCGGCCCGAGAAGAACGTCGTGGTCACCGCCAGCAACGGGGAGCTGGAGGAGGTCACCGTGCAGGCCGAGGGCGCCGGCGGCAAGGTGCTGGAGGGCGAGTTCGACGCCGGGCGCACCAAGTGGGTCTCCAAGGGCCCGCTCAAGCCCGCCAGCGACTACACCGTCTCCGCCCGCGCCACCGGCGAGGGCGGCCCGGCCACCGCCACCTCCAGCTTCACCACCCTCAAGCCCGCGCAGGAACTGCGCATCGCCGACATCACCCCCAACGTCAAGGGCGAGACCGTCGGCGTCGGCATGCCCATCATGGTGCGCTTCACCCAGCCGGTCGCCGACAAGAAGACCATCGAGAAGGCGCTGCGCGTCACCGCCCAAAAGCCCGTCCAGGGCGCCTGGCGCTGGATCGACGACAAGTTCGCCATCTACCGGCCCGCCAAGTTCTGGCCCGCCCACCAGAAGATCCGCTTCACCGCCGAGCTGGAGGGCGTGCGCGCCGGCAAGAACATGTACGGCGTGAAGAACTACGCCACCACCATGCGGGTGGGCGCCGCGTGGGTCAGCACCGTCGACACCCGCACCCACCAGATGGTGGTCCGCAAGGACGGCAAGGTCGTCCAGAAGATGGCGATCAGCGCGGGCAAGGCCACCACCCGCGAGTACACCACCACCAACGGCGTCCACCTGACCATGGAACGTGGCAGCCCGGTCACCATGATCTCGCCCGGCAAGAAGGAAGGCGACCCCGGCTACTACAAGGAGGTCGTCGACCACGCGGTGCGCATCTCCAACAGCGGCGAGTACGTCCACAGCGCCCCCTGGTCGGTCGGCTCCCAGGGCCGCGCCAACGTCAGCCACGGCTGCATCAACGCCCGCCCCGACCAGGCCAAGTGGTACTACGAGAACTTCCACCGCGGCGACGTCGTCAAGATCGTCGGCACGAACCGGGCGCTGGAGTGGAACAACGGCTGGGGCTACTGGCAGATGTCCTTCAAGCAGTGGCGCAAGGGCAGCGCCCTGAACGGCTGACCGCCTTCCTGAACCGCCTCCCTGACCGGCCCCGCGGGTCTCATGGCCCGGTGTGGACGTAGGAGGCCCACACGCTCGGCGCCGCGGGGTGCGCGGCGCGCAGCGCCCGCACGGCCCGGTGCAGCGCCACCGCCGGCGCCGCCCCCTCGGCCAGCGCCCCGTACACCGCGCGCGTGACCTCCACGCTCGGCAGGTCGTACACGCTCCACAGCGTGGCGATGACGTGCCGGAACCCGGCGATCTGCAGCGCCGAGGCCAGGTGGATGCCCTCGTCGGGCAGGTCGGCCCCGCCCGTGGCGGTCTGGCACGCCGACAGGAACGCCAGCTCCCCGCGCACGTCCAGACCGATCAGATCCCGCACCGCCAGCACCCCGTCGTACAGCACCAGCCCGCCCTTGGACGGCGCGGTCAGCTCCTGGGTGCCGTGCCCGCTGAAGTGCAGCGCCCCGCACCCGGGCAGCGCCGCCGCCAGGGCCGCGCGGGTGGCCTGCGCGCCGTGCAGCCGCACCGGCGGCGGGTCCAGCACGCGCCGCAGGAAGGCCGCGTCCTGGTAGGGGCCGGTCAGCGTGCGGACGCCCGGCGCGGCGGGCACGGTGACCACCAGGGCGGGCGCGCCGGTACGGGGCTCGGCCCGCCGCGCCCGGGCCAGCGCGCCCAGGGTCGGGGTGTAGGAGGACACCACCCGGTCAAGGACGCCGTCCCCGTCCCGGCCGGCGCCGGCGGCGTGCAGCGGCAGCAGGGTGAGGGCTCCGGTCGGGCACCACCACACCCGGGGCCAGGGCGCGCCCTCCGCCGGGGGGCGGGTGTGGCCCAGGTGGGCGAGCACGGGCTCGGCGACCGCCGTCCACAGCCAGGACAGCACGTCCGCCAGGAAGCCCTCGCTGCCCTGCAGCAGGCCCGCGCGCTGCTCGCCCTGCGGCATGGCGATAGGCACGGCCATGGAGCCGAGCACGTCCAGGTACATGGCGGCGCGGAAGGCGGCCTCGCGCGGGGTCAGGCCGGGCAGCGGGACGGTGGTGACGCCGCCGGAGGCGACCACCAGCGCGTCGCAGCGCCGGTCGGACAGGTTGACCACGACGACGGCGCCCTCCCGCGCGGCCTCGCGCAGCCGGGCGAAGGGCACCGGCCGCAGGAAGTCCTCCAACCCGGGCAGCCGCCTGACCTCGGCCAGCAGCCGGTCCCACTCCCGCGCGTCCTCCACGGCCCGCCCCGCCGCGGCGCGGTCCTGTTCACCGGCGGCGGCGTCCAGGCGGGCGCGGGTCTGCTGGAGCGCGCCGGCCAGGCCGGAAGCGGCCCCGGCCAGGGCGTCGAAGTCGCCGCGGCGGTGCAGCAGGCTCGACCACATGACCGCCCGGCCGCGTTCCACCAGCTCCACGGCCGTCTCCGGCTCCCCGGCCTCGATCGCGCACGCGCACGCGTCCACGCCCAGGCTCGTGAGCGACCTGCGGGTCTGGGTCTCCTGGTCGCTCCAGGTCAGCCCGTGCCAGGCGACCGTGGGCACCAGGTCGATCGCCAGCCGGTAGGCCCGCAGGGCCTCGGCGTGGTCGCCGTGATCGGCGGCCAGGTCCGCCCACAGCCGCGCGGCGGGCAGCCGGTGGGCCATCGTCCCGGTCTCGGACAGCGCCGCCTCCCGCGCGGCGGCCAGCGCGTCCCGGTGGTCGCGCTCGTCCCCGCGGTCGCGGTAGCGGGCCTCGGTGACCGAGGCCAGGTTCAGCAGGAACGTCGCGCGCAGGCCGTGCCCGGCCGGCACCGAGGCCAGCGCCGCGCGCAGCCCTGCCACGGCGGCGTCCGGGTCCTGCCCGGGCGCGCCGGCCGCCGCCCGCATCCGCGCGGCGACGGCGAGGTTGGACAGGTGGACGGCCCGGCGGGGATGCCCCTCGGGCGTGGCCCGCACCGCCCGCGTCAGCACCTCGAAGGCGGCGGCCAGGTCGCCGTCGTCCCGGCCGTGCTCGTAGCGGTGGACCAGCGCCATCCCGTAGGCGTTGAGCCGGGAGGCCTGGTCGGGGCCGGGGACCCGCGCGGCGGCGCGCAGCAGCGGCAGGGCCTCGGCGATGTCGCCGGCCGCCCCGCCGGCCCCGTACCGGATGGCCAGCGCCTCGCCCAGGCTGACCTGCGCCCCCTCGGCCTCGCGGTCGGCCGGCATCACCTCAAGGGCGCGGCGCAGCACGACGATCGCCTCGTCGATGTCGGCCGAGGCGCCCTGGAGGTGGTAGCGCAAACGCAGCGCGTTGCCCAGGTTCGCCGGCGCCCGCCACGATTCGCGCCCGGTGTGGCCGTGGGAGGCCGCCTCGCGCAGCACGGCGATGGCGGCGTCCAGGTCGGCCGGGTCGCCGAAGCGTTCGTAGCGCGTCCTGAGGGCGATCCCCTGGTTGGACAGGTAGCGGGGACGGTCGCGATCCCCCGGCGGCACGGCGGCCACGGCCTCGGCGTGCAGGACCAGCGCCGCCGCCAGGTCGGCGTCGTCCTGGGTGCGCTCGAACCGCGACTGGACGATCATGCCGAGGTTGGACAGGCGGGAGGCGCGGGCGGGGTCGGCGGGATCCATCACCTCCACCGCGGCGGTGTGCGCGGCGACCGCCGCGTCCAGGTCGGCCGGGTCCCCGGTCAGGTTGTGGCGGGCGTGCAGGGCGTTGCCCAGGTTGCCGTGCAGATCGGCCAGGTGCGCGCCGCGGCCGGCAGGGCCGGCGGGCGCCCGCGACAGCAGGTCCACCACGGCGGTGAAGCCCTCCGGGGTCCCGGTCAGCTCGGCGCGGGCGTGCAGCGCGGCCGAAAGGTTCACCAGGACGACCAGGTGCTCACGGCTCCCGGGCCGGGCCGTGGACAGGGCGTCCTGGAGCAGCGCGACGGCCCGCTCGACGTCGGCCGGGTCGCCGTCGCGTTCGAACCGGCGCAGCAGCGCGCCCGCCAGATCCTCCGGCGACGGCACGGCGCCCGCCTCCCGCCCCCCGCCGCCGTCCGTGGCGGCCCTGGAAGACTCCTCCAAGGGGGAAGAGTCGTTCGCCAGGGCGTCGGTGTGAGAGTCGTCCTTCGAGGCATCGTCCCGGGTCGTGGCCGGGTGCGGGCCTTCACCGTCCGAGGCCTCGACGCGCCTTCGCCGTCCGGCGGGCTCGGCGCCGCCGAGGACGGTGATGGCCTCGTCCAGGTCACGAGCCGGGCCGCCGTACCGGTAGCGGTCGGTCAGGGCCTGCCCGAGCGCCACCCGCGCCGGCTCACCGGCCTCGCGCAGCACGGCGATGGCCTCCTCCAGGTGCGCGGGCTCGCCGGTGTGCCCGGACCACGCCTGCAGAGTCAGGGCCAGCTCCATCAGCGCGGCCGGGCGGCCGGGGCCGTC
The DNA here is from genome assembly GCF_014205275.1 of Sphaerisporangium siamense. Classification (NCBI taxonomy): domain Bacteria; kingdom Bacillati; phylum Actinomycetota; class Actinomycetes; order Streptosporangiales; family Streptosporangiaceae; genus Sphaerisporangium; species Sphaerisporangium siamense. The sequence continues at coordinate 5,908,174 of NZ_JACHND010000001.1, forward strand.
CTGGCCGCTCAGGTCTCCCTCGGCCAGCACCTGCCGCCCCAGGGCCAGCGCCTCCTCAAGACCGGCCCCGTCACCGGTCCGCTCGCCGTGGATCCTGAGCATCGCCGCCAGGGCCAGCGCCGTCCCCGCGTCGTCGGCCCAGGCCTCGCGCACCTCGCGCTGCGCCCCGATCGCGGCCTGCAGCCCGGCCAGATCGCCGTCGAGCTCGAAACGCCTGGCCAGCAGCTCGGCCAGGAAGTACAGCACGGCCGTGCGGCCCTCGTCCACCACGACGGGAAAGCCCAGCGTGCGCCGCAGGCCCGCGATCGCGGCGTCCAGGTCGGCGGGGTCGCCGGTGAGCTGGTGGCGCCTGCGCCGCACCAGCGCGGCCCGGCCGATCACCGTGGCCCGCGCCTGCAGATCGCCGGGGTCCTGCAGGGGCAGGGTGTTGTCCAGCAGGTTCAGCGCGGCGTCCACGACCGCCAGGTCGCCGGTCCGCTCGGCCTCCTCGATCAGGGCGTGCGGGTCGTCGCGGACCACCACCCGGGGGTCGGCCTCCAGCATCGGCATGATCTCGTCGCCGACCAGGTGCGGCGCGGTGGAGCGCAACCGGGTGAACAGCGTGACCGCCTGCTCCAGGTCGGCCAGATCCTCGCCGAACGGCAGCACCTGGTAGCGGGCCAGGTGGGCGAACGCCAGCACCGCCAGGCTCTCGCCGGAGGGCTCGTCGCGGGAAAGCGCCTCCCGCATGGCCACGATGTCGGCGAACGCGTCCTGGCCGGACAACGCCGCGTGATCGCCTCCGGAGAATCGCCGCAGGCGTTCCCGGAGCCGTGATTCGGGATCGTTGCCCATCGGTGATTCCTTCCGTGGACGAATTCAACCCGATACTACGAGAATCATCTCCGCGCCGATTACCGGGGAAAGGGAGGCTTATATGGCGGACGAATGGGTGGACGCCGATTCCGGCAAGGCCCGCGGACACGATTCGGCCGCCGATTCGGCCGCCGATTTGATGACCGGCGATTTCGTGACAAAGACGCTGAGCGACCAGCTGCCTGCGGCCGGCTCCGACCCGGTCACGGTCGTGCTCGGCGAGGACGGCGCCGCCCGGTTCGTCATCGGGCCCGAAGGCCCCGGACCGGCGCTGATCGTCCCCGCGGCCACCCCGGTGACCGCGATCGCCGCCACCCCGCGCCTGGTCGCCGCCGCCTACGACGGCCTGCCCCTGCTCGTCCGCGCCCAGGACGGCACGATCGCCGGCATCATCACCCCCGACGCCCTGGCCGCCGTCCTGCTCTACACCGGCACCCGCGGCGGGCCGGACACCACCCTGCACGGCGACCCCGAGCCGGTCGCGGGCGCGATCGAGATCCGCTGCCGGTGCGGGCGCGTCAACCTCTACGACTTCTACCTGCCCGGCGACCAGGTGGCGTGCGCGGCCGGGCATCCCTTCGAGCCCGAGTGGGGCCGGTGATCTGAATGGGCGGGCTCCTGGAGACGGCCACGGGCCTGGTGGACCAGCGGCTGCTGCGCACCACGTGGGCGCCGGTGCTGGCCTTCGCCGGCGCCCTGCTGGCCCTGGCCGCCACCGGGGCGGGCTGGGCCCGGTCGTGGGCGTGGTGGGGCGGCCTGCCGGCCGACGTGCGCGCGCTGTCGGTGGCCGCGCTGGCCGCCGTGACGATCCTGCTCGCCCAGATCCTGGCCTCGGCGCGGGCCCGGCTGATGCGGCTGTACGAGGGGTACTGGGAGGGGCTGCCCTTCGGGGCGGCACTGGCCGGGCGGGGACGGGCCCGGCACGCGCGCCTCCAGGGGGAGCGGCGCGGCGCGGCGGACTACCCGCTGTCGCCGGCCCGCGTGATGCCCACCCGGGTCGGCAACATCCTGCGCGCGGCCGAGGAGCACGCCCGCCGCTACGGCATCGACGCGGTCACCGCCTGGCCCCGCCTGTACGTGGTGCTGCCCGAATCGTTCGTCCAGGCGTTCACCGCGGCGGCGGTGAACGTGGAGACGATGGTCGCCATCAGCGTCCTCGGCGCGGCGTTCGCGCTGGCAGGCGGGGTTCTGGCGCTGGCGTTGCTGCCGTGGTACGCGGTGGCGCTGTGCGTGTGGACGGGGGCGGCGGTCGCCTGGCTCGGCTACCGGGGCCTGGCCCGCACCGCACTGCCCTACGCCGAACTGATCCGCACGGCCTTCGACGTCCACCGCTGGCGTCTACTGGAGGCCATGGGCCTGGAACGCCCCTGCGACTTCGAGGCCGAACTGCGCCAGTGGGGACTGCTGGACAAACTATGGCGCCGCGGCGCCATCGACTCCGGCACCTCCCTGCACATGGGCTACCCCCAGCCATCGACCCCCGCCGAAGACCCCGCCCGGCCCCACCCCGCACACCAGGACCCCCCGCCCGCCCGCCAAGCCTCATCCCGTCCTCCCGCTCCCGCCGGCGTCGCCGGGGAATCTCCCCTCGCTCACCCGGTACGCCACGGGGATGGGCCTGATCCCCAAGGCCCCTCCGGGCCGCCCGCGCCTACCGGCGTCGCGGGGGAACCTCAGCTGGCTCACCCTGCGCGCCGCGATGACCCGTCCGATGTGCGAGACCCTGCTCGGCGGCACGTTGCCGCCGGTGTCACCGAGCAGACCCGTCCCGTTCGCCGGGTGCGCCGCGAGGACGTGCCGGACGCTCGCGGCCTCTCGGGGGCGCCGCCGGTCCCGGTGACGCCCCCTGCCGTGCCGGCGTCCGGCGAACCCCCGGTCGAGACAGCGGCACGGGCCGTGCCGGTGGAAGGGGGCACTCCTCCGGGGCCTTCCCTGGAGCCGTCTCCGGCGGGTTCCGGGGACGGCGCGGTGCGGGGGGCGTCGGTGACCGGGACGGTCACGGTGGCGGGGACGGACCGCGCGCGGGGCGGGGTGCGGGGGTGGTGGCGGGCGGCGTCGGTGCCGGTGGTCGCCGGGAGCGTCGTCGCGGCCACCGGGGTGGTGGCGGCCGTGCTGGCGCTGGCGCGGCCGGACGCGTCCGAGCCGGCGGCCACCCGGACGCTTCCGGCCTACCACGTGCTGACGGCCGCCGACCTGGCGCCCGCCGACGCGGCCCTGACCGGCCGCTACACCCTGCGCCCGCTGAAGGACCGCGAGGCCGCCGACCCCGAAGCCCTCGGCCCCAGGCTGCCCGCCGGGGCCCTGACCGGCCGTGCGGTCACGACGCTTTCCGCCCAGCCGGGCGCGGGCGCGCTGTTCGCGCGGGGCTCCCGCGTCGCGCTGGTGGCCACGCCGGGCAAGGGGGCGCAGGTCACCGCCCGCGACGTGCTCGTGCTCGACCACGGGCCCGGCGACCGGCTGGTGGTGGCCATCCTCCCGGCCGACCTGGCCCGCCTGCTGGCCGCCCGCGCCGCGATCTGGGCCTGGTCGGCCCCGGCCTGACCATCAGGCCACTGCTCTGACGTCAAGAAATCGGTCCGACGCCGGGACGCCCCGTCCGACGCCGGGACGCCCGGCCTGATGTCGAGACGCCCCGTCTGATGTCGAGACGCCCCGTCTGACCGTCCGGATACCTGCCGGCCGAGCAGGTCCCCGCGCCACGGGAGCCGAGCGCGCGAGGCCGGACGAGGTATGCCGACCGCGGGAACCTGCGGTGCGCGCCGGGACGACGGCGCGGTGGCGACATGGGCGAGGGTCCGCCGGTATGACCCGATAGAGCGTCCCGGGGTCACTCGGAGGCGGCGGTCAGACCGTCCAGCAGCCGCAGCGCCTCCTCCGAGGGGCTGCCGGGGCCGCCCCCAGTTGCTGTGCCGGGGCGCTGTTGACGGTCAGCGTCCCCGGCAGGGGTCAGAGCAGGGCGAGCTGGCGGTCGGCCAGGCGGCTGGGGCTCCAGGCGGCGCGGCGGGCGCCGATGCCGTACAGGCGCGCCAGCTCGGCCACCCGGGCGACGACGCGGCGCCGGTAGTCCTCCCCGGCCGGCGGCCCGCCGGCGTACAGCTCCTCGTACCGGGGGACCAGGCGGGGATGCTCCTCGGCCAGCCACCGCAGGTACCACTCGCGGGCGCCGGGCGGCAGGTGCAGCACCATGGGGGTGAGGCTGACGGCGCCCGCCTCGGCCACGCGGCGCACCACGGCCCGCAGCTGATCCTCCGAATCGGTCAGGCACGGCAGGATCGGCCCCATCAGCACCCCGCACGGCACGCCCCGCTCGCCGAGCTCCGCGCACAGCTCCAGCCGCTTTTGCGCGCTGGGGGCGGCGGGTTCGACGGCGCGGCGCAGCCGGTCGTCCACGAAGCCGATCGACACCCGCACCTCGACCTCGGCGACCTGGGCGGCCTCGGCCAGCAGCTCGGCGTCCCGCAGCACCAGCGCGCTCTTGGTCATCACGCGCAAGGGGTTGCCGGCGTCGCGCAGCGCGGCCACGATGCCGGGCATCAGCTGGTAGACCTCCTCGGCCTCCTGGTAGCAGTCGCCGTTGAAGCCGATGCCCACCGGCTCGCCCGCCCAGCGCGGCGCGGCCAGTTCGGCGCGCAGCCGCCGGGCGGCGTCGGTCTTCACCACGATCGCCGAGCCGAAGTCGCGTTCGCCGTCCAGGCCGAGCTGGCGGTGGCCGCCGCGGGCGGCGCAGTACAGGCAGGCGTGGGCGCAGCCGCGGTAGGGGCTGACCGCCCAGGACACTCCGAGGCCGGCGGTCTCGGGCACCCGTTCGATGATCGTGCGCGCCGGCACCTCGTAGAAGGTCGTGGACCCGGCGGCACGGCGCACCGCCCGCCGTTCGATCCGCGGACGCGCCGCGGGGGTGTCCTCGACGAGGGGAAGGGCGTCGAAACGCATGCCCAATAGTGGAACACGCATTCGATACCCGTGGCAAGCGGACCCGCGACCCCGGCCTGCCGCCGTCACATCCCCGCCCCCCTGCCGGGGCGGGCTCTGGCTGGTCCGCCGCCCGCTTGAAAGCGCACCTCATGACCGATGCGCGAACTTCGTGTAGTGGTACGGATGTGCCGGTAGCCGGAGCCGGCCTGACCATGGGAGGCCGGGGCCATGACCTGGGTGCTGCTCGCCGCCGCGATCGTCTCTGAGGTGCTCGCGACCACGGCGCTGAAGCTGAGCGACGGTTTCGCCCACAAGGGCTGGGCGGTCGTGGTGGTGATCGGCTACCTGGCCTCCTTCGCCCTGCTGGGCCGGGCGCTGAAGCTGCAGATGGAGATCGGCGTGGCGTACGCGGTGTGGTCGGGGGCGGGAACGGCGGCCATCGCCGCGATCGGAGCACTGTTCCTCGGCGAGACGCTCACCCTGCCCAAGGTGGGCGGAATCGTACTGATCATCGCCGGCGTCGTCCTGGTGAACCTGACAGGCTCCCATTGACCCCTCCCGCCCCGCCGAACCCCGTCCCTCGCGGCCCCGGCCGTCCCTGAGCTCCCGTTCCGGCGGAATCGCCCATCCCGAGGAAGCCGCCTATCGCCGGGACCCGGGGCCGCGGGCTGTTCGTGCGGACGGGGCCCGGTCCGCCTGTCCGGCACGCCGCCGGTCGGCCTTGGAATGGAACAGGCGGCCGAGGCCTGTCTCCACGCCGCGGGGAGGCCCCACAACCTCCTGCACATCTCCTGCGCCTCTCGCGTACCTCCCCCCGGCCATCGCGCCCAGTCCGCAGAGCGGCCGGGTGCGCGCCCTGGCGGCGCGCGAGCCTGTGGCCGTTCTCACGCTGCCCGGGTGGGGTGTCACCCGGGGACGAAGCAGTCTTTTCATATGCAGACACCCCATACCTGCCTTTTCATTGGCGTCACCCGCGCCGGCCACGGCACTGCATTCCGCGTCAGCTGGTTTCGTTGTTTATGGGACGGCGTCGGTGGCCATTTATTGCCGACCGATTCACCACTTCGTCGTGCCGCTCGTTCATCCCGCTCGGCCTGTCGGAACGTGACGGCCGGCGCGTGTGTTGACGAAGGGGGAATGGCGGCACCTGCAAATTGAAGCGTGCACAAAATATGCGGATGCAAAAGTTGATATATCAACTTCTGTGTGTGATTCTTGGGCGGTGACTCCGTTCCGATCCGTGGTCGCCTACGCCGGGCAGGAGGTCAGCGCCTTCGGCTTGGGTGTGATCAGTAAGGTCTTCGCCGACCGGACCCGCCTCGGCTTACCCTCGTTCTCCTTCCAGGTGTGCACCGACGAGCCGGGTCCGGTACGCACCGATCTCGGGCTGCGGCTGGAGGTTCCGCACGGGCTGGAGCTGATGGCCGGCGCCGACCTGGTGGTGCTGCTGCCCAACGAGCGGCGCCCGCCGGCGCCGTCGCGCCAGGTGGTGGCGGCCGTGCGCGCCGCCCACCGGGCCGGGGCGATCCTGGCGGGCTTCAGCACCGGCTCCTACCTGCTGGCGGCCACCGGCCTGCTGGACGGCCGCCGCGCCACCACGCACTGGAGCCTGGCCGGCGACCTCGCGGCCCGCTACCCGCACGTCACGGTCGTGCCCGAGGCCCTGTACGTCGACGAGGGCCGCCTGGTGACCGGCGCCGGGGACGCCGCGGGGATCGACATGTGCCTGCACCTGCTGCGCCGCGAGCACGGCGGGGCGGTGGCCGACGCGATCGCCCGCGAGACCGTGGCCGCCCCGCACCGCGACGGCGGCCAGGCCCGGTACATCCCCGCGCCGGTGCCGGCGGCGGGCGAGGACGAGCGGCTGACCGAGGTGCTGGAATGGGTGCGCGTCAACCTGAGCAAGCCGCTGTCGGTGAACGAACTGGCGGCCCAGGCGCTGATGAGCCCGCGCACCTTCGCCCGCCGTTTCAAGGCCGCCACCGGCACCACCCCGCAGGCGTGGATACGCGGCCAGCGGCTGCTGGTGGCCGAGGAACTGCTGGAGACCACCGACCTGCGGATCGAGGAGATCGCCCGGGACGTCGGGTTCGGCTCGGTCACCGTGCTGCGCGAGCAGATCGTCAAACGGCGCGGGGTCTCCCCGCGCGCCTACCGCCGCACGTTCAGCCGCCGGTGACCCCCCGCGCCCCCGATTCCCGCGCGCACCGCGGTGACCTACGCTGTCGCCGGTGACGATTCTTCATCTGGCGCTGGCCGATGACTGGACGGCCGCGGTCGAGGCGGGGGAGTACCGCGTGTCCACCCTCGGGCGGACGCTGGCGCAGGAGGGGTTCATCCACGCCTGCGCCGACCTGGAACAGCTTCGCGCAGTGGCCGGGCGCTACTACGGCCAGGTGTCCGGCCCGCTGGTGGTGCTGGCCATCGACGAGGGGCGGCTGGACTGCCCCGTGGTCCTGGAGGTGCCCGCCGGAGCGGGCGAGGCCTTCCCCCACATCTACGGGCCGCTGCCGGTGAGCGCCGTCATCCAGGTGACCCCCTTCACCCGCTGACCCCAGCCCCTCCCGGCCATCAGACCATGAGCGTGCGCTGCAGGCGGCGGGCGGCGAACAGCAGGCCCGCCGCCATCATGACGAGCAGATACAGGACGTGCGGCAGCAGGCCCCAGCCGGCCTCTCCGATGGCCGGGCCGCGCACCAGCTCGACCGCGTGGTACAGCGGGGTGAGCTGAACCAGGACCTGCAACGCGGCGGGGTAGTCGGTGACGGGGGAGAAGGTGCCCGAGAACAGGAACAGGGCGAACTGGCCGGTGGACATCAGGTCGAAGTCCTGCCAGCCGCGCATCAGCGTGCTGACGGCCATGCCGAGCGCGCCGAAGGCCAGCCCCACCAGCACCGTGGCGGGGAAGGCGGCCAGCGCGCCGAGGGGGGAGGTCAGCCCGAGCGCCACCATGACCACCAGGAACAGCGCGGTGTAGACCGAGCCGCGCACCATGGCCCAGCCGAGCTCCCCGAGGGCGACCTCCACGGGCCGCACCGGCGTGGCGAGCACGGCCTCGAAGGTCTTCATGTACTTCATCTTGAAGAAGAAGTTGTAGGTGGTCTCGGCCAGGGCGCCGGACATGGCGGACACCGCGAGCATGGCGGGGGCGACGAAGGTGGCGTAGTCGAGGCTGCGCCCGCCCACGGGCAGCTCGCCCACCAGGGCGCCGACCCCCACCCCGATCGACAGCAGGTACAACAGCGGCTCGAAGAAGCCCGACACCAGCACCAGCCAGTACGCCGGGCCCGAGCGCAGCGCCCCGAGGTTGCGGCCGAGCACCGCGCCGACCCGGCCGGGGGAGATCCGGGCGGCGATCCACGTGGTCACCATGTGTTCTCAGTCCTGGAGTCGTCGGCCGAAGGCGTGCAGGGCCCAGGCCAGGCCCGCCGCGGTGAACGCCAGCAGGTAGCCGAGGTGGGCGGCGACCGGCCAGGGCGGGGCGGCGCCGAGGGTGGCGGCGCGGTTCAGCTCCACGCCGTGCCACAGCGGGGACAGGTAGGCCAGCGGCCGCACCAGGCCGGGAAGCCGGTCGACGGGGAAGAACACCCCGGAGAACAGCGTGGCGGGGATCATCACGAAGCGGAACAGCAGCGCGAAGTAGCTGTCGTGGTCGATGGAGGCGGCGAAGGCCATGGTGGGTGCGGCCGCCGCCAGCGCCACCAGCCCGCACACCAGCGGGGTGACCAGCGCCCACGGCGAGTGCAGCGTGCCGAACAGGGCGGTGACGCCGAGGAAGACCACCACGGCGATCTGGACGCGGATCAGGATGTACAGCAGGTGGCCGCAGACCATGTCGCCGACCTCGACGGGGGTGGCGCGCATGGCGTGGAAGCCGCGCGTCCACTTGAAGTCGCCCAGGATGGGGTAGGTGCACTCGCCGACGGCCATCTGGAAGGCGGTGGAGGCCATGACCCCCGGGACGATCCACGCCAGGTAGGACACCCCGCCGACCTGGCCGATGTGGCCGCCGACCCCGATGCCGATGCTGATGAGGAACAGCACCGGCAGCACGAAGGACCCGAACAGCGAGGCCCGCCACAGCCGGCGGTACAAGGTGAGCCCGCGCTCCAGCACGGCCAACGTGGAGCGGACGCTGAGACCAAGGGCAGGCGCGGCCATCGGTCAGTCCACCAGGGTGCGGCCGGTGAGGTGCAGGAAGACGTCCTCCAGCGTGGAGCGGCGCACCAGCACGCTGGAGGGGGTCAGGCCGCGGCGGTGCACCTCGGCGGTGGCGGCGTCCCCGTCCTGGACGTACACCAGCAGCCGGTCGGGCAGCGGGTCGACGCGGCCGACGCCGACGAGCTTGCCGGCCAGGTCGGCGGGGTGTTCGTCGCCGAAGCGCAGCTCGACCACCTCGGGGGTGGAGTAGGTGGTGATCAGCTCGCGGGGGGAGCCCTCGGCGACGATGCGGCCGCCGTCCATGACCACCAGCCGGTCGCACAGCTGCTCGGCCTCGTCCATGTAGTGGGTGGTGAGCACCAGGGTGGTGCCGCGGCGCTTGAGCTGGAACAGCCGCTCCCACAGCAGGTGACGCGCCTGGGGGTCCAGGCCGGTGGTGGGCTCGTCCAGCAGCACCAGGTCGGGCTCGTTGACCATGGCCCGGGCGATGGTGAGCCGCCGCTTCATGCCACCCGACAGCGGCTCGACCTTGCTGCCGGCGCGGTCGGACAGCTGCACGAACTCCAGCAGCTCGTCGGCGCGGCGGCGCGCCTCGGCGCGCGGGATGCCGAAGTAGCGGGCGTAGGTGAGCAGGTTCTCGCGGACGTTGAGATCGACGTCGAGGTTGTCCAGCTGCGGGCACACCCCGAGCCGGGCCCGGATGCGGGGGCCGTCGCGCACCGGGTCCATGCCGAGGATGCGCAGCTCACCGGCCGTGGGCATGGACACGCAGCCGATCATGCGCATCGTGGAGGACTTACCGGCGCCGTTGGGGCCGAGGAAGCCGAACGCCTCCCCGGGGGCGACCGCCAGGTCGATGCCGTCCACCGCGGTGAAGTCGCCGAAGCGTTTGACCAGGCCACGCGCGTGGATGAGAGGTTGCTCGGACACGGAGGAAAACCCTAGCCAACAGGTCCGACATTTTCCCAGTGGGTTTGCCCCCGGCCCGCCCGCCGCCGGGGTGGCGGCCACGCCCACCCGGGGCCCGCCAGGGGCCGGGCGGACTCTTCGGGGGGCGGGCGGGCCGTCCGGTCTCCTGATTCCCGCACCGCCGCACGGCGTGACAGCGGCGGCCAAGGGGCCCCGCCCGGCCCCGGCTCCGGCCCCGCGGAGCGGCTAGGGGGGATCAGCCTGCTCACCGCCGCGCCGGGTCGTGAAGTGCCGGGCAGGCATAACCGCGCGCGAGTGGGAACGCTCGTAGACATGAGCGAGCTGGAACGCATCGACGCCTACTGGCGTGCGGCCAACTACCTGTCGGCCGGCCAGATCTACCTGCTGGACAACCCGCTGCTGCGCGAGCCTTTGCGCCCGGAGCACATCAAACCGCGGCTGCTCGGCCACTGGGGTACCACGCCGGGCCTGAACTTCTGCCTGGCCCACCTGGACCGGATCATCACCGAACGCGACCAGGACATGATCTTCGTGTGCGGGCCGGGGCACGGCGGCCCCGCGGTGGTGGCCAACGCCTGGCTGGAGGGCACCTACTCGCAGGTGTACCCCGACGTCTCCCAGGACGCCGAGGGCATGCGGCGGCTGTTCCGCCAGTTCTCCTTCCCCGGCGGCATCCCCAGCCACGCCGCCCCCGAGACGCCCGGGTCGATCAACGAGGGCGGCGAGCTCGGCTACTCCCTGGCCCACGCCTTCGGCGCCGCCTTCGACAACCCCGATCTGGTGGTGGCGTGCGTGATCGGGGACGGCGAGGCCGAGACCGGCCCCCTCGCCACAAGCTGGCACTCCAACAAGTTCCTCAACGCGGCGCGGGACGGCGCGGTGCTGCCCATCCTGCACCTCAACGGCTACAAGATCGCCAACCCGACGGTGCTGGCCCGCATCCCGCAACCCGAGCTGCTGCGCCTCATGGAAGGCTACGGCTACCGCCCGCACGTGGTCGCCGGCGAGGACCCCGCCGAGGTCCACGCGCTCATGGCCGCCACCCTGGACACGGTGTTCGACCAGATCGCCGAGGTCAAAGCGGGCTCCTGCGAACGGTGGCCCATGATCGTGCTGCGCACCCCCAAGGGGTGGACCGGGCCGCGCGAGGTGGACGGCCTGCCCGTGGAGGGCACCTGGCGCTCCCACCAGGTCCCGCTGTCGGCCGTCCGCGACAACCCCGAGCACCTGGCCGCCCTGCGGGCCTGGATGCTCTCCTACCGCCCCGAAGAACTGTTCGACGAGCGGGGCCGCCCGGTCCCGCCGGTACGGCAGGTGGCGCCGCGCGGGAACCGCCGCATGAGCGCCAACCCCCACGCCAACGGCGGCGAACTGCTGCGCCCGCTGCGCCTGCCCGACTTCCGCGACTACGCCACCGACGTCAAGGCCCCGGCCGCCGCCACCAGCGAACCCACCCGCGTCCTCGGCGGCTTCCTGCGCGAGGTGGTCGCCGCCAACCCCGAGACCTTCCGCCTGATGGGCCCCGACGAGATCGCCTCCAACCGGCTGTCGGCGGTGTTCGAGGTCACCGGCCGCGCCTGGGACGCCGGCCGCCTGCCCACCGACGAGGCCCTCTCACCCGAGGGCCGCGCCATGGAGGTGCTCAGCGAGCACCTGTGCCAGGGCTGGCTGGAGGGCTACCTGCTCACCGGCCGCCACGGCCTGTTCACCTCCTACGAGGCGTTCATCCACATCGTCGACTCGATGTTCAACCAGCACGCCAAATGGCTGGAGTCCTCCCGCAAGATCCCCTGGCGCCGCCCGGTCGCCTCGCTGAACTACCTGCTGTCCTCCCACGTGTGGCGTCAGGACCACAACGGCTTCAGCCACCAGGACCCCGGCTTCCTGGACGTGGTGGTCAACAAGAAGTCCACCGTGGTGCGGGTCTACCTGCCCCCGGACGCCAACTGCCTGCTGTCGGTGGCCGACCACTGCCTGCGCTCACGCGACTACGTCAACGTCGTCATCGCCGGCAAGCAGCCCGTGCTGGACCTGATGACCATGCCCGAGGCCGTCGCCCACTGCGCCCGGGGCCTCGGCGTGCTGCCGTGGGCCTGCACCGACGACGGCACCGAACCCGACGTGGTGCTGGCCTGCGCCGGCGACGTGCCCACCCTGGAGACCCTGGCCGCCGCCGCCCTGCTGCGCGAGCACCTGCCCGAGCTGAAGGTCCGCCTGATCAACGTGGTGGACCTGATGCGCCTGCAGCCGCCCAGCGAGCACCCCCACGGCATGTCCGACGCCGAGTACGACGCCCTGTTCACCACCACCCGCCCGGTCATCTTCAACTTCCACGGCTACCCGTGGCTCATCCACCGCCTCACCTACCGGCGCACCGGCCACGCCAACCTGCACGTGCGCGGCTACAAGGAGGAGGGCACCACCACCACCCCCTTCGACATGGCCATGCTCAACGACATCGACCGCTACCACCTGGTCATGGACGTCATCGACCGCGTGCCGGGCCTGGGGGAGCGCTGCGCGCTGCTGCGCCAGCGGATGGTGGACGCGCGCCTGGCCGCCCGCGCCCACACCCGCGAGCACGGCGAGGACCCGCCGCGGATCCGCGACTGGACCTGGCCCTACTGAGAACCCGGGCCGCGAGCGGGGCGGGGTCAGCCGCCGCTGCCGTAGGGCCGGGTGATGATCTCCAGGGCGTGCCCGTCGGGGTCGTCGAAGTACACCCCGCGCCCGCCGTCGTTGTGGTTGATCTCCCCGGGGCCGTGATGCAGGGGCCCGGCCCAGTAGGGCAGCCCGGCCGCGCGGACCCGGCCGAAGATCTCGTCGAACTCCCGCTCGCTCACCAGGAACGCGTAATGCTGGGGGACGATCGTGTCGGTGAGGGAGTCGGCGTAGTCCAGCGTCACCGCGTTGGAGGTCTGCACCGGCAGGAACGGCCCGTACGGCGGCCCCACCTCAAGACCCATGATGCGCGCCAGGAACTCCGCCGAGGCGCGCTTGTCGCGTGAGTGGACGATGGTGTGGTTGAGCTGCACGGACACGGCCACGAGCCCCTTCTGCGGCGCGCCCGCGCCCCCGGCGCGGGCCCGGGAACGGCGCGCGCGGGCGCCCCGTCCCCTTCGATGTGCTCTCCCTTCCGACTATAACCGCGCCGCCCGGGGGAGGGGCGGGCTAGATCTCCCGGCGCCCGCCGGCCTCGGCGGGCAGCCGCTGCAGCAGGTTGGCCAGGTCGTCGGCGTGGTCCTCCTCATCGGCCAGCAGCACCTCGAACAGCCGCCGGGTGGTGGGATCGCCGTCGCCCAGCCACTGGGCGATCTCGGTGTAGGAGGCGATGGCCACCCGCTCGGCGACCAGATCCTCCTTGATCATCTCGATGAGGTCCAGCGAGCCGTCGTAGTGGGTGTGCGCCCGGGTGCTCAGCCGCGCCGGGTCGAAGTCCGGCTCGCCGCCGAGCTGGGAGATACGGTCGGCCAGCAGGTCGGCGTGCCGCTGCTCGTCGGCGGCGTGCTCGGCGAACTCCGCCGCGACCGGCTCGGCGTGGATCCCGGTGGCGGTGTAGTAGTGCCGCTTGTAGCGCAGGACGCACACGATCTCGGTGGCCAGCGCCTCGTTGCACACCTGCACCACCCGGGGCAGGTCGGCGCCGTAGGCCTGGGTGACCGGGCCCTTGTCCATCTCGGCCCGGGCACGGTCGCGCAGGGTCTGGATGTCGGTGAGAAACTCCGCCATGCCGTCGGTGTACCCAAGCCGGACGCCGGAAATGCGCGGAATTGTCCGACTTCGGTCAGGCGCGGCGCGCCACCAGCGTGATCAACGGCTGCACCAGCCGCGCCGCCAACGGCCCGAACGCCGCCAGAATCAGCACATACCCCGCCGCCAGCGGCCCCAGATCCGGATGCGCCCCCGCCGCCACCGCCAGCCCCGCGATCACGATGTTGAACTCCCCGCGCGGAATCAACGCGATACCCGCCCGCGCCTGCCCCGCACGCGCCACCCCCGCGCGCCGCGCCGCGTACGCCCCCGTCGCCAGCTTGGTCACCATGCTCACCACCGCCAGCACCGCCGCGATCCCCGCCATCGGCAGGATCGACCCCGGATCGGTCTGCAACCCGAAGAACACGAAGAACACCGCCGCGAACAGATCACGCAGCGGCATCAGCAACGCCCGCGCCTCATGGGCCAGCTCACCCGACAGCGCGATCCCCACCAGGAAGGCCCCCACCGCCGCCGAGACCTGCAACTGCTGGGCCACCCCGGCCACCGCCAGCGCCAGCCCCACCACCTTCAGCAGCAGCACCTCCGAATTCGGGCTGGCCACGAACGCCTCGATGAACCGCCCGAACCGCAACGCCGCCACCAGCACCACGCTGACCGCCCCGAGCGCGATCGCCACCGTCACCGCCCCGCCCGCCAGGCTCACCCCCGCCAGGATCGCCGTCAGGATCGGCAGGTACATCGCCATCGTCAGGTCCTCGAACACCAGCAGCGACAGCACCACCGGCGTCTCCCGGTTGCCGATCCACCCCAGATCCGACAGCACCTTGGCCGTGATCCCCGAGGACGTCGCGTAGGTCACCCCCGCCATCGCCACCGCCGCCACCGGACCCCACCCGAGCAGCAACGCCACCACCGCCCCGGGCGCGGCGTTCAGCACCAGATCCACCAGCCCGCCGCGCGCGTTGCCCCGCAGGCTCGCCACCAGCTCATCGGCGTTGTACTCAAGACCGAGGGTCAAAAGCAGCAGCACCACCCCGAGCTCGGCGCCCACCGCCACGAAATCCTCGCTGGTGGCCAGCGGCAGGATCCCGCCCTTGCCGAACGCCAGCCCCGCCAGCAGGTACAACGGGATGGGGGAGATGCCCGCGCGCAGGGCGAGCGCCCCGAGCACGCCAAGAGCCAGAACGATGCCACCGAGTTCGATGAAGATTGTCGCAGTGTGCACGCCGGCTATCCGCGCACCAGGATGTCGGCGACCGCGGCCGTGCTCTCCGGACTGCCCACCACGACCACCACGTCCCCCGCCGCCAGACCGAAGTCGGGGGAGGGGCTGGCGTGCACCTGACCGGCGCGCACCACCGCCACGATCGAGGCGCCGGTCCTGGTCCGCGCCCGGGCCTGCCCCATCGGCCGCCCCGCGTACGGGGACCCCTCGCCGATCGGCAGCTGCACGCTCACCAGTCCCTCCACCTCACGGTGCAGGTCGTTGAGCCGCTGCACGATGCGCGGCGCGCCGAGCAACTCGGCCAGCGCGTCGGCCTCCTCGTCGTTGAGCTTGACCGTCTCACACGCACGGTCGGGATCGTGCCGGTCGTACACCACCACGTCCCGGCGGCCGGTGCGGTGGGACACCACCGCGATCCTGCGCCCGGACTGGGTGGTGAACTCGTGTTTCAGCCCGATCCCCGGCAGCGCGGTCTGCTCGATCTCCACCGGGACACGCCCCCTGCCGTCCGAATCTGCCCACGACCGCCCCGCATGACGGATAAATGGTCATATTCAGGGCGAATGTTTGTGAGGCTAGCACGTCCCCGCCTACACCACCGCCCCCAACCCCAGGACCAGCACCAGCCCCGCCACCGAGATCACCGACTCCATCACCGACCAGGTCCGCACCGTCTGCCCGACACTCACCCCCAAATACTCCTTCACCAACCAAAACCCCGCATCGTTCACATGAGAGAAGAACAACGACCCCGCACCCACCGCCAGCACCACCAACGACGTCTGCGCCGACCCCAGCCCCACCACCAACGGCGCCACGATCCCCGAAGCCGTCACCGTCGCCACCGTCGCCGACCCCGTCACCAACCGGATCGACACCGCCACCAACCAGGCCAGCACCACCACCGGCACCCCGCCCTCACGCGCCCACCCCGCCACCAGCGTCCCGATCCCGCTGTCCACCAGCGTCTGCTTGAACCCCCCACCCGCCGCCACGATCAACAACACCCCCGCCACCGGCCCCAGCGACCGCTCCAGACACCCCGCGATCCCCGCCCGGTCCAACCCCGCGCCCACCCCCAGCGTGAACACCGCCACCAGCACCGCGACCAGCAACGCCACCAACGGCGTCCCGGCGAAGTCCAGCACCACCCGCGCCGGCGCCCCCTGCGCCAGCGCCAGATCGGCCACCGCCTTACCCATCATCAACACCACCGGCAGCAGCACCGTCGCCAGCGTCACCACCAGCGACGGCCGCCGCACACCCTCCACCGCACCGACCCCGCCCCGCCGCGAAGCCGCCTCGGCCCCTCCGGACCCGGCGTCGCCGTCACGCCCCTGCGGACCACCGCCACCACCCGCGGCCGCGGCACCCGGGCCGTCCGCCCGCGCCCCGGCACCCTGAGCCGACCGCACCCGCGACCGGTCCACCTCAGCGCCCACCTCAGCGTCCACTTCCGGGGCCATCACCGGCACCCACCGCGCCGCGTACCGCGACAGCACCGGACCGGCCAGCACCACCACCGGCACCGCCACCACGACCCCAAGCCCCAGCGTCACCCCCAGATCCGCCTTCAACGCGTCCACCGCCACCAACGGCCCCGGATGCGGCGGCACCAGCCCATGCATCGCCGACAACCCCGCCAGCGCCGGAAGACCCACCCGCACCAGCGGCAGACCCGTCCGCCGCGCCACCAGGAACACCACCGGCATCAGCAGCACTAGGCCGATCTCGAAGAACATCGGCAGCCCGATCAGCGCCCCCACCCCGGCCATCGCCCACGGCAACGACCGCCTCCCCGGACGCGCCACGATCGCCGACACGATCGTCTCGGCCCCACCCGACCCCGCCAGCAACCCCCCGAACATCGCCCCGAGCGCGATCAGCGTCCCCACCCCGGCCGCGGTGTCCCCGAACCCCGAGGAAAAACTCTCGATCACCTTGCCCATCGGCAGCCCCGCCACCGCACCCGCCACCAGCGCCCCCAGCGCCAGGCTCACGAACGCGTGCAACCGCGCCCAGGTGATCGCCACCACGATCAGCACGACCCCGGCCAGCGCCGCCGCCACCAGCCGCCCCCCAGGCCCCGCCACCGGCGCCGCGACGGCCTGCGACACCAGCCCCAACACCCCGGCCTCCTGCCCGCTCACCACGGCCGGCCCGGCCTCCCGCACGAACCCCGCACCGGCGAACACCTCCAGCGGCCCCACGACGCCGCCGCCTCAGCGCTCGCCCCGCCCCGGCCGCCCCCCGCACGGCCCGCCCCGCGCCACCGCCGCCAGATACTCCTCCACCAGCTCCTCCACCCCATGCCCCAGATCCAGCACGACCCCCGGCTCATCGGCCTCCAGCGGCTCCAGCGTCGCCAGCTGCGACTCCACCAGCGACTCCGGCATGAAATGCCCCAGCCGCCCCGCCACCCGGCGCCGCACCTCCCGCGCGTCCCCGTCCAGGTGCACGAAACACACCCCCGGCGCCGCCTCCCGCAACACCTCACGATAGGAACGCTTCAGCGCCGAACAACTGGCCACCGCACCCCCCGCGGCATGCCCGGCCAGCCACGCCCCGATCGCCCGCAGCCACGGCATCCGATCACCGTCATCCAGCGGCACGCCCCGCGACATCTTGGCGATGCCCTCCGCGCTGTGAAAGTCGTCGGCGTCGGCGAACGGCACCCCCAGCCGCCGGCCGAGCGCCACCCCCACCGTCGTCTTCCCCGACCCGCTCACCCCCATGACCACCACCAGCGGCGCAGGACCTCTCCCCGCACCGCCCAGGGGAGCAGCGGACTCACCCCCGGCGGGCCCACCCGACTCCGGCCCGGAACCGCCGGAAGAAACCGAACCCAGGGGAGCGGCGGCGGCATGGCGATCGGCGCGGGTCATCGGCGATCCTCTCCAGCGACGACAAGTTCTCGCACATCATGACCCTGAATCGCCGCATTACTCCCAAATGATCAGGTCTTTCCGCCGGACAGATCACCCCACCGGGAACACCGCCTCCACCACGGTGCCACCCCCCTCCCCACCACGGACCGAACACCTGCCCCCCACCTCGGCCGCCCGCTCCCGCATCGTCGACAACCCCGAACCCGACCCCGACACCACCCCGACCCCCACCCCGTCGTCGGACACCACCACCCGCAGCCCACCCGCCCGCTCCAGCACCACCCTCACGACCCTCGCCCCCGAATGACGCCGGGCATTGGTCAACGCCTCCTGCACGATCCGGTACGCCGCCACCTCCACCACCGGCGGCAACCCCTCCAGACTCCCCACCACCGTGACCGCCACCTCCGGCGCCAGCATCCGGATCGACCGCTCCAGCCCCACCGCCTCCAGCGTGCCCGGCCGCAACCCCTGCACCAGCTCCCGCATCTCCCCGTTCACACTCTCCAACCCCACCCGCAGATCAGAAAGCAGCCGATACGCCACATCAGGGGAGTGCCCCAACGACCGCCGCGCCGCCTCCAGCGCGATCGCCATCCCCGTCAACCGGCTACCCAGCCCATCATGCAGATCCCGATGCAGCCGCCGCCGCTCCTCCT
This sequence comes from Sphaerisporangium siamense, assembly GCF_014205275.1. Classification (NCBI taxonomy): domain Bacteria; kingdom Bacillati; phylum Actinomycetota; class Actinomycetes; order Streptosporangiales; family Streptosporangiaceae; genus Sphaerisporangium; species Sphaerisporangium siamense. The sequence goes on from NZ_JACHND010000001.1 coordinate 5,926,524, forward strand.
CCCGCGCCACCGCCGCCCGCTCCCACGACCGCCGCAGATCACCGGCCATTCGCAACGCATGCGCCGCATCCGCCACGATCGGCACCAGAACCGCCAGCATCCGCCGCTCATACGCCCGAGGGAAACGCCGCGCCCCCGGCGGCCCCAGAAGCAACGTCCCGGCCGGCTCGCCATGCCACACCAGAGGAATCCCACGCGGATCCTCCCCGAGCTCACCCACCACGACACGCTCCCCGCCCTGAACCGCAGCCCCCCGCACCGCAAGCCCGCCCGCCACCGCCCGCACCGCCGCCTCCAGCGCCTGCGCCGGACCCGCGTACTGGATCTGCCGCCGCAACGCCTCGGCATGCGCCCGCGGATCCCCGCTCCTGCCGTACAACAGCCGATCGAGCAGACGCTGCAGACGCCGCTGCACCGGCAGAAACGACAACCCCGCCACGATCGCCGCCGCCACCCCGAACAACTCCCCGTAATCAGCCAGGAAAAGCCCGGCCAGCGCACCGGCCGCCAGATACGCCGCGGCCACGCACCCCACCAGCGCGCCCCCCACCACCGCCCGGCTCACCAGCGTGTCGATCGCATACAACCGGTAACGCAGCACGGCCACCGCCACCGCCACCGGCACGGCCGCCTCCCCGACGGTGTCCAGCCACAGATACTCCCAGCCGAGGATCTCGGTGAACTCCAGGTTGTCGAACGCGACCACCGGGGCCAGCCAGGCGATCTGCCGCCGCACCTCCGGACCCGCACGCCAGAACCGCAGGCACAGCACCAGCAGGCTCACCCACAGCAATGGCCCGCACACCACCGCCGACACCTGAGAGAAGCCCGCCCACGGCCCCGCCGACTCGTGCGCCCGCGCGATCGCCACCCCCAGCAGCAGCACCTGCCACACGATCACCACCAGATAGACCCACCGCCACCGGGGCCGCAGCAACCCCGCGTCCGGATGCGCCAACGGAAGCATCAACGCCGCACACATGGTGATCGCGCTACGAAAGCACACAAGCCAGTACAACGACGGCGGAAGCGGCACCGCACCCCGCCCGAACACCTCATGCAACGAAATCGCCAGCGCCACCCAGCCATTGGCCGCCCCCACCAGCAACAACAACCACCCGGCGATCAACCACGGCCGGCGCAGCGCGATCAACACACCCAGCGGCGTACTGAGCAGCGCCTGCACCCGCGCGGTGTCACCCACACCCGGCGGCCGGGGATTCACCGCGACCTCGATCACCACATGCGCGCCCAACGCCGCCAGACCGAGCACACCCAGCGACACCGCCACGACCCGCGGCACCCAGCCCGCTTTCCACCTCATTGATCCCCCCAAGAGGGGATTGTGAGGCCAGCTCAGGTCTGTCAGCAAACTCTGACGACCAGGTCAGACCCCCAGTGACGATCCTCCCCACCCGGCACGGCGACGCCCACAGGCCAGGGGAGGGGCCATCGGCCGAAGCACCGCAGGCGGCGACGTGCGTGCTCCCGTCCGCACCGCCGAGCAGACACCCGCGACCGGCGGGCACCGGAGCACGACGGCGTGACGGCGTGAGCATCTCCGGGGGACCCGTGCGGGGGATTCAGCGATTTCCAGCGGCTTTGCGGGCCGACGAACCCCTTTCGCCGAACCTTTCCTATACCTAACAGAATTGAGCTTCTGTCTGGTATGGGACATCGGTACGCATAAGCACCGGCCGGACATCCCCATGAAGCACGTGCCGATCCGGCTACGACCGCTGCACGGCGGACCGCGCGGTCGGCGCGGGACGGACAGACTCGGGGGACGTATCCACAGCGGCTCCCGGCCATGATCGTCGCCCGACGATATGACGATATTCGGACATCCGCAGCGCGCGGGCGTAGCCAGGGGAGAAGTCCGAGGGGCCGCACGAACGGGCGGGGTTACACGGGCGGGGTTACGCCGAACACGTCGCCTGGTACCGCAGGCTGTACGACGCCGACGGCACGCCATTCACATCGGCGTCATCTCGAGGACCTGCCTCATGGAACTCCGGCGAACACACGGTCGTGTGACGCCCGGTGGCACACGCAGGCAGTCATGGCCGGCGCCGAGCTGTCGGCGGGTCGTTGCGTCGTCGTGACGCCCGCGAGCGCCACAGACCGGCCGTACGCAAACGCCACGCGGCCGCGCTGATCCTGTGGCGTGTCCGCCCACGGCCGCGCGGTGGCTCGGTCCGCGTGTGGAGGTCGTCACGATGGCGATCATGGCGTGCGCCAGGCAGATCTCCACAGGCGTGGGTGTTATCGCGGCCGATGGTGGGAGGTGTGCGGCCCCTGTCGGGGCCCCGCTCACCTGCATGTGATGCATAATCGCACTTATGCATCACATGCAGGACGCCTCCCCTCGCCGCTGAGAACCCCCTCGAATCCGGCTGGGGCGACGGCATGCAGGATTGCCGTTTCGCGGCGGACGGATCGCTGGGCCGCTCCATCGTCCGGTGCGGGGACCCGTGCGGCGCCAAACCGCCCGCACGAACGTGACGTTGCCGCGACGCCTACGCTGGCCGAGCCCCTCTCGCGTGCCCGAGCTTGTATGCCGGTCGTCGACCACGCCGGGGCGCGACCGTCGGTGAGGTGTTCGGCTTCTTCCGTCTCGGGGCGGAGTCGAGGCGTGATGCGCCGCATGAGCGCCACCCCGAGGCCGTGCTCTCCGGCGCGTAACGGCGGCGAGCTGCGCCTGCCCGACTTCGGGACCACGTCGCCGTGGTTTCAGGCCCCGGCTGCCACCGGCGGGCCCAGCGGGTGTCCGTATCCCGCGCCCTCCTCCTCTGCGATCTTCTCCTCCTCTCCCCCGGGCTGTCGTTCTGGCTGGCCGGTGTGATGGAGCGTGCCAATCCGGGTGAGGTCAGGGCTGGTGGGGGCCGGTTCGGGTGGGATGGGTTTTAGGCCTTGTAACGGGTCGGGGACAAAAGCTACGATCTCGGCAACTCTTAGGAAACTTTCCTAAAAGAAAGCGTGGCTGACACGCGCGCCCAAATCCCCCCAGGCCGAGGACTCCCATGCGCCCCAAACGAAATCCCATCGTCCTGCTCGCCACCCTCGTGCTCAGCACGGCGGCCGTGTCCCTCACGCCCGGGGCCGCCACCGCGGCCGCCCCCACCGCCATCGTCGCCAAGGCCTCCTCGACGGTGGCCGCCGCTGCCGCCGCCTGGGCGCCGAACACCGCGTACACCGCCGGCACGATCGTGAGTTACAACGGCAAGGACTACCGGTGCGTGCAGGCCCACACGTCGCTGAACGGGTGGGAGCCGCCGAACGTACCGGCGCTGTGGGCCCCGGCGGGCGACAGCGGAACCGACACCACCGCGCCGTCGGTCCCCGGCAACGTGCGCGTCACCGCCACCGGCTCCGACAGCGTGACGCTGGCCTGGAACGCCTCGACCGACAACGTCGGCGTGACCGGTTACGAGGTCTACCGGGGCACCACCCTGGTGACCACCGCGACCGGCACCACCTACACCGACTCCGGTCTCACCGCCCAGACCACCTACAGCTACACGATCCGCGCCCGTGACGCCGCAGGCAACCGCTCGGCCGCCAGCACCGCGGTCTCGGCGACCACCACCGGCGGCAACACCGGAACGCCCGGTCAGCCCGGCACCGTGACCGCGACCCCCGGCGCCTCCTCCATCGCCCTGTCCTGGGGCGCCTCCACGGGCACCGTGACCGGCTACCGCGTCTACGAGGGCACCACCGTACGCGCGACCGTCACCGGCACGACCGCCACCATCAGCTCCCTGGGCACCTGCGAGACCCACACCTACACGGTCAAGGCCTACAACGCCCAGGGCGAGTCCGCGGCCAGCGCCCCGGTGACCGCCTCCACCACCGGCTGCACCACCATCCCCGGCAAGCCCGGCAAGCCGACCGCGACCACCACCGACAACTCGATCACCCTGTCGTGGGGCGCCTCCACCACCGGCACCGTGAGCGGCTACCGCGTCTACGAGGGCAGCACGATCCGCACCTCCACCACCGGCGCCACCACCGCGACCATCAGCTCGCTCGGCACCTGCGAGACCCACACCTACACGGTCAAGGCCTACAACGCCCAGAGCGAGTCCCCCGCCAGCGACGCCGTCACCGCCACCACCACCGGGTGCACCACCGGCGGCCAGCTGCCCAAGCACTTCCTCACCGGCTACTGGCACAACTTCGTCAACCCCGCCGTGGAGATGAAGCTCGGCGCCACCCCCAACGAGTACGACCTGATCGCCGTCGCCTTCGCCGAGGCCACCTCCACCCCCGGCCAGCTGTCCTTCCAGCTCGACCCCGCTCTGGCCACCGCCGTCGGCGGCTACACCGAGGCCGAGTTCAAGGCCGACATCCAGTCCCTGCACGCCCGCGGCAAGAAGGTCATCCTCTCGGTCGGCGGCGAGGCCGGCCGCGTCCAGGTCGGCAGCTCCTCCGCCGCCACCGCCTTCGCCGACAGCGCCTGGGCCCTCATGCAGAGCTACGGCTTCGACGGCGTCGACATCGACCTGGAGAACGGCCTCAACGCCACCTACATGGCCGACGCCCTGCGCAAACTCCGCGCCAAGGCCGGCGCCGACCTGATCATCACGATGGCCCCGCAGACCATCGACATGCAGTCCACCGGGATGACCTACTTCCAGCTCGCCCTGGCCATCAAGGACATCCTCACCGTCGTGCACACCCAGTTCTACAACTCCGGGTCCATGCTCGGCTGTGACCAGGCCCAGGCCTACTCCCAGGGCACCGTCAACTTCATGACCGCCCTGGCCTGCATCCAGCTGGAGAACGGCCTGCGCCCCGACCAGGTCGCCCTCGGCCTGCCCGCCGGACCCGGCGCCGCCGGCGGCGGCATCGTCTCCCCCGCCCTGGTGAACCAGGCCCTGGACTGCCTGGCCAAGAAGACCAACTGCGGCACCTTCGTCCCGCCGCGCACCTACCCCGGCATCCGTGGCGCCATGACCTGGTCGATCAACTGGGACGCCTCCAACAACTGGAACTTCTCCCGCACGATCAAGCCCCACCTGGCGACCCTGCCGTAACCACCTCCTCACCGCACAGACCAGAGGCCGCACCCCAACTCCCCCCGGGGTGCGGCCTCGCCATGTCCGGCGGCCACGCACGTGGCCAGACCGAATACCGTCCGCACTCCCGGGTGCCGCACGTCCGCCCCGCTCTCGGCGGCATCGCCGGCCTCGGGTTCGAGCCCGGCGAACCGGTACGGCGCCGTACCCGACAGCCGCCGGGCCAGCGCCCCCCAGGCGGCCACGGTGCCGTCGTGACAGGTACGCTCGCCACGGCCCCCGCAGTACCGCACGCCGCTGTGACCAGGAGGAACGCCACGCAACGATCCCCTCTGTCACGGCTGGCACTGCCGTCGTGGAGGAGGGCTTTTTTGTCCTTTCTTGTTTGTAGTTCAACAACCCACGTCCTTTACAACGTAGATCTATAAAGCGATTGGGGTGGCGGGGGTTCCGCCCTGGGTTCCGCCCCTTCAAGCGGTGCCGCCGCGCGGCCGCTATCAAAGCGACGTCCTGCGCACGCCTGTCGGCCGATGTGCCCGCGTCGCCGGTGCCCCACAGTGGCGGGCATGCCTCATCCCGCCATCCGCGCATGGACGACGATCCCCGCCCTCCCCCGCCGCGGCATCTGGTTCCCCGGCCGGCTCATCGGCGGCTCGGCTCTGGTTCTCGGTCCTCTGGCCTGGACGGTCGCGCTGCTGCTGCGCCACCTGGCCCTGTACGCCGGTCCCTTCACCTCCACCCAGCTGACCTGGTTCGACCGCCAGGAGTTCGCCGCCCCCTCGCAGCTGGCCGCCTACCAGGCCAATCCCGTCCCGGCTCTGGCCGGGCAGGCCTGCTTCGTCGCCGGAGCCCTGCTGCTGTGCCTGGCCTACATCACCCTGGCCCGGCTCATCGCGCCGCGATGTCCTCACCTGGCCGCCTGGGGTGGCACACTCACCGTCCTTGGCCTGTTCGCCCGCCTGTACTTCGCCGGTGTCGACCAGACCGCCTTCCCGGGTCGTGGTCATATCCGGCCGGAAATTCCCGCTAAGCGGTTGCCGCGCTGGCTTTGAAGAGGCTGGCCTGGTGTAAGACGTGGTCCGTACGCTGACGTTGAGCACCACGCAGCGTCTTCCCAGAACTCAAGGACGGTTCCTGATGGGACAGCGCCTGGCAGACCGCGTCGTCGCCTCGCCCGAGCGTCGTGGCGAGGTGATGTTGCACCGATTGTCGGGGGCGACCGAGTTCGCGTGCCGCCGCTGTGGCGCGCGGCAGAGCAGCCGGTGGGGGGCCGTGCTCGCCGACGATTAGGCCAAGCTGCTGTGCAAGGGCTGTTTCCTGGCGCTGCCCGGGCCAAGCGTGCCGGGCTCGGACGGGACGTGAGTCGCGGGTGGCATCGCCCCGTTCAGCGCGGCGCGTCGCGGACGGTCCAGCCGTGTTTGGTGATGAGTCTGGTCAGAGCGTTTCGGAGCTGGTTGATGCGTTCTTGGGCGCCGGGACCTTGGATGCCGATGGTGAGGGCGGATGCCGCCGTAGTGGGCGTGCAGGACGCGGGCGGTGTCGGCGGCCATCCGGGCGGCTCCCCGTATGGTCGGCGGCAGGCTCTCGTTGTCCGGCAGCGGGGCGAGCGCGTCCTGCAGGACCGCCGCGAGGGTGATCATCGCCGCGGCGATGATGTCGACGTCGTCGGGGCTGGCGCCGAGCAGTTCCGCCTCGCCGCTGCGCGCCAGTGCGGCCAGGTCGGCGCCGCGGGTGCCCTGGGCGTAGCGGCGCCGTAGCTGCTCGCCGAGCACCTCGGTCAGCAGGGTGACGGCGCGCTCACAGTAATCGTCGCCCACGGCGAAGGCATCGCGGCGCGGGATCGCGTACTGGTCGAGCAGGCCGCTGACGAAACCGGCGAGCACGAAGCCGCGGCAGGCGTGCGCGAGGGTGACCGGGGCGAGCCGGTCGCCGGACTGGGTGGCGGCGCTGATGTCGGCGGCGAGCATCGTCAGGCGGGCGGCCAGGGGCTCGGCGCTCGCTGGGTGGCGCCGGGCCAGGAGCGGCGCGCGTCCAGCCAGTCGGTCAGGGGCCGGCGCAGCTGGGGGTGGATGGGCACCTCGCGGATCTTGCCGCCCTTGCCGTAGACGATCAGCAGGGCCTTGCGGGCCGACAGGCGCACGTCGGGCACGTCCAGGGCGACGGCGTCGCCGATGCGCAGCCCGGCGTAGAAGGGCAGCAGGGTCAGGGCGCGGTCGCGGGGGTGCGGCCAGTCCTCGATGGCGCGCAGCCAGCGGATCTGGGCCGGAGCGTTCATCGCCTTGGGCGCTGTCTTGGGGATGTCCTCGCGGCCGACGTCGGCCTTGCCCAGGCCGCGCCGGACGTGGAAGTCGTCCAGGGCGGCCAGGGCGTTGTTGACGTAGCGCACCGAGCGTTTGGGGTCGGCCTCGCGCAGCAGGTAGTGGCGGTAGTCGCGCACCGCCCAGTCGCGGGCGCGGCGGTCGGTGAGCGGATCACCGTTCCTGGTGGCGGGCCGTTCGGCGAGCCAGGCCAGGTACATCCGCACTCGGGAGGCGTAGGTGCGGCGGGTGTCGGCGGCCAGCGGCACCTGCTCCAGCGCGGTGATGTAGTCGGCGAGCGTCTGCTGGTAGGCGGCGGGCAGCGGGGTAGGGCGGGCGCCGTGCCGCTTCGGCTGGGCCGCGCCTGCTGCCGGCTCCGTGTTCTCGGAAGTTGTTCCGGGGGGTTGTGACCTGGGCGGGACCGGATTCTCGGAAGTCACCACCGGAGTGTTCTTCCGAGAAGCGTCGTTCTCAGAAGTTCGTGCGAGCAGGCCGCTCACTGTTCTCGGCGGTGTGCTGGAGCCAGGCGTGGATGGTCTGAACGGACTCGGGGGTCAGGTCTCTGTCGTGCGCGTCGGCCGGGTGGATCCAGCGGCAGGCGGTGTGCTCGCCGGACAGGGTGACGGTGCGGTCGGGTGTGCGGCGAAGCCGGCCTTGACCGGCTCCCCCGTCCGTGCGTATTTTCTTTACGTGCCAGTTCCGTTTCGTAAATGAGGAGTGGGTGTGTCAGGGGCGGGTGAGGCTTCGCCGATGCGGGGCCGGCCACGTGACAGCGGCCGTGACGTCGCCATACTCGACGCGACGCTGTGCTTGCTGGCCGAAGTCGGGTACGACCAGCTGTCCATCGAGGCGGTCGCGACCCGGGCCGGGGTCGGTAAGCCGACGGTCTACCGGCGCTACGCCGGCAAGGCCGCGCTGGTGGCCGCGGCGGTCGAGCGCCGCGCGGTGGACACTCCACCGGTCACCTGGTCAGGTGATCTTCGCGAGGTCTTGCTGGAGCTCGTGGGGTGGTTGGCGCGGCAGATCGGTGAACAGGAGGTCGGGCTGCTCGGCGCCCTGTTCGCGGGCATGCGCAGCGACCCGGAGCTCGCCGCGGCCATGCGGCGGATCCTGCGCCGCGATGGGGCGATGATGACCGAACAGCCGTTTCGCGGCGCGACCGAGAGCGGCGAACACCTGGTGCCCGGAGCGGCCGGGCTGTTCGCCGAGATCGCCCCGGCCCTCATCGTTCACCGGCTCATCTTCGCCGGCGAGCCATGCGACCAGCGATTCCTCGTCCACCTCGTCGACGACATCCTCCTGCCCCTGCTACGGCGCCGGTGAGCCGGCGCATCGCCGTCCTCGCCCCCGCGCGGATGGCCGCAGCCCGACCGGCTGTCCCCGCCCTTCGGCACACGTCCTGACGGCCACCGAACGCTTCGGCGCCCGACCACGGGTCCAGCGCGAACATCGACAGAAAGACGTGATCATGATCGTCGTCACCGGCGCGACCGGCGCCCTCAACGGCGCCACCGTCGAGCACCTGCTCAAGCGCATCCCCGCAGCCGAGATCGGCGTCAGCGTGCGCGACGTCGCCAAGGCACAGCACTTCGCCGACCGGGGCGTGCGCGTACGGCGTGGCTCCTACGACGACCCGGCCGCGTTGCGTGAGTCGTTCGAGGGCGCCGACCAAGTGCTGCTCGTGTCCCAGAACGACCCCCGCGGCGACGGGGTCGGCCTGCACCGCACGGCGGTCGAGGCCGCGGTCGCGGCGGGCGCCCGGCGCATCCTGTACACCAGCCACCAGAACGTGCGCGGCGACAGTCCGTTCGCCCCGGCGCGCGAACACGCCGCCACCGAGACGCTGCTCGCGCACTCGGGAATCGGCTGGACCTCCCTGCGCAACGGCTTCTACGCCCACAGCCTCGACTGGCTGCTCGGCCCCTGGCGGCAGACCGGAGTCATCGCCGCTCCGGCGGACGGCCCCGTCTCGTGGACGGACCGCGCCGACGAGGCCGAAGCCGCCGCGATCATCCTCGCCGGGCGGCGCCCGTTCGACGGTCCCGTCACGCTCACCGCCCGCCGCGCCGTCACCTTCGACGACATCGCCACGATCGCCACGGAAATCACCGGCCGCGACATCAAGCGGGTCGTCGTGGACGACGGGCAGTGGATTGCCGGCCAGGTCGCGGCCGGCATGCCGGAGTCCATGGCCCGCATGCTGCTGCCGTTCTTCGAGGCCGCGCGAAGTGGCCATTTCGCAGAAGCCGACCCGCTTCTGGCCGAACTCCTCGGCCGCGAACCACGGACGGTCGCCGACGTGCTCACCGACAGCGTCACCGCCTGAGTCAGCGCCGCAGGTCCCGACGCCGGCACGCCGGACGCGGCCACGACTCCGACGAGTGCCGCCTGCCCTCGGTGACCACCTCAGTATGCTCGGGGAGCGTGCGGGTCGATCTTGTCACTCTGGTCGTGGACGACTACGACCCGGCCATCGAGTTCTTCGTCGACGTGCTCGGCTTCGAACTGGTCGAGGACTCGCCATCCTCGACCAACGATGGCCGTCCGAAAACGGTGGGTCGTCGTACGGCCACCGGGAGCCGAGACCGGCATCCTGCTCGCGCGTGCGGACGGAGAGCGGCAGGCCACGGTGGTCGGAAACCAGGTCGCCGGCGACGCCGCCGGGATGCGCGAACTCACCGACGAAGCCGCCGCCATCGCCGCCCGCCTCACCACAGGGCCGCTGCTGCTACGCGATCACGGCGGCGGCTTCACCCCGGTCACCGTCCAGCTCCACCGCATCTCCGCCGAATACGTCACCGGTGACCTGGGCGCCGCGCTGGCCGCCGCCCGCAAGATCCGCCCGGCCGGCCTGCCCACCATCGAACGACGCGCCCACTACTACACCGACCTGGCCCGTGCCCACCACCTGGCCGGCGGCCGCGAGCAGTGCCCGGCCGCACTGCTGGCCGCCGAACGCCAGGCGCCGCAGGAAACCCACGCCCGCCCGGCCGTACGCGACCTCGTCCAATCACTGCTGATCTCCAGCCGGACCAGCCCTGCCGCTGCATGGTCCTGCCGTACGCTGCGGCATCACCTGACGGGCCTGCATCGAGCCGAGGTCCTCGCCTCGGGCGGCCCGCCCACCAGCATCATTCCTCCTCATCAGCGGTCGCGTTGGGATCACGCAGCTCGCGCAGGCGGCCGCCCAGTTCCGGGCGGTTGAACGGGTAGAACCCGTGAAAGTTGATGTGCTCGAACAGCAGAGGCGAAAGGCGGGCGCGGATCTCCGGCGTGACCTGGCCGCCCTTGATGCCCAGCTCGCCCCACCGACGCCACCAGCTCGCCGCCCCAGTCGGCGGTGATGTCGATCTCGGCCTGCTTGTCCACCAGCCGCGCCGACGCCGCGGCGATGCCCTCACCGTGGAAGTAGCCCTTCTCCACGCCGATCAGCCGGGCCGCGGTCAGCGCGGGCGCCCCGGCCTTGATCACCGGGATCAGGCCGACGTTGCACGAGCGGGCCACCGTCAGCGCGGCCAGGGTGATGTCGAGGTCGTCGCGGCGCACGTGCGAGCCGGTGATGTGGGTGAAGGAGTCGAACATGCCGGTGCGGGCGTGCACCTCCAGCAGCAGTTCGGGGTAGTCGATGCGGGGCAGCATCGCGGCCACCTTTCCCCCACCGTGACCAGGAGGGTGATCGACGCCTTCGCCGCGCGGGAGGCGGTGGACGTGCGGGCGGCGCGGGCGCGTCTGGCGGTCCTGACCGGGCGGGAGGGCCAGGTCGTCCGGGCCGTGGCCCGTGGGTTGTCCAACGGTGAGATCGCCCGCGAGCTCGTCATGAGCGAGACCACCGTCAAGGCCCACGTCAGCCGTGCCCTGACCAAGCTGGGTCTGACCGACCGGGTCCAGATCGCGCTCCTGGTCCGCGACGCCCGCCACGAAGAGACCGTCCTGCCTGGGCGTGGCATCGCTCCCTTGCCAGGCAGGACGGTCTCTTCGTGGCGGATGGTCTTGCTCTTTTAGGTCCGTTGATTTTTCATCGCTCCCTCCGCCTTTACTTTGTAGATTTACTAAGTGATCGGGGTGGCGCGCATCTGCTCGACCAGGGAGGTGGTGTGCTTGGCGTACCGGAACAGCGGGTGCGCCAGCACCTCGCGCAGGAACGCCACGTTCGTGCGCACCCCCTGCCCCCGGACGGTGCACTCCTCCAGTGCCCGGTCCGCCCGCGCCAGTGCCTGGGCGCGGGTCGGCGCCCACACCGACACCTTGGCCAGCAGCGGGTCGTAGTCGGCGGTGATCCGCGTCCCGGCCGCCGCGTGGGTGTCGACCCGGGTGAACGGGCCGCCCGGCGGGACGAACTCCTCCACCACCCCGGGCGTGGGCAGGAAGCCCCGCGCGGGGTCCTCGGCGTTGACCCGGCACTCGATCGCCGCGCCGCTCGCCGTGACGTCCTCCTGGCGCAGTGACAGCCGCCCGCCGGCCGCGACCAGGAGCTGCTCGCGCACCAGGTCGATGCCGGTGACCATCTCGGTGATCGGATGCTCCACCTGCAGCCGGCAGTTCACCTCGATGAAGTAGCAGGCGCCGTGCTCGTCCACGACGTACTCGAAGGTCCCCGCGCCGGTGTATCCGGCGGCGCGGGCGGCCCGGACGCTCAGCTCGCCCAGCCGTTCGACGGCGGCGGCCGGCAGCCCGGGCGGGGGCGTCTCCTCGATGAGCTTCTGCCGGCGCCGCTGCACCGAGCAGTCGCGCGCGCCCAGGTGCAGGACCTGGCCGTGGGCGTCGGCGAGGATCTGCACCTCCACGTGCCGGGCGGCGTCCAGGTACTTCTCGACGTAGACGCGCGGGTCGCCGAACAGGACCACCGCCTCGCGGCGGGTGGCGGCGTAGGCGCGGGCCAGGTCGCCCGGGTCGTGCACCACCGTCATCGCGCGGCCGCCGCCGCCCGCCGAGGCCTTGAGCACCACCGGGTACCCCACCCCGGCGGCCGTGCGGGCGGCCTCGCTCACCCCGGCGGCCGGGCCGTCGCCGCCGGGCAGCAGCGGCAGCCCCGCCTCGGCGGCGAACTCGCGCGCCGACACCTTGTCGCCCAGGCGGGCGATCACTCCGGGCGGGGGGCCGATGAGGGTGATGCCGTGCGCCTGGCAGATCTCGGCGAACTCCGGGCTCTCGGACAGGAAGCCGTAGCCGGGGTGGATGGCCTCGGCGCCGCTCTGCCGCGCCGCGGCGATGAGGGCGGCCGCGTTGAGGTAGCTGCGCCGGGGGGCGGCCGGGCCGATCTGGATGGACTCGTCCGCCAGGCGCACCGCCGGGGAGTCGCGGTCCACCGTCGAGTGGGCGACCACCGTGCGGACGCCCATCTCGCGGCACGTCCGAAGCACGCGCAGGGCGATCTCGCCCCGGTTGGCGATCAGAACTGTGGTGAACATCGCGCTCCAGCTTCCAAGCGTCCGGGTGTGCCCGGGTGAACGGTCAGTGGCTGTCGCAGGGCACCAGGGCCAGCAGCGGGTCCTCGTACTGCACGGGGGCGCCGTCCTCGGCGACGATCTCGCTGACCCGCCCGGCGCGCTCGGCCTGCACGGCGTTCATCAGCTTCATCGCCTCGATGACGCCGACCTGCTGGCCCGCCTCGACCAGGTCGCCGACCTGGACGAACGGGGGCGCCCCCGGTTCGCGGGCGCGGTAGAAGGTGCCGACCATGGGCGCGGTGACCAGCACCGCGCCCTCCCGGCCCCTGTCCTGCCGCTCGGCGGGGTGGTCCGCGGGGTGCTCCTCCCCCGCCGCGGGCGTCCCCGGCGGGCAGGACCATTGGACGTCGACGGCCAGGGTGGCGGTGGAGACGGTGATCCTGCGCAACGGGGCGCGGCCGGCCGAGCCGAGCCGGGCGGCCTGCCCGACCACCCAGTCCAGGACCTGGGCGCGCTCGTCGGGGGCCGGCGGCGGCGCGGAGGGAGCTGATGGCGTGGTGGTCTCGACGGTCATGGGCGTCCTCCTTCGAGGGTCGGGCGATTACCGGGATGCCGGGAGCGGGCCGGGCATGCCGCCGGAACGGGCGGGCGGGTCAGGCGGGCAGCCCGTAGCGGCGGAAGCGCGCCTTTCGGGCCCGGACCAGGCGTGCGGAGTCCTCGGGGATGAGGTCGTGCAGGGCGGCGGCGACGGCGCGTCCGACCGCGTGGGCGGTGCGCGCCGGGTCGCGGTGGGCGCCGCCCTCGGGTTCGGGGATCACCGCGTCCAGGATCCGGTGGCGCAGCAGGTCGCGGGCGCCCAGGCGCAGCGCGTCCGCAGCGGCGGGCGCGGCCGACGGGTCGCGCCACAGGATTGCCGCGCAGCCTTCGGGGCTGATCACCGAGTAGACGGCGTTGGACAGGGCCAGCACCCGGTCGGCCACCCCCAGCGCCAGGGCCCCGCCGCTGCCGCCCTCGCCGGTCACCACGGTGACGACCGGCACCGGCAGGTGTGACATCAGGCGCAGGCTCGCGGCGATGGCGTGCGCCTGGCCGCCCGCCTCGGCCTCGACCCCGGCGTAGGCGCCGGGGGTGTCGATCAGCGTGACCACCGGCAGGCCGAGCTTGCCCGCCAGCAGCATCGCGCGGGCCGCCTTGCGGAACCCGGCGGGGGTGCCCATGCCGAAGTTGCGGGCCACCAGCTCGCGGGTGTCGTGGCCCTTCTGGTGGCCGATCAGCATGACCGGCACCTGGTCCAGGCGGCCGACCCCGGCCACGATCGCCGGGCAGTCCCCCGAGGCGCGGTCGCCGCGCAGCTCGCAGAAGTCCTCCAGCAGGTGCGCGGCGTAGTCCAGGGTGGTGGGACGGCCGGGGTCGCGGGCCAGCGCCACGGCGGCCCACGCTTCGGGCCGCTCCTCGCCGGGCAGGTCGCCGGGATCGGTCACCAGGGGCGGGGCCTCGGCCCAGGCCTGCGGGACCGGGCGGCCCCGGCGGGTCCAGGACGCCGCCGCCAGCAGCCGGGCCAGGGCGGCCCGCAGCTCGGCGCGGCGCACGACGCCGTCCACCAGGCCACCGGCCAGCAGGGTCTCGGCGGTCTGGAAGCCCTCCGGCAGGGTCTGGCCGAGGGTTCCGGCGATCACGCGGGGGCCGGCGAAGCCCATGTGCGCTCCGGCCTCGGCGAGGATCACGTCGGCCAGGGTGGCGTAGGAGGCGGCCACTCCCCCGTAGGTGGGGTCGGTGACCACCGAGACCGTCAGCAGCCCGGCCTCGTCCAGATCGCCCAGGGCCTGGCTGGTCTTGGCCATCTGCATCAGCGCCAGCGCGCCCTCCTGCATGCGCGCCCCGCCGGAGGCGGTGACCAGTACCAGCGGGACGCCCGCGGCGAGGGCGTGCTCGGCGGCGGCGGTCACCCGCTCCCCCACCGCGCAGCCCAGGCTGCCGCCCATGAACGCGAAGTCCATGACGGCCACGACGGCGCGGTGCCCGCCGATGGCGGCCCGGCCGCACACCACCGCCTCCTCCAGGCCGGTGGCGCTGCGCGCCTGCTCCAGGCGGAGGGGGTAGGGGCGGGTGTCGGTGAAGCCCAGCGGGTCGCCCAGCGTGGGCGCGGCGGCCAGCGGGGTGAAGGATCCGGGGTCGACGAGGTGGTCCAGCCGCTCGGCGGCGCCGAGCCGGTCGTGGTGGGCGCAGGTGGGGCAGACCCGCAGGTCCCGCCGGAAGTGCTCGCCGTACACGGGGGCGGCGCATCCGGGGCACCGCACCCACAGCGGGCGCTCCTCCTGCGGTGACGGCTCGGCGGCCTTCCTCGCGGGTGGGGCGAGGGGTCCAGGAGCGATCACCACCGAAGCAGTCCTCGGAGGGGATGGCGCGGCAGCCGTCGGAAGGGACGTCAAAGCGGACACCGGCGCGGACGCCGGCGTGCGTCGTGAGGCCGGTTCCGCGGCGGGTGTGGCGGTCACGCGGCCCACCCCCGTACCGGCGGCCGCCGTCTCGCCGTAACGGCCTCGGGCACCGGCCCGGCCAGAACCCCGCTCCTCGGCCCGATCCCGGACTCGATCTCGGACATGAGCCCGGACTTCGTTTCAGCGTGGCCGCCGGCCCTGCCGGGGCGGCTTGCGGGGCCGGGTGCGGGGGTGGTCGCAGGCGTGGTCGTGGGTGTGATGCCCGCGTGTGGTCGCATGACTGTCCTCCCGTGACTGCCGCGGGGCGCGCCGGGCGAGCGGCGGGCCTCCTCCCGCACACCATCGCGCGGGACGCTGGTCGGCCGCTTGGGGGGTGATGGAGCCGTCCTGGACCGGGACGGCGGACCGCGGCACTCAGCGGCGGTTCCGGGCGGACCACGGGCAGGGCCGCGGCGGCGCCGTGAGGTCCGGACGACGCCGCGCCGTAGGTCACCTGAGGCCGTGCGCGGAGTCCTCGCCGCGCTCTTCCACGGGCTCGGCCACTTTATACCGGAATTATGCCCTATTTCATATCAAAACAGACGGCGCCGGAGCCGCGTTTCGACGCCGGGAGGTGGTGCGGCATCACCGGATAATCCCGGGCGAGGTCAAGAATAGAGGGGCAGACCAGGACTTTTTCGCAGTTTTTATGCTCATGAGCCATCTTTCCGGAAGTTCCGATAAGCGAGTTCATCTAAATTCGAGAGGTCCACCAGACGCCGGGCGTCCCCGGCGCCGCGGCCGGCACGACGTCGAGGATCATGCGGAGATCACATGGAATTCCGGGTGCTGGGTTCGCTGCAAGTCGTCGACGACGGCGCCGATCTGACGCCGAGCGCGGCCAAGGTGCGGGCGGTGCTGGCGATGCTGGTGCTGCGGCACAACCAGATCGTGTCCACCCGTGAGCTCATCGACGAGCTGTGGGGCGAGCGTCCCCCCGCGACCGCGCTGCCCACCTTGCACACCTACGTCTACAAGCTGCGCAAGATGCTCGGCGCCGGCGGCCCGGCCTCGGTGGTCACCCAGCCCTACGGGTACCTGCTGGCCACCACGCCCGAGACCATCGACGTGTTCCGCTTCGACCGGCTGGTGGCCGAGGGGTGGAACGGCCTGGAGCGGGGCGACCCCCAGCACGCCACCGACACCCTGTCCCAGGCGCTGGCGCTGTGGCGGGGGCCGGCGCTGGCCAACCTGGCCGCGGGAGAGCTGCTGTCGGCGCAGATCACCCGTCTGGAGGAGAGCAGGCTGCGGGCCCTGCAACTGCGCCTGGCGGCCGACCTGGGCCTGGGCAGGCACCGGGAGCTGATCAGCGAGCTGAAGGAGCTGATCGCGACCTACCCCCTCAACGAGGACTTCTACGCCAAGCTCATGACCGCGCTCTACCAGGTGGGGCGGCGCGGCGAGGCCCTTGAGGTGTTCCAGAACCTGCGGCAGGTGCTGGTCGGGCAGCTCGGCCTGGAACCCTCCCCGGCGCTGTGCCGGCTGCAGCAGCGCCTGCTGTCGGCCGATCCCGGCCTGGAGCAGCCGGGGCTGGACCAGCCGGGCCTGATGGACCGGCCGCCCTCCGCCGAGGTGCCCGCGCCGCCGCCCGCGCGCGCCGCGGAGGTCAAACCGGCGCAGCTTCCTCCCGACATCGGCGACTTCGTGGGGCGCGGCCCGGTGGTGGAGCGGATCGCGGCGGCGCTGGCCGGGACGGCGGAGGCGGGAACGGCGGTGCGGGTGATCTGCGTCAGCGGCATGCCGGGGGTGGGGCAGACGGCGCTGGCCGTGCACGCCGCCCACCGGGTGCGCGCCGCGTTCCCCTCCGGCCAGTTGTTCGCCGGGCTCGGCGGGGCGGTCCCGGCCGACCCCGGGGAGGTGCTGGCGGGATTTCTGCGGGCGGCGGGCGTGGCGCCGGGGGACGTGCCGGCCGACCGGGACGAGCGCAGCAAGCTGTTCCGTAGCTGGTGCAGCGACCGGCAGGTGCTGATCGTGCTGGACGACGCCGCCGGGGCCGCGCAGATCCAGCCGCTGCTGCCCGGTTCGCCGGGGTGCGCGGTGATCGTCACCAGCCGGTTCGGGATGCACGGGTTCGCCGGCGCGTGCATGGTGGAGCTGGACCCGCTCAGCCAGGAGGAGGGCCTGGAGCTGCTCGGCAAGATCGTGGGGCCGGCGCGGCTGAGCGCCGAGCGGCACGCGGCCGAGCGGATCGTGCGGCTGTGCGGGCGTCTGCCGCTCGCGCTGCGGTGCGCGGGGGCGCGGCTGGCCGCCGGGCAGGGCCTGACGCTCGGCGGGTTCGCCGACCGTCTTGAGGATCCCCGCACGCGGCTGGCCGACCTGGCGGTGGCCGACCTGGACGTGCGCACCGCCTTCCGCGGCACCTACGACCGGCTGGGCGGCCCGGAGCGCAGCCTGTTCCGCCTGCTCGGCCTGCTGCAGACTCCTGACATCACCACGCGGCAGACCGGCGCGCTGCTGGGCTGCGAGGTCGACCACGCCGAGCGGCTGCTGGCCCGGCTGGCCGACTGCCGGCTGCTGTCGGCCAGGCCCGGGCAGGGCGAGGTCCGCTACGGCGTCCACGAGCTGGTGCGGTTGTTCGCGCGCGAGTGCCTGGAGCGTGAGCTGGACGCCTTCGGCGCCCAGGAGGCCGGGACCCGCGCGGCCGAACCGGTGCCGGCCCCGGCCGAGCCGGGCACGGCGGAGGGATCCGTCCCCGCGCGGGCCGCGGCCGTCCCGGGGAGCCGCGGCGCCGAGCCGGTCGGCGAGCACTCCGCCGAACGGCCCCGGGAGCACGCCGACCGGACCGGGCCGGTCCTGGTGCCGCGCGCCCCGTGGGTCAACGGCGCCCCCGCCCACGTCCTGGGCCCGTGACCGGCGGACCAGGCGGGCTCTAGGCCGGCATCAGCGGCATTCCAGACGCTCCGGAAACCATTGCGGTCGAAGGATGAAAGGAGACGTCTGGTGCATCGGACGCTAATCGTGGCACGGATGGAGCCCTCCGAGACGGAGGCGGTCGCCAAGATCTTCGCCGACTCGGACGCCAGCGACCTGCCCCACCTGATCGGGGTGTCGCGGCGCACGCTCTTCCGTTTCCACGAGCTCTACTTCCACCTCGTCGAGGCCGACCAGGACATCACCCCCGACCTGTACAAGGCGCGCAGCCACCCGCTGTACGCGGAGATCAACCAGCGGCTGAGCGAGCACATCCGGCCCTACGACCCCGACTGGCGCGAGCCCAAGGACGCCATGGCCGAGCCGTTCTACACCTGGGAGGCCGAGGGCCGTGACTGAGATCCGCCTCACCAAGGTCGCCGCCGAGCAGGTCGCGCCCAACCGGCGCCGCGGCGGCGACATCCGCGTCATGCTCTCCCCCAAGACCGCCGGGGCCACCTCCGGCTTCATGGGCGTGGCCCATCTGCGCCCCGGCGAGCACTTCATCGAGCACTACCACCCCTACTCCGAGGAGTTCCTGTACCTGGTGCACGGCAGGGTGACGGTCCTCATCGAACGCGACCAGCAGATCGTGCTGGAGCCCGGCGAAGGACTGATGATCCCCAAGGGCGTACGGCACCGGGTCGCCAACGACGGCGCCGAGGACGCGCGCCTGGTGTTCCACCTGTCGCCGCTGGCGCCGCGCCCCGAGCTCGGGCACGTGGACACCGAGCACAACCCCTACACCGGCGCCCACCCCGACGTGGGAGCCGCGGCGGGCGCCGGGCAGGGCACGGCCGGCGTGCGGGCGGCGGGCGAGGCCCCGGCAGGGAGCCGGCGGTGAACCAGGCCGGGGCCACCACCGCCCGGCGCCGCACCCGCGCCCGCCCCGCGACGCGGCGGCCGCGCCGCCCGGGCGGGGACCGCCGGGTCGTCATCACCGGGATCGGCGTCACCGCGCCCGGCGGCATCGGCACCCGGGCGTTCTGGGACCTGCTCACCTCCGGGCGCACCGCCACCCGCGCCATCACCCTGTTCGACGCCACCGGGTTCCGCTCGCGCATCGCCGCCGAGTGCGACTTCGACCCCGCCGCCCACGGCCTGTCGCCGCAGGAGATCCGCCGCATGGACCGCGCCGCCCAGCTCGGCGTGGTCAGCGCACGCGAGGCGCTGGCCGACAGCGGCCTGACCTGCCAGGACGTGCCGCCCGAACGGCTCGGCGCGGCCGTCGGCAGCGCCGTCGGCTGCACCATGGGCCTGGAGGAGGAGTACGTCGTCCTCAGCGACGGCGGCCGCCAATGGCTGGTCGACCCCGCCTACGGGGTCCCCCAGCTGTACGGCTACATGGTCCCCAGCACCATCGCCACCGAGGTCGCCTGGGCCGGCGCCGCGGAAGGCCCGGTCGCGCTGATCTCCACCGGCTGCACCGCCGGCCTGGACTCGGTCGGCCACGGCTACCAGCTCGTCAGGGAGGGCAGCGCCGACGCCGTGCTGGCCGGAGCCGCCGACGCGCCGATCTCGCCCATCACCGTCGCCTGCTTCGACGCCATCAAGGCCACCACGCCCGACAACGACCGGCCCGCCACCGCCTCGCGCCCCTTCGACCGGGACCGCAACGGCTTCGTCCTCGGCGAGGGCGCCGCCATGTTCGTCCTTGAGGAACGCGCCGCGGCGCTGCGGCGCGGCGCCCGCGTCTACGCCGAGATCGTCGGATTCGCCGGCCGCAGCAACGCCTTCCACATGACCGGCCTCAAACCCGACGGCCGCGAGATGGCCGAGGCCATCCGCACCGCCATGCGCCAGGCGCGCCTGCGCCCCGACCAGATCGACTACATCAACGCCCACGGCTCGGGGACCCGCCAGAACGACCGCCACGAGACCGCCGCGTTCAAGGACGCGCTCGGCGAGCGGGCCTACCAGGTGCCGGTCAGCTCGATCAAGTCCATGATCGGGCACTCGCTCGGCGCGATCGGCTCCATCGAGGTGGCCGCCTGCGCCCTGGCCATCACCCACGACGTCGTCCCGCCCACCGCCAACCTGCGCACCGCCGACCCCGAGTGCGACCTGGACTACGTGCCGCTCACCGCGCGCGAGCACAAGGTCGAGGTGGTGCTCAGCGTGGGCAGCGGGTTCGGCGGATTCCAGACCGCGATGCTGCTGGCCCGCCACCGCGACGGGCTCGCCGGCACGAGAGGCGGCCCCGATGACTGACACCTCCCCGCGGCGCGCCCGCCGCGCCTCCCGCGACACCCGGCCGGTGTTCACCGGCATCGGCGTCGCCGCGCCCAACGGCCTCGGCACCGCCGCCTACTGGGCCGCCACGCTGGACGGCAAGAGCGGCCTCGGCCGCATCACCCGCTTCGACGCCGAGCGCTACCCGGTCCGCGTGGCCGGCGAGGTCTCGGAGTTCGACGACACCGAGCACGTGCCGAGCCGCCTGGCCGTCCAGACCGACCACTGGAGCCACCTGGGGCTGACCGCCGCCGACTGGGCGCTGCGCGACGCCGGCCTGGACCCGGCGACCCTGCCGGAGTACGAGATGGCCGTGGTCACCGCCAGCTCCTCGGGCGGCACCGAGTTCGGCCAGCGCGAGATCGAGAAACTGTGGTCCAAGGGCCCCGGATACGTCGGCGTCTACCAGTCCATCGCCTGGTTCTACGCCGCCACCACCGGCCAGATCTCCATCCGGTACGGCATGCGCGGCCCCTGCGGGGTCATCTGCGCCGAACAGGCCGGCGGCCTGGACGTGCTGGCCCAGGGCAGGCGCCTGCTGCGCGGGCAGGCCCGCGTCGTGGTCACCGGCGGCACCGACGCCTCCCTGTGCCCCTACGGCCTGGTCGCCCAGATCTCCACCGGCCTGCTCAGCACCCGCGACGACCCCGAACGCGCCTACCTGCCCTTCGACGCCGACGCCTGCGGCTACGTGCCCGGCGAGGGCGGCGCCATGCTCGTCATGGAGGACGCCGCCGCCGCGCGCGAACGCGGCGCACGCCCCTACGGCGCGCTGGCGGGCCACGGCGCCACCTTCGACCCGCGCCCGCGGCCCGGCCGGGAGGCGACGTCCAACCTGCGCCGCGCGATCATCTCGGCTCTGGAGGACGCCGGGGTCGAACCCGGCGAGGTGGACGTCGTCTTCGCCGACGCCCTGGGCGTCCCCGAACGCGACCGGCTGGAGGCCCAGGCCATCTCCGCGGTCTTCGGCCCCCACGGCGTGCCGGTGACCGCCCCCAAGACCATGACCGGCCGCCTGTACGCCGGCGGCGCCCCGCTGGACGTGGCCACGGCGCTGCTGGCCGTCCGCGACGGCGTCATCCCGCCCACCGTCGGCGTGCGCGCCGCCGCGCCGTCCTACGAGCTGGACCTGGTGCGCAGCACGGCCCGTGACGGCCCGGTCCGCAACGCCCTGGTGCTGGCCACCGGGCACGGCGGGTTCAACGCGGCGCTGCTGATCACCGCCACCGACCCGTCCTGACCGTCCCCCGCGCCACGCCCGCGGCACGCCGTCCCGGCGCCGCCGCCGTCCCGCACGCGCCCGGCGGCGGCCACGCCGGACCCGTCTCACCCACTCGACTCACCCAGGAGGAACCACCATGCCCGCATTCACCCTCGACGACATGAGGAGCATCATGGGCGGCTGCGCCGGCGTCCCCGAGAGCCTCGACCTCGGCGACGACATCGGCGAGATCTCCTTCGCCGAACTCGGCTACGACTCCCTGGCCGTGCTGGAGATGGCCGCCCGCATCCAGCAGCGGCTCGGCGTCCGCATCCCCGACGACGCCGTCGAGGAGATGCGCACCCCGCAGGCGGCCGTCGACTACGTCAACCGCCGCCTCGCGGCCTGACATCGGAGGGACCACATGGCAGGACACACCGACAACGAGATCATCATCGCCGGGCCGATGAACCTGGTCTGGAACATGACCAACGACGTGGAATCCTGGCCCACGCTGTTCAGCGAGTACGCCGCCACCGAGATCCTCGAACACCGCGGCCCGACCGTCCGCTTCCGGCTCACCATGCACCCCGACGCCGAGGGCAACCAGTGGAGCTGGGTCTCCGAACGCACCCCCGACCCCGCCACCAGGACCGTGCGCGCCCACCGCGTCGAACCGGGCTGGTTCAAGTACATGAACCTGTTCTGGGAGTACACCGAGGTGCCCGACGCGGTGCGCATGCGCTGGGTCCAGGACTTCGAGATGAAACCCGACGCCCCGCTCAGCGACAAGCAGATGACCAAGCGGCTCAACGACAACACCGTGATCCAGATGAACCGGATCCGCCAGCTCGTCGAAGAGGCCGCAGACTCCTCCCCCGCCCGCCTCTGAGACCTCCCGGTCACGGCCCCGACACCCCCATCCACACCAAGTCCGACGGAAAGAAGAGAGTGGGCATGAACGCCAAGGACTCAAGGACCCAGCAGGACGAGCGGCGCGACGGCCGCGTCCGGGCCGGCGCGACCCGCGCCAAGGCCGCGGCACGGCCCGCGGGCGAGGACACCGTGTACCGGGTCATGGTCAAGCTGCGCATCCACCCCGGCATGGAACGGGACTTCGAGAAGACCTGGCGCGAGATCGCCGCCACCATCTCCCGCCAGCCCGCCAACGTCGGCCAGTCGCTGGCCAAGAGCCCCGACGAGGACGGCGTCTACTACATCGTCAGCGACTGGGAGAACGAGGAGAAGTTCCGCCGGTTCGAGCACAGCGCCGAGCACGCCGCCAACCGCATGCGCCTGGACCCCTTCCGCGACCCGGCCGGCACCTCCATGACCCCGATGCTGGTCGCCTCCCGCCTGGGCGCCCAGCCCGCCCCCGGCCGCGTACGGGTCGCCCTCTACCTCAACGAGCCCGAGTCCGACAAGGGCTCGGTCGAGAACGCCTACCACCAGATCAGCACCACCCTGGCCGGCCGCCAGGGCCTGCGCGGCAACGAACTGCTGCGCTCCCTGCGCGACCCGCGCCGCTACGCCGTGCTCAGCGAATGGGACGACGTGCCCACCTACCGCGAGTGGGAGCGCAGCCCCGAGCACCTGCCCACCACCTCGCCGCTGGCCCGCTACCACGACAAGGGCCTGGGCATCTTCGGCTCCTACGAGGTCGTCGCCGCCTACTGACCGGCCACCGGGCCGCCCGCCCGGGCGGGCGACCCTCACCCGGGCGGGCGGCCACCACATCGGGCCGGCGCGCCCGCGCCCCACCACGACCGTCACCCACGACCATGGAGGTATCCCATGCCCTACGCCGCGCTCACCTTCCGCATCAAACCCGGACACGAGAACGAACTGGCCGAGGTCTTCACCAGCGGGCCGGCCCTGGAGTCGCCCGTCGTCACCGACGAGCACGGCCGCGAGACCGCCCGCCTGCTCGGCACCGCCGTCTTCGTCAAGGACGACGTGCTGGTCCGCTTCATCCACTACGAAGGCGACTTCTCCGGCATCGCCCGGCACCTGGCCTCCCAGCGGCACGTCCACACCATCGAGGACCGCGTCGTGCCCTACCTCGCCGACGCCCGCGACACCGCCACCGCCGACGGCTTCGCCGCGTTCTTCCGCGCCGCCTCGATGCGCTGTCTCACCCAGTCCTCGGCCGACACCCAGCCCGCCCGGACCTGACACCGGCCGCGAACCCGCCGCGACACCGGCGGAACGGCGGAGCGGCCACCTGCCGCTCCGCCGCACCCGGGCCCGCACGCCGAACCCGGCGCCGCGCCGCGAAGGGAGTCCACGACATGGCCCGCCACCCCACCCAGCCCCGGCACACCACCGCCACTCCGACCACCACGGGCCCCCGGTCCGCCCCGGACGGCACCCCGGACGGCACGGCGCGGCAGGACGGGGTCGCGCTGCTGGAGGCGGTCGAACGGGAGGCCGCCGGCCTGGCCGTGCAGAGCCGCCGCCTGGTGGAGGCCCTGGCCGCCCGCGTGGGCCTGCGCGCCGCCGACTTCCGCTGCCTGTGCGCCCTCACCCGCCACGGTCCCCTGACCACACGCCGCCTGGCCGCCCTGGCCGGCCTCACCACCGCGGCGGCCGAGCACGCCGTGGACCGGCTGGAGCGGCACGGCTGCGCCCTGCGCTCCGGCGCCCCCGGGCGTGTCCTGGTCCATCCCTGCCACCCCGCCTGCCGTACCCGCGCCGAACCCGCTCTGCGTGAGCTGCGCGAGTCCTGGCACCCCCTCACCCACCACGGAGCCGACGACCTGGCCCTGATCACCGCCCTCCTGGCCGACAGCCGCAGATTGTCGGGGTTGGTGGGCGTGATGCATGCACAATCCACTGCCTTTACAATGTAGATCACAAAGCGGTGAACGCCGCCCCAGGCGGCGCGCGGCCGGCCGCCGGGGGCTGCCCTAAGATCGAGGCGTGGACGTGCCCGCCCTACGCGACCCCGGCGCCGAGGCGATGGTGCGCGAGGGCGACCCCTACCACGCCTACCTGGACTCCCTCAGCGGCGCCGAGTCCCGCCGCACGATGCGCGGCTGCCTGGACCGCGTCGCCCGCCTCATCACCGGCGACGAGGCCGCGACCGGCGCCGGCCAGCCGTGGCACCTGCTGCGCTACGAGCACACCGTGCGCGTCCGGGCGATCCTCTCCGAGCAGGGCTGGTCCCCCGCCTACGTCAACAAGCACCTGGTCGCGCTGCGCCGGGTCATGCGCGAGGCCTGGCGCCTGGGCCGGATGACCGCCGAGGACTACCACCGCGCCGCCGACCTGCCCACCCTGCGCCACACCCGCCTGCCCGCCGGGCAGCACGTCCCCGCCGAGGTCGCCGGCGCCGTCCTGGCCGCCTGCGACGGGGACGACTCCCCCGCCGGGGCCCGCGACGGCGCCCTGCTGGCGGTGCTGTACTCCACCGGCTGCCGCCGCGCCGAGATCGCCGCGCTCTCCCTGGACGACTACGACCCCGCCGCCCGCTCCCTGCGCGTGCGCGGCAAACGCGACAAGGAGCGCCTGGTCTACCTCACCCGCGAGGCCGTGGCCCGCCTCGAGTGCTGGCTGGCGGTGCGGGGGACGGCGCCGGGCGCGCTGTTCACGCCGGTCAACAAGGCCGGGCGGCTGCGCGCCCCCGGCGGGCGGCCCGCCCCGATGAGCGGGCAGGCCATCGCCGGCATCCTGGCCAGGCGGCTCGCCGCCGCCGGAGCGGCCAAGCGCACCCCCCACGACTTCCGCCGCACCTTCATCGGCGAGCTGCTGGACGCCGGGGTGGACCTGGCCACCGCGCAGGCCCTGGTCGGGCACGCCTCCCCCGTCACCACCGCCCGCTACGACCGCCGCCCGGAGAACCGCCGCAGAGACGCCGTCGACCGCCTGGCGATGCCCACCGCCCGTCCCCTCAGGCCCGGCGGCCCCTGACCGTCTCACCCCCCGGGCAGCCACCAGGGCAGCGCGTCCACGAGGTCCTCGGGCGTCCGGCGGGGCGAGGCTGCGGCGCATCCGGCAGGCCTTCGGATATCGGTCAGGCAGGGGTCGTGGCGCGGTGGCGCGTCCAGTCGGCGGCGCGCAGCCGGTACAGGACGTGCGGGTGCAGCGGGCTGCCGGAGGGCACCGCGGGGTGCTCGAAGTCCTCGGCCGGGTCGCGGATCATGCCCAGGCGCCGCATCACCGCCTGGGAGCGCACGTTGGTCCCCGCGGTCATGGAGATCACCTCCGTCAGGCCCGCGGGGCCGAAGCCGTGGTCCAGCGCCGCGCCGGCCGCCTCGGTGGCGTACCCCCGGCCCCAGCACTCGGGGCGCAGCCGCCAGCCGACCTCGACCGCCGGGGTGAACGGCGCCGGGAAGGTCTGCCAGATCAGGCCGGTGAACCCGGCGAACTCGCCGGTCTCGCGCACCTCGACCGCCCACAGGCCGAACCCGTCCTCCTCCAGGCGCGCCCGCGCCCGCCCGGCCAGCGCGTCGCTCTGGTCGCGGGTCAGCGTGGCGGGGAAGTGCTCCATCACCCGGGGGTCGGCGTTCATCACGGCGAAGGGGGCCAGGTCCTCCTCGCGCCACTGGCGCAGGATCAGGCGGGGCGTCTGCAACATGCCCACATTTTCCCGAGAATCTCGGCGCACATGGCGATTGTGCCGTGGACGAGCGGGTTTGCCATGGCGTCCCCCGGTGTGAACCCGGTGGACATCCGGGGATCGCCGTTCCGGGCGGCAGGGGTGGAGGGACGACCCCCGCGGGTGGGCTACAGTCGGTAGTAGCCGATGTGGTTTGTGTCCCCCGGGCCGCAATTACCGCCTTCACGGAATACCGTTCGGCTGGAGCCGTGTTGTGCCTCTCGCCGAGGAGGCGACCGCCACATCGGCCACAACGAAGAGCCCCCGCGGGCGCGTCCCGCGGGGGCTCTTCGTTTCCCGCCACGCCGTCCCTCACCCCGGTCATAGGGGCGGCCTTCGGTCGTCTCACCACGCGTCGTGACAGTTTGTGCACACCCGTAACACTCCGTAACGCATCGTTGCCCTGGCGAGCCGTATGGTGGTCATTGCCGTTCGCACACCGGGAGAGCACGTGCTGTACCACATCATGAAGATCGCCAGCCGCCCCTTCCTTCGGCTGCTGTGGCGCCCCGAGGTCACCGGGGCCGAGCACGTCCCCGCCGCCGGCGCGGCGCTCCTGGCCTCCAACCACCTGTCCATCCTGGACTCGGTGTTCCTCCCCGCGATGCTGCCGCGCCAGGTCACCTTCGTCGCCAAGTCGGAGTACTTCACCGGAAACCGGCTGATGGCGATGGTCATGCGCGGCACCGGGCAGGTCGCCATCGACCGCGAGAGCGCCGCCGCGGCGCAGGCCATGCTGGACACCGCGCTGCGGGTGCTCGACAGCGGCGAGCTGTTCGGCATCTACCCCGAGGGCACCCGCTCCCCCGACGGGCGGCTGTACCGGGGGAAGATCGGCGTGGCGTGGCTGGCGCTGACCGCCGGGGTGCCGGTGATCCCGGTGGCCATGGTCAACACCGACCGCGTCCTGCCGCCGGGGGCCGCACTGCCGCGCATCGCGCGCATCGGCGTGCGCATCGGCGAGCCGCTCACCTTCACCGGCGACCCGGGCCGCGCGCAGGACCGCCGGGCGGTCACCGACGAGGTGATGAAGGCCATCCAGCGGCTGTCGGGCCAGCAGTACGTCCCCGCCTACGCCCGCAGGGAGGCGCCGCGGCGCGCCGCCTGAACGCCGCTCGCCCGCCGCCCGGGCGCGGTCCGTTCGCGGCCGGAGCGCCGCCGCTCACCGGGCGTGCGCGCCCGGCCCCGTGCCGTGCCGGCCGCGCGAAACGGGCCGCCGCCACGTGCGAAGATCCACCGGCGGGGCGGTGACCAGCCTCGATTCCCGGCGGGGGCCGGGCGGCCCGCGCTAAGCTCGGCAGGACGTCGAGACATCGGGGGTAACGTGCGGCGCGGCCGTATCATCGCGATCACGTCCGTCGCGGCCGTCGTGGTCGCGGGCGCCGCCGCCGGAGGCGCCTACTACGTCCTGCGCACCAAGGGAAGCGCGCAGGAGACCGCGCGCCACTTCGCCGCCGCCTGGGAGCGCGGCGACCTGGCCGCCATGAAGGCCGACCTGGCCGCGCCGGCGAGCGGCTTCGACGCCCTGTACGCCGAGGTGGCGAAGAATCTCGGGGTGTCGCGCACCGGCGTGCGCCTCGGCCGGGTCGCCCCGGCCGGGGACGACCGCGCGACCGCCGCCTACACCGCCACCCTGGCGTTGAAGGACACCGGCCGGTGGACCTACACCGGCGCGCTGGACCTGGTGGTGAAGGACCGCCAGTGGAAGGTCGCCTGGACGCCGGCCGCGGTGCACCCCGCGCTCACCGCCGCCACCCACCTGGACCTGAAGACCACCTGGCCCGAGCGCGCGCCGATCGCGGACTCCTCCGGCGCCCGCATCGACGGGCCCTCCGCGGGCGGCTCGGTGCAGCAGCTCGTCGGCTACCTGGACAAGGCCACCGCCAAGGACGTCGCCAAGCTCGGCGCGCCCTACCGGCCGGGCGACGCGATCGGCAGGGCGGGCCTGCAGCAGACCTTCCAGGAGCAGCTCGCCGGGACGCCCGCCACGCAGGTCGTGGTCACCGACGGCGCCAAGAAGGCTTCGCGGACGCTGACCACCATCGAAGGCTCCCCAGGGCGGCCGGTGCGCACCAGCCTGGACCCGCGGGCGCAGCGGGCCGCGGTCGCCGCGGTGCGCGACCTGCCCAAGCCCGCCTCCCTGGTGGCGATCCGGCCCTCCAGCGGCGAGATCCTGGCCGTGGTGAACAACCGCGGGGGCTTCAACCGCGCGCTCGACGGCCGCTACCCTCCCGGGTCGACGTTCAAGACCGTCACCGCGGCGGGGCTGATCGCCGCGGGCGTCACTCCGGGGCAGAAGGTCACCTGCCCCAAGAAGGTCAACGTGGGCGGGCTGGAGATCCGCAACTCCGACCACGAGGCGTTCGGCTCGCTGTCCTTCCTGGACTCCTACGCCCACTCCTGCAACACCACCTTCGCGCCGCTTGCGGCCCGCCACCTGGGCGAGGGCGGGCTGGAGCGCATCGCCGGGCGGCTGGGCTTCAACCAGCCGCTGGACATCGGCGTCCCGGCGACCCGGGGCAGCATGCCCGCGCCGACCGGCCTCGCCGACCTGGCGGCCGAGTCCTTCGGCCAGGGGCGCATCACCGCCAGCCCGCTGGTGATGGCCACCGTGGCCGCCGCGGTGGCCGACGGGTCCTGGCGCCCGCCCACGCTGGTGCCCGCGCTGCCGCAGAAGGCCGCGCCGCAGCCGCTGCCGCCGGGCGTGGCCGGGCATCTGCGCACGATGATGGCCGCGGTGGTCACCAAGGGGACGGCCAAGCGTGCGGGGCTGCCCGCGGGCACCGTCGGCAAGACCGGCACCGCCGAGTTCGGCACCGGGCCCAAGCTGGACTCCCACGCGTGGTTCATCGGTTTCCGCGGCGAGGTGGCCTTCGCGGTGGTGGTGGAGGCCGGAGGGATGGGCGGCGAGGTCGCCGCGCCGGTGGCGGCACGTTTCCTGCGCGGCCTCGGCCGCTGACCGGGGCGCGCCCCGGCGTCACATCGGCAGGGCCGCCGCCTCGTTGCGGAACACCATGATCAGCAACGTCGCGATGAGGGTGGCGATCAGGATCCAGCTCACCAGGATGATGATCGTCGACCTGCTCGGGCCCCTGCGCCGGCGGCCGGCGCCGGCGGCACGGGCGGCGCGGGCGGCGCGCTTGCGGTCGCCGGCCTCCTTGCGCACGACGCGCTCGTTGAACGACTCCAGGCGGGCGGCCAGCCGGGGGTCGTCATCGGTGAGATGACTCTCGATCTGGGCGAGCAAGCGCTCCTCGTCCTGCGACCAGGCCATGCCGAACCTCCCGGCGACGCAAGCGGTGTGAGCACGATCCTCCCCATGATGAAGATCTTTAGCCTTCCCGTGGTCCGCTTTTTGCCCGGCGTTTCGCTGAGTTGCGAT
The DNA here is from genome assembly GCF_014205275.1 of Sphaerisporangium siamense. NCBI lineage: Bacteria > Bacillati > Actinomycetota > Actinomycetes > Streptosporangiales > Streptosporangiaceae > Sphaerisporangium > Sphaerisporangium siamense. The sequence goes on from NZ_JACHND010000001.1 coordinate 5,956,031, forward strand.
CTCGCTCGAATGCCTGTTCTAATCAAGGTCATGCGCTGGGACAACTTGCGCCTGACCGATCCGCCGGAGCAGGCGGCGCCGACCGTGCCGCTGATCCCCCGCGGCGCGGTGGCCACCACCTTCGACACCCCCGAGTTCCGCGGCATGACCTTCTACGAGGTCCAGGCCCGCTCGATCATCAACCGCGTCCCGGCGGCCAGCCACGTCCCCTTCCAGTGGACGATCAACCCCTACCGCGGCTGCAGCCACGCCTGCGTGTACTGCTTCGCCCGCCGCAGCCACGAGTACCTCGAAATGGACTCCGGGCGCGACTTCGACTCCAAGATCGTGGTGAAGGTGAACGCGGCCGAACTGGCCCGCCGCGAGCTGGCCGCGCCGCGCTGGGGCGGCCACCCGATCGCCATGGGCACCAACGTCGACTGCTACCAGCGCGCCGAAGGCCGCTACCGGCTGATGCCGGGCGTCCTCGCCGCGCTGCGCGACTTCCGCAACCCCTTCTCCATCCTCACCAAGGGCGCGCTGATCCTGCGCGACCTGGAATTGCTGGCCGAGGCCGCCGAGGTCACCGACGTCGGCACCGCGGTGTCGGTGGGGTTCACCGACGACGAGCTGTGGCGGGCGGTCGAGCCCGGCACGCCCCGTCCGTCCCGCCGCCTGGAGGTCTGCGCCACCCTGGCGGCCCGGGGGCTGCGGTGCTCGGTGCTGATGGCGCCGATCCTGCCCTACCTGTCGGACTCCCCCGCCCGGCTGGCCCGCACGGTGCGGGCCATCGCCGAGGCCGGGGCCACCGGCGTCACCCCCATCGTGCTGCACCTGCGGCCGGGGGCGCGCGAGTGGTTCATGGCCTGGCTCGCCCGCGAGCATCCCGGCCTGGTGCCGCGCTACCAGGAGTTGTACGGCCGGGGCGCCTATGCGCCGAAGGCCTACCAGCAGCGCGTCGCCGGGCAGGTCCGCGAGCTGGCCGAGGCGTGCGGGCTCGGCGGCCGATCGTCCTCCTCCTCGCGGGGCGCCCCGCCCGGGCCGCCGGCCTCCGCCGGGCCGGAGCAGCTGACCCTGCTCTGACGGCCCGAAAGAAAGCGGCATATGGGTGGTTCACTCCGGCGATGGGTATTTAACGCGGCGATGCTGCCTATATGGCGCATTGTCAGCCAATAGCGACTCAGCCATACGGGGGAAACCATGGCCGGAACGCGGAAGAAGTCCACCAAGGCCACTGGAAAGGCCAAGAAGGCGTCCATCAAGGCCACGCGCGAGACCAGACAGGATAAACGCGAGGACGACGACAAGCGCGAGGTCCGGGCCGACGAGACCCGCTGACCTCCCCGGGCGCCGGCCCCCGGCCGCCACCCGAGGCCGGGACCGCGCGCCCGCCCCCCCCTGCTCGCTGCGGCGCCGGCGCACAGCCGCGGCACAGAAGGGACGGCGCACAACCGGGCCCGAGAGCGGCGCGCGGACGGAACGCGGCCCGGCGCGCGGCGTGACGCGGCGGAGGCGCCGCCCGGGCAGGGCCGTCCCGCGACCGCGCCCGCCCGGCCGGTCGCCCGGGGGTATTACTCTCTGACCTGGAATGACAGGTATTGCGAAGTACGCGGCTTTCTTTGACGGCGAACGGACGCGTTCACGTCTCGACGCGCGCGGCCCGGGTGCCTGATCATGGATACCCCCGTCCCCCCGAACGCGAGGATCGATGTCGGCATACGCGCGCTTCCCCACGATCTTCGGCGATGAGATCGTCTTCGCCGCAGAGGACGATCTGTGGATGGTCCCCGCCACCGGCGGGCGGGCCTTCCGCCTGACCGCCGGGGTCGCCGAGGCCGCCTATCCCCGCTTCTCCCCCGACGGCTCCCAGATCGCCTACGTCGGCCGTGAGGAAGGCCCGGAAGAGGTCTACGTCATGCCCTCCGAGGGCGGCGCCGCCACCCGGCTGACCTACGACGACGCCGTGTGCACGATCGCCGGGTGGGACTCCGGCGGCGCCGTGCTGTACGCCAGCGACGAGGGCCAGCCCATCGGCCGCCGCCGCTGGCTGCACCGCATCCGCCCCGGCGGCCGTGCCGAGCGCCTGCCCTACGGCCCGGCCAACACCATCTCCCACGGTCCCGGCGGCGGCGTGGTCATCGGCCGCAACACCGCCGACCCCGCGCGCTGGAAGCGCTACCGCGGCGGCACCGCCGGCGACCTGTGGGTGGACGCGAACGGCGACGGCGAGTTCGCCCGGCTCATCAGCCTGGCCGGGAACCTGGCCTCCCCTTGCTGGATCGGCGAGCGCGTCTACTTCCTGTCCGATCACGAGGGCGTGGGCAACGTCTACTCCTGCACCCCCGACGGCCGGGACCTGCGCCGCCACACCGACCACGCCGACTACTACGCCCGCAACCTCACCGGCGACGGCCGGCGTCTGGTCTACCACGCCGGCGCCGAGCTGTACGTCCTGGACGCGGCCGACGGCGAGACGCGCCGCGTGGAGGTCCGGCTGGGCAGCCCGCGCACCCAGCGCAACCGCCGGTTCGTCCCCGCCGCCCACTACCTCGACAGCGCCACCCTCTCCCCCGACGGCAGCGGCCTGGCCATCACCACGCGCGGCAAGGCCTACTCCTTCGGCGGCTGGGAGGGCCCGGTCCGCCAGCACGGCGAGGCCGACGGCGTCCGCTACCGCCTGCTGACCTGGTTGCGCGACGCCGAGCGGCTGGTGGCCGCCGCCAGCGACGAGGGCGACCGCGAGGTGCTGGTCGTGCTCGCCGCCGACGGCGCCACCCCCGCCCGGCGGCTGGACCACCTGGACACCGGCCGCGCCATCTCCCTGGCCGTCTGTCCCGGCGCCGACCGCGTCGCGATCGCCAACCACCGCAACGAACTGCTGATCATCGACCTGCCCGCCGACGGCGAGGCCGTCATGACCGTCGCCGACCGCAGCGGCTTCGGCCGCATCGAGGACCCGGTGTGGTCCAGAGACGGAGACTGGCTGGCCTACACCCGCCCGGAGTCCGCGCAGACCACCGCGATCCGGCTGTACGAGATGGCGACCGGCGAGTCGCGCGCGGCGACCCGGCCCGTGCTGCGCGACCGCGGGCCCGCCTTCGACCCCGAGGGCCGCTACCTGTACTTCATCGGCGAACGGGTCTTCAACCCCGTCTTCGACGAGCTGCAGTTCGACCTGGGCTTCCCCCTGGGCACCCGCCCGTACGCGGTGGCGCTGCGCGCCGACGTCGGCTCGCCGTTCGTCTCCGAGCCGCGACCCCTGACCGGCGATGCCGGCACCTCGGCCAAGGACGACCCCAAGGACGACCCCGACGAGGACTCCGGCGCGGACACCAGTGCGGACACCAGTGCGGACACCGCTCCCGACGGCGACACCGGCAGCGGCGACGACCCCGGCGAGCAGGGCGAGGAGGAGACCGGCGGGCTGACCATCGACTTCGACGGCATCGACCGCCGCGTCGTCGCCTTCCCCGTCCCCGAGGGCCGCTACGACCGCGTGGCCGCCACCAAGGACAAGGTCCTGTTCACCTCCTCCCCCGTCCAGGGCAGCCGCGGCGACGACTACGCCGACCCGCCCTCGGCCACCCTGCAGGCCTACGACCTGACCCGGCAGAAGCTGGAGACGCTGGTCTCGGGCGTCGCCGACTTCCAGATCGGCCCCGACGGCGCGACCCTGCTGTACCGCTCGCGCCGCCGCCTGCGCGTGGTCAAGGCCGGCGAGACCCCGCCCGAGGACGACTCGGCCACCCGCTCCGGCGGGTGGATCGACCTGGACCGGGTCAAGGTCTCGGTGAACCCCGCCGCCGAGTGGCGGCAGATGTTCCGCGAGGCCTGGCGGCTGCAGCGCGAGCACTTCTGGGACCAGGACATGGCCGGGGTGGACTGGGACGCCGTCTACGACCGCTACCTGCCCCTGGTCGACCGGGTCGGCACCCGCGGCGAGTTCTCCGACCTGCTGTGGGAGGTCCAGGGCGAGCTCGGCACCTCCCACGCCTACGAGAGCGGCGGGGAGTACCGCCCCCGGCCCCACTACTCCCAGGGCAAGCTCGGCGTCGACTGGTCCTACGCCGACGGCGTGCACACCATCGCCCGCGTCCTGCGCGGCGACCCCTGGGACCCGGAGTCCACCTCGCCGCTCAACCGGCCCGGCCTGGACGTACGGCCCGGCGACGCGGTGGTGGCGATCAACGGCCGTCCCGTCGAAGGCCCCGACGGCCCGGCGCGGCTGCTGGTCAACCAGGCCGACCAGGAGGTCGAGCTGACCATCAGGCGCGGCGACGCCAAGCCCCGCACGATCGTCGTCAAGGCCGCCTCCGACGAGCAGCCCGCCCGCTACCGCGACTGGGTGGAGTCCAACCGGCGGCGCACCCACGAACGCACCGGCGGCAGGATCGGCTACCTCCACATCCCCGACATGGGCGTGGGCGGCTACGCCGAGTTCCACCGCGGCTTCCTGGCCGAGTACGACCGCGAGGGGCTGGTGGTGGACGTCCGCTTCAACGGCGGCGGCTTCGTCTCCGGCCTGCTGATGCAGAAGCTCGCCCGGCGGCGGCTGGGCTACGACTTCCCGCGCTGGAGCGTCCCCGAGCCCTACCCCGCCGAGTCGCCGCGCGGCCCGATGGTGGCCATCACCAACGAGTTCGCCGGCTCCGACGGCGACATCTTCAGCCACACCTTCAAGCTGCTGCGCCTCGGCCCGCTGATCGGCAAGCGGACCTGGGGCGGGGTGATCGGCATCTGGCCGCGCCACCGGCTGGCCGACGGCACGGTCACCACCCAGCCGGAGTTCTCCTTCGCCTTCGACGACGTCGGCTGGCGGGTGGAGAACTACGGCACCGACCCCGACATCGAGGTCGACATCACCCCGCAGGACTACGCGCGCGGCGTGGACACCCAGCTCGAACGCGCCATCGACGTCGCCCTGGAGCAGCTGGCGGAAAACCCGCCCCACACCCCGCGCCCGGCCGACCGCCCCCACCTGGGCGCCCCACCCCTGCCGCCCCGCGCCTGATCACCCGCCCTCAGCCACCGACCGACCCGCCCGCCCTCGGGACGGTCACGGTCTGCGTAGAGCTCGATGGAGCGTGCTCACTTACTGCTGCTTTCGGCCGCCCGGGTGAGGACGATGTCCAGCAGGCCGGGGAAGCGGGACTCCAGTTCGCCGCGGCGCAGGGTGAGGTAGAGCTTGCGGCCCGCGCGGCGCTGGTGGATCACTCCGCTCTCGCGAAGGATCCGCCAGTGGCTGGTCATGCTCGACTTGGGCACGTCAGGAAGGATCTCGCCGCAGAACCGCTCTTCGCCGGAGGCCAGGGCCCGCGCGATGCCCAGCCGGACCGGATGCCCGAGCGCCGCGAGCACATCGACCAGCTCGATCTCCTCAGCGTCGGGATGGTGCAGTTCTGCCATGACTACCACTGTACGGGGTTTTCGTACATTTTCCTCTTTTGGCTTGACACCCCTCATCGGACCGTACGAACATCTCGTACCGTCCATCGTACGCGATTCACGTACAGTCGAGCCCTGAGGACCGCCATGGCCACGTCATCCAACGCCGCCCTGCAGAACGCCGCGCTCGCGGCGTCGCTGGAAGGAACCTTCTCCAGCCGTCACGCCGAGGTGAACGGAGTCCGCCTGCACTACGTCGAGGGCGGCAGCGGTGAGCCGCTGCTCCTGCTCGGCGGGTGGCCACAGACCTGGTGGCAATGGAACAAGGTCATGCCCGCACTGGCCCGCCGCCACCGGGTGATCGCCGTAGACCTGCGCGGCATGGGAGACTCGGGCAAACCCGCCGACGGCTACGACAAGAAGACCATGGCGGCCGACATCCACGCCCTCGTCCGCCACCTGGGCCTGTCGGCGGTCGGCATCGCCGGCCACGACATCGGCGCCATGGTCGCCTACGCCTTCGCGGCCAACCATCCCGAGGCGACCACGAAGATCGCGCTGCTGGACGTCCCCCACCCCGACAAGACGTGGTCGGCGTTCAGCCTGCTTCCCGAGCCCGACCAGCACGCCGACTCGGTCATCGAGGCCGGCGCCCGCTCCTACCTGTGGTGGTTCGCCTTCAACCAGGTTCGCGGCCTGCCCGAGCGACTGCTGGAAGGCCGCAGCCGCCTGCTGGTCGACTGGCTGTTCGACCGTCAGGCCAAGGACCCGGCCTCCATCGACGAGCGATCCCGGCAGGTGTACGCCCACGCCTACTCCACCGCCGACGCCGTACGCGCGGGCAACGGCTGGTACCAGACCCTCACCCGCGACATCGACGACGAGCAGACCTACGGACGGGTGAGCGCACCGGTCCTCGCCCTCGGCGGGGACGAGAGCAACTACGTCTACCTGCGCGAACTCATGCCGTCCAAGGGCACGGACGTCCAGGTGGTCGAGGTCGCCGACTGCGGCCACTACATTCCCGAGGAACAACCCCAGACCGTCATCGACGCCCTGACCGCCTTCCTCTGCTGACCACGCGATCCTCCTGGAACCGAGGGGAGGCCGGGGCCGCCGAACGGCGAGCCGTGGCCGTCCCGGGTGGTCAGCCCGCCGGGGCGGCGGGCTCGCGGGCGGCGTAGGCGCGCAGCCGTGCGGCCAGCGCGGCCACCTCCTGCCGCAGCGCGTCCGGGGCCAGCACCGTGAACGGCACGCCCAGGCTCGCCAGCATCCTGGCCATGCCGTCCAGCCGGTCGGCGCGGGAGGTCACCAGCACCCCGTCCTCGGTCTCGGCCAGTGTGGCCACCGAGCGCGGCAGCAGCCGTCCGGCCTCGGCCAGGGTCGTCTCCAGCACCACGCGCACCTCGTGCCGGTAGGGCACCGAGGACAGCGACTCCATGACCCGTGCCACCGGGTCGAAGTCCCCCGGGTCGGGGAAGACCGTCTCCAGCGGCTCGGCCGCGGCCACCCGGTCCAGCCGGAAGGTGCGCACCTCGCCCTTGAGATGATCAAAGCCGGTGACGTACCACCGGCCCGCGTGGAACACCAGGCCGTAGGAATCCAGCTCGCGCTCACTGGCCTCGCCACGCCAGGAGCGGTAGGCCAGCCGCACCCGCCTGCGCCGCCGGGCCGCCTCGGCCAGGGTGAGCAGCGTGCGCGCGGCCGGGCGCGGCGCCGTCGCCGCCCGCCCGGTGAGGTCCACGGCGCCCGCCACCGCCTCCACACGCTCCCGCGACGCCGCGGGCAGCACTCTGCTGACCTTGGCGAGTGCGCTCTCGGTCGCGCTCTCGCCCACCGCCAGCCCGGTGCGCCGGCCCGCCATCAGCCCCAGCACCACGGCGGCGGCCTCGTCCTCGGAGAACATCAGCGGCGGCAGCTTGTACCCGGGCAGCAGGCGGTACCCGCCGTACCGGCCGCGCCCGCCCTCCACCGGCACGCCGAGCTCGACCAGGCGCAGCACGTACCGGCGCACCGTGCGCTCGTCCACCTCCAGGCGGCGGGCCAGCTCGGCGCCGGTCAGCCCGGGGGCGGCCTGCAGCAACTCCAGCAGCGTCAGCACCCGCGTCACCGGATGGGGCATGTCGGAGAACTCCTGTCGTCATCCGGACGGGTTTCGCCCGGATTCGAGCCTACGGTGAAGCCGTCACCTCGGCATCCCACCGGCAAGGGAGAAATGGATATGAGCACTTTCGTACTGGTCCCCGGGTTCTGGCTCGGCGCGTGGGCCTGGCGGGAGGTCACCGAGCGGCTCCGGGCGGATGGGCACACCGCGTACCCGCTCACCCTCACCGGGCTCGCCGACCGCGAGCACCTGGGCGGCCCGGCCACCGGCCTGGACACCCATATCGACGACATCGTCAACACGATCGTGCACGAGGATCTGCGCGAGGTGGTGCTGGTCGCGCACAGCGGCGCCGGAGGCCCGGTCACCGGCGCGGCCGACCGTGTCCCCGGCCGGATCGCCAAGGTCGTCTACCTCGACAGCGGCCCGCTGGCCGACGGCCAGAGCCAGCTCGACTTCTACCCGCCCAAGGGCAGGGAGTTCGTCAGCTCCCGCCTGACCGACGGCTGGCGGTACGGCCCCCCGTCCTGGCAGGAGCAGGCGGCCCTCGGCGCGAGCCCGGCGGGCATCCCCGAGGACGCCAAACCCGGCATCGCCGCCCGCATGACACCCCAGCCGTACGGAACGCTCACCCAGCCGCTGCGCCTCTCAGGCACGGGCGCCGCGCCGCCCAAGGCCCTGGTGACCTGCTCCTTCCCACTGGACCAGGTCAAGGCCATGATCGCCACCGGCCATCCGCTCTTCGCCGCCCTGGCGGGCCCGGAATGGGAACTACACGCCCTGCCCACCGGCCACTGGCCGATGTTCTCCCGCCCGTCGGACACCGCGTGTCTGCTCGGTTCGTTGTAAGCACCGAACCACGGCCCTTTACATTGTAGATCACGAGGATGGCAGTCCTGGCCGGCCACGATCGGCCGGGGCGCGCGGCTTCCCGGTCGAACGGCCGACCGTGACCCGCCCCGACCGTTCGCGCCGTCCCGCTACCTGCCGGCGGCCGAGGCCTCGGGCGTGAGCGGCCCGGCCGCGTCCCAGGGGAAGCCGGTCTTGAACGTGGCGCGGGCCAGGGCCTTCTGGCCGTCGGCGTTGGGGTGGAAGTAGTCCCATCTGCTGATGTGGTCGAGGGTGAAGGGGTAGTCGAAGACCGCGCCGCCGTCGCTGCGGCAGCCCGGGGCGTAGGCGGCGCACGCGGCGGCCATCTCGGCGTTGTAGTCGCGCACCCGGTCACGGACCCGCTCCCTGCGGGCGCGGTCCTTCTTGGCGTCGGAGGAGGCGCGGGCCAGCATCGAGGGGCAGATGTGCCCGAGCGCCCAGAACGAGCGGGCCACCACCTTGTCCTTGCCCAGCCGCCACAACCGTTTGACGTCGGGGATGCTGGCCGCGAAGACCTTCGCGCCCGTGGGGGCCAGCACCGCCAGCGCCCGCTCCACGCGGGCCCGGTACACCGGCACGGGGGTCATCTTCGCCTCGTCGTCGACGCAGGCGTCCTGCGCGCCGATCAGGATCGTGACGTACCCGGCCTTGGCCGCCGCCGCCTTCTCGGCCTGGGCGGCCAGGTCGGCGCTGGCCGACCCCGGCACCGCGAAGTTCAGGTTGTGTCCCTTGACGCCCGGGGCCAGCGCCAGCAGGCGCAGGTAGTGGCTGTTGACCCCGGCGTCGTCACCGGACGACCAGGAACGCGAACTGCAGGAGACGTACCAGCCGCAGGCGTTGAAACCCGCGCTGATCGAGTCGCCGAGCGCCGCCATCACCGGGGGGACCGGATCGGCCGCCGCCGGGGCCGCCGCCACGGGCGTCCACATCACCGCGGCGGCCACAACGAACACGATCTTCGCGACCATGATCACCTCTATCCGGCACGATCGAGCGGGGCAGAAGAGCGGACACCAACGTAGGGATCACCGGCGGCGCTCTCTATGACCTGCGGGCGAGGCGTTGCTAGCGTTGACCGAGTTCCTATCCTTGCTTGACACGGCCTCCGACCTGTGTAGACGGCGTTGACAGGGGAACACGCGGACGGCATGGGTACGCCCATACCGGCACCCGATGTCGAACGCGTTCAGTTTCCGAATAAGGTGGGCAGAGTGAGTGTCGCGCTCGGGATAACCCGCCCCCCGCTGGTTCGTACCGTCCCCGTCCACCACCCCGAAGACCTGATCGCGCGACTGCCGCAGGCCCCGCCGTACGCCTGGGTCCACCAGGGCGAAGGGCTGGTGGCCTGGGGCGAGGCCGCCCGGGTCGCCGTCCCCCCCGGCGCGGGACGCTTCGACTGGGCGCGCCGCTGGCTGGGCACGGTGTTCGGCGAGGCCCACATCGACGACGACGTCCACGTGCCCGGCTCGGGGCCGGTCGCGTTCGGGTCCTTCACCTTCGACCCCGACGCCGCCGGGTCGGTGCTGGTCGTGCCGCGCGTCGTGCTCGGCCGCAGGAACGGCCGGGCGTGGCTGACCACCGTCGGCGAGGCCCCCATCGACCTCATGGCGCCCGCCACTCCCCCCGGCCGGGTGGTGTACGGCGACGGCACGCTGACCGCGCCGGAGTGGCAGCACGCGGTGGCCCGCGCGGTGAAGGAGATCCGGTCCGGGCGGCTGGAGAAGGTCGTGCTGGCCCGCGACCTGGTGGCCACCGCCGAGCGTGACATCGACCCGCGCGTGCTGCTGGACCGCCTGGCCCGCGCCTACCCCGACTGCTACACCTTCTCCTGCGCCGGGCTGGTCGGCGCCACCCCCGAGCTGCTGGTGCGGCACACCGGTGAGTCGATCGAGTCGCTGGTGCTGGCCGGCACCACCTACCGGGGCGCCACCCCGGCCGGTGACCGCGCCCAGGGGGCGGCGCTGTTCGCCTCGCCCAAGGACCGGCACGAGCACGCCTGCGCGGTCGCCTCGGTGCGCGAGGCGCTGACCCCGTTGTGCGCGACGTTGTCGGTGCCCGACGAGCCCGAGCTGCTGGTGCTGCCCAACGTCCAGCACCTGGCCAGCCGGGTGCGGGGGCGGCTGGCCGACGGCGCCTCGGTGCTGGACGTCGTGGCCGCCATGCATCCGACCGCGGCCGTCGGCGGCACGCCGACGGCGGTCGCGCTGGAGGTGATCCGCGAGCTGGAGGGCATGGACCGCGGCGGGTACGCGGGCCCGGTCGGCTGGATCGACGCCCGCGGCGACGGCGAGTGGGGCATCGCCCTGCGCTGCGCCCAGATCGAGGGCCGCCGGGCCCGGCTGTTCGCCGGCTGCGGCATCATGGGCGGCTCCGACCCCGAGTCCGAACTCACCGAAGCCCAGGCCAAGTTCCGCGTCATGCGCCAAGCCCTGGAGGGCTGACCTCCTCCTTGGGCGCTCCCCTTACGGACTCTTGCCGAGCCAGGAGCTCCCCGGACAACAAGGGGTGCGCATGAGCCCCAACCAGCGGTGCCGGACGACGTGGTCGAGCACGTGGCCAAGCAGGTTCAGGTTCCCGCCTCCGAGCTCGGCTTCTACGAGTGGTCCGGCTCCACGATCGAGTACCACCACAGTCAGATCCGCACGCACCCGCGTTTTTCGCACCCACACGACCGCGGTGGCGCACGTGCGGCCGCTGGTCGCCGAGCGAGACGCCCAGCGTCGGGAACTGCTCAGCGATCTTCAGCGCGGTGAGAGGGCACGGTGCTGCAGCTGTGTGACCAGGCGTTTGCGCGGGTGAAGTCGAGATCCGGTCAGCGGTGCTCCAGCCCGCCGAGTACGCCGTGCTGAGTCCGGAACGCGAGAACTACCTGCGGACGCGGATCGCGCACCGATTAGGTTTCCGCGCCGCGCCCGTCTGTACGTGTGAGATCGACTCACGAGAGGCTGCATGATGCGGAAACTGATCTTCGGCATGAACGTGACCCTGGACGGCTACATCGCCGCGACCGGCGACGACATCGGCTGGAGTGGAGGGGAGGGGCCGGACTCGTCGCTGAGCGCCGAGCTGTTCCAGTGGTGGTACGACCAGATGCGGGCGAGCGAGCTGTCGCTGTACGGGCGCAAGCTGTGGGAGACGATGAGCTCCCACTGGCCGACCGGCGACCAGCTGCCCAACGCCACCCCGGCGGAGATCGAGTTCGCGCGCCTCTGGCGGGACATGCCGAAGGTGGTGTTCTCATCGACGATCGACAAGGTCGACTGGAACACCCGCCTGGTCACCGGCGACGCGGTCGCCGAGATCGCCCGGCTCAGGGCCGAGGACGGCGGCCCGATGGACATCGGCGGCGCGACGCTCGCCGGGGCGGCCATGCGGGCCGGGCTGATCGACGAGTACGCGCTGGTCACCGTGCCGGTCCTGGTGGGCGGCGGCACGCCGTTCTTCACCGCGCTGGACAGCTGGGTGAACCTGAAGCTGGTCGAGACGCGGACATTTCCCGGCGGCGTGGTGCTGACCCGATACGAGAGGAGGCGATGAGCACGGGCCAGATGCTCGGCTCGTAAGGCCAGGCCGAAATCCTTCCTTGCGTGCTCACCGTGCCCCTCGGCGATGAGGGAACCTCTCCCGGCCCTTCCTTGCGTTCCGAGTGAGCTGTTGACCGGCTCGCCGAAGATGAGGACGACGGCGTCGTTGATCGTGACGATGTTCTTCGGGCATAGGAATGCCCCGCCGGCAACGCCGGCGGGGCGGTGGTGTTCGCGTCCCCGCGTTGGTGTTCAGCTGGTCGGGGTGCTCATTCCGCGGTGACTTCGGTGACGCCGGTCCGTGCGCCGGACTCGTCGATGATGGGGACTTGTCGGATCACAGCGTCGCGGGCAGGCTGAGCCATGGCTTGTCGGTGGCGTCGAATCCGGTGAGCTCGGCGATCTTCCCGTCGACGATGCGCAGGACCGCGATGGCGAACAAACGGTATTCCGGGTCGTCGGGAGTGCGGAGGTACAGCGCGGCGGCAGGCATGCGGTTGACCGTCGTGGCGATGCAGCGCCAGTCGTCGTGGCCGCGCTGGAAGAGCCCACCGGAGACCCAGCCGTCCACCGCGTCCTTGGCCGTGACGATCAAGGTGCCCGGATCGGGCAGCATCGCGAAGCGCAGGTCGTCGCGCAGCAGGGCCATCAGCCCGTCGAGGTCGTTGCGCTCATGGGCGTCGATATACGACTTCACCACGTCGCGCTCGTCATCCGACAGCTCGTGCGTGGCAGGGCGCCGCCAGTCGAGGCGGCGGTCGGGCAGCTGCTCGCGCATCGTCACGCGCGCCCGCTGCAGTGCGCTGGTCACCGATGCGACGGTCAGCTCGAGGGCGTCGGCGGCCTTCGGCGCAGGCCAGCCGAGGACGTCGCGCAGGATGAACACCGCCCGCTGCCGCGGCGGCAGGTGCTGGACGGCGACGATGAACGCCAGCTCGATCGTCTCCCGGGCCACCACCGATTCCTGCGGATCCTCCGGGAGCATCCGGTCCGGGTAGGGCTGCAGGTAGTGCACTTCCGAGCCCGCTCCCGGCAGCTCGGCGGGCACGGGAGTGCGGTCGTTGCGCTTCTCCAGGAAGTCGAGGCAGGCGTTCGTCGCGATCCGGTACAGCCAGGTCCGCAGCGCAGCGTGGCCCTTGAACGACTCCCGCTTGTTCCACACCCGCAGGAACGTCTCCTGCGTCATGTCCTGGGCGTCCTCGTAGTTCGCGAGCATCCGGTAGCAGTGCACCTGCAGCTCACGCCGGTAGGGCTCCGTGATGAGCGCGAACTGTGCCGCGTCATTCGAACGGGCCGCCGCGATGAACGCGGCCTTGTCGTCGCCTGGCAGTCTGGCGTCGGTCATGGTCGTCAATCCTTCCGCAGGTGGCGAGGGGCTACCAGAACTGACGACATGGTGGAGTATTTCTGAGCGGTGAAGCCGCTGACACCGGGCCGTTCGTCAGGCCGGATGGGTCGGGCCGGTCCAGGGGACGTGTTCAGGTCGGGCGCGCCTCGATGTCGAGGTGGGGGTCCCCGTGGTACGGGGGAAGGATCGGGCGGATATGGCTGCTCTGGTTGATCGCCCAGTGCAGCGGCCGATCCCTGCCAGCCAGCGGCAAGCCCCACGCGTCTTCGGCGTCCGGGTCACGCAACGGACAGCGACTGCCGCCGAGGTCGGGTAGGTGAAGCTGTAGGGCCCGTCGATGCCGGCGGTGTTTCATAGGTGTTCGCTTATGCAACGCAAGTCCCGCAAGACGATCAAGCTTGTTCGGGGCTCATGACACGTTTCTTACCGGCACCCAGCAAACAGGCCCGGCGAGATCACCTCACCGGGCCGGGGGAAGACCTGGTTTCTCAACTCAGCTTGCGCACGATACGGAGGATCTCGTCCAGCTTCCCACCGTGATCGTCGAGCTTGGCACTGTGCTCGTCCAGCTTCTTGGTGTGCCCATCGACCGTGGCCGTGAGCACGTCAAGCTTGGCACTGTGCTCGTCCAGCTTCCTGGTGTGCCCATCGACCGTGGCCGTGAGCACATCAAGCTTCTTGGTGTGCCCGTCCACCGTGGCCGTGAGCACATCAAGCTTCGCACTGTGCTCGTCCAGCTTCCTGGTGTGCCCATCGACCGTAGCCGTGAGCACATCAAGCTTCTTGGTGTGCCCGTCCACCGTGGCCGTGAGCACATCAAGCTTCGCACTGTGCTCGTCCAGCTTCCTGGTGTGCCCATCGACCGTAGCCGTGAGCACGTCAAGCTTGGCACTGTGCTCGTCCAGCTTCCTGGTGTGCCCATCGACCGTGGCCGTGAGCACGTCGAGCTTGGCACTGTGCTCGTCGAACTTCTTGGAGTGCTCCTCCAGGATTCTGGTGTGTCCGGCGACGGTGGTCGCGACGTGGTCCAGGATCTTGGTCTGGTGCTCGAAGAGCGACGTGTGGACTTTCTGCTGCTCCCGGATGCCCTTGATGTCCTTGACGATGAGCGTGTAGAACTCGCGCGCCGTCTCCGAGGTACGCTTCGCCTCGTCGGCCACATAGGTCATGGCCACGGTCTGGTTGTGCATCTCGTCGAGCCTGCCCTCGATTCGGGTAACGCGCTGTTCAAGATCGGCATATGACATTCTCATCTCCTTCCGCCACGAACACTACCGGTGGATCATGACCCTTCGCTTACGATCGGCGACTCTACGTGAGAATGTTTCATCGTGCGAGGAGGAGGGCGGGTCACAGACCCGTATGCCGTGGTCCGGCGCGGGACGCGTGAGCGGGACCGGATCACCGCAGGGCGGCGATGGCCTTGTCGGTGGTCTCGTAGAAGGAGAACAGGCGGTCCAGGCCCATGATCTGGAAGATGTGGGCGATGTCGGAGTCCAGTGCGGCCAGGCCCAGCGCGGCGCCGGCCTGCTGGGCGCGCTGGTGGGCGGCGATCAGGATCGAGATGCCGGTGGAGTCGCAGAAGGTCAGGGCCGACAGGTCGATGACCAGCGCGTCGCCGGCGGCCAGCGTCAGCTCGTCGAGGGCCGCCCGCAGGCGGCGGGTGGTGTGGTGATCCAGGTCCCCGGCCACTACCAGCACCTGCAGGCGAGGCGAGTACGGCTGAAGGGTGACGGTCAGAGCGTGGTCATGCGGCACCAAGGCTCCTGAGGGGCTGCGGTCGTCGAGCGGACGGGAACGGACAGGGCGAGCACCGCGGTGTCGTCCGAGACGCCCTCGCCCAGGGACCCGATCAGTTTATGCACCGCGGCGAGGAGGTCGTCGGCGTCGGCGGGCGCGGCGGGGGCGAGGTAGGCGGCGAGCCCCTCCTCGTCCAGCCGGGACCCGGCCTCGGTACGGGCCTCGGTGAGACCGTCGGTGTACAGCAGCATCGCGTCTCCGGGGCGGAGGCGCGTGCTCACCTGCACGAATCGGGGCTCGCGCAGGATGCCGATGAGCTGCCCGCCCTCGGTGCGCAGCGCCTCGACGCCGCCGCCGGCGCGTACGACCAGGGCGGGAGGGTGTCCCCCGCCCGCGAGCGTGACGAGGAACCCGTCCGCGGCCGGTTCCAGGACCCCGAAGACGGCGGTGCAGTACGGCGGCGCGGCGCCGCCGGCGTGCTCCTGCTGCAGCACGGCGTCCAGGTTGGCAAGGACCCGGCACGGGTCGGGGTCGTAGACGGCGGCGGCGCGCAGCGTGTACCGGACCAGGGAGGTCAGGACGGCGGCGCCGGCGCCCTTGCCGCAGACGTCCCCGAGGAAGAATCCCCAGCGGTTGCCGTCGAGGGGGAACAGGTCGTAGAAGTCCCCGCCGACCTCGTCGGCGGAGTAGGGGTGGTAGGCGGCGGCCGCGGAGAGGCCCGGCACCTGGGGCAGCGCCGGGGGCAGCAGCGTGCGCTGCAGGATGCGGGCCAGGCGTTCGGCGTCGGCGCGCATCTCGCGTTCGGCGGCGACCACGCGGGCGGCGGCCAGCCGCAGTTCCAGCTCGTTGGTCACCAGGGCGGCCAGATCCCGCAGCGCGCCGAGCTCCTCGGCGTCCGCCTGCCGGGGGCGGACGTCCATGACGTTGACGCTGCCCAGGCGGTGGCCGCCGGGGGTGACCATGGGGGCCGCGGCGTAGAAGCGGACGCCGGGCACGCCGCCGACCATCGGGTCGGCCGCGACGCGCGGGTCGGCGTCGGTGTCGGGGATGACCAGGACGCCGTCGTGGTCGGCGGCCGCGGCGCACAGGCTCACATCGCGTCTGCTCGGGCGGGTCTGCGCCGGGGTGCCGTGGGCGGCGCAGCAGCGGACCCACTGGTCGTCGACGAGGGTGACGGTGGCCATGGGGGCGCGGAATATGCGCGCGGCCAGCGAGGCGACCCGGTCCAGGACGTCGTCGCCGGGGGCGTCGGGGATCGCGTGGCGGCGCACGGCCGGCGACCGGCGGGCTTCGTCGGCGGTGCTGACGTCAGGCTCCCTTCCACCGAGCTCCTTGAGGCGGACACAGGGCCTAGAGCGATTTGCCCTATTCTACGTAACCGTTGAGCTGGTCCTCGCACGACCGGGCCGGGCCGGTCGGGGGCCGGTGCCCGCGGGACGGTGACCAGGTCGGCGACCGCGGCGAGGACCGTGGTGATAAGACCGCCTCGGGGGGCAGGGCTCGGCGTGAGCGAAGGGGTGTCAGGTGACGCACTGTGACGACGCCGAGGACCGGCCGGTGACGATGGACGGGGCCGACATCTTCACCGTCGAGGACGAGGTCGGCCGGGATCTGGCGATGGTGGACTGGGGGGCGACCCCGCTCGGGCCGCCGGACGGGTGGCCGCAGAGCCTGCGGACGGCGGTGAGCATCGTCCTGTCGTCGCGGTTCTCCATGTGGATGGCATGGGGGCCGCGGTTGACGTTCTTCTGCAACGCCGCCTACCGCCGCGACACCCTGGGCCGCAAGTACCCGTGGGCGCTGGGCCGGCCCGCGAGTGAGGTGTGGGCGGAGATCTGGGACGACATCGGCCCGCGCATCGACGCCGTGCTGGCCACGGGGGAGGCGACCTGGGACGAGGCGCTGCTGCTGTTCCTGGAGCGGGCCGGCTACCCCGAGGAGAGCTACCACACCTTCTCCTACAGTCCGCTGCGCGACGACTCCGGCGCGGTGGTCGGCATGCTGTGCGTCGTCAGCGAGGACACCGAGCGGGTGATCGGCGAGCGGCGGATGGCGACGCTGCGGGACCTCGGCTCCGATCCGAGCGTGGTCCGCACCGAGCAGGAGATGCTGTCCTTCGCCTGCCGGCAGCTCGGCCGCAACCTGCAGGACCTGCCGTTCACCCTGACCTACCTGCTCGACGAGGACGGCGGCGCGCGGCTGGCGGGGGCGACGGGGATCGGCGCCGGGCACCCGGCCGCCCCCGTCGCCCTGACGCTCGACGAGCCCGGCGGGGTGTGGCCCGCGGCGGCGCTGGCCCGGGGCGAGTCGGTGCTCGTGCCGCTCGACGGCCCCGCGTTCGCCGGTCTGCCGTCGGGTGACTGGCCGGAGCCGCCCGCGCAGGCGCTGGTGGTGCCGCTGCTGCGGCAGGGCGGCGCGCCGTACGGGTTCCTGGTGGCCGCGCTCAACCGGTACCGGCCGCTGGACGACTCCTACCGCGGGTTCGTCGAGCTGGCCGCCGGGCATGTCGCGGCGGGGGTCGCCAGCGCCCGCGGGTACGAGGCCCAGCAGCGGCGCGCGGAGGAGCTGGCCGAGCTGGACCGCGCCAAGACCGTCTTCTTCTCCAACATCAGCCACGAGTTCCGCACCCCCCTGACCCTGATCATGGGGCCGGTGCGTGAGCTGCGGAACACGCTGGCCGGCGCCGGGGAGGAGGTGCGCCAGGACCTGGAGCTGGTCCACCGCAACGGCCTGCGCCTGGGCAAGCTCGTCAACACCCTGCTCGACTTCTCCCGCATCGAGGCCGGGCGCATGCAGGCGCGCTACGAGCCGGTGGACCTGGCGGCGGTGACCGCCGAGCTGGCCAGCGTCTTCCGCTCCGCGATCGACAAGGCCGGCCTGACCTTCGCGGTGGACTGCCCTCCGATGGCCGAGCCGGTGTACATCGACAGGGGCATGTGGGAGAAGGTGGTGCTCAACCTGCTGAGCAACGCGCTGAAGTTCACCTTCGACGGCTCGGTCGGCGTCACGGTGCGCGAGGAGGACGCCCACGCGGTGGTGACGATCACCGACACCGGCATCGGCATCCCGCCGCAGGAGCTGCCGCGGCTGTTCGAGCGGTTCCACCGCATCGAGAGCGCCCGGTCGCGCTCCAACGAGGGCAGCGGCATCGGCCTGGCCCTCGTCCAGGAGCTGGTCGGCCTGCACGGCGGCACCATCACCGCCGACAGCGCCGAGGGCGAGGGCACGACCTTCACCATCCGGCTGCCGGTCGGGTCCGCCCACCTGCCGGCCGACAGCCTGGTCTCCCCCGGCGCGACGGAGGCGGTCTCGGGCACCGCCGGGCCGTTCGTCGAGGAGGCGTTGCGCTGGCTCCCCGGGGAGCAACCGGGCGCCGAGGACACCGCCGCCCCCGGCGTCTCCCCCGGCGTCCGCCCCGCCGGCGCCGATCCCGGCGCGCAGGTCCGGGTGCTGATCGCCGACGACAACGCCGACATGCGCGAGTACCTGTCCCGCCTTCTCAAGGGCGCCGGGTACCTGGTCGGCGCCGTCGGTGACGGGCTGCTGGCTTTGGACGTCGTGCGCGCGGAGATGCCCGATCTCGTGGTGAGCGACGTGATGATGCCCCGCCTCGACGGCCTGGCCCTGGTCGCGGCGCTGCGGTCCGATCCGCGTACCGCCGGGGTGCCGGTGCTGCTGCTGTCGGCCCGCGCCGGGCAGGAGGCCGCCATCGAGGGCCTGGAGGCGGGCGCGGACGACTACCTGGTCAAGCCGTTCTCCGCCGCGGAGCTCCTGGCGCGGGTCCGTGCCACGGTGGAGTTGTCCCGGATGCGCAACCACCACACCCGCTGGCGCAACGCGATGATCGACTCCCTGCAGGAGGCGTTCTTCGTCGCCGACGACACCGGCGCGGTGATCGAGATCAACGCGGCGTTCACCGACATCCTGGGCTACGGGGCCGACGGGCTGCCCTACACTCCCCTGCACCCCTGGTGGCCGGACGAGGACGACGACCCGCAGGCCTTCGCGATCACCGCCGAGGCGTTCGCCCGGATGGTCGGCGAGGGCCGGGGGAACTGCGTGATCCCCGTCACCCACCGGGACGGGCACCGGATCTGGGTCGCGGTCACCTACAACGACGTCATCGACCCCGACACCGGCCGGCGCCGGGTCGTGGGCACCCTGCGCGACGTCACCTCCGACCGTTACCTGGTGCAGCGGGAGAGCGCGCTGGCCGCGCTCAGCGTGCGCGTCTCCCAGGCCGACGACCTCGGCGACGCCCTGCGCGGGGGGCTGGAGGCGCTGCGGGAGGTCTGGCAGGCCCGGCAGATCCCGGCGGCGGTGTGGAACGACGACGCCCCGCCGGAGGTCTTCTGCGCGCCGCCGGGCGACGGCTGGCAGGACCTGCCGGACACGGTGCGCGAGCGGCTGACGGCCCTGCGCGAGCAGGCGCCACTGCGTCCGGTCGCCGCCGAGGCGGGCGGGGCCGGCATCACCCTGGAGCATCCCGAGGGCCTGCTGACCATCTGGGTCGACCTGGGCAGGAACCGGCCCTTCACCCGGGAGGACCAGACCCTGCTGGCGCTGCTGGCCGGGCACCTCGGCCAGGGCCTGCACCGCGTCCACCAGCTCGACCGGCAGCGCGCGGCGGCCGTGGCCCTCCAGCGCGCCATCCTCGGCCCGTCCCGGCTGCCGGCGGGCTTCGCCGTGCGCTACGAGCCGGCCGGCCGCCCTCTGGAGGTGGGCGGCGACTGGTACGACATCGTGCCGCTGGACGGCGAGCGCGTCGGGATCGTGGTCGGCGACTGCGTGGGGCACGGGCTGGAGGCCGCCGCCGTGATGGGGCAGTTGCGCAGCGCCTGCCGGGCCCTGCTGCTGCAGGACGCCGACCCCGCGCAGGTGTTCACCGCCCTCGACCGGTTCGCCGCCCTGGTCCCCGGCGCCAAGTGCACCACCGTCTTCTGCGGCATCCTGGACACCGCCACCGGCGACCTGGTGTACTCCAGCGCCGGGCATCCCCCGGGCATCCTCGCCCACTCCGACGGGACCACCCTGCTCCTGGAGGGCGGCCGCTCGACCCCGCTGGCCGTGCGGCCGGGCCATCCGCGGCCGGAGGCCCGGTGCACCATGCCGCCCCGGTCCACCCTGCTGCTGTACACCGACGGCCTGGTGGAGCGCCGCCGGCGTCCGCTGACCACCGGCATCGGTCAGGCGGGCCTGGCTCTGCAGGCGGGCCGGACCACGCCCATCGAGGACCTGGCGGCCGACGTGATGAACATTCTCGCGCCGGAGGGCGGCTTCAACGACGACGTCGCCCTGCTGCTGTACCGCCAGCCCGCCCCGCTGGAGGTCGCCTTCCCCGCCGAGTCCGGCCAGCTCGCCCCGGTGCGCACCGCGCTGCGGGACTGGCTGGCCCGCTGCCAGCTCACCCCCTCGATGATCCAGAACGTGCTGGTCGCGGCCGGGGAGGCCTGCGCCAACGCGATCGAGCACGGGCACCGCCACGCCCCCGGCCGCACGATCCGGCTGCGGGCGGTCGCCACCGTCGACGACCTGCATCTGACGGTCGCCGACTCCGGCCTCTGGAAGCCCCCGCGGCTGGAGGCCGACTCCCATCGCGGCCGCGGCGTCGCCCTCATGCGCGCCCTGATGCAGGAGGTCACCATCCACCCCGGCGCCGCCGGGACCACCGTCGACATGCATGCGAGGATCTCCTGATGACCACCCCCCTGACCGTGGTCGCCTCGGAGCGGCCCGACGGCACCCCGGTGCTCGCCGTCACCGGCGAGATCGACATGAGCAACGCCGGCGTCCTGGACGACGCGCTGACCACGTCGGCCGGCGACGACGCGCTGCTGGTCGACCTGAGCGCGGTGGAGTATCTCGACAGCGCGGGCCTGACGGTCCTGTTCTCCCACGCCGCGCGCATCCGGGTCCTCGCCAACCCGGTGATCGCGCCCGTCCTGACGATCTCCGGTTTCACGGAGGTCACCACCGTCGAGTGAGCCGCCCTCGGCGGGAGGGGCATGGCGGGTGACGTGCGATTCCGTTGCCTGATCAGTTCGAGGAGGTTTTTGTCCGGACATCTTTATGTCCGCTACCCTGATCAGTCAGCGATCGCACACGGAGCCGGGAGAAGGCATGGGCACGCCACTCGACATCGATCTCGATCGCTCCAGCCCCGTGCCGCTGTACTTCCAGGTCGCCGAGCAGATCGCCGAGGCCATCCGGCGGGGCGACCTCGCCCCGGGGGCGCGGCTCGACAACGAGATCCTGCTCGCCGACCGCCTGGGACTGTCACGCCCGACGATCCGCCAGGCCATCCAGTACCTCGTGGACAAGGGCCTGCTGGTGCGCAAGCGCGGCGTCGGCACCCAGGTCGTGCACGGGCAGGTCAAGCGCTCGGTGGAGCTGACCAGCCTGTACGACGACCTGCGCCGCGCCGGGCAGGACCCGACCACCCAGGTGCTGTCCCTCGGGCCGGTCGGCGCCGA
Source organism: Sphaerisporangium siamense (assembly GCF_014205275.1). Lineage (NCBI taxonomy): Bacteria > Bacillati > Actinomycetota > Actinomycetes > Streptosporangiales > Streptosporangiaceae > Sphaerisporangium > Sphaerisporangium siamense. The sequence goes on from NZ_JACHND010000001.1 coordinate 5,977,454, forward strand.
CGAAGAGATCGCCTCGGTCCTCGGCGTCCCGGCGGGCGCCGAGGTGCTGCGCCTGGAGCGGGTGCGCTACGCCGGCGGCGAGCCGCTGGCCCTGCTGCACAACTGGCTGCCCGCCGCGGCCGGGCTGACCTCCGAGGTGCTGTCGCGACGCGGCCTGTACGAGCTGCTACGGGCGGCCGGGGTGCGCATGCGGGTGGCCAACCAGCGCATCGGCGCGCGGGCGGCCACCCCCGCCGAGGCGCGCCTGCTGGACGAGCGCAGGGGCGCCCCGCTGCTGACCATGGTGCGCACCACCTACGACGACCAGGGCAGGGCCGTGGAGCACGGCTCGCACGTCTACCGCGCCTCGCACTACTCGCTGGAGGTCACGCTCATCGAGCGCTGATCGGCCGGCCCGGCCCCGGCGGCGGTCACGCGGGCGGCGCGGCGCTTGAGCAGCAGCGTCGTGCCCAGGCCGAACAGCAGGGCGACGACCAGCGCCACCCAGGAGAAGCCCTTGAGCCACCGGTCGGCCGCCATGCCGAGGTAGTAGATCACGGCGGTGGTGCCGCCCGCCCAGGTGATGCCGCCGAGCACGTTGGCCACCAGGAACCGCCAGTACGGCATGTGCAGGGCGCCCGCCAGCGGCCCGGCCAGGATGCGCAGCAGGGCGATGAAACGCCCGAAGAAGACCGCCCACATGCCCCACCGGTCGAACGCCTGCTGCGCCTTGGCGATGTGGGCGGGCCCGAAGTGCTTGGGGAACCGCCGGGCGAGGCGGTCGAACAGCGGCTGCCCGCCCCGGCGGCCGATGGCGTAGCCGATGGAGTCGCCGATGATGGCGCCCGCGCTGGCGCACACCCCCACCCACAGCGGGTCGACGACGTGCTGCGCGGACAGCAGCGCGGCGCTGACGAGGACGACCTCACCGGGCAAGGGGATGCCCAGGCTCTCCACGCCGATCACGCCGCCGACGATCACGTAGATCCAGATGGCCGGAATCGCCTGGAGCCACTCATCGACATGCATGGCTCACACCCTATGCCGTGCGATGGGCGTTCCCTCCCCTGCGGCGGGCCCCTAGGGGGGTTCCATACGGTGTCCTGCCGATACTGAAGGAAAGCGGGCACGACGGCCGCCTTGGGCGGTATGGCGGGAGGAGGTCACCGGATGGCGGACTGGCGCCGGTCGCGTCTGATCGCGAGGGTCTACGACTTCTGGATCACCCATGAACGGCTGGGCGCGCCCGGGGGCAGGCTCCTGTGGGGCGCCGACATGCGGCGCTTCTACCTCGACCTGCGGGACGCGGCCAGGCCGGGCGCGGGCGAGCGGGTGCTGGACGTGCCGTGCGGCGGAGGCACCGCCTTCACGGCGCTCACGCCGGAGGCGGGCGGCTACGTGGCGGTGGACGTCTCCGCGCTGATGCTGCGCCGGGCCCGCGACCGCGCGCGGCGCCGGGGGCTGCGCCTGGCCGGCCTGCTCCAGGCGGACGTGACCCGGTTGCCGCTGGCGGACGGCGCGTTCGACCGGTGCCTCAGCTCGCTGGGGCTGCACTGCTTCGCCGACCCGGCCGCGGCGCTGGCCGAGATGGCGCGGGTGCTGCGGCCGGGCGGGGCGCTGTGGGGCACGGTGGTCGTGCGCGGGACCGGGTGGCGGCGGGACGCGTTGATCCGCGTGCTGCGCCGCGCGGGCGCGTTCGGCGCCGTGATCACGGCCGAGGACCTGGCGCGCATGCTGGAGGCGGCCGGTTTCCATGACGCCGACGTGCGCCTCAACGGCGCGATCGCCCGCTTCTCGGCGCGCCGGACCTGACTTTCTCGGCCCGCCGGGCCTGACCGCGTTCGACACGCGGGTCCCGGGCCCGGCGCGGCGACCGGATCCGGGCGGGGCCGTGGTCAGGCGAGGGCGCGGACGGCGTGGTGGGCGGCGTCGCGCATGGCGGCGTGGACGCGGGCGTTGTCCTCGCGGCCGGTGCGGGCCTCCACCAGGCGCAGGCCCTCGCCGCGGATGGCCTTGGGCAGGTCGCCGATCGTGGCCAGCGGCGTGTAGGGGGTGCCGGTGGCGGCGGCGACGGCCGACAGGTCCACGCCGTGGGGGGTGCCGAAGACGCGCTCGAAGGAGTCGGGCAGGGCGGCCTGCGGCAGCAGGGAGAAGATGCCGCCGCCGTCGTTGTTGACCACGACCAGGCACAGGTCCGGACGCGGCTCGCGCGGCCCGAGGATCAGCCCGTTCTGGTCGTGCAGCAAGGTCAGGTCGCCGAGCAGGGCGTAGGAGGGCCCGTTGTGCGCCAGGGCCGCGCCGACGGCGGTGGACACCAGCCCGTCGATGCCCGAGGCGCCGCGGTTGGCCATCAGCCGCAGGCCCCTGCGCGGGCGCATCGCCTGGTCCAGGTCTCTGATCGGCATGGAGGAGCCGGTGAACAGCAGCGCGTTGTTGGGCAGCAGCTCGGCCAGGTCCCTGGCCAGGCGCGGCTCGCTGAGCCCGCTGTCGTCGAGCACCGCGTCCACGGCCCGCCGGGCGGCGGCCTCGGCCGTGCGCCAGGAGCGCAGCCAGCCGTCGTCGCCCGAGGCGGCGGCGATCTCGACGGCGGCGGCGACCTGGGTGGCCGAGCGGGTCGGGTCGGGCCAGCGCGTCAGGTCGGGGCTGACGACGATGTGCTCCTGGGCGTGTTTGAGCCACGACATCAGGGGCCGCGACAGGCTCGGACGGCCCAGCGTGACCACGACGTCGGGGCTGTGGGCGTCGGCGAACTCCGGGACGCCCAGCAGGAAGTGGTAGGTCGAGATGGCGTGGTCGCCGTAGCGGGCGCCGCCGCTGGGCTCCGACAGCACCGGCCAGCCGGCCATTCCCGCGGCGGCGACGTGGCGGCGCACGTTGACGGCGCCGTCACCGACCACCAGCACCCCGCGCCGGGTCGGGGTGACGTGCAGCCCGGCCGAGGGGGGCGCCACCCGGGCCCGCACCCAGGGGCCGTCGCCGCCCTCCAGGGGCTCGCACCAGGAGGTGTCGCCGTCGGGGATCAGCGGCTCGCGGAAGGCCAGGTTGAGGTGGACGGGGCCGGGGTCGCCGGGGCCGAGGGCGCGCTGGTAGGCGCGGCAGGCCAGCGAGCGCCAGTAGGCGACCTGGCCGGGACGCTCCTCGGGCACGCCGACCTCGGCGAACCAGCGGACCGACGGCCCGTACAACTTGAGCTGGTCGATGGTCTGGCTGGCGCCGGTGCCGCGCAGCTCGGGCGGGCGGTCGGCCGTCAGCAGCAGGAGCGGGACGCCGGACTCACTCGCCTCGATCACCGCGGGGTGGAAGTTGGCGGCGGCGCTGCCCGAGGTGCAGACGAGCGCGACCGGCCGCTCGGACCTGCGGGCCAGGCCGAGGGCGAGGAAGGAGGCCGACCGCTCGTCGATGCGCACGTGCAGCCGCAGCCGCGGGTCGCCGTGGGCGGCGACGGCGAGCGGCGCCGACCGGGATCCGGGGGCCAGCACGAGGTCGGTGAGCCCGCAGCGCACCAGCTCGTCGAGCAGCACGCCGCTCAGCGCCGTGGCCGGGTTCACCGGGCCTCCCCTACGCGGGCACGGCGACGCCTGACGGGCTGCGGGACGGGGTGGCGTGCCCTCATGGACGCGCGGAGGGACGACCGCAGGAGCGGGAACGGCACGGGGTCACGGCGCCGCGGACCCGATGGACACCGACCCGGCCGACACGGACGGACTCGATGGCGACCTGACCGACGCGAACCGAACAGCCGTAGACAGGCTCGACGCGGACGTGACCCACGCGGACGGGCTTCACGCGGACGATTTCGACGCGGACTTGGGCGACGCGGACCTGACCCACGCGAAGGGGCTCCACCGGAACGGCTTCGACACGGACCTGACCTACGCGGACGGGGTCCGTGCGGCCGGCTTCGACACGAACCCGGCCCACGCGGACAGGGTCCACCAGGACGACTTCGACGGGAGCGTGACCGATGCGGACTGGATTGGCGGGAACGGGATGGTGGTGCTCGACGGGCCGGTCGCAGTCGACGGTGCACACGGTCAGTCTCGCTCCTCACTCGGCCCGGCGCGGCCACGAGGCGCCCCGCGCGAGGGACGCCTCCCATCGGGACTAACCTTACGACCGTGGGTGAGCGTCCGGTGCACGCGGTACTCGGCACTCCCGGCCCGCTGGTTGTGGAGAAGATCCGCGAGGCGCTCCTCGGCGGCGGCCCGGCCGTGCTGCCGCTCGATCCTTCCCTGCCGGGCCCCGCGCTGCGGGCGACGCTGGCGGCCCTGCGCCCCACACACCTGGTCACGGACGAGGGCGTCGAGGCCCTGCCCGGCGGGGTCCCCGCGGACGGCGCGGTCGCGGCGATCATCGCCACCAGCGGGTCCACGGGCACGCCCAAGGGGGTGGAGCTGCCCGCCGCCGCGCTGGTCGCCTCGGCGTCCGCCTCGCTGGAGCGGATCGGCGCCCGCCCGGGCGAGCGCTGGCTGTGCTGCCTGCCCCCTTCGCACGTCTCCGGCCTGCAGGTGCTGGTCCGGGCCCTGCTCGGCGGCACCGAACCGGTGGTCCACGAACGGTTCTCCCCCGGCGCGGTGGCCGCCGCGGGCGCCGACCACGTCTCCCTGGTCCCCACCCAGCTCCGGCGCGTGATCGACGCCGGGGTGCCGCTGACGGGCCTGCGCACGGTCCTGCTCGGCGGCGCCGCGCCCCCGCCCGGCCTTCTGGAGGCCGCCCGGGGCGCGGGCGTGCGCGTGGTGACCACGTACGGCATGAGCGAGACGTGCGGGGGGTGCGTCTACGACGGCGTCCCGCTGGAGGGCGTGCGGGTGGCGGCCGGCGCGGACGGGCGGATCCGCCTCGGCGGGCCGGTGCTGTTCGCCGGGTACCGGCTGCGGCCCGACCTGACGGCGGCGGCCATGGACGGCGGCTGGTACGTGACCTCGGACCTGGGGACGGTCGAGGGGGGCCGGCTGCGGGTGCTGGGCCGCGCGGACGACGTGATCAACACCGGTGGGCGCAAGGTCGTCGCCGGGACGGTGGCCGGGGTGCTGGGCGCGCACCCGGGCGTGCGGGAGGCCGTCGTGCTCGGCCGGCCGCACCCGGAGTGGGGGCAGGAGGTCGTGGCGGTCGTCGTCCCGGCCGACCCCGCCGCTCCCCCGGCGCTGGCGGAGCTGCGCGCGCACGTCAAGACGCGCCTGCCCGGGTACGCGGCGCCGCGCGCGGTGCGGCTGGTGGACCGGCTGCCGCTGCTCCCGAACGGCAAGCATGACCTTGTCGCGATAAGAGAAGAGATTTCTAGGTTTGTTGGCACAAGAGATCTTTCTTGACCACAATGTCCCGGCAAGGGAACCGGAAGCAGTGTCCAGCGCGTCTTAAAGGACAGCTGGACCCAGGAAGGACGCCTTGATGAAGCCAACCCGCAAGATGTGGATCTCCGCCGCGGTGACCGGTGTGGTCCTCGCCGGGGGCATCTCCGTCGCGGCCGCCGCCGCGTCCGGCCGGGTGGAACAGGCCGACAAGGCCGGGTCGAAGACCTCCGAGACCTACGGCCCGGGCGAGGCTCCGGGACAGATCCCCGGCCCCGAGATCCCCCCGAACGCCGAGCCGACCCGCTCGCCGGAGACGTTCGTGGTCACCGACCCCGACGTCAACGGCGACCCCCGCAAGGTGGCGGAGTTCTGGACCGAGAAGCGCCTGGAGGACGCCGAGCCGCTGCCGATCCCGGTCCTCACGCCGGAGAAGACGCCCACCAAGAAGCCGGGCGGCTGACGGCGGGGCCGCGAGCCGGGGAAGGCGGGCGCCGGGACGGCGGCCCGCCTTCTTTCATGCCGGGAGCCCGCCGCGCGCGACGGCCGTGACCGGCCCCGGAGGTAGGGCCCCCACGCCCCCCGCACGGCGGGCGGTGTCGAAGGCCCGATCCGGGGCAGAGGGCATTCCACCAGGGACGACGAAGCCGAGGAACAGGAGTTGATCAACCACGGTCTTGTGGGCGGCGGGAACAAACCACGGCTTCCGGCGTTATTGATACTGGTGCGCCGAACGCGAAACGCCGCGCCATCCCATCGACTGAAACCGACGACTCCGTGACGGAGGAGGTGTGCTCATGCCCAGAACCACCGCGGCGGCCCCGGCCGAGAGCGAGGCGCCCGCGACGACCCTCGCCCGGATCATCGACCAAGGCCGGACGCAGGGTCACCTTTCCCTCGCGGAGCTCCGCGAGGCGTTCTCGTCGGCGGGGATCGGCCCGGCCAAGGGCCGTTCCATCCTGCGCGAGCTCACCGAGGCCGGCGTGAGCCTGGCGACCGAGAACGAAGCCGCCCCGCAGGTGGGCGCCCCGGCCGGGAAGACCCGTAAGAGCACCACAGTGAAGACCACCGTGAAGAGCGCAATGACCAGCACCACCACCTCCAAGCCCGCGCACACCGGCGTCCGGGCGGCCGGCGCGGAGACCGCCGAGGCCCGCCCCCGGCGCGGCCGGGCCGCCCACAAGACCGCCGCCCCTCCCGCCCCCGCGCGGCCCGCCCCCAAGGACGAGCCCGTCTCCGGCCCTGAGGACTCCTGGGAGGAGCCCGACGAGGCCGAACTGCAGAACGAGACCCTCGACCTGGACGACCAGTCCTCGGTCATGGGGGACTCGGTGCACACCTACCTCAAGTCCATCGGCCGCCGCACGCTGCTGACCGCGGCCGAGGAGGTCGAGCTGGCCAAGCGCATCGAGGCGGGCCTGTACGCCGAGCACAAGCTGGAGACCGGCTCTCCCGGCGAGCAGGAGCGCACCGAGCTGGGGTGGGTCGTCGAGGACGGCCGCCGCGCCAAGGACCACATGCTGGAGGCCAACCTCCGCCTGGTGGTGTCGGTCGCCAAGAAGTACACCGACCGCGGCATGGCCCTGCTGGACGTCGTGCAGGAGGGCAACCTCGGGCTGATCCGCGCGGTCGAGAAGTTCGACTACTCCAAGGGCTACAAGTTCTCCACCTACGCCATGTGGTGGATCCGCCAGGCGATCCAGCGCGGTTTCGCCGACTCGGCGCGCACGATCCGCCTGCCGGTGCACGTACTGGAGCTGCTGTCCAAGCTGTCGCGCGTCGAGCGCGACATGCACCAGCGGCTGGGCCGCGAGCCCACTCCCGAGGAGCTGGCGGTCGAGCTGGACAAGACCCCCGACCAGATCGAGGAGCTCCTGCGCACCAGCCGCCAGCCGATCAGCCTCAACGCGACGATCGGCGAGGACGGCGAGACCACGATCGGCGACCTGATCGAGGACGTCGACGCGCCCGAGGCCTCCGAGGTCGTGGACCGTCAGCTTCTCGGCGCCGAGCTGCGCGGCGTGCTGGACAACCTGACCCCGCGCGAGGCCAAGATCATGGCGCTGCGCTTCGGGCTGATCGACGGCAAGCCGCACACGCTGGACGAGATCGGCAAGCACCTGGGCCTGACCCGGGAGCGGATCCGCCAGCTGGAGAAGGAGTCCCTCTCCAAGCTCCGCCACCCGAGCAACACCCGACCCCTGCTCGACTGGGCGAGCTGACCCCCGCCTACCGTTCATCCCGGCCGGCTCGGTCCACCCGAGCCGGCCGGACCGTTTCCGGGGCCGTTCCTCTAGTGCGTGGGGGCGGTGCCGGCGCCGGAGGGGTAGGCGCGCGGGGCGCGGACGATGCCGGTGAGGCGGTTCTCCTCGCGCAGGGTGCGCAGGCGGTCGACCTCGGCGGTCCACTTGGCGCCCTCGGGGGTGGCGACCCCCTTGCGGCGGCGGATGCGGTCGTCGTAGGCGCGCACGCCGAGAGTCGCCCGGCGGGCCGCCTCAGCGGTGCGCAGCGCGTCGGTCAGCGCGCGGTCGAAGGCCAGGCCCGCGGCGCGCAGCTCGGCGGTGCCCGCGCCCTCGGCCTGCGCCCGGCGCAGCTCGCGCTCGGCCTCGCGCGCCTTGTGGAGCACCTGGGCGAAGCCCTTCCCGACCTCCTGGTCGGCGTGGTGCCTGACCTCCGCCTCCCGGCTCACCCTCGGACGGAAAAACGCCATCGCGCTGCCCTTTCTCGGCCTTTTCGCCGGTGATCCGGCGCTTGTCGCACGCCCTAGCGTACGCCGCTCCGGGAGCGGCCGGGTTCGCGGACCGGCGCGGCGGCCTTTACAAAGTAAGTCATATTGTGGATCATGGCGGCATGCCGGCGAAACGACCTCCCGTTCCCCTGTCCCGCGAGCGCATCATCGAGGCGGCGCTCCACATCGCCGACGGCCAGGGCCTGCGGCGGCTGACCATGCGGCGTCTCGGCGACGCGCTGCAGGTGGAGGCGATGGCCATCTACCACCACCTGCCGCGCGGCAAGGAGGCGCTGATGGACGCGCTGGCCGAGCACGTCACCACCGTCGCGGTCGAGCCGTCCGGCGCGGCGAGCTGGCAGGAGGTGGCCCGCGCGTGGGCCCGCGCCGCCAGGACGGCCCTGCTCGACCACCCCGGCGTGCTGGCCCTGGCACTGACCAAGCCTCCCCGGGGCACCGCGCTGACGGCGATCCGCGAGCAGACCCAGCAGCTCGCCGAGGCGGGCCTGGACGACGCGCCGCGCGCCGTGCGCACCCTGCGGGCCTTCGTGATGGGCAGCGTGGCGGTGGAGATCCAGCGCTCCGGCTGGGCCGCGGGCCCCGCGGACGACGACGAGGACGCCCTCCCCCACCCCGGCCCGGGTTCCGGGACGGCGGCCCTCGCGGGGCGGGAGGGCGCCGAACCGGCCGAGGAGGCCGTGGACGCCTTCGAGCGGGGCCTGGAGGCCGTGCTCAGGGGGCTCGCCCCGGCGTAACCATACGTTTATCCGTTCGGCGGCGAGTCGTATTGAGACCGTTATCTTGGCTGGGGCACGCTTGTGCCGCAGGTCACACCGCATGAGACCAGCCCTGCCGGCCCCCTTGACCCCCCTAATCGAAGGATCTAAACCGTCCTAATGGGCTATGTCGCCCGCGTGTGACCCGCAGCACACTTACTCTGTAAGTGTGTGCCAGCACACACATCGACAGCAAAGCGTTCGGCCCCGTCCGACGGGGGCGGGGGAATCGGAGCGGGCGAAGGCGCCCACGCCGAGAACCCCGGCCGGACACCAGACCGAGAGAGAGATCCGGAGGCACGCCGATGTGCCCGCATGAGCCGTCCTGTCCGAGCACCACCGCGCCGGACCGCGAAGCCGCCCGCACGATCGCGGCACACCCTGAGCAGGGGTGGAGCCTGTTGTGCAACGGCATCGTGCTTTTCGAGGACACCGGGGAGCTCCTGCCCGACGGCGCGATCATCGCCCCGCACCGCCCCACCGACCTCGCGATCAGCGCGGCCTGACACCCTCACGCGTAACGGGGGCCGAGCCACTCCGCGACCACCTCGCCCACCCGGGCGGGGTTTTTCTTGAACTCGTGCGCCTCACCCGGCAGCACGACCAGCTTGGCGGCGTCCGCGGCGTCGGGCACGCCGAAGGGATCGCGGTCGCCGTTCACCACGAGCACCTCCACGCCCGCCTCGCGCAGTTCACCGGCCCGTGAGCGGTCGGGCCTGCCCGGCGGGCGCAGCGGGAAGGCCAGCGCCACCACGGCCTCCGCCCCGGCGGCGCGCGCGGTCCTGCAGGCCACCCGTGCCCCGTTGCTCCGCCCTCCCTGCACGAGGGCCAGCCCGGGATACCGGCGCCGCAGCTCGGCCACCAGAGCCGTCCACGCCTCGTCCTGGCGGACGGCCGACCCTGGGGCCCGGGCCCCGGCCACCCGGAACGGCTGCAGCACCCGCGCCACCGTTCCGCCGACGCCGGTGACGGCGTCGCGCACCGCCAGCAGGTCGGGCGACTCCACGCCCCCGGCGGACCCGTGGGTGAGCACGAACAGGAACCGCGAACCGGGGGCCTCGTCGACCTCCACGATCGCCGGGCCGCTCGGCGTCACGATGCGCATGGCCCACACCGTACCTGCGGAGGACGCCGCTACTTCTCGCGGGGGATGTCCTCGGCCGGAGGTGCGTGACAGATTAGGGCGGTGCCGGATAATCCACGCGATGAGCTGCGGGCGACCGTCGAGGCCAGGCGCGATCTCGGGCCCGACTACGAGAACGCGCTGATCGAGTCGTTCCTCGACAAACTGGACACCACGCTCGATACCCGGGTGCGCGCGGCGGTGGCCGCCCAGAACGGGCATCCCGACGGCTACGCCCCGCCCTACGGCGGCCCGCAGCCCGCGCCGGGCAATCCCCCCTCGCAGCGGGTCGACCCCTCGCTGCCGATCGCGCTCGGATCGCTGGGCATCGGCGTCCCGCTCACGGCGATCGCCGCGGCCGGCGCCGGGCCCGGGGGGCTGTTCCTGGCCTGGACGGGCATCGTTCTCGTCAACATCGCCGCCGCCCTGGGCCGCCGCAAGGGCCGCTGACCCGGCGCGAGGGGCCCCCGGGCTGAACTCTGGTCCGGGAAGGGCCTCTGCGGGCGCCTGGGGCCGCTCAGCCGGTGGTGTGCCCGCCGCCCGGGGTCGCGCCGCCGGCCGCCGCGCCGTCCCCGGCCGTGTACCGCTCCCCCGCCTCGTCCTCGCCCTCGTCCGGTAAGTACTCGCCGTCCGGGGCGTCGTCGGCGAAGGCCGCGTCGTCGCGGGCCCGGCGCAGGCGCACCTGGGCCGCGACCTCCTCGTCGGGGTGGCCGAGGCCGTAGTCCCACACCGTGGCGGCGTCGGCGTCCCTGCCGCGCAGCGGGAGCACGCGGGCCAGCAGCTCGATCGCCAGCGCCGTGCCGTCGGGGTCGCCGGCCTCCTCGGCGGCGGAGGCGAACTCGCCGCACGCCAGGTCCAGGTGGGCCATGCCGAGCAGCACGCGCAGCCGCCCCTGCTCGGCGGCGTCCGGCACCTGCAGCGCCTCGGCGGCCACGTCGGCGGCCTCCCCCGCCGCGCCGTCCTCCAGCAGCCGCCCGGCCAGGAGCTGGGCGGCCCGGGAGCCCACCACGGGGTCGCCGGTGGCCAGCGCCGCCCGCAACGCCGCCTCGGCCGCCGATTCGTCGCCCTGCCGCTCGGCGATGCGCGCCAGCGCCATGTGGGCCGCGGGCAGGTAGGCCGGGGTCCCGAGGCCGATCACCGCCTGCCAGGCGGCGCGCGCCTGGTCGCCGAGGTCCTCCTCCTCGAACCCGCGGGCCAGCAGGCAGGCCGCCTGGGCGGCGTACTCCGGGTGGCCGGTGGCCAGGGCCGTGCGGGCCGCGGCCCTGGACCCGGCGACGTCGCCGCGCCGCTCCAGCACCACGGCCAGGCCGACGGCGGCCTGGGCGCGGTCGGCCCCGCCGTCGTCGGCGGCCAGTTCGGCGAAGATCTCGGCCGCCGCGTCCAGCTCGCCGTTCTCGGCGAGCCGCCGCGCGTCGTCGATCCGCCGGCCGGAGTCCACCTCGTGCGCCGCCATCAAGACCTCTTCTCCGCGTGGGGGGAGTGGGGGGAACCGCGGGTCTCGCGACGCGGAAGGCGCCGTCGCGCGCGACATATTATGCCGATCGGGACGGCCTCCGGGGCGGCGTACGTCAGTCCTCGTAGGCCTCCAGCGGGGGGCAGGAGCACACCAGGTTGCGGTCGCCGTAGGCCTGGTCGATGCGGCGGACCGGCGACCAGTACTTGCCCTCGCGCAGCGCCGGGACGGGGTAGGCCGCCTCGGTGCGCGTGTAGGGGTGCTTCCAGTCGTCGGCCACCAGGCAGTCGGCGGTGTGCGGGGCGCCCCGCAGGGGGTTGTCGGCGCGGTCGTAGGCGCCGGAGGCCACCTTGGCGATCTCGCACCTGATCGCGATCATGGCGTCGCAGAAGCGGTCCAGCTCGGCCAGGTCCTCGCTCTCGGTGGGCTCGATCATCAGGGTGCCCGCCACCGGGAAGGACATGGTCGGCGCGTGGAAGCCGTAGTCGATCAGGCGCTTGGCGACGTCGTCGACGGTGACGCCGGTCTCCTTGGTGATCTGGCGCAGGTCCACGATGCACTCGTGCGCCACCAGGCCCTCGCGGCCGGTGTAGAGCACCGGGTAATGGGGAGCGAGCCGGCGCGCCAGGTAGTTGGCCGACAGGATGGCCTGCTCTGTGGCCGCCGTGAGGCCCTCGCCGCCCATCATGCGCACGTAGGCCCACGAGATGGGCAGGATGCCCGCCGAGCCGTACGGCGCCGCCGAGACCGGCCCGACCGGCCCGCCGTCCCGCAGCGGGTGGCCGGGCAGGTAGGCCGCCAGGTGGGCGCGCACCGCGACCGGGCCGACGCCGGGGCCGCCGCCGCCGTGCGGGATGCAGAAGGTCTTGTGCAGGTTCAGGTGGGAGACGTCGGCGCCGAACTCGCCGGGCTTGGCCAGCCCGACCAGGGCGTTGAGGTTGGCCCCGTCGACGTAGACCTGGCCGCCGGCCTCGTGGACGCGCGCGCAGATCGCGGTGATCGTCTCCTCGTACACGCCGTGCGTGGAGGGGTAGGTCACCATGATCGCGGCGAGCCGGTCGCGGTGCTTGCCGATCTTGGCGTCGAGGTCGGCGAGGTCCACGTTGCCCTGGTCGTCGCAGGCCACCACGACCACCCGCATGCCGGCCATGACGGCGCTGGCGGCGTTGGTGCCGTGCGCCGAGGACGGGATGAGGCACACGTCGCGCTCGAGGTCGCCGTTGTCGCGGTGGTAGGCGCGGATGGCCAGCAGGCCGGCGAACTCGCCCTGGGAGCCGGCGTTGGGCTGCAGCGAGACCGCGTCGTAGCCGGTGACCTCGGCCAGCCAGCGCTCCAGGTCGCCGATGAGCGCGAGGTAGCCCTCGGTCTGGTCGGCGGGCGCGTAGGGGTGCAGGCCGGCCAGCTCGGGCCAGGTGATCGGCTCCATCTCGGTGGTGGCGTTGAGCTTCATCGTGCACGAGCCGAGCGGGATCATCGACCGGTCCAGCGCGATGTCCTTGTCCTGGAGCCGGCGCAGGTAGCGCAGCAGCGCGGTCTCGGAGCGGTGCGCGCGGAACACCGGGTGGGCCAGGTACTCGGTGGAGCGCAGCAGCTCGGCGGGCAGCGCGTCGGAGGCGGCGGTGTCCACGTCCTCCAGGACGACGCCCTCCAGGCCGAAGGCCTCCCAGACCGCGGCCAGGTGGCCGCCGGTGGTGGTCTCGTCGCAGGCGACGCCCACGTGGTCGGCGTCCATCTGGCGCAGGTTGATCCCGCGGGCGCGGGCGGCGGCCACTACCTCGCCGGCCCGGCCGGGCACCCGGGCCAGCACCGTGTCGAAGAACGCCTCGTGGACGACCTCGACGCCCGCGCCGCGCAGCCCGGCGGCCAGGACGGCCGCGTGCCGGTGGACGCGCTGGGCGATGCGCCTGAGCCCCTCGGGGCCGTGGTAGACGGCGTACATGCCGGCGATGACGGCGAGCAGGACCTGGGCGGTGCAGATGTTGCTGGTGGCCTTCTCCCGGCGGATGTGCTGCTCGCGGGTCTGCAGGGCCAGGCGGTAGGCGGGGCGGCCGTCGGCGTCCTGGGAGACCCCGACCAGGCGTCCGGGCATCTGCCGCTGCAGGCCCTCGCGGACGGACATGTAGGCGGCGTGCGGGCCGCCGAAGCCGAGCGGGACGCCGAAGCGCTGGGAGGAGCCCACGGCGATGTCGGCGCCGAGGAGGCCGGGCGACTCCACCAGGGTGAGGGCCAGCAGGTCGGCGGCGGCGACCACCAGCGCGCCGCGGGCGTGCGCCTCCGCGGCCAGGGCGCGGAAGTCCTTGAGCCGGCCGCTCGCGCCCGGGTACTGGACCAGGACGCCGAACAGCTCGCCCTCGGGCAGCCCCTCGGACAGGTCGGCCTCGGCCAGCTCGATGCCGAGAGGCTCGGCGCGGGTGGCGAGCACGGCCTTGGTCTGCGGGAGCGCGTCGGCGTCCACGACGAACACCGGGCTCTTGGCGCGGCCCGCGCGGCGGGCCAGCGTCATCGCCTCGGCGGCGGCGGTGGCCTCGTCCAGCAGGGAGGCGCCGGCGACGTCCAGGCCGGTGAGGTCGGCGATCACGGTCTGGAAGTTGAGCAGGGCCTCCAGGCGGCCCTGGGAGATCTCGGGCTGGTAGGGGGTGTAGGCGGTGTACCAGCCGGGGTTCTCCAGCAGGTTGCGCCGGATGACGGCCGGGGTGATCGTGTCGTGGTAGCCCAGGCCGATCATGGTGGTGAGCACGCGGTTGCGGGCGGCCAGGGCGCGCAGCTCGGCGATGGCCTCGGTCTCGCTCGCCGCCAGGGGCAGGTGCAGCGGGCCCTCGGCGCGGATCATGCCGGGCACGGCGACGGCGACCAGGTCGGCGACGGAGGCGTAGCCGACGGCCTGCAGCATGCGCGCCTGCTCGTCGTCGGAGGGGCCGATGTGCCGCGTGGCGAAGGGCGGTGCGGACAGGTCGCGAAGCGGTGACCGATCGGTCATGGGTGCCCTCCTGAAGGGGTAGAGACCGGGCGCGTGGCGCGCTCGTGTGCCGTCTCCCCCTCTGTCAGCGCGGCGGGTGCCACGACCTGAGAGCTTCACCCCCCGCGGGGGGCTTGCACCGTCGGTGAGGCACGCCTGGCGGGCATGCCTGCTTTCCAGAGTCGCCTCGTCCGCGCGGTACGTGGGCCTGAGAGATTCCGGGGAGGTTGCTCCTTCGGCGCCCGGGCCAGCGGGCCGGCGCCGCGGCCGCGGCGCCTGCTCGTGCCCTCGGGTCTCTCCCGCGCGGGGTCGTAAGCCTTGAACCAACTGTACCCGCCCGTCCCGGCCGGGAGGCTACCCCAGTACCGCCCCGCCACGCGGGCGCGCGCGGGCGCCGGGTTCGCCGTACGCGGCCCCACACCGCGACCCCGCGAACCCGGGGACCGTCCCTGCCGGTCGCCGCCGATCCCCCGCCGGTTCCGGCCGGGGGGACGGCAGCCGGTCAGCCCGTCCTGCGGGCCTTCCTGCGCCGAGCCAGCTCGTCACCCGGGTGGTCCTCCGCGGTGGCGGCCGGCTCCACGCGTTCCCCCGGCAGCTCCGCCAGGGTGCCCTCGACCTCGCGCCAGACGCCGCCGAGGGCGATGCCGAACACGCCCTGGCCGCCTTCCAGCAGGTCGATGACCTCGTCGGCCGAGGTGCACTCGTAGACGCTCACGCCGTCGCTCATCAGCGTGATCTGCGCCAGGTCGTTGACCCCGCGCTCGCGCAGGTGGTGGACCGCGGTGCGGATCTGCTGGAGCGACACCCCGGTGTCGAGGAGGCGCTTGACCACCTTGAGCACGAGGATGTCGCGGAAGCTGTAGAGCCGCTGCGAGCCCGAGCCATGGGCCGGCCGCACCGACGGCTCGACGAGCTGGGTCCTGGCCCAGTAGTCGAGCTGCCGGTAGGTGATGCCGGCCGCCGAGCAGGCCGTCGGGCCGCGGTATCCCACGTCGGCGGGCAGCGACGCCGGCCGCTCGTCGAACAGCAGGCCCTGCTCTCCCGCGCGTTCCCGCGCCGACCGGCGCTGGGCCGGATCGTGCTGGCCGGCCGTCTTTCCCTCGCCGCTGCTGACCGCCACTGCGGACCTCCGGCTTTCTCTCATCCCACGGCCTGATCTGGGGGTTCGTGAATTACAACCGTGGTTTCCCTTGCACCGTAGGACCGGTGCGATGCTCAGTCAACGATCCCACCCGGCGCGTCGTGAAGCGTAAATGCCCGATATGGCGCACTGGGCTAACCCGCACGGCCGAAGTCCTCCGGGGTGATCGTGTCCAGGAACTCGCGGAACTTCTCGACCTCGTCCTCCTGGTCGTCGGGGATGATGACGCCGGCCTCGCGCACCACGTCCTCGCTGGCGAAGATGCTCGTGCCGGTGCGCAGCGCGAGCGCGATCGAGTCCGAGGGGCGTGCGCTCACCTCGACCCCGTTGGAGAACACCAGGTCGGCGAAGAAGATCCCGTCGCGCAGCGCCACGATGTTGACCGCCTGCAACCGCACGCCGAGGGCTTCGATCACGTCCTTGAACAAGTCGTGGGTGAGCGGCCGCGGAGGCGGCTCCTCGGCCTGTGCCAACGCGATGGCCGTGGCCTCGGTCATGCCAATCCAGATCGGCAGATATCGCTCACCCTTCGCCTCCTTCAGAAGGACGATGGGCTGGTTGGTGGGCATCTCCACGCGGACCCCCACGACCTCCATCTGCAACACACGCGGCTCCGTCCCATTGGGTCACCGGCCCGCTCCGGGCCTGCTCCCTTACGGCTCTCAGCTCGCGGCGTGACCATCGCCGCAAAATTCAACGTAACATCCTCCCACCCCGAAATGTCCGGGCGGCTCCGTCACCGGCCGAGAATGCCCCGCAGACCGGTCCTCACCAGGGCGGTGCGCAGTTCCTGGAGCAGTCCGGAGATCTCGCGGGCGGTCTCCTCGGCCTGGCCGGCGGCGCCGGGGGCGCGGCGGCGCATGAGGGGCGCGACGGCCTGCTCGACGAGGCCGGCCTCGCGCTCGGCGGCGGCCCGCAGCGCCCGCAGGTGGCGGGGGTGCAGGCCGAAGCGGGCGAGCGCGCCGCAGGCCCTGGCGACGGTCAAAGCCTCGGCGTCGTACCAGCGGGCGACCGGGGTGACCAGCCCGTAGTCCTCCAACTCGGCGAGGGTCTCCTCGTCCAGGCCCGTGGCCTCCAGCAGGTCGGGGCGGGTCAGCCTGACCTCGGGCGCGGGAGGGTCGCCGACGGGGCGCGGGCCGCCGAGCGGCGCGTCCTGCGGGTCGGCGGTCATCAGATGGTCCTTGATGACGCGCAGCGGCAGGTAGCGGTCACGCTGGGCGGTGAGGATGTAGCGCAGGCGCTCGACGTCGGCGTGGGTGAACTTGCGGTACCCCGAGGGCGAGCGCTGGGGCTCGATGAGCCCCTCGCCCTCCAGAAAGCGGATCTTGGAGACGGTGACGTCGGGGAAGTCCGCCCGGAGGATCTCCAGGACCTCCCCGATGCTCATGAACGCCCGGGCGGCCTGCGCGCTCATCACCGTCCCACCTCACCCACGCGTGAGGAACACCAGCCGGAACTTGCCGATCTGGACTTCGTCACCGCCGGTCAGGGGGTGCTCCTCGATGCGCTCCCGGTTGACGTAGGTGCCGTTGAGGCTGCCGACGTCGCGGGCGGTGAAGTAGTCGCCGCGCCGGTAGAACTCGGCGTGACGGCGCGACACCGTCACGTCGTCGAGGAAGATGTCGCTCTCGGGGTGGCGGCCCGCGGTGGTGAGATCGCTGTCGAGGAGGAAGCGGCTCCCGGCGTTCGGCCCGCGCATCACGACCAGCAGCGCCGTGCCCGGAGGCAGCTGGTCGACGGCCGCGCGATCGGGTAGGAGCGTCTGCCCCGTCGTCTCCGAGTCCATCGCCTCGATCCCGCTGAGGGAGATCGTGGAGGTGGTGTCCCCCACCGGCGTGCTCTCGGGACGGCTCAGCGGCGACCCGCAGCGTGAGCAGAAACGGGCGTCCTCAGGGTTGGCATTGCCGCACTGCGTGCAGTAGACGCTCGGCATCGATCGGCTCGGCCTCCTACCGCGAAGTCGCGGCGACGGTGCTCTGGGCGGCGTGCCTCGGGTCTTCGCTTCTCATGGTGTCAGACTGCGAATGCCGCAACATACGCTGATGAGTCGCAAAGGTCAAGATGAGGGCATGCTCGCGGATTCGGACATACTAGTGGGGCTCGCTCGGGCTCTCGCTACGGGGGGCTGGCGGTGCTCCTGACGGCGCTCGCCGTGCGCGCCGCGTCCACGATGTTCCGCTTCGCCCCTTCCTCACTCCTGCCCGGCTCGCCACGCCGGTCCAAAGCTACCGCCCGCGCCGCCCTGTGGTCCATGCGCCGCGCCGTTCGAATGTGACCGGAAACGACGGTTTCGCGGCGGATCGCCCCCCGACCGCGGGGTCAGGTGCCGACCGCGTGCTCGACCACGCGGGCCCAGCGCTCCAGGAGGGCCTGGGCGACGTCCAGGTCGTCTCCCTCGGCCCACAGGTGGGTGACGGCCTCGGAGGGGTCGGGCAGGATGAGCGCCCACCCGCCGTCCTCCTCGATCACCCGCACGCCGTCGGTGGTGTCCAAGCGGTGGCCGTCGGCGGCCTCCACGACCGAGCGCATGACGGCCCCCTTGGCCGCCCACGGGGTCGGGACGGTGCGCTTGAGCATCTTGGCCTGGGGGATGCGCGCGTCGATCTGGCTGAGGGAGAGCCGCGTGCGGGCCACGAGGCCGAGCAGGCGCAGGAACGCGGCCAGGCCGTCCACGGTGGGGGCGAACTCCGGGACGATGAAGCCGCCGCGCCCGTCCGCGGCGAAGATCAGCTCGGGGTCGGCGGCGGCGGAGGTGAGGGCGTCCAGGGCCGTGGAGGTCCACTGCACCTGGGCGCCGTGGAAGCGGCACACCTGCTCGGCGACGCGCGTGGTGGTCACGGGCAGGGCCACCCGGCCGCCGCGCCGCTCGGCCGCCACCAGGTCCAGCACGACGAGCTGGGCGCGCTCCTCGCTGATGAGCTGGCCCATCTCGTCCACCAGGGAGATGCGCTCGCCGACCGGGTCGAAGCGGACCCCGAAGGCGGCCCGCGAGGAGCCGACGAGCTCGGCGAGCCGCTGCAGGTCCCTGCGCCGCTCGGCCAGGGTCTCGGTCGGCGAGAACTCGTCCAGGCGGTTGTTGACCGTGAGGACGTCCACCCCGACCCGGCCGAGCAGGCTGGGCAGCACCAGGGCGGAGGTGCCGCCGGCGCAGTCGACCACGACCTTCATCTCGGCGTCCCTGACGCCCGACATGTCCACCCAGCGCAGCAGTTCGCGGGTGTAGTCCTCCACGGCCCTGGCCGGGAAGCTCAGCTCGGCGATCTCGCCGGGGAAGGCGCGCCGGAACTCCTGGCGGGAGAAGACCCGCTCCAGTTTGCGCTGGGCGTTCTGCGACAGGTCGGCGCCGTTCTCGTCCATGAAGACGATGTCGACGCTCTGCGGGTCGCCCGGGGTGGTGCGCAGGGCGATGCCGCCCGAGGCGCTCTCGTTGGAGGTGTGGAAGCGCGCGACGGGCAGGGGCGCGGCCTCCAGGTCCAGCACGTTGATCGCCCCGGCGTTGAGCGCGCTGATCACGGCGCGCTTGAACGCGCGGGCGGCGCGGGAGGCGTCGCGCGAGGTGATGACCGAGGCGCCCTTCTTCAGGGTGGTGGCGTAGGCGCTGGCCAGGCGCACGCACAGCTCCGGGGTGATCTCGACGTTGACCAGGCCCGAGACCCCGCGCGGGCCGAACAGACTGCGCTGGCCGCGCGACTCCCAGATCACGCTGGTGTTGACGACCGCGCCCGCCTCGATGGTCTTGAACGGGTAGATCTTCACGCCGGAGGAGACGTACGCCTCGGCCTCGATCACGCACTCGTCGCCGACGACGGCGTTCTCCTCGATCCGGGCGCCGGTCATGATGTCGGTGTTCTTGCCGATGACGCAGCCGCGCAGGTGGGCGCTCGGGCCGATGTAGACGTTGTCGTGGACGACGGCGCGGTGCAGGAACGCCCCTTCCTTGACCACCACGTTGTCGCCGAGGACGGTGTACTCGCGCAGCTCGGCGCCGGCCTCCACCTTGGCGTACCCGCCGATGTACAGCGGGCCCTTGAGGATGGCGTCAGGGTCCACCGAGGCGCCCTCGGCCACCCACACGCCCGGCGACATCTCGAAGCCGTCGGCGTCCAGCCGCACCCGCCCGGACAGGGCGTCGGCCTGGGCCTTGAGGTAGCTCTCGTGGGTGCCGACGTCCTCCCAGTACCCGGCCGCGACGTAGCCGTACAGCGGCGCGCCGCGGGCCAGGAGCTTGGGGAAGACGTCGCCCGACCAGTCGACCGGCGTGCCGGCGGCGACCTCGTCCAGGACCTCGGGCTCCATGATGTAGACGCCGGTGTTGACGGTGTCGGAGAAGACCTGGCCCCAGGTGGGCTTCTCCAGGAAGCGCTGCACCCGGCCCTGCTCGTCCACGATGATGATGCCGAACTCCAGCGGGTTCGGCACCCGCTTGAGGCCGATGGTCACCAGGGCGCCGTTGCGCTCGTGGAACCTGATCATGTCGGTGAGGTCGATGTCGGTCAGGGCGTCGCCGGAGATCACCAGGAAGCGCTCGTCGCGCAGCTTGTCGGCGGCGTTCTTGACGCTGCCCGCGGTGCCGAGCGGGATCTCCTCGGTGGCGTAGTGCAGGCTCATGCCGAGCTCGTCGCCGTCGCCGAAGTAGTTGCGGACGAGCGCGGCCAGGAACTGCACGGTCACGACGGTCTCGGTGAACCCGTGCCGCTTGAGCAGGCGCAGCACGTGCTCCATGATCGGCCGGTTCACCACGGGAAGCAGGGGTTTGGGTTGGTTGGCGGTCATCGGCCGCAGCCGAGTCCCCTCTCCGCCCGCCATCACCACGGCCTTCACGAATCACCCTCCGGAGGTAGCGTCACGGTGGGCACGCGGCCGCGCCGACGCGGATGATCGCGGTGAGATGCCGCGCGGGCGGGCCACCCGGTGCGATCATGCCCGGCCCGCCTCCTCGATGAGCCGGCGTCCCTGAACCACGTACAGCGCCCCCGCCCACCAATACAGACCTGTTCCCCAGATGGCGAAGGCCCATCCCATGATCCGGGCGGCGTCGGCGTACCAGCCGGCGTGGGAGGCCAGGAACAGCAGCGGGAAGGCGTACAGCAGGCCGGCCGTCGCCGCCTTGCCGAGGAAGTGGACCGGCAGGGCCGAGCCCAGGCCGTGCCGGCGCAGGACGGGCACGCCGAGCAGCAGCACGAGGTCCCTGCCGAGCAGGAGCGCGGTCAGCCACCACGGGATGACCTCGCGCGCGGTCAGGCCGATCAGCGTGGCCAGGATGTAGAGCCGGTCGGCCAGCGGGTCGAGCAGCCGGCCGAGCCTGCTGGTCTGGTTGAAGGCGCGGGCGAGCTTGCCGTCGAGCCAGTCCGACAGGCCCGCCGCCATGAGCAGCGCCAGGGCCCAGCCGTCGGCCTTCGGCCCGAGCACGAGCCACAGGAACACCGGCACGCCGAGCAGCCGCAGCATGCTCAGCACGTTCGGAACCGTCCAGACGCGGTCCTCGGCCGATCTCACCGGTTAGCTCCCCTCCCGCCGAACCTGCTGCCGACCCTACCCGGGGCCGGGCGCGGGGTGGCGGGGCGGGGACGGCCCCTCCTTCCCAGGGGCGAGGCGGGACCCCCGACGAGATCGGCCGATCGGGGGAAGCGAGCACCCCCCGGGGTTCTCTAGGGTCGGAGGCATGGCCGATGACGTCGAGGACGCCAATGACACCGCCCTGTTCTTCCGGCAGTTCGTGCGCTCACCCACCACGACGGGCGCGGTGGCGCCGAGCTCCCTGCGCCTGGCGCGTGTGGTGTCGGCGCCGGTGCCCGAGCGCGGCGACCCGGTGATCGTCGAGCTCGGCCCGGGCACGGGCGTGTTCACCGGCGAGATCCAGCGCCGCCTGGCGGGACGGGGCCGCCATCTGGCCGTCGAGATCAACCCGTTGCTGGCCGCGCGGCTGGCCCGGCGCCACCCGGGGGCGACGGTCGTGGTCGCCGACGCGGCCGAACTGCCCCGGCTGCTGGCCGAGCACGGCCTGGACCACGCCGACGCGGTGGTCAGCGGGCTGCCGTGGGCGGCCTTCCCCGGCGCGCTGCAGGACCGGCTGCTCGGGGCGATCAGCGACGTGCTGGTGAAGGGCGGGGCGTTCACGACCTTCGCCTACGTGCACGCCCGCGCGCTGCCGCCGGCCGTGCGGTTCCGCCGCCGGCTGCTGGAGACGTTCGAGGAGGTCGTGGCGGGCCGCACGGTGTGGGGCAACCTGCCGCCCGCGTTCGTCTACCACGCCAGGCGGCCGCGCGGCTGACCCCTCGCCCGCGGGGCGGGCGCCGTTCTACCATGGCGCCCCCGACGGGTCCCAGGGGACCAGAGAGTTACGGAGAGATCGCCGTGGACTTCACGCTTCCGGACGGCGCCGAGGCGGTAAGGCGGGGCGTCGCGGCCGTGTGCGCGCGCTACGACATGGACTACTGGCAGCGGTGCGAGGCCGGGAAGCGCTGGCCCGAGGAGGTCTGGGCGGACCTGGCCAAGGGCGGCTGGCTGGGCCTGGCGGTGCCGGAGGAGTACGGCGGCGGCGGGCAGGGACTGCTGGAGCTGGCCGTGGCCACCGAGACGCTCGCGGCCTCGGGGGCGGCGGGCGGGTCGGCGTTCACCTACGTGCTCACCCCGGGGTTCGGCGCGCTGACCGTCGCGCGTCACGGCTCGGCCGCGCAGCGCGCCGCGCTGCTGCCGGGCATGGCGGACGGCGAGGTCGAGACGTGCTTCGCGCTCACCGAGCCCGACGCCGGGTCCAACTCGCTGGCGATCTCGACGTTCGCGCGGCGCGACGGCGGCGAGTTCGTGATCAACGGGCAGAAGGTCTGGATCACCGGGGTCCAGCGGGCCGCCTGGATGCTGCTGGTGGCCAGGACCGTCCCGGCGGCCGAGGCCAGGCCGCGCACCCACGGGCTCACCGTGTTCCTGGTGAACGTGCCCGACGCGGTGGCGCGCGGACACCTGACCTACCGGCCGATCCCGAAGATGGGCGCCAACACCACCCCGTCGAACATGGTCTTCCTCGACGACCTGCGGGTGCCGGAGCGTGACGTGCTCGGGGAGGTGGACCAGGGGGCGGCCGTGCTGTGGGACATCCTCAACCCCGAGCGGATCCTGCTCGGCGCGAGCGCGCTCGGCGGCGCGGAGGTGGCGCTGCGGGTCGCGGTGTCCTACGCCAAGGAGCGGGAGGTCTTCGGCCGCCCGATCGGCGCCAACCAGGCGATCGCCTTCCCGCTGGCGCGGGTGAAGGCCCAGATCGAGCTGGCGCGGCTGATGCTCTACAAGGCGGCCTGGCTGTTCGACCAGGGGCTGCCCTGCGCGACCGAGGCCAACATCGCCAAGCTCGCCGCCTCGCAGGCGGCCTGGGAGGCCGCCGACCACGCCTTCCAGACCCACGGCGGGATGGCGTTCTCGCTGGAGTACCCGGTGGCGCGGCTGCTCGCGGACGCCAGGATCGGCAAGGTGGCGCCGGTCACCGAGGAACTGCTCCTCAACTACCTGGCCACCCAGGTCCTGGGGCTGCCGCGCGGCTTCTGAGCGGCGGACGCCGCCCCGCCGTCAGGCGAGGGCGGCCTCCACCAGCGCGTTCACCAGGCGGTTGTCGTCGCCGCGCTCGGGGTGCCACTGGACGCCGACGCAGAACCGGTGGCCCTGCAGCTCCACGCCCTCGACGATCTGGTCGTCGGCCCAGGCGATGGCGATCAGCCCGGCGCCGAGCCGCCGCACGGCCTGGTGGTGGGGGGTGGCGACCTCGATGTGGTCGCCGATCGCCTTGCCGACCTTGCTGGACACGCTGACCTGGATGACGTGCGGCGCCGTCTGGCCGTGCCGGTCGTGGTGCACGGCCTCGGGCAGCCACCGGATCAGCGAGCCGCCGAGGGCGACGTTCAGCACGTGCATGCCGCGCGCCACGCCGAGGACCGGGACGCCGGCCTCGATGGCGGCGTTGGCCAGGGCCGTCTCGAACCGGTCGCGGCGCGGCTGCGGCTCCTCCACCCGCTCGTCCCACTGCTCGCCGTAGAGCGCGGGGTCGACCTCCACGCCGCCGGCCAGGATCAGCCCCTGCAGGCCGCGCACGTAGCCGTCGACGGCTCCGAGGCTCAGCGGGGGGATCAGCACGGGCGCGCCTCCCGCCTTGTCCACGGCCTTCGCGTAGGCGGGGGGCGAGATCGCGGCCTCGCGGACCCAGGTGCCCCAGCGGGCGGCGTCGAAATATGTGGTGATACCGATAAGCGGTCGGGGCATGCGTTCTCCAGGGGCTCGCGCACGGTAGTGCCGCCCTGCGGCGGCACCCAGCCCAGTAGCGGTGGCAGACCCCATCATGGCGCAGAACATTTCCGGTATGTCGCGTATCCCGGGTATCAGTCCCGTCTCACCGGCCTCAGCAGCCCCACCCGTCACATCACCATCACCGGTCCCCGCGCGCCCGGCGCGGCGCCGCCGCAGGAGCGGACGGACCAGAAACGGATTCACGATTTCTCACGACCGCGACGCGTGGCCGCGTGAATGGCCACGGCGAAGACGAATGCGACTCTCGTTTTCCCGGGCTGTTTTTTCGCCGTCCCGATCCGCCATTACGGAGAATCAATGCCCAATTACGAACAGTTCGCTTTCCCGTCACCTTGTGGTGAAACGGTTGTGACGCTCATGACGGAATGGAAGA
Organism: Sphaerisporangium siamense; assembly: GCF_014205275.1. NCBI lineage: Bacteria > Bacillati > Actinomycetota > Actinomycetes > Streptosporangiales > Streptosporangiaceae > Sphaerisporangium > Sphaerisporangium siamense. The sequence continues at coordinate 6,001,560 of NZ_JACHND010000001.1, forward strand.
CTCCATTTCGAGCGATCGGCCGAGCCGGGGCCGCCGGACGCTCACCGACCCGGACCCGTCAGGAGGTGGCACGACAAGACCGGAGCGTGATTCCGGTCTATTAGGGTGGCGTCGATAGATGTCGTTGAATCCGCGTCTCGTCAAGGAAAGCTTCTCGGAGATCGAGCCCGTCATGGGCAAGGCCGTCGCGTACTTCTACGGACGGCTGTTCGCCGAGAGCCCCCATCTGCGGGGGCTCTTCCCGCCCGCCATGGACGTCCAGCGGGACCGCCTGTTCGGCGCGCTCACCCGCGTCGTCTGGAGCCTGGACAGCCTTGACGGCCTGCGCTGCTACCTCGGGCAACTCGGCAGGGACCACCGCAAGTACGGCGTGATCGCCGAACACTACACCGCCGTGGGCAACGCCCTGCTGGCCACGATCCGGCGCTTCGCCGGAGACGGCTTCACCCCCGAGGTCGAGGCCGCCTGGGCCGCCGCCTACACCGCCGCGGCCAACATGATGATCGAGGCCGCCGAGGCCGACGCCGGGACCTCCCCCGCCTGGTGGACGGCCGAGGTCGTCGACCACGAGACCCGCGCCCCCGGCGTGGCCGTCCTCACGCTGCGCCCCGGCGCGCCGTTCCCCTTCACCCCGGGCCAGTACGTCAACGTGCAGACCAGCCGCTGGCCGAGGGTCTGGCGCACCTACTCCATCGCCAACGCCCCCCGCCGCGACAACACCCTGCGGCTGCACGTGCGCGCCGTCCCCGGCGGCTGGGTCAGCACCACCCTGGTCTCGCGCACCCGCGTCGGCGACGCCCTCCTGCTCGGGCCGCCCGTCGGCACGATGGCGCCGCCCGGCGGCGACAACCCCCGTAACGTGCTGTGCGTGGCGGGCGGCACCGGCCTCGCCCCGCTCAAGGCCGTCATCGAGCACGTCATCGCCTCCGGCCGGCGCCCCAACATCCACCTGCTCTTCGGCGCCCGCACCGCCGCCGAGCTGTACGACCTCGGCGACCTCATCCGCATGGAGGCCGAGTACCCCTGGCTGCGGGTCGTGCCCGTGGTGTCGGCCGAGCCCGCCTACGACGGCATGCGCGGCACGCTCCCCGGCGCCGTGCGCCGGTTCCACTCCTGGACCGAGCACGAGGTGTACGTGTGCGGCCCGCCCGCCATGGTCAGCGAGACCGTGCGGCTGCTGGAGGACGACGGCGTGCCCCCCTCGCGCATCCACCGGGATCCGGTCCGCGACCCGTGAGCGCCGCCGGGGGCGGGCAACCAGATATCGGAGGACGATCCGGGCGATCTGCCTACCAAATCGCCGGGAGCCCGGCGGGAGCCCCGGCGACGTGACACGATGATGCCGATCCGCGCGCAGCGGCCGACATATCGGCCGGGCCGCGCCGCGCCGTGACGGGGGACGGCGACGACGCCACGCGGCCCGGCACCGCGAAAGGAAGGGCCATCATGCAGGGCATGCCCGCCGCCGACCCCAGGCGGCCCTCTCCCCCCGCCTTTCAGGCCCCCCTCGCCGCGCCGGCGGCGCGCTGACTCCCATGGCCAAGCCGGTCACGCTCGTGACGTTCGTGCTGCCCAGTGTGCTCGGCCACTGGGGCAGCGGGGCGACCGAGGTGCGCGTGTTCGCCGTGGCGGACTCCGACCAGGGCCACCCGACCCTCGGCGCCGCCCTGCACACCCTGCGCCGCACCCACCCCATGCTGGAGAAACGCCTGTGCGACGAGCACGGCGGCATCCGCCGCCACATCAGCATGTTCGTCTGCGGCGAGAACGCCCGGCGCCTCGGCGGGCTGGCCTGCGCCCTGCCCCCCGGGGCCGAGGTGTACGTGCTGCCGGCGCTGTGATCAGGGGGCGACCCGGCCCGAGGCGTTGAAGGCCGCGTGGGTGAGGGGCATCAGCCCCGCCCAGAGCGCCTCCATCTTCTCGGCGACCATCTCGATCTCGCGCTGCGGGAACGAGGGCACCGTGGCCCGCTCGTCCTTGGTGCGCAGCGACAGGAAGTGCATCAGCGAGCGGGCGTTGCAGGTGGCGTACATGGAGGAGAACAGGCCGACCGGCAGCACCGCGCGGGCCACCTCGCGGGCGACGCCGGCCTTCAGCATCTCCTGGTAGGCCTCGTAGGAGTGGCGGTAGGAGTCCTCCATGGCCTCGGTCACGAGCTTGTACTGCTCGTGGTCCCCCGCCACGAAGTCGTACCGCCCGGGCTTCCCCTGCTGCACGAGCTTCCGCTCCCGCCCCGGCACGTAGAAAACCGGCTGAAGCTCCCGATATCTACCGCTTTCCTCGTTGTAGGAGTTATGGACCACGATGCCGTCGGCGATGAAGTTGTGCCATGGACCGGGCATGGAGATGTCGTACGTCTCTTCCTCTCCGTCCGCCACGACCGACACGATCTTCTCGTCGCGGATGCCCAGCCTGGACGGCCGGCGCTCCACTTCCCACGCCTCCCGGCCGGACTTGACCTCGTGACACGAAGCGCAGATGGGAGCGAGATTGTCCTCGTCGAGCGCCAGCTTGAGCTGTCGGCTCACGGGGACCACATGATCCACCTCAAGGTCGGCGAAATCGAAGACACCACCGCATACGTGGCAGACGTCGATCGCACCAACGATCTGCGGCTTCATCCGTGTGGTCCAGAACTGGATCCCTTCGCGCAATCGGCGCGGCACACCGGTGAACTCGCCCACCGGCACGGTCGCTTGAGCCGAGATCAGATCGCCGGGCGCAAGGTCCTTCGCCTTGACCCACGTCCCTTGGGAGAGAAGCGCATGATCCGGCGAGCACCGCAGGACCTTCCCCTGAGCCGTCGTGAGCTTCAAGATCGGCTTCACCCCGCTCTTGAAGACATCGACCATCCGAGTCCATTCGACGAGACCCGTCTCCAAGTTGACGGTCCGCGTGCTCAGATACCGGCATGAGGGCAGCTTGCGCACACGCCCCACCGAGTCACGGACGCCCTCGTGCCAGTCCGCGTAGATGTCCTTGATCTTCTTGTTCACACCGTTCTTCAGCGTTCCGACGGGAATCCGCGCGTCCCCTGGCAGGCACCAGCCGACGCGGTGGCGGTGGAACTCGCGGAAGACGAGGATCGGGGCGCTGATGAAGAAGGTCATCGAGTTGTGCTCGAAGGGGCTGCCGTGGCGGTCGCGCATGAGGAAGTTGATCAAGCCCTTGGAGCGCTCGGGATCCTGGTGGAGGGCCTCCAGGGACTGCTCCCCCGCGGTGGAGACCCGGGCGGCCCACACCACGTCGGAGTCGGCGGCGCTGTGCCGGACCAGCTCCACGGTCACGTCGCTCACGAATTCCACGCCAAAGGCTCCCCTCGTCCGCCCGTCGATGGCCGCGGCCATCGTACTTGAGCCCGGTAGGGCGCGTTCAGAGGCGGTAGACGCGGCGGGCGTTGTCCGACCCGATCATGCGCGCGACGCGGGCGGCGCCGGCGGCGTCCCACTCCCCCCGCTCCAGCCGGGCGGCGAGCGCACGCGCGAGAGCGCGGCGGAAGTGGAGCGCGCCGAGGTGGCAGGTCTCGGCGAGACCGCGGCCGTGCGAGCCGAACAGCATCTTGTGGTACGGCACCAGGTCCAGCAGCTCGCCGACCGGGCAGGCCGGGCCGGCGGCGGGGCCGGGCGGGGCCAGGTCCAGGTAGACGTGGGGGAACACCGCGGTCAGGTGGGCGGCGTGCCGGTGGTAGGGGTGGCAGTTCAGCAGGACCAGCGGCACCCCGGCCGGGTGCAGCGCCTCGGCCAGGCCCGCCGCGAGCGCGGGGTCGCGTCCGCCGTACCCGGAGTCGCGACCCCGGTCCCCGGGGGCGCCGTAGCCGGTGTGGATCTGCAGGGGCAGGCCGTGCTCGCGGGCGACGGCCGCCGCGGTCCAGAGCAGGTGGCGCAGCAGGACGGGGTCGTCGAGGGGCTCCTTGGGGGCGGCGAGCCGCCTGCCCGCGGCGGCGACGACCGCGGCGCGGGCGGGGCGGGCGGGGTCGACGGCGAGGCCGCGGCGGCCGGGGACGGCGGACTTCAGTGCGACGGCGCCGCCGGCGCGGGCGGCGAGGCGCTCCTCCAGGAGGCGGGCGTACGCGGCGGCGGCCGGGTCCTCGCGGGCGACCTCCTCCTCGACGGTCTCCAGGCGGAGGATCTCGTCGGCGGCGGCCCCGCCGAGGCGTCCCATCTCGGCGGCGCTCAGGGTCTGGTCCGGCGTGTCCGCCCCGTCGGCGTCCACCAGGAACGCCACGACGCCGGCCGCGCGCAGGAGCCGCCTGTTGACCTCCTCGGCGCCGAGCTCGGCGCGGCGGGCGAGGTAGACGGCGGGCGGCGCGTGCGGCTCCAGGCCGAGCACGGGGGCGCACCAGCGGCGGACCGCGGTGCCGGCCGGGGTGTCGAAGTGGGTGGTGCCCGGGGCCGGCGGCGCGCCGGCCCCGGCGATGAGCCTCTCGTACGCCGCGCGGGACAGCGCGCCGCCGCGCACGCCGTGGCAGTGGTGGTCCACCAGGGGGGCCAGCAGGGCCTGCCTGACGGGGTCGGGAAGGGTGGACGGCACCGCGCCGGCCATGCCCGCCGGTTCCATCTGCCCTTCCCCCGTTCCCGGGCGCCCGCCCGCCGCGCGAGGACTCTACGGCCGCGCGGGGCCGCCGGGCGCGCCTTCTTCCCGGGCTTTACTCAACTCCGGGACAGCCGGAGCACGTTGGCGATGATCTTGGCGCCGGCGCCGCCCTCGACGGTGAGGATCGACTCGGGGTGGAACTGGACGGCGAAGCGGCGGGCGGCGGTGTCCTCCAGGGCCATGACGGCGCCGTCGGGGGTCTCGGCGGTGACGGTGAACCCCTTGACGCCGGGGCGCTTGGCGTGCAGGGAGTGGTAGCGGGCGGCGGTGAACTCCTCGGGCAGGCCCTCCAGCAGGACGCTGTCGCCCGTGCGGGCGACCCGGCCGCGCTTGCCGTGCTCGGGGTGGCCGAGCAGGGACAGCTCGCCGCCGGCGTGCTCGACCATGGCCTGCAGGCCGAGGCAGACGCCGAAGACGGGCAGCCGGCGCTCGTAGAGGGCGTCCAGCAGGGCCGTGGTGCCGAAGTCGCTGGGCCAGCCGGGGCCGGGCGAGAGCACGACCAGGCCGGGGCCGATCTCGTCGAGCATGGTGAGCGGGAAGCCGTGGCGCAGGGTGACGACGTCGGCGCCGTGGCGGCGGAAGTAGTCGGCCAGGGTGTTGACGAAGGAGTCCTCGTGGTCGACGAGCAGGACCTTGACGCCCTCGCCCGGACGTTCGGGGGCGGGGGCCGGGGCGGTCTCGTGCCGAGGGTCGCCCACGGCGGCGAGCGCGCCGAGCAGGGCGCTGGCCTTCAGCTCGGTCTCGCGCTCCTCGGCGGTGGGGTCGGAGTCGAACAGCAGGGTGGCGCCGGCCCTGACCACGGCCACGCCGTCGCGGACCTGGGCGGTGCGCAGGGTGAGCCCGGTGTTCATGGAGCCGTCGAAGCCGAGGTAGCCGACGGCGCCGCCGTACCAGCGGCGGGCGGTGGCCTCGTGGTCCTCGATGAACTGCATGGCCCAGGTCTTGGGGGCGCCGGTGACGGTGACGGCCCACATGTGGGTGAGGAAGGCGTCCAGGGCGTCGAAGCCGGGGCGCAGCCGGCCCTCGATGTGGTCGACGGTGTGGATGAGGCGGGAGTACAGCTCGATCTGGCGGCGTCCGATCACCTGCACCGTGCCGGGGACGCAGATCCGCGACTTGTCGTTGCGGTCGACGTCGGTGCACATGGTGAGCTCGGACTCTTCCTTGACCGAGCTGAGCAGGGTGCGGATGGCCTCGGCGTCCTCGACGGGGTCGGCGCCGCGCGCGATGGTGCCGGAGATGGGGCAGGTCTCGACACGGTCGCCCTGGACCCGGACGTACATCTCAGGCGAGGCGCCGACCAGGTGCTCGCCCTCGCCCAGGTTGAACAGGAACTCGTAGGGGGCGGGGTTGCTCTGGCGCAGGTGGCGGTAGAAGCCCGCGGGGTCGGCGCAGGGGGCGTGGAAGACCTGGCCGGGGACGACCTCGAACAGGTCGCCGCGGCGGAACTTCTGCTTGGCGGCCTCGACGACGACGGCGTACTCGCCGGGGACGGGGTCGGCGGGCAGCTCGGCGGGCGGAACGGGCAGCGGGACGGACTCGCCGTCGCGGCCGAGCCCGCGGGTGGAGACGCCGTCGACGGTGAACTCGTAGCGGTACTCGCGGCTGGTCTCGCGCTTGCGGTCGATGACGACGACGCGGTCGGGCAGGTGGAGGACCAGGTCGCGCTGGTCGGGGGCGCGTTCCAGCGACCGGCGGATGGGCTCGAACTGGAAGGCGAGGTCGTAGCCGAAGGCGCCGTACAGGCCGAGGTGCTCGTCCTGCCCGGCGAAGGCGGCGATGACCTCGCGGATGGCGGTGAACACGGTGGGCCTGCGGCTGCGCATCTCTTCGGGGAGGATGTCGGAGCTCTCGGCGATGTGGACCTCGACGTGGTCGGGCCCCGGCTCGGCGGTGGGCTTGCCCGCGGCCAGCAGGCAGGAGGTCACCGCGGGCATGACGACCCGGCCGCGGGCGTTGAGCGCGCGGGCGGAGATGGCGCGCCCGCGGGCGACGATCTCCAGCACGGGGTCGGCGTAGGCGAGGTGCCACCGGCTGTAGCGGCCGGGGTACTCCATGCCGGAGGAGAGCACGCCGCCGCGCCGCTCGCCGAGGGAGGAGACGACCTCCTCCAGCACCGACTCCGGAACGTCGGCGGCCGTCACCTCGACCTCGATGCCCCCGGCGGTGGTATATGCGCTCGTTTCCACCCTTGCCCCGCCCTTCTTGATCTTCGATTGGCCCCGGGCGGGCATGAAGAAGGCCGCCTCCCGGGGCGGCCTGTCCGTGGGTATGCGAAACACGCGCCGCCTATGCGGGGCGCCACCACTGAACGGAAGAGCTGTTTCGCATGGTCGAATGCTAGCGGCACGGGCGGGCCGCGCGCCACTTGTTCCGTGCGGTGCGCCGGGGCGAGCCACCTGCGGGAGTGACCTGCGTCACAGCGTCCAGCGCACAATAGCACTAGCATGTTACCAGCGAGTAACGCACGGCTCACATCGACCGGGGGTATGAATCCGCTAGAACGAGGAGCGCTCATGACTCGGTTCCCGCACAGGGTGGTCCTGCACAAGGACCTGCCGGTTCCCATGCCGGACGGCGTCGTGCTGCTGGCCGACCGCTACATCCCGATCGGCGTGAGCGCTCCCCCGGCCATCCTCATCCGCTCGCCGTACGGACGGCGCGGCCTGTTCGGGCTCGCCTACGGCCGGGCCTTCGCCCGCCACGGCTTCCAGGTGATCCTGCAGAGCTGCCGGGGCGGGTTCGGCTCCGGCGGCGAGCTCACGCCCCTGGACGAGCAGGACGACGGGTTGGCCACCGTCGAATGGATGCGCGCCCAGCCGTGGTACGGCGGAAGCTTCGCCATGCACGGCCCGAGCTACCTCGGCTACGCCCAGTGGGCCATCGCCCCCCACGCCGGCCCCGACCTCAAAGCCATGGCCACCCAGGTCACCGCCTCCCAGTTCCGCGACGCCGCCTACGTGGGCGGCTCGTTCGCGCTGGAGGCCACGCTGAGCTGGAGCACGCTGACCGCGATGATGTCCGGCCCGCTGGCCGGGGCCGCCGTCCTGTTCGCCCCGCGCCGCACCCAGCGGGCGGTGATGTCGGGCCGGCCCGTCGGCGAGTTCGACCTGCTGGCCGCCGGGCGCACGCTGCCGTTCTTCCAGGAGGTGCTCACCCACCACGCCGACCCCGCCGTGCCGTTCTGGAAGAAGCGCGACTTCTCGGCCACCGTCGGCGAGGTCGACGCCGCCGTCACCATGACCGGCGGCTGGTACGACGTGTTCCTGCCCTGGCAGCTCAAGGACTACGCGGCCATGCGGGCCGCCGGGCGGCGGCCCCACCTGACGATCGGGCCCTGGCACCACGCCGACGTGCGCCACGGCCGCCTGGCCAACCTGGACGCGCTGCACTGGTTCCGCGCCCACCTGCTCGGCGACGCCTCGGGCCTGCGCGCCAGCCCCGTGCGGCTGTACGTCACCGGGGCCGGCATGTGGCGCGACTACGAGGACTGGCCGGTGCCGGGGATGACGCGGCGGCGCTGGCACCTGCAGCCGGGCTTCGGCCTGGGCGAGGCCGGGCCCGCGAACTCCCCTCCGGACCGCTACCGTTACCATCCGGCCAGGCCCACCCCCGTCATCGGCGGCCCCACCCTGCTCGGCAACTCCGCGCCCCGCGACAACCGGCGCCTGGAGGCCCGCTCCGACGTGCTGGTCTACACCGGCGAGGCGCTGCGCGAGGACCTGGACCTGATCGGCCCGGTCACCGCCGAGATCTACCTGCGCTCCAGCACCCCCTACACCGACCTGGTCGTGCGCGTCTGCGACGTCCACGCGGACGGGACCTCGCTCAACGTGTGCGAGGGCGTGCGGCGGCTCCTCCCAGGCGTCCCGCCCACCGACGAGGAGGGGGTGCGGCGGGTGGATGTCGACCTGTGGCCGATCGCGCACCGCTTCCGCCGGGGGCACCGGGTGCGCGTCCAGGTGGCCAGCGGGGCCTACCCTCGGCTGGCGCGCAACCTCGGCACCGGCGAGCCCCTGGGCACGGGAAGCACGGCGGTCCCCGCCGACCAGGAGGTCTTCCACGACCCCGCCCGCCCCTCCGCGCTGTACCTCCCCCACGCCCGCGCCTGACGGGCCGCATGCCGGCGACCGACCGCCGTCCGGGCACCCCGGCCGCGGGAAGCCTCCGGCGGCCACGTACCGTAATGCCAGCCGACCTCCGCACCCTCCCCCGGCGGACGACGTCCCGGACCCCATCACAGGGGCTATCCCAGCGTCAGGACCGCTTGTCAATACCCGGACGGCCCATGGTCGCCGACCGGGCCCGGGTCGTCGCCGAGCGTGCGCTCCGGACCACGATGCGCATTCCTCCACACCCCTGACCTGCGACGACGTCCAGGGGACGCGGGTGGGCGCCCGTTCGTCGCGCCGACAGGCCCGCTCACCGATCGCGGCGGCCCCGGGCGCGCACGCGAAACTACGCTTCGGCTCGACCGGATCACCGGTCCCGCCAGGACCGGTGCCGCCTCTCTCTCGCGGAGGAGAGTGAGTTGACCACGCCACCCGGCGGCCGGCCCCCGGCCAAGGGCGACCGCAGCCCGTGGAACTGGCTGCTGCTCGCGCCCATCGTGATCCCCTTGATCACCCCGCTCTACAACGCGGACGAGCCCCGCCTGCTGGGCTTCCCGCTGTTCTACTGGCTGCAGCTCGCGTTCATCGCGCTGGGCGTCGCGGCCACCGCGGTCGTCTACCGCATGGGCGGGCGGAAGGGCCGCCGATGAACGAGAACCTCACCGAGATCATCGTCTTCGCCGTCCTGTTCCTGCTGGTCAGCGGCATGGGCTTCGTCGCGGCCCGCTGGCGTCGCCCCGGCGACCTGGCGAGCCTGGACGAATGGGGCCTCGGCGGGCGCAGGTTCGGCACGTGGATCACCTGGTTCCTCGTCGGCGGCGACCTCTACACCGCCTACACCTTCGTGGCGGTCCCGGCCCTGATGTTCGGCGCGGGGGCGACGGGCTTCTTCGCCCTGCCCTACACGATCGTCACGTACCCGCTGATCTTCCTGGTCGTGATCCGCCTCTGGTCGGTGTCGCACGTACACGGGCTGGTCACGCCCGCCGACTTCGTCCGGGTCCGGTTCGGCTCGCCGACGCTGGCCCTGGCGGTCGCGATCACCGGGCTGGTCGCGACGATGCCGTACATCGCGTTGCAGCTCGTGGGGATCGAGGCGGTGCTGAAGTCGATGGGCATCGGCGGCGAGCTGCCGCTGATCATCGCGTTCGCGATCCTCGCCGCCTACACCTACCAGTCGGGGCTGCGCGCGCCCGCGCTGATCGCCTTCGTCAAGGACACGCTGATCTACGTGGTGATCCTCGTGGCGATCATCTACATCCCGGCCCGGCTCGGCGGGTGGGGGTCGATCTTCGACGCCGCCCGCGCCAAGTTCGAGGCCACCCCCGCGCCCGGTGACGGGTACCTGCTCAACGCCGGCAATCAGCTCCAGTACGTCACACTGGCGCTGGGCTCGGCGATGGCGCTGTTCCTGTACCCGCACAGCGTGACCGGCGTGCTGGCCGCGCGCGACCGGGGCGTGATCAAGCGGAACATGTCGGCCCTGCCCGCCTACAGCCTGCTCCTCGGCCTGATCGCGCTGCTCGGCTACATGGCGATCGCGGCCGGGGTGAAGCCGGTCTCCTCCGGCGGCAAGGCCGACCCGAACACGGTGGTGCCGCAACTGTTCGACGCGATGTTCCCCGACTGGTTCACCGGCGTCGCCTACGCGGCCATCGGCATCGGCGCCCTGGTGCCCGCGGCCATCATGTCGATCGCGGCGGCCAACCTCTTCACCCGCAACATCTACAAGGAGTACATCAGGCGGGACGCCACCGACGCGCAGGAGGCGGCGGTCAGCAAGATCGCCTCGCTGGTGGTGAAGGTCGGCGCGGTGCTGGTGATCCTGCTGATCGACCCGCAGTTCTCCATCGACCTCCAGCTCATCGGCGGCGTGATCATCCTGCAGACGCTGCCCGCCGTCGCGCTCGGCCTGTACACGCGGTGGTTCCACCGCGCCGGGCTGATCGCGGGATGGGCGGCGGGCCTGACGACGGGCATGGTGCTGCTCTACAACATCGCCAACCCGGCCACCGACCACGCGCACTTCGGCGGCTCGGCCTTCCCGCTGGCGAAGCTGGGCCTGGACACCAAGGTCACCGTCTACGCCGGGTTCCTGGCCCTGATCGTCAACCTGGTGGTGGCCGTGGCGGGCACGCTCGTCGCCCGCGCCGCCGGGTCCCCCGAGGGCGAGGACGCCACCCGCCCCGCCGACTACTTCGCCGACGAAGGCGACCCGCGCGTCCACCCCGTCGAACTCACCGGCTCCCACTGATTCCTCTCTCCCGCCCCCGGCACGCCCGGCCTCCCACAAGGAGATCGCCGGGCGTGCCGCTTTCCCGGGGTGAACGCCCCTTCTCCCCCTCCGCGTCCCACCTCCGTCGTCGCGAACAACTGGGGAAATGGGGTCTATGCACTGATAGGGGGAGATCGTTCCGGTAGGGTGCGCTCGCGGGCCGGGAGAGAGGTGGCGGGTGAGCGAGCCTGGGGCGCCGGAGGTGCCGGGATACGAGGTGCTGGGCATTCTCGGGCAGGGCGGGTTCGGCGTGGTGTACCGGGCCCGGCAGCTCGCCGTGCGCCGCGAGGTCGCCCTGAAGATCGACAACCGCGTCCTCGCCTCCGAGCGGGACCGGCGGCGCTTCATCCGCGAGGTCAGCTCGGCGGGGGCGCTGTCGGGCCATCCGCACGTCGCCGACGTGTACGACGCGGGCGTGCTCGGCGACGGACGGCCGTACATGGTGCTGGAGCTGTGCCCCGGCGGGTCGCTCGCCGACCGGCTGCGCGCGCGCGGGCCGCTGAGCCCGGCCGAGGTACGCGACATCGGGGTGCGCATCGCCGACGCGCTCGCCGCCGCCCACGCCGCCGGGGTGCTCCACCGGGACGTGAAGCCGGCCAACATCCTGGTGAACGGGTACGGCATGGTGGCGCTCTCCGACTTCGGGCTCGCGGCGACCGGGCACGCCGACGGCGACATGTCGGTGACCCGCGAGTCGCTGACCCCGGCGTTCGGGCCGCCGGAGGCGTTCGAACTGGCCGAGCCGAGCCCGGCCGGGGACGTCTACTCGCTGTCGGCCACGCTGTACGCCCTGCTGAACGGGCGTCCCCCGCGCTTCCCCGAGAGCGGCGTGGTCAACGTGGCGATGATCATGGCGATGCACCGCAGGCCGATCCCGGAGATCCCCGGGGTCCCGCCGGAGCTGACCGCCGTGCTGCGCGCGGGCATGGCCTCCGACGTCCGCGAGCGGGTCCCGTCGGCCGCCGCGCTGCGCGACGCGCTGGCGGCCGTCCCCGCCGAGGTCCTCTCCGACCACCCGGGCCCGGGGCCCCACTCCGGCCCGCCGGGTCCCTCGGCCTACCCGGGAACAGGCGCGGGGCCGCACGCGGCGTCCGGCCCGGCACCCCACCCGGCGTCGCACGCGGCGTTCCCCTCCGGCCCGCAGGCGGCCCAGCCAGGGTCGTACGCGGGCCAGCCAGGGTCGTACGCGGGCCAATCAGGACCGTACGCCGCCCAGTCAGGGCCGTACGCGGCACCCCGTCCCGCGCCGCACTCCGGACCCCGCTCGGGGGCACGGCCCTCGCAGTCGGCGCAGGGGGCGTACGACGGTCCGCGGCGGCCGGGGCAGTCCGACGGTTCCAGGCCCGTACGCCCCGAGCACGGGCGGGGGCTCCGGGACGCGCCGACCGGGCCCGGGGCGCGCTCGGCGACCACCGTGCGGCCGCCCGCGCCGCGGCAGAACGCGAACGCGGGCGTGTACGTCGCGGTCGCCGGGGTGTTCGCCCTGCTGCTCGTGATCGGCACCGCCCTGGTGATCCACGAGCGCGGGACGCCCGGGACCGTCACCTCGACGGCTGAGGCCGGCGCGCCGTCCGCGACGCCGGCGGCCACGGGCGGGAACGGCGGCACCGGCGGCACGGAGAGCCCTCCCCCCGGGACCGTGCGGACGGTCACGGCCGGGTGCCCCGCGGCGGCGGTGGCCGGGGCCGAGGCCGCGTGCGGCCAGGAGGCGGAGTGCTGGGGCGGAATCGTCTCGATCTCGGGCTCGGTCACGGTCAAGCGGCGCGGCTGCGAGGAGGTCCACTCGTGGGAGACCTTCGCCGTGGCCCCGCTGCCGATGGACGCGATCACCTACGACATGCAGGACCTGGAAGCGCATCCCGTGGTCAAGAAGCTGTGCTCGATGCAGGTGCTGATCAAGTCCCGGTACGGCGCCGCCAAGGAGATCCCCCCGGCCAAGTGGATGGTCTCGGTACTGCCGCCGAGCCCCGAGGCGTTCGAGAAGGGCGTCCGCGTCTACCGCTGCGTCGGCGGAGTAATGGGCCGCGACCGCCCCGGAACCTACTTCCGCCCTTTGACCTGACTCCCGGACCCGGCGGACGGCCATAGGCGCCCAGAAACGAGCCCTGCCACCCGAAACGCGCACCACGACAACCCACGGAAACCAACGCCCCTGCACGACACCCCGTTGATGCCGAACCACAGGTATGCCGAAATCAGAGGCGCACCGAACCAGAGACCCATCGCACCAGAGAAGCGCCGGAATACCTTCTTTCCTAACCCCGGTCGTCCCTAAGCGTGCTCGTCTCGCAGTGCGGTCGTCTCTGACCTGACCGCCGAGGCGGAAGTGCGGTCGTGTCGAAGCGCGGTCGCGATGGAATGCGGTTGTCGCCTGTGCCTGGCGAAGTGGCGGCGCACCTGGGATCGACATGGCGTGGGACGACACGGGTGCGGGTGAATGCTGGAATTGTCTGGAACTTGTGGGAACTATTGATACTCTCCGTGCGTGAGTGAAAGGCTGGACGCGCTGGAGGAGCGGATCACCGTCCTGCGCGCGGAGGTCCGGCGGGCCGTGCGTGCGCGTGACGCCGCGCTGGCCAGGTCCCTGCGCGCGGAGCTGCGCGGGGCCGAGCGCGCCTGGGACCAGGCGCTCGCGGCCGACGGCGCGGCCCATGACGACCTCGGCGCCGATTCCGGCTCTCCCGGGGGCAGCCCCAGCGGCGGTTTCGGACCCGGTGCCGGCGAGGTGGACGCGCCGCTGGTGCCGGTGCGCGAGCAGGTCCACCAGGCCCTGGCGCTGCTGGGCGTCCCTGCCTCGGCGAAGATGATCGTGGCCGTGCACGGGGCGCTACGGGCGGGCTCACTGCGGGGCACGCAGCTCGCCAGCCTGCGCAGGGACGAGGAGCGCTCCTTCCGATCCTCCCCGTTCTCCCGGCCCTACTACCTGTGCGCGGCGCTCACCGACCGATTGTCGGCCTCGCGCGGGCTGCTCACGGTGAGCACCTGGCCGCTGGAACGGCGGGCGATCGGCCCGCTGAGCCCGCGCGTCGACTTCCTGACCACCGCCATCCGTGTCGCCGAGCACGTCGGCCGGCTGGAGGAGGCGGGCGAGCCACCGCTCCCCGCGGCGGGACGGCTGCTGGCGCGGCTCGCGCACAACGTCCCCGGCGTGCCGCCCGCAGGGCCGGGTACCTTCCCGGACCCGGCGCTCGTGGTCAAGGCGGCCCGCGCCGAGCTGGGGTTTCACGCCGAGGCCGACGCCGCGGCCCGCGCCGAGATCGCCGCCCGCGCCCGCGCCCGCCTGGCAGACGCCGAACGCCTCTTCGGCGGCACAACACTGAGGCCAATCCGCGAGCAAGCCTCATGACAACCTCCTCACGCCACGAACCCACCGAACGCGAACCGGAACGTCGCGGCCCAGCACCGCGCGAACCCGCGGAACACAGACCGGTTCCGTACAAACTTGCGCGACACGAACCGGCACAGCGCGGAGCAGCATGGCCTGGACTCACAGCAGGACAGGGACCGGCACGGCACGAACCCTCACGGCGCGGACCGGTACGGCCTGGAGCGGTGTGGCGGAAAGCTGGGCGGGGTGGAGTGGCGGGGTGTGGGTTTGTAGGGCAGAGAGAGGTGTGAGGTGGATCGGATCGATCGGTTGCGGGGGGCTGTGCCGGCGCGGGCGCATGATGCGCGGGGGATCGCGGCGTTGGCCGCGAATCCTGGGTGTGCGCGGCGGGCGGTGCTGGACGCGGCCGGGGTGGACAAGGACGCCACCGCCACGCATCTGGGGTTTCCCGCGCCGTTCGGCCAGTCGCCCTTCGCGATCACGCGGGGGAACGTCTTCGAGTCGCTGGTCAAGGACGCCGGGTGCGCGGAGCTGCTGCGGATGCTGCGCGAGCTGCTCGGCCTGCCGATCCCCCTGGCGTCCTACACCGATCTGGGCGACGTCGGCGGCAACCCGTCGGCGCACCTGCGGCACGCCCACACCCGGGCGCTGATCGACAGGGCGGCCCGCGACGACGACGGCGCGGGCACGCTGTACGACCACCCGCTGCTGCGGCTGGAGATCGCCGGACGGCACTCCTACCTGGAGCCGGACGTGGTGGCCTTCCGGCTGGCCGGCCGGTTCCACATCGTGGAGATCAAGTCGTTCGCCGTCGTGGACGGCCAGGCCGAGCCGGACAAGGTGGCCGCGGCGGCGCGCCAGGCCGCGGTGTACGTGCTGGCGCTGCGCACGATGCTGGAGGAGCTCGGCCACGACCCGGCCCGGGTCTCGCACGACGTCGTGCTGGTGTGCCCGGAGAACTTCGCCAACCGCCCGGTCGCGACGCTGCTGGACGTGCGCAGGGAGCTGGCCGTGCTCACCCGGCAGCTCTCGCGCATGACCAAGGTGGGCGCGCTCGTCGACTCCCTGCCGGACGATCTCACCTTCGACCTCGCGCCCGACGCCGACGGCGCGCCGACCCGCCCGGTGGCCGAGCTGCGCGCCGCGGTGGGCGCGGTGGACGCCCGGTACGCCCCCGAGTGCCTGTCGACGTGCGACCTGTGCTTCTTCTGCAGGGACGAGGCCACCGCCGCGGGCTCGACCGAGCAGCTCGGACGGCAGGTCCGCGACGCGCTCGGCGGGGTGGCGACCGTGGAGGAGGCGCTGGGCCTGGCCGACGGCTCGCTGCCGCCCGGCGAGGGCCAGGAGGAGATCGCCCGGCTGCTGCGCCTGGCCGCGCTCATGTCCGCCGAGATCTACGCGGAGGCGGGATGAGCACGCTCGCCGCGCTGGCCCGCCTGCGGGCCGTCCGCACCGGCACCGCGCAGCGGCTGGCCACCGTGCGGCACTGCCACCTGTCGGAGCGGCCGATGGTGTTCATCCCGCTGCGGCTCGCGGGCGAGGCCGCCGCGCCGCTGGCGGCGATGGCGGGCACCGATCCGGACCACCCGCGGCTGCTCGTGGTGCCGCAGCCCCGTGACCGCGACCTGCGGTTCGCCTTCGCCGCCGAGCTGGCCGAGATCGTGCTGCCGTACGTGGAGAGCCTGCAGAAGGACACCGAGACGGTGGAGCGGCGGGGCGCCGAGCCGTACGAGCGGTGCGCCGACGCGCCCCAGATCCTGGTGCCGAACCGCGGCGGGGTGGCGTTCACGCAGCTTCTCGGCCGCTCGACGCGGTTCCGCCGCGCGGAGGGGCCGCACGCCGTCCACCCCTCGGTGCCGATCCTCGGGCGGTGGCTGACGTTCTTCGCCCAGCGGGCGCGCCACCCGGGGTCGGCGCTGCTGCTGGCGGCCACCGAGGCGCTGTCGCTGCACTGGGCGACGGGGCAGAGCGCCCTGGAGGACGCCAACCTGGCGTCGCTGGCGGCGTGGATCGACCCGCCGCCCGGCATGAGCGGGGCGCGCGCCGCGCGCGAGGCGGAGGATCCTCTGGTGTGGCCGCCCGCCGGGCCCGCGACCGATCCGGGTTTCGACGCCGAGGTGCTGGCGCCGGCGATCCGCGCCTACGAGGAGGCGCCGGGCCCGCGGACGTCCGGGCGGGTGGCCGAGGCGGTGCGCACACAGCTCGAACCGACGTGGCGGCTGATGTGGCGGGCGGTGGAGCTGCTGCGCGCGCTGCCGGAGAGCAGGGGCGCGGTGACGCGCTGGGAGGGCGACCGGGGGGCGTTCACGGCGTTCGCCGAGCAGCTCGCCGAGGACGGCCCGCCGCAGCCGAGGCACGACGGCGCGGTGGCCGCGGCGTCCCGGCTCGCCCGCATGGAGCGCGCCCAGGCGTCCTACGACGCCCAGCGGGCCTACGACGATCCGCTGGTGATGGCGTCCTACCGCCTGACCGGCGAGGCGTTCACGGGGACGGTGACCGAGTCCGACCCGGCGCACGCCGAGGGCGAGGGCAGGGGGCGCAAGCTGCGGCCGCTGATCACGGTGTGGACGCAGGACCCGGTGCGGCTGGCGGCGGGCGCGAAGCTCGGCACGCCGGACCGGCGCGGCCAGCAGGCCGAGGTGGTCGCGGCCGGGGACGGGCTGGTCACGTTGAAGATCGTCAAAGGCATGGGGCGCGGGAAGACCGCGACCCCGGGCGCGGTTCCGGAGGTGGGCGAGAAGGTGTGCTACGCCGCGCTGAGCGAGGAGTTCCAGCCGCCCGCGAGCCTGCCCGCCCCCGAGGACACCCCGTGGACGCACGGCGGCCCGCCGCCGGAGTACGCGCCGAGCGCCGAGGACGACCAGGAGGAGTGGTCGTGAGCCGGCGTCTCGTGGCGGCCGGGCCCGTCACCCCGGGCGCGGAGGCGGCGGCGGTCGTGGACGCCGTGCTGGACGACCTGCCGCGGCACCGCGGCGTGGTGGTCGACTCGCCGCCGGGCGCGGGCAAGTCCACGCTGGTGGTGCGCGCGGCGGGGCACATCGCCGCGACCGGCGAGCCTCTGATGATCATCGCGCAGACCAACGAGCAGGTGGACGACCTGATCGTCCGGCTGGCCGAGGAGCACCCGCGGCTGGCGCTCGGGCGGCTGTCGGCGTCCGACTACGTCGTGCCCGCCCGGGTGATGGGCAAGGCCGCCGTGGGCACCAAGCTGCCCGACCTCGGCGACCCGGATGTGGTGGTCGCCACCGCCGACAAGTGGGCCTGGGCGGGCGACCGCGTCTGGCCGTGGGCGATCGTGGACGAGGCGTACCAGATGCGCTCGGACAAGCTGCTGCGGGTGGCGGGCATGTTCGAGCGGGCCCTGTTCGTGGGCGATCCCGGCCAGCTCGACCCGTTCTCGGTGGTGGACGGCGACCGCTGGGCGGGCCTGTCGTGGGATCCGCTGCAGAGCGCGGTGGCGGTGCTGCTGCGTCACAACCCCGGGCTGCCGGTGCACCGGCTGCCGGTGTCCTGGCGGCTGCCCGCCTCGGCCGCGCCGGTCGTCTCGCGGGCGTTCTACCCGTTCACGGGGTTCCGCGCCGGCACCGGGCCGGGCGAGCGCCGCCTGACGTTCACCGCGGGCGGCATGCGCACGGCCTACGACCGCGCGCTGGAGGAGGCCGCCGCGAGCGGCTGGGCCCTGTACGAGCTGCCGAGCCGTCACACGCTGCGGACCGACGCCGAGGCCGTCCAGGCGGTCGCCGTGCTGGCCACGCGGCTGGTGCAGCGGGCGCCGGTGGCGGCGTCGGAGCGGGGCGAGCGGCCGGTGACGGCCGAGCGGATCGCGATCGGGGCGGCGCACCGCGACCAGGTGGCGGCGATCCTGGCGGCCGGTCCCCCGCCGGGGGTGACCGTGGACACGGCCAACCGGTTGCAGGGCCGCGAGTACGACGTGACGATCGTGCTGCATCCCCTGTCGGGGCGCAGGGACGCGACGGCCTTCCATCTGGAGTCGGGACGGCTGTGCGTGCTCACCTCACGTCACAGGCACGCGTGCGTGGTCGTCGCCCGCGCCGGGATCCCCGAGCTGCTCGACGCCCATCCTTCCGCCGAGCCGGTCCGGTTGAACGTCCCGGTGAAGTTCCCCGACGGGTGGGAGGCCAACCAGGCCGTGCTGGCCCACCTGGCCGATCACCGCGTCGAGGCCGCGCCGCTCCGCTGAGCGGCCCGGCGCGGGCGCACGACCGGCATCACGGGACTCCGGGGTGGCCTTCCCTTCGCATGACGACGGCCCGGCCCCGCGCCATCAGCCCGTGCCCGTTTCCGCGTTCCCGTGGTTCCCTTGCGGGACGGGGACGGGGACGCGGCGCGGGCACGACCGGAGCGGGGGTGGGCGCCGTGGAAGGCTCCCCGCGCCGGGCCGCCGCGCCGAGGTCGGGCTCGGGGCTGGTGGTCGAGGCCATCAGGGCCAGAAGGATCAGCGCCACCACGGCGATCAGTATGAGGGCGAGTCCCGCGAGAATCAGGACGACCAGCACCGTCCAGGCCGTACCGATGATCTCCATCATCGCCCGATCCTCCCTGTTGTGTTGTGATTCGTGGAGACGTGCCCCGGGCGGGCACGCTCACACTTCTCCCCACCCAGGTGAAACTACTGATTCCCCGGGGACGACACGCGGGCGGGGTGCGCGGCGTTACCCAAGCGACGCCGGACGGCTCACGAGCCGGGCATGGCGTCCAGGCGGCGCAGGATCACTCCCTCGCGCAGCGCCCACGGGCAGATCTCCAGCTGGGTGAGCTCGAACAGGTCCATGGTGGCGTCGGCGACGACCGCGCCGGCGAGCAGTTGCGGGGCGCGCCCGGCCGAGACGCCGGGGAGCCCGGCGCGCTGGGCGTCGGTCATGCCGGCCAGCTTCTCGGTCCAGGCGGACAGGCTCTTGTGGGACAGCGTGCGCCGGACGTAGGCGCCCTCGCCGGAGGGCGCGGCGCCGGCGATGCGGGCGAGCTGCTTGAAGGTTTTGGAGGTGGCCACCGCGTGGTCGGCCCTGCCGTACTTGACGACGTCACCGACGATGCTGCCGATCTGCGCGCGGACCTGCCTGCGCATGTCGCGCACCTCGCCGGAGGGCGGGGGGTCGCCGGTGAACCAGCGCCGGGTCATGCGGCCCGCGCCGAGGGGCAGGGAGACCGCGACGTCGGGCGCCTCCTCGGCGCCGGAGGCGATCTCCAGGGAGCCGCCGCCGATGTCGAGCACCAGCAGCCTGCCGGAGGACCAGCCGAACCAGCGCCGCACGGCCAGGAAGGTCAGCGTGGCCTCCTCCTGTCCGGACAGCACCTGCAGGTCCACGCCGGTGGCCTCGCGCAGGCGGCGCAGGACCTCCTCGCCGTTGGACGCCTCGCGCACGGCCGAGGTGGCGAAGGCGATGATCTCCTCGACGCCCTTGTCCTCGGCGATGCGCAGGGACTCGCGGATGAAGCCGCGCAGCTCGCGCTCGCCGTCGGCGGACAGCGTGTCGCCGTTGTGCAGATGCTCGGCCAGCCGCATCTCGGCCTTGTGGGAGTAGGCCGGCAGCGGCTGCGCGCCCCGGTGGGCATCCACCACCAAGAGATGCACCGTGTTGGAACCGATGTCGAGGACGCCTAGTCGCATGAGCCGACGCTACTACCTGGGAGGAATCATGAACGAGATCACCCGGATGGTCAGGAGGCGGTAAGGATCGGAGAGAAGCCGGGCCGGGCGGTGGGGGTCAGGGGCCGAAGGCGGCCACGGCCGCCGAGACCACCAGGAAGACGACGCCGATGACCGCGAACACGACGCCGATGACGTTGCCGCCCGCCCAGAAGCCCTCCAGGCGGACCCGGGTCGGCCGTTCGGGGTCGTACAGCACCGTCACCCGGCCGCCGACCGGTGCCGCGGGCGGGTTGCTGCCGATGCGGGTCTCGGCCTCGACGTACCGGCCGTGCAGGGTGGTGAACCCGACGGTCGGGTAGTAGACGGTCCCGTCGCCGCCGTCGCTCGCGCGCAGCCGTACGACGTGGCCGGGCACGCGGTGGGCGATGCGGCGGAAGTCGCGGGCGGACATGAGCAGGGCGGTTCCGACGCCGCCGAAGATGAGGGCGACCAGGCCGAAGCCGAGCACCATGAGGGCTGTGGGGGACACCGTGGCTCCTTGTCGGGCGCGGAGACGACGCGGGCGTCGCCACGCGGTTTTCTCGCGGGGGCGCGCCCGACGTTAGGAGCACGGGCTTGCATGCTGCTTGCCGGGTGCCTGCGGCCGGCCGTCTCCGGCCGGCGGAGCCGCAGGGGTGTCAGTCGAAGGCGGCGACGGGCGCGGCGTCCTTGACCGCGCCGTCCTTCGGCGTCTCGGCGCCGTCTGCGGCGTCCCGCGCCTTGCCGTCCCCGTCCCCGTCGCCGCCGGAGCTGGCGGCAGGGGTTCCGGGGCCGGAGCGCAGGGGGATCTCCTTGATGAAGGCGGCCAGCAGGGGCACCAGCACCGCGAAGAAGATGGCCCACAGGAACACGCTGGAGATCGAGTCGGCGAGCGAGGTCAGGAAGCCCTCGCGTACCGGGGCGGGCAGCGCGGCCAGCGCGGTCGGGTCGAGGCGTCCGCCGCCTCCCCCCTCGGCCATGGCCGCCGCCTGCGGGCCGAGCCTGTCGGTCAGGTTGGCGCTGAGGTGGTGGTTGAAGACGGCGCCGAAGACCGACACGCCGAACGAGCCGCCGATGGAGCGGAAGAACGTGGAGGCGCTGCTGGCCACGCCGAGGTCCTTCTGCTCGACGCTGTTCTGCGCGATGAGCATCGTGGTCTGCATCAGGCCGCCCATGCCGAGGCCGAGCACGGCGATGAACACGCCGGTCTGCCAGGTGGTGGTGTTCACGTCCTGCAGGGAGAGCAGCCACATGGCGATCGCCATGAAGACGCCGCCGGCGATGGGCCAGATCTTGTACTTGCCGGTCTTGGTGATGGCCTGGCCGACGAACAGCGAGACCACCATCATGGCGGCCATCATCGGCAGGAGCAGCAGGCCGGAGTTGGTCGCCGAGGCGCCCTGGACGGTCTGCTGGAACAGCGGCAGGAAGTTGATCGCCCCGAACATCGCGAAGCCGAGCAGGAAGCCGATCAGGGAGACCAGCGTGAAGTTGCGGTCGCGGAAGACGTGCAGCGGCATGATCGGCTCGGCGACCCGGCGCTGCACCGGGATGAAGATCGCCAGCGTCACCACGGCGACGGCCGCGAGGCCGAGGATCTGCCAGGACGTCCAGTCGTACTCGGTGCCGCCCCAGGTGGTGATGAGGACCAGGGCCGTGATGCCCACGGCGAGCAGGCCGGCGCCCCACCAGTCGATGCGGTGCTCGGTGCGGTACTTCGGCAGGTGCAGGCGCAGCAGCAGCCAGACGAACGCGACGGCGCCGATGGGCAGGTTCACGTAGAAGGCCCAGCGCCAGTCGAGGTTGTCGGTGATGAAGCCGCCGACGAGGGGGCCCGCGACCATGGCCAGCGACATGATCGCGGCCATGATGCCCTGGTAGCGGCCGCGCTCGCGGGGCGGGACCAGGTCGCCGATGATGGCCATGGCGTTGACCATGAGGCCGCCCGCGCCGAGACCCTGGATCGCGCGGAAGCCGATGAGCTCGCCCATGCCGCCGTCGGTGCCGCCGAGCAGCTCCGACCCGGCCATGCCGCACAGCGCCGAGCCGATCATGAAGATGGCGATGGACGCCAGGAAGATGGTCTTGCGTCCGTACAGGTCGCCGATCTTGCCCCAGATCGGCGTCGAGACGGTGGTGCCGAGGACGTACGCCGTGACGACCCAGGAGAGGTGCGCCAGTCCCCCGAGCTCGCCGACGATGCGCGGCATCGCGGTGCCGACGATCATGTTGTCGAGCATGGCGAGCATGATGGCGAGCATCAGCCCTGGCAGGACGACCATGACCTCCCGCCGGCGGCCGGGAACCATCTCGGCCTCGGTCTCCGTCATTACTTTGAGCCCCCTTGGTAGTTGCTTTGTAATCGCATGCTTACTTGCCGACCGGCTAGTGACTATACTGCCAAGGTAGCACTTACTTGCCGGCCGTCAAGTTAATAAATGCGGACAGGAGCGATTCGAGAGTTATGAGGGAACATTCCGATACCCGGGCTCGTATCCAGGAGATCGCCCTCAGGCTCTTCACCGAGCAGGGGTACGAGGGCACCTCGCTGCGCGAGATCGCCGAGCAACTGGGCGTGACCAAGGCGGCGCTGTACTACCACTTCCGCACGAAGGACGACATCGTCGCCAGCCTCAGCGAGGACCGGCACGCCGAGATGGAGAACCTGATCAAGTGGGCCCAGGGCCGGCCGCGCGGCCCCGAGACCCGGCGCGAGTTCGTCCTGCGGTACGCCGACTCGCTCTACGACTCCAACCACCACGCGTTCATGCGGTTCATGGAGCGCAACCAGACGGCGCTGCGCGACAATCCCAAGGTCGCCCGCATGCGCGACCTGATGAAGGGCGTGATGGACATCCTGTGCGACGAGGGCGACTCGACGGCCGAGCGGCTCAGGAGGTCCATGGCGATCTTCACGCTGCACGCCGCCTGGTTCGTCCTCAAGGACGAGGAGGTCTCCGACGAGGAGCGCAAGGACGCGGCCGTCAAGGTGGCCCTCGACTACGTCGAACTGCCTCCCGCCGCCTGACCCGCCCGGTCCCTCAGGTCAGGGCGCCGTGGAGGAACACCTCCACGATCTCGGCGGGGTCGGCGGCGTGGCCGGCGGCCAGCCGGGGGCGGCTGAACAGCATGCCCAGGAAGATCGCGGCCAGGCGTTCGGGGGGCAGGCGCAGCGACGCGCGCTCCGGCTCGAACAGCTCGGCGACCGCCTCCACGGTCCGCGCCATCGACTCCTCACGGCCCGGCGCCGTCCCGGCCTCCGCGCCGCCGTCGCGCGCCTCCGCCCGCGGGTCGTGGCGCGGGTGGGCGCGGCCGCGCCGCAGGCCCGTGGCGTGCAGCGCGCCGAGCACCGCGCCCATGCGCGCGAAGTGGGCGCGCAGCGCCTCGGCGGCCTCGGTGAGCCGCGCGGCCAGGGGCTGGTCCAGCGGCACGGCGGCGATCTCCCCCAGCACGTGACCGGGGTCGAGGGCGGCCAGCACGCAGGCGTCCAGTAACTCCTCTTTGTCGGCGAAGACGCGGAAGATCGTCGCCTCGCCGATCGCGGCGGCCCTCGCCACCTGGGCGGTCGTCACGGCGGCGCCGTGCTCGGCCACCAGCGGCAGCGCCGCCTTCACGATCATGTCGCGGCGCTGCCCGGGGTTCATTCCCGGCGCCCTGCGCCGGCTCTGTGTGTCCGTCATGCCGCAACGGTACGGAGTGAGTACTCACTCCGTCCATTGATTATCTCCGGGCCCGCGCCGAGAACCCCGGGGGCCGGCCGCGAGGGGGCGGCGGTTCGTCCTCACGCCGCCCCCTGCCGCGTGAGCCCCCGCCCCCTGGACGGCGTCCGGGGTCAGGACAGGCCGCGCGCCTCGGCCGCGTGCAGGCGGCGGCGGTGCTCGGCGAACACCTCGTCGTTGGACTGCACCGTGGCGCCGGGCACCGTCGGCGAGACGAACGTCGGGATCTCGACGCCGCGCCGGGCGAGCACGGCGGCGGTGCGGGTCACGATCTCGTGGCTGACGACGCAGGCCACGACCGTGGAGGCGCCGCCGACCGGGCGGTCCCAGCCCTCGACGTCGACGATGGCGTCCTGCACCGGCACCCCGGTGTCCACGGTGACGTCGCAGATCTCGGCGATGCGGCGGCCGCTGGAGTGCTCGGCCGGGCGCTCCAGGTTGGCGACCGAGGTCACCGCGACCGTGAACAGCCCGTGCTTGGCGCCGTACATCGCGGCCTCGACGGGAGCGGCGTTGCGCCCGCCGTGGGAGTAGACGATGAGCACGTCACCGGAGCTCAGCGGCTCGTGGTCGAGGTACTGCTGGACATAGCCCTCGGTGCGCTCCAGCCAGAGCAGCTCGCGGACGCCCCCGGGGCCGAGGACGTTGTGCCACATCAGCCGGGGGTCGGTGAGCGGGTGCAGGCCCGCGAAGCTGCCGTACCGGGGGAAGGCGTCCATGGTCGGGATGACCGAGTGGCCGCTGCCGTACAGGTGGATCAGCCCGCCGTTCTGGACGGCGTCGGCGCACTTCTCGGCCACGGCGTTCAGGTTCTCGCCCTGGGTGGTGTCCAGCCGGTCGAGGATATCGAGGAGTGTGCGCGTGTACGTCACGGATGGTTCCTTTCAGTGGGTTCAGCAGGTGGTCAGTGGGGGTCGCGCAGCGCCAGCCGCACGCGGTAGCGGTCACCGCGCATGACGCTGCGCACGTATTCGAAGGGGCCCGCCGCGTCGAAGGTCAGACGTTCGACGTAGAAGGCGTGGGCGCCGGGGGCGACGCCGAGGGTGGGGGCGTCCTCGCCGAGCACCCCTCCGACGGTGAAGGTCTCGATCGCCTCGCGGGGGATGACGCCGAAGTTCTCGCGGAGGGTCTCGTAGAGGGACCGGTCGGTGAAGTCGACGTCGGCGAGGCCGGGGAAGCGGCCGATGGGGAGCAGGGCGGTCTGCACGCCGACCGGCCGGGAGCCGTCGGTCCTGAGCCTGCGCAGCCGCAGGAGGGGGTCGCGCGGTTCCACGCCCATCTCGGGGGGCAGGTCGGACTCGGCGGCGGTGACGACCACCTGTTCCAGGACGCGGGCCCCGGAGGTGTGGCCGAGGCCCCGCAGTTCGGCGCTGAAGGAGGTGACCCCGCGCGCCCCTGCGGTCAGGCTGGTGTCGCGGACGAAGGTGCCGCGGCCCTGCTCGCGCACGAGCGCGCCGCGGTCGACCAGCCGGGCCAGCGCCTGGCGGACGGTGACGCGGCTGACGCCGTAGACCTTGCCGAGCTCCCCTTCGGTGGGGAGCTTCTCCCCGGCCCGCCACTCCCCCGCGTCGATGCGGCGGCGCAGGCTGCGCTCGACCTGCATGTAGAGGGGGACGCCCGAGCTGGGGTCGAGCGGGGGCACGATCACCACTCCTCCCCGCGGCGCGCGGCCAGCAGGGCGCCGACCACTCCGGCGCGCGACCCGAGGGCCGCGGCGCGCACCGGGACGCGCCGCCCGTCCGGGGAGGCCCAGCGGGCGACGTGCGCGTCCAGCAGCGGCCCGAGGACGTCCATGGCGTCGGCCATGCCTCCGCCGACGAGCACGACGTCGGGGTCGAGCCCGCTGGCCAGCGCGGCGATCCCGCGCCCGAGGTGGCCCGCGTAGTCGTCCAGCATGGCGAGCGCGTCCCCGTCGCCGGACCTGGCGGCGGCGACGAGCGCGGGCCCTCCGGGCAGCGTCGAGCCGGCCGCGACGCGTTCGAACGGGCCCTGGTGCGGGTCCGGGGGCACGGGCGTGGGGAGCCAGCCCCACGAGCCGGCGCTGCCGTGCGCGCCGCGCCAGATGCGGCCGTTGACGAGCAGGGCCCCGCCGACGCCGGTGCCGACGGCGATCAGGACGGCCGAGCGCAGTCCCTTGGCGGCGCCCTCGGCGGCCTCGGCCAGCAGCGTGAGGTGGCCGTCCAGCGCCAGCGTGACCGGCGCGCCGGCCCGCGCGGCGAGGTCGCCGGCGAGCGGGCGGCCGGCCAGCCAGGGCAGGGCGGGCACGAACGCCGGGACGCCCGCGGCGGAGGTGCCGGGCAGGCCGACGGTGACGGCGCGCGGCCCCGCCGGGAGCAGGGCGGCGAGCTGGTCGAGGAACTCCTCGTACCCGGAGGCGACCGGCGCCGCGACCGGCTCGCCGCGGACGCCCGCGGTCTCGGTGAGGACCCGGACGGAGGTGCCGCCGACGTCGACGCCGGCGTAGAGGTGGCTCATCCCTTCACCCCCGTGCGCGAGACGCTCTGCACGAAGGCGCGCTGCGCCAGCAGGAACACCAGGATCGTCGGCACGCTGGCGATCAGGGCGCCCGCCATGACGACGTTCTGGTAGCGGACGCTGGTGCTGTAGGACAGCAGCTGGCTGAGCGCCAGCACCACCGGATACTTCCCGTCGTCCTGAAGGATCGACAGCGGCCACAGGAAGTTGTTCCAGTAGAAGACGAACGCGAACAGCGCCAGGCTGACCAGCGCCGGGCGCAGCAGCGGCGTGATCACCTTCCACAGGATGCGCATCTCGCCCGCGCCGTCGACGCGGGCGGCCTCGATGAGCTCGTCGGGGACGTCGGCGATGAACTGGCGCATCAGGAAGATGCCGAAGGCGTTGGCCAGCCAGGGAAGCATGACGCCGGCGTAGGAGTCGGCCAGGCCCATCGTCGAGACCAGCCAGTACAGGGGCACGAGCGTGACGATGGGGGGCAGGAACATGGTTGCCACGACAGCCCAGAAGATCACATCTCTGCCGCGGAAGCGGTACTTCGCGAAAACGTAGCCCGCCATCACGCTGGTGACCAGCACCGACAGCGTGGACACCCCGGCGATGAGCGCGCTGTTGAGGAAGGCGCGGCCGAACGGCACCACCGAGAAGACCTCGGAGAACGCGCCGAAGGTGATGTCGCCGGGGAACCAGGTGGGCGGCGTGGTGGCCAGCTCCTCGGGTCCCTTGAGGCTGGAGATGAGCATCCAGTACAGCGGGAACAGCGGCGGCAGCATGACCAGGGCGATGAGCAGCGAGACGGCGGCGCGCTTGAGCAGCCGTCCGGGGCGGGCCCGGCGCGCGGGCGCGACCGGCCCACCGGCGGCGTGCGCGGTCATGAGCGCCTCCTCATCGCCGCGAGGACCAGCCCCGCGACGGCCAGCAGCACGATGAGCAGGCTGAACGCCATCGCGCTCGCCTGTCCGGCCATGCCGTACTGGAACGCCTCGCGCTGGATGGAGAACGACACCACCGAGGTGCTCTCGGCCGGGCCGCCCTGGGTGAGGATGTAGACCGGGTCGAAGACCTGGATCGCGTTGATGATCGTGATGAGCGTCATGAAGAGCGTGGTGCGGCGCAGCAGCGGCAGCGTGACGCTGATCGTCTGGCGCCAGAAGCCCGCGCCGTCGATGCGCGCCGCCTCGTACAGGTCCGGCGGGATCTGCGTGAGCCCGGCGATGACGAGGATCGTGTAGTAGCCGATCATCTGCCAGACGTGGAAGATGACGAGCGAGACCAGGGCGGTGGACGGCTCGCTGAGCCAGGACGGCGCGCTCAGGCCGACGGCCTGGAACATCTGGGCGAAGGGCCCGTAG